>DASXKW010000013.1:0-36021 GCA_036496625.1 Solirubrobacterales bacterium | reverse complement strand
TCCTTGCCGGTGCTGAGTCGCCTGGTGGATTCCATGCAGGCGCCGATCGGGCGGGTTCCGTCCGGGGACGATCGTATGCTGTATTACAGTATGAGGCATCGAACACAGCTCTATCTGGACGAGGGCCAGTACCGCTGGCTGAAGCAGCGTGCGGGCGAGGCCGGCAGCATCGCCGCTGCCGTCCGCGAGCTGATCGACGCCGAGCGGGCCCGCGGTGTCGATTCCGCCGTCGACCCCCTGCTGAGCTACCTCGTCGACGAGGCGCCCGGCCGGGGTCGCGAGGGGACCAGCGTCAGCAGCCTGGACCGCGACCTCTACGGGCCATGAAGTCGGTCTTCGTCGACACCAGCGCTTTCGTGGCGCTGCGCAACTCCTCTGAGGCCGAGCACGAGCGGGCGCGGTCGGCGCTGGCCGGCCTGATCTCCGAGGGCGTTGCGCTCTTCACCTCGAATTACGTCTTCGCCGAGACCTACACGGCGTTGATGGTCAGGGTCGGCCGCGGCGAGGCGATCGAGTGGGGGAGGCGCTTCCGCAGCGGCGGCGCGATCGACCTCGTCCACCTCGATCGGCCGACGGAGGAACGGGCCTGGGAGATCCTCGAGCTGCATGACGACAAGCGCTGGAGCTACGTGGACGCAACCTCGTTCGCCCTGCTCGAGCGCGATGGGGACGATGAGGCGTTCGCCTTCGACGCTCACTTCATGCAGCGTGGCCTCAGTGTTCTACCAAAGGGAATTTCTTGACTGCTCAGGTGTTATCGGCCTATGCTTCGGTCAGCTCGCGAGGCGCCCGTAGTCCATCGAGCGTCCAAAGGGCTACCCCCAGTGGGCAGGGAGGGTCGCGGTTGTCGCGGCCCTTCCGCGTTTACGGGAGGGCTATGCGGTCCCGCTGACTTAGGACCTATCCCGGTAGGGGAATCGCACCCCTGGGACGGCCCAGGACCGGCGCGGATGCGGCCCCGTCGCGAATCCCACATGGCGCTGCCATGCGGAATCCGCGCCGTGACCACCCCGCTTGGTCCTGAGCCGTCCCAGGGGCACGTCCCCTATCGGGATAGGTCCTTAGACTCGCGGCACCATGCCAGCCTCCCGCAGCTACGACCGAGCGCCCGCAGACATCCGGCCGGTGTCGATCGACCCCGAATTCGTCGATACCGCCGACGGCTCGGCGCTGATCACGCTGGGTCGGACCAGGGTGATCTGCACCGCCTCGGTCAACAGCTCGGTCCCCCGCTGGATGCAGGGCAGGGGCAAGGGCTGGGTCACCGCCGAGTACGCGATGCTGCCCGCCTCGACCGGCGATCGCAAGGCGCGCGACATCGCCAAGGGGAAGCAGGACGGCCGCGGGGTCGAGATCCAGCGCCTGATCGGGCGCTCGCTGCGGGTCGTGGTCGACTTCAAGGCGCTCGGCGAACGCAGCGTCTACGTCGACTGCGACGTGCTGCAGGCCGACGGGGGCACCCGCTGCGCGGCGATCACCGGCGGCTACGTCGCCCTGCGCCTGGCCCTCGGGAAGCTGGTCGACGCGGGGGAGGTCGAGACGATGCCGCTGAACGGCTCGATCGCCGCGGTCAGCGTCGGCATGGTCGGCGGACGCGCCCTCTGCGACCTCGACTACTCCGAGGACTCCAACGCCGAAGTCGACGCAAACGTGGTGATGACCGGCGATGGCGGCCTGGTCGAGGTCCAGGCGACGGCCGAGCGCACGCCGCTCTCACGGGCATCGCTCGACGAGCTGCTCGGTCTCGCCGAGCTGGGGATCTCCCGCCTGCGGGGGGTGCAGGAACAGGTAGCGGGTGGCGAGTAGGCGCGATTGATCTTCGCCACCGCCAACAAGCACAAGCTGCGCGAGATGCGCGAACTGCTGCCCGGCAGCGCGCTGGAGCCGCTGCCGGCCGGGGTCGAGCTGCCGCCCGAGGAGGGCGACTCCTTCGCCGAGATCGCCCTGGAGAAGGCCCGTGCGGCTCACGCTGCGACCGGCTCGGTGGCGATCGGCGACGACTCCGGGATCGAGGCGATGGGGCTCGGCGGCCGGCCCGGGATCCACTCTGCTCGCTACGGCGGCGAGGGCGCCACGGACGAGGAGAACCTGGCAAAGCTGCTGCGCGAGGTGGCCGCAGCCGGAGAGGATCGCCGCGCCGCCTACCACTGCGCGCTGGCGTTGGTCGAGGCCGACGGATCGGAGCGGGTCTTCGAGGCGCGCTGCGAGGGCGCTCTGATCGAGGCGCCGCGCGGCGAGGGGGGCTTCGGCTACGACCCGGCCTTCGTTCCCGACGACACCGGCCCAGACGACGAGCGCACGATGTCGGAGCTGACCCAGGCGGAGAAGAACCAGATCAGCCATCGCGGTCGCGCCGCGCGGGCGCTGGCCGCCCACCTCGGCGCCGGCAGGGCGACGCCCGGGGCGAGATGATCCGCACCAAGAGCGGCGCGGCGGCGCTCTCGATCGCCTCCAACGCGCTGCTGATCGCGATCAAGCTGGCCGCCGGGGCGATCACCGGCTCGATCGCGATCCTCACCGAGGCGATCCACTCGTTGATCGACCTCGTCGCCTCGGTCGTCGCCTTCGTCTCGGTGCGCAAGGCCGACGAGCCCGCCGACGCCGACCACCCCTACGGCCACGAGAAGGTCGAGAGCCTCGCCGCGACCGTCGAGGGCCTGCTGATCCTGCTCGGCGCCGCGGTCATCATCTTCGAGGCGACCCACCGGCTCGTCGTCGGCGCCGCGGTCGAAAGGCTTGGGGTCGGGATCGCCGTGATGGGCTTCTCGGTGCTGGCCAACCTCGCCGTCTCCACGGTCCTCTCGCGCCAGGCGAAGGCGCACGACTCGCCGGCCCTGGAAGGCGACGCGGCGCACCTGCGCACCGACGCGATGACCTCGGCCGGCGTCCTGGTCGGGCTCGGCCTGGTCCAGATCACCGGCAATGCCGCCTTTGACTCGATCACCGCGCTTGCGGTCGCGGGCGCGATCGTGGTGGCCGGGATCCGCATCGTCAGGCGCTCCTCCGGAGTGCTCGTCGACGAAGCGCTGCCGGGCGAGGAAATGGACCGGATCGAGACGGCGATCGCCGCCGCCCGCACGCCCGAGGTCGCCGGCTACCACAAGCTGCGCGCCCGCCGCGCCGGCAGTCGCCGCTACATCGACCTCCACGTCCAGTACCGCTCGGGAACCAGCCTCGAGCGCGCCCACGAGCTCGCCCACGCGATGCGCGCCTCGATCGAGGCCGACATCCCCCGCGCCGAGGTCCTGATCCACGTAGAGCCCGAGACCTCCCTGCGAGACCCCGCCGGAGCCCGCCAAGGCCCCTTCCGCGCCGGCTAGGGGAAACGAGCCAACCGCGCCCCGCGCCGATCATCCGTCAGCTTGAAAGCGCCTTTCTCAGCGCCGCTGCAACGTCCTCCGGACGATCCACCACGTGGCTATAGGTGAGGCGAATGACGTTGTAGCCGAGGGTTCTGAGCCTGAGATCGCGAGAGCGATCTTCTTCGAAGGCAATCCGGCCCCGATGGTATCTGTAGCCATCTGTCTCCACGACGAGACGCTCATTTGGCCAGACGAAGTCGACGAGCAGGGAATCGATTCGAACATTTACATCCGGAGCAGGCAGATGGCATTTCCGACAAAGGCCGAGGAAGCGGAACTCCAGCTCGCTGCGGGTCCGGTCGTGTGCGGCATCCACTCCGCTGGGAAGCCCCAGCACATCCGCTTGACGCAGGGCCCGACGTAGTTCTTGCTCAGGAACGGCGTTGCGCAGATCCGAGATCGTCCGCGCCGGTGTCGTGACCGGAATCCCGAGGCGACGGGTCACATGACTTGGGCCTAGCGATGGACAACGATGAAGACGAATGCCTGCGCGCCTCTTTCTGCCTCCATCGCCAGGGATGGAGACATCAACATCACGCCCCTTGCGAGCCGGAAGCAGCGCCCAAAGCGCTGCTGCGCTTCGGTGGCTGAGGACGGCAGCCTCTCCGCATGCAAGCGCCGCAGCCATCCACCTGGCCTCCTGGGTCAGGGATGAATGCCCAACGGCGTAGACCCCACGATGGATTGGGTGCAAGTGACCCATTCGCGCTTGGTGGCGCACCTTGAACTTGTCGAGCCCAACGGCCCGAAGCTGCTGCACCGAAACGACGCCGTGCTGTCGACCGGCGAGTTTGGCGACAAGTGAGTCAGGGGTGGCGCGTTGGTGGCGCATATGCCTACTAAGGCGCCAGCAACGCTGATTCGCCCCCCCCGGAGCTACGGACTTGGCAAAAGGTTCACGGCGGCGGCCAGGCCCACGGCGCCCACGGTGATCGAGTAGCCGGTGTAGCCGCTGATCGCGAAGAGGACCACCGCGATCGCGCAGATCGAGACTACGACGATCCAGGAAGCTCGGGCCAGGGACACGGCCCGCTATTTTGGCCGAGATGCCCGACGGTGAGACGAGCGGCGTGGATGCGACGGCTGACGGGGACGCTGCTGCGTCCGCGCTGGCCTACCTGATCGAGATGTCGACCGACCTGCGCGGCGGCGCGATCCTCGGGCCGGAAGGCGCCGTGCTCGCCGCCAGCGACCATCCGGATCGCTGGCGCGAGGACGCGGCGACGTTGCTCGAGGTTGCCGACCGGGCCGGAGACGAGCCGGTCGAGCAGATCCACCTCGCGACCGAGCAGGGCGAGGTCTTCGCCATCCGCCACGCCGGCCTGGTCGCGGTGGCTGTGACCGAGCGCTTCGCGCTCGCCTCGCTGATGTTCTTCGACATGCGCTCGGTCCTGCGCGACCTCGCCGCGGGCGGCGACGGACGGCGGCTCGATGCCGCCTAAGCCGCACCGGGTGCTGCTCGACCGCGTCTCCGGCTACGCCGACGAGGCGGCCGCCTACATGCGCCGCCGCCGCGTCTCCCGCCGGCCCTTCGCCCGCCTCTACTACCCGGGCGGTCGGGCCGGCGACCACGCGACCGACTCGCGCGTCGGCGGCGAGCTCTTCGTCGCCGCCGGCCGGTTGATCGAGGTCGCCGGGAAGCGGCCGAAGCTGTGAGCGCCCCGATCGTCACGATGATCGCCGGTTGTTCAAATCCGTGGCGATCGGGGCGCGAACGAAAGCTTGTCCAGTGAGCGCCGTGATCGAGCCCGAGGTCGCCGAGCGCGCGCTTGCCCGGGCGCTCGCCAACGGCGGCGAGTTCGCCGAGGTCTTCGCCGAACGCAACGCCGGCCTGACCATGGCGATCGACGAGTCACGGGTCGAAGCGGTGCAGTCGGGCGCCGCGGAGGGGGCCGGAGTGCGGGTGCTCAGCGGCGGCACCACCTACTACTCGCACGTCGACGGGCTCGACCCGCACGACATCGAGCGGGCCGCGGACGAGGCGGCGGCGGCGCTGCGCTCGGGCCGCGGCGAGCCGCGCCCGCTGCAGGCGGTCGTCGCGAGCAGCCCGCACCCGATCGAGCAACCGCCGGCCGCGGTGCCGGCCGAGCGCAAGGCGGCGCTGCTGCGGGAGCTCGACGAGCGCGGCCGCGGCGCCGGCGCCGAGATCGCCCAGTTCATGGCCTCTTACGCCGAGGTCCGCCGCGAGGTAAGCGTCGCCAGCTCCGAGGGCCTCTTCAGCGGCGACGACCGCACCCGGGTGCGGATCGGCGCCCAGGCGGTCGCCCGCCGCGGCGACTCGGTCGAGACCGGCGCCGAGACGCTGGGCGGCCATTGCGGCTTCGAGCTCTTCGACGGCGACCCCGGGGCGGTCGCCGCCGAGGCGGCCCGCAAGGCCATGATCCTGCTCGACGCCGGCCCGGCTCCGGCCGGCTCGATGCCGGTGGTCGTCGGCGGCGGCTTCGGCGGCGTCCTCTTCCACGAGATGACCGGCCACGGGCTGGAGGCCGACCACGTCCAGAAGGGCGCCAGCGTCTACGTCGGCAAGCTCGGCAAGCGCGTCGCCCGGCCGCTGCTGACCGCTTACGACGACGGCCGCATGCCGGGGGAATGGGGGAGCGATGCGATCGACGACGAGGGGGTGCCGACGCAGAAGACGATGGTGATCGAGGAGGGCCGGCTCGTCGCCTATCTATACGACGGGCTGACTGCCCGGCGCGACGCGGTCGCCTCGACCGGCAACGGCCGCCGCGAGAGCTTCCGCCACCTGCCCGTCCCGCGCATGACCAACACCTACATCACCCCGGGCGACGCCGAGCCGGAGGCGATGATCGCCGAGGTCGAGAAGGGCTTCTACGCGGCCTCCTTCGCCGGCGGCCAGGTCGACCCGGCGACAGGCGACTTCGTCTTCGGCGTCTCCGAGGGCTACCTGATCGAGGCGGGCAAGGTCACCCGTCCCTGCCGCGGCGCGACCCTGATCGGCAACTGCCTGGAGGCGCTGGCGGCGATCGACGCGGTCGGCAACGACTTCGAGATGAAGACCGGCGTCTGCGGCAAGGCGGGCCAGAAAGTGCCGGTCGGCACCGGCCAGGGCCATGTCCGGATCGAGTCGATGACCGTGGGGGGGACGGAAGTTTGATCGAGCCGGCGCGGCGCGCGGTCGAGCGGACGCTGGCAGCGGGGGCGAGCGACGCCGAGGCCTATGCGTCCGAGGATGCCGGTCGCGAGGTTCGCACCCACGGCGGCGAGGTCGAAAGCCTCACCGCGGCGACGCAGCGCGGGATCGGCGTGCGCGCCTGGATCGGCGCCCAGGTCGGCTACGCCTTCGGCACCGATCTCTCCGAGGCCGGCATCGAGGCGCTCGCCGGGCGCGCCGCCGAGGCGGCGCGGGTCGCCGACGAGGACGAGCATGCGGGCCCGCCGAGCGCCGACGGCGTTGCCGTCGAGCTGCAGCTGAGCGATCCCTCGATCGCCGGGTGGAGGACGGACCGCGTCGCCGAGCTGGCGCTGGCGATCGAGCGCGCGGCGCTCGAGGCCGACCCCCGGGTGGCCGGGGTCGAGCAGGCCGTCTACGCGGACTCCGCCGAGCGGATCGCGATCGCCTCCTCCACGGGGATCTCAGGCGAGTTCGAGCGCTCCAGCTGCTACGGCTACGTGCAGGCGCTGGCCGAGAGCGACGGCGGTCGCGAGACCGGGCTCGGCTTCGACATCGCCCGTGGCCCGGAGGCGATCGATCCGGCCGCGATCGGGCGCGAAGGGGCCGAGCGGGCGACGGCGATGATCGGCGCCGGCAAGCCCGAGTCGCGCACCTGCGCGGTCGTCCTCGACCCGACCGTCGCGGCCAGCTTCGTCGCCCTGATCGGCGGCGGGCTCAGCGCCGGCGCGGTGCAGCGCGGGCGCTCGCCGTTCGCCGACCGGCTTGGCGCCGAGGTCGCCGGCGAGGCGCTCGTCCTCCACGACGACGGCCTCGACCCCGAGGGCTCCGCCTCCGCGCCCTTCGACGGCGAGGGCGTGCCGCACCGCCGCACCGCCCTGATCGAGGGCGGTGCCCTGCGCGCCTACCTCTACGACACCTACACAGCGCGCCGCGGGGGCGCCGCCTCCACCGGCAACGCGGGACGCGGCGGCTACCGTTCGCAGCCCTCTGTCTCGACCTCCAATCTGATCGTCGCCCCGGGCAGGCTCGGCTTCGAGGAGCTGCTCCGCGAGGCGGGCGAGGGGGTCTTCGTGACCGATGTCGCCGGCCTGCACTCGGGCGCCAATCCCGTCTCAGGCGACTTCTCGGTCGGCGCCTCGGGGCGGGCGATCCGCGGCGGCGCGCTGGCCGAGCCGCTGCGCGAGTTCACGATTGCCAGCGACCTGGTCTCGATGCTGATCGCGGTGCGAGCGGTCGGCGCGGCCCCCAGGTGGGTCCCCTTCGGGGGCTCGGTCAGCGCCCCGCCGCTGCTGATCGGGGCGATGACCATCGCCGGCTCCTGAGTCCCAAGGGCTTTACGGCCGTGCGCACTGTTAGATTGCGCCCGATTTCAACCACCCATGACGGAGGAGCTTCGACGTGACTAAGGCTGAGTTTCTTGACCAACTTGCAGGCGACGAGCGGCTGGGCAGCAAGAAAGCCGCCGGCGACGCTGTCGACGCCGTGCTCGATGCGATCACCGACACGCTGAGCGGCGGCGGCGAAGTCAGCTTCACCGGCTTCGGCAAATTCCACGTCGCCGAGCGCGGTCCGCGCCAGGGCGTCAACCCCCGCACCGGCGAGCGGATTACGATCCCGGGCGGCAAAGTGCCGCGCTTCTCCGCCGGCTCCGCCCTGAAGACCAAGGTCAAAGGCTGAGTCAGGCTCCTTTTGCGGATCGGCTCGCGGCGCTTGTAGAGGAGCGCCGCAGCCAGGTCTGCTTGGGTCTCGACCCCGACCCGTCGAAGCTCTCAGGGGGCGGGCCGGACGTTCCCGCAGCCTCGGCCGCCGAGCGCGCGGCCGGGGCGGTCGTCGGCGACTGCCGCTCGTTGATCGAGCGCGCAGGGCCGGCCTGCGTTGCGGTCAAGCCGCAGCTCGCCTGCTTCGAGCGCCTCGGGGCGCCCGGCTGGGCGGCTCTCGCCGAAGTCTGCGCGACTGTCCGGGAAGCCGGGCTGCTGGTGATCGCCGATGGCAAGCGCGGCGACGTGCCGGTGACGGCCGCGGCCTACGCGCAGGCGCTCGTCGGCGAGACGGCGACTCCGTGGGGCCCGGTGGCCGGGCTCGGGGCCGACGCCTTCACCGCCAACCCGCTGCTCGGCGCCGACGCGCTGGAGCCGCTGATCGCGGCCGCGGGGGCGGCCGGCGCAGGGGTCTTCGCCCTGGTGCGAACCAGCAATCCAGGGGCGGCTGACGTCCAGGACCTGCCCAGCCCCGAGCAGCCGCTGCACGAGCGCCTCGCCGCCCTGGTCGACGGCCTCTCGGACCGCCTGCTGGGGGAGAGCGGCCTGAGCGGGATGGGCGCGGTGGTCGGCGCGACGGCGCCGGAGCACATCGCCCGCCTGCGCTCGCTGATGCCACGCTCGATCTTCCTGATCCCCGGCGTCGGCGCCCAGGGGGGCCAGCCGGAGCTGCTGGGCGCCGCCTTCGCCCCCGGCCGCAGCGCGGCCCTGGTCGCGGCTTCGCGCGGGATCGCCGCCGCCGATGACCCGGCAGCGGCGGCAGAGAGCCTGCGCGCCGCGGTTTGGGACGTTTCGACCGCCTAGAACGCCGCTGACCGTATATACGATCTCGGGCGACCATTCGATCGTTCGTCACGTCCCATGAAAAAGCGCTCATCAGCCCCAGCCCGCATAGCGGCGGCGACCACCCTCGTGGTGGCGTTCGTGATCGCCGTGATCGCCATCGCCGGCGCCCTCGGCGGCGGCGGTTCGAACGGGTCGGGGACCAAGCACGGCACGGCGGCTCACCACGCCAGCCAGCCGAAGCGCAACGTCCCGGCCACGTACGAAGTCAAGAGCGGCGACACCCTGATCTCGATCGCTCACCGCAACGGGGTGACCGTGGCCCGGATCGAAGCGCTCAACCCCGAAGTCGACCCCCAGATCCTGATCGCCGGCGAGAAGCTCAAGCTGAAGTGATCCGGCGCCGCTGCGGCGCGGCCCTGGCGGCGTTCCTGCTGGCTCTGGCGCTTGCGGTCCCGGCTGCAGCAGCGGCCAAGGGCCCGCAGGTCGAGGCGCGGGCCTGGACGCTGATCGACGCCCGCACCGGCGAGGTGCTGACCTCTCACGCCGCCGCGCGCCACCTGCCGATCGCCAGCACCACCAAGCTGATGACCGCCTACGTGGTCCTGCATGAGCTGCCGCTCGGCCGCATCGTGCGCGCCGTTCCCTACGCGGCCGAATACGGCGAGTCGCTGCTCGGCCTGCGTCCCGGCCAGCGGATCAGCGTTCGCGATCTGCTCTACGGCCTGGTCCTGCGCAGCGGCAACGACGCCGCTTACAACCTCGCGCTCGCCGCGGCCGGATCGGAGCGCCGCTTCGTCGGCCAGATGAACCGCTACGCGGCGGCGCTGGGGCTGTCCGATACCCACTACGCGAATCCGATCGGGCTCGACCAGCGCGGCAACCACTCCAGCGCCCGCGACCTTGCCACGCTGACCCAGCGCCTGCTGCGGATCCCCGCCTTCGCCCGCATCGCCGCCTCGCGCAGCGCCGTGCTGGGCAGCGCCAGGCCGCGGCGGCGGATTTCGACGATCAACGAACTGCTGCGGATAGCGCCCTGGGTGACTGGGGTGAAGACCGGCCACACCTTCGGCGCCCTCTACGTCCTGGTTGGCTCGGGGCGGCGCAAGGGGACCGAGCTGATCTCGGTGGCGATCGGGGCGCCGACCGACGAAGACCGCTTCAGCGACGACCTTCGCCTGCTCGACTACGGCTTCGCCCAGTACAAACGGCGGCTGCCGATCCGCGCCGGCGCCGTGCTCGCCGAACCCTCGATCCGCTACGCGGGCGGCGAGCTGGCGCTGCGCGCAGGCCGAACCGTCGCCGTGGGCCTGCGCTCCGACCAGCGGATGACGGTCTCGGTGCGGGCGCCGCGGGAAGTCGAGGGGCCGATCGGGCGCGGCGCCGCGTTGGGCACGGCGACCGTCTTCGTCGACGGCCTGCGCACGGCGAAGGTGGCGCTGCGGGCCGGCCGGGCGTTGCCGACTGCAACCACGCTGGATCGGGTACGGAGCTTCGCCGGCGACAATCTGCCCTGGCTTGCGCTGCTGCTGTCAGCGATACTGATCGCGGGAGCGCTTCTCTTCAGGCGCCGATACCGATGATCCTCACCGTCACCCTCAACGCCGCGATCGACCGCACCGTGGCTGTCCCCAACTTTCGCCTCGGCCATCGCCACCGCGCGGTCGAGAGCCGCACCGTCGCGGGTGGCAAGGGAATCAACGTGGCGAGGGCGCTGAAGCGGCTCGGCCGCCCGGTGATCGCCGCCGGCTTCTCCGGCGGCCCGACCGGCAGCCGGCTGCTCGAGCAGCTGCGCGAGGAAGCGGTGCTGACCGACTTCATCCGGATCGCCGCCGAGACGCGGATCAATCTGGCCGTGATCGACCCGACGTCGGGGGAGCAGACCGAGATCAACGAGCGTGGCCCGGCGGTGAGCCGCGAGGAGGTCGAGGCCTTCGTCGACCGGCTCGGCTACCTCGCCGCCGGCGCCAGCCTCTGTGTGCTCGCCGGCAGCCTGCCGCCCGGCGCCGGGGAGGACCTCTACGCGCGTCTGATCAAGGACCTCGGCGAGCGTGGCGTGCCGGTGGTGCTTGACGCCGAGGGCGATGCGATGCTGGCCGGGGTGCGCGCCGGCGCCTCCATCGTCACCCCCAACGAGCGCGAGGCCGAGGAGCTGGTCGGCCAGGAGTTCGCCGATCGCGACGACCTCGCCCACGGGCTCTCCGAGCTGGTCCGCCTCGGCGCCGTCGAGGCGGCGATCACGCGCCCGGAGGGCTGCGTCGCGGTGATCGGCGAGGGCGCGGAGCGGCGTTTCGTCGAGGTGCGGACCGAGTCGCTCAGCCCGGTCTCGACGGTCGGCTCCGGCGACGCTTTCCTGGCCGGCTACGTCGCCGCCCGCTACGACGGCCGCCCGGCCGACGAGTGCCTCGCCTATGGCGTCGCCTGCGGGGCCGAGTCGACCCAGCACTTCGGGGCCGGCATGGTCGATCGCAATCAGGTCGAGCGCCTCCTCGGCGAGGTCCACGTCCAGGATTTGGAGGTCCCCGCAGAAGTGTAGGCTGGGTTCTCAACGCCACCCTGGAGGACTTAATTGGAGATCGACATCGGTCGAGGCAAGAAGGGGCGGCGCGCTTACGGATTCGACGACATCGCGATCGTCCCGTCGCGCCGCACCCGCGATCCCGACGACATTGACATCAGCTGGACCCTGGGCCCCTATCGCTTCGAGCTGCCGCTCGTTGCCTCGGCGATGGACGGGGTGGTCAGCCCCGAGACTGCCGTGCTGGTCAACGAGCTGGGCGGGCTTGGCGTGCTCAACCTCGAGGGGATCTGGACCCGCTTCGAGAACGCCGAGGAGAAGCTGGAGATGGTCGCCGCGGCGCCCAAGCACGAGGCGACCCGGATCATGCAGGAGATCTACGCCGAGCCGGTCAAGCCGGAGCTGATCGGCAAGCGGATCGCGGAGATCAAGCAGCGCGGGGCGGTCGCCTGCGGCTCGCTGACGCCGCAGAAAGTCCGCGAGCACTACGAGATCGCGGTCGAGGCCGGGATCGACATCCTCGTCATCCAGGGCACGGTGATCTCCGCCGAACACGTCTCGACCACGGTCGAGCCGCTCAACCTGAAGGAGTTCATCGCCGAGGTGCCGGTGCCGACCGTGGTCGGCGGTTGCGCCTCCTACTCGACCGGGCTGCACCTGATGCGCACCGGCGCGGTCGGCGTCCTGGTCGGCGTCGGGCCCGGCGCCGCCTGCACGACGCGCGGCGTGCTCGGGATCGGCGTTCCGCAGGCGACGGCGATCGCCGACGTCGCGGCGGCCCGCTCGCAGCACATGCTCGAGACCGGCGAGTACGTCAACGTGATCGCCGACGGCGGCATGCGCACCGGGGGCGACGTCTCCAAGGCGATCGCCTGCGGGGCGGACTCGGTGATGGTCGGCTCGCCGCTTGCCCGTGCCAAGGAGGCGCCCGGTCGCGGCTTCCACTGGGGGATGGCGACCTTCCACCCCTCGCTGCCGCGGGGCACCCGCGTGACGACCAAGCAGGACGGGACGCTGGAGGAGATCCTGCTCGGCCCCGCCCAGGAGAACGACGGCACCTTCAACCTGATGGGGGCGCTGAAGACCTCGATGGCCACCTGCGGCTACGAGGACATCCGCTCCTTCCAGCGGGCCGAGGTGATGGTTGCGCCCGCCCTGATGAGCGAGGGAAAGAAGCTGCAAAATGAGCAGTCGGTTGGCATGGGGTCGAACGGGCGGGCTGCTGTTTCGGCGGGGGTCGCGGTCTCTGATGACTGAGTGTGCGGACGCGCTGGGCCGGCGGGTCCTGTCACCGGATGGGGCCCACCAGTCCTGCGGTGCAGTTGCTCCTCAGACTGGTCCCCCCATCCGATGCCACCCCCCGGCAGGGGCGTGAGCGGGGCTCTGCTGAGATCCGAGACCGATGGGCCGTCCGAGCAGGTGCCCGTTGACGCGCATGCTGTCGAGGAGGTTCTTGTCCTTGATTTCGGCGGGCAGTATTCGCAGTTGATCGCCAGGCGGATCCGCGAATGCGGGGTGTTCGCGGAGCTGCTTCCGTCGACGACGCCGGTTGCGACCATTCGAGATAGAGATCCCAGGGGACTGATCCTCTCGGGTGGGCCCGCTTCCGTGTATGAGGATGGTGCACCCGTCTTTCCAACGGAGCTGCTGGGCCTGGAGATTCCCCTGCTGGGGATCTGTTACGGGATGCAGGCGATGGTCCAGGCGTTGGGGGGCAGGGTCGAGGCGGCTGAGGCTGGGGAGTTCGGGCGTACCGAGCTGACGCTGACCGATGGCGGGGGGCGGTTGCTCGGCGGCCTGCCGGAGGAGCAGCATTGCTGGATGAGCCATCGGGACGCTGTGTTCGAGCCGCCCGAGGGGTTTGCCGCGCTGGCCTCGAGCCCGGGGTCGCCGGTGGCTGCCTGCGAGCACCCGAATCGCGGGCTGTATGGCATCCAGTTTCACCCCGAGGTCGTGCACACGCCGTATGGGACCGAGATCCTCACCCGCTTCCTGCGCGACGTCGCCGGTTGCGAGCAGCAGTGGTCGCCGCAGTCGGTGATCGCCGAGCAGGTCGCCAAGATCCGGGCGCAGGTGGGGGAGGGGCGGGTGATCTGCGGGCTCTCCGGCGGGGTCGATTCCTCGGTCGCCGCCCTGCTGGTCCACCGAGCGGTGGGGGAGCAGCTGACCTGCGTCTTCGTCGATCACGGCCTGATGCGGCTGAACGAGGCCGAGCAGGTCGTCTCCGCCTTCGAGCAGTTCGGCATCCCCCTCGTCCACGTCGAAGCCGAGCAGCGCTTCCTCGACAAGCTGGCCGGCCACGACGAGCCCGAGCGCAAGCGCAAGATCATCGGCGAGGAGTTCATCCGCGTCTTCGAGGAGGAGGCCGAGAAGCTCGAGGACGCCGCCTACCTGGTTCAGGGCACGCTCTACTCCGACGTGATCGAGTCGGGCGGCAGCGAGGGCGCAGCGACGATCAAGTCACACCACAACGTCGGCGGCCTGCCCGATGACCTCGAGTTCCAGCTGGTCGAGCCGCTGCGGATGCTGTTCAAGGACGAGGTGCGCGCGGTCGGCGCCGAGCTGGGGCTGCCGGAGCGGATGGTCTGGCGCCAGCCCTTTCCGGGGCCGGGCCTGGCGATCCGCATCGTCGGCGGCGAGGTCAACAAGGAGCGGCTCGACATCCTCCGCGCCGCCGATGCGGTCCTGCAGGAGGAGATCCGCGCCGCCGACCTCTATCGCCAACTCTGGCAGTCGTTCTGCGTGCTGCCGGTCGTCCGCTCGGTAGGGGTCCAGGGGGACGGGCGCACCTACGCCTACCCGATCGTGATCCGTGCCGTCACCTCCGACGACGCGATGACCGCCGACTGGGCGCGGCTTCCCTACGACCTGCTGGAGCGGGTCTCCAACCGGATCATCAACGAGATCGCCGACGTCAACCGCGTCGCGCTGGATATTTCCTCAAAGCCGCCGGCAACCATCGAGTGGGAGTGACGCTTCCGGTGCGGTTTATGTGCCCATAGAGGGCATAAGTCACACCGGAATGGATGCGATGCCGTCCTTTGCCGTCTCGATCGCGATTCTCAGCCTTGTGCAGGCGGGGCTGGTGGCTCTGCCGGCGCAGCGTTCGTGGCCGTGGCTGGACGGCCTTCGCAGTCGCTGGTGGGCGCTGATCCCGGCGCTCTCGATCGTCGTCGTGGTCGCGATCATCGAACTCGACGCAGGGTCGGCGACGGCGCTCGCATGCCTGGCGCTGGTCGCCGTGCCGCCGCTCGCGGCGCTCGCGCTCGGCCTGCTGGTGCGGGGCTCCCGGCCGGCCTGGGCCCTGGCAGCCGTGCCGCTCTTCGCTCTCGCCTGGGCGGCGCACGGCTCGCTCGCCGGCGAGGTCGCGGCGACGGCGCTCTCCGGCCTTGCCTGCATCGCCCTCGGCTGGATCCTCGTCTCGGCGGTGCCGGCCTACTGGCTGCGCCTCGGCGTATATGCGATGGCGGCAATTGACACCTGGTTCGTCGCCTCCGATCTCCTCCAGGGCCCCAACGCCGTGCTCAGCGCCGCCACGCCGGGAGGCGGCTTGCCGCGCCTGCAGGCGGTCCATTTCGGCGCAGCCCAGATGGGCTTCGGCGACCTCTTCATCGCCGCCCTGGTCGGCTGCCTGCTCGCCGCCGATGGGCCTGAGATATGCCTATATGGCGTGAGATCGGTCCATCGGCAGATGGTTGGAGCGGGGTTGGTGGCTTGCTTGGCGCTTGTCTTCGACTTGCTCTTCTTTGCCGTCGACGAGCTGCCGGCGACCGTGCCGGTGGCTGTTGCTCTTTTGTTTGTAAGTCGACCGCGATTGAACATCTAGAACCGCCCTCTCCGCCCTGATTCAGTGGTGCCCGATCAGCTGTAGGCATCCCACTTTTCGAGGTAGGGAAGCGGGTCGATCGGGCTGCCGCCCTGGTACCAGCCGGGGGCGGTCCAGATCTCGAAGTGGAGGTGGCAGGCGGTGGCGTCGCCGGTCTCGCCGACGACGCCGATCGGCTGGCCGGTGCGGACCGCTTCGCCGGTTTTCAGCGGCGAGGGTTCGGCGAGGTGGGCGTACATGAAGTCGAGCCCGGTGCCCTTGCCATCGATGACGATGTAGTTGCCGGCGGCGGCCTGGAAGCCCGAGTACTGGACGGCGCCGCCGCGGGCGGCGACCAGCGGCGTCCCGCAGGCCGCCATCGTGTCCTGGCCCTGGTGGGTGTGGCCGTCGCGGGGGGCGCCGAAGCGGTCGGCCGGGCCGCCGAAATCGTGGGGACCGAGAACCGGGAAGGCGTAGCCGTAGAGGGCGAAGCCGAGGCTGAGCGGTTCGCTCGAGGTCGAGGCGCGGGCCGCCGGCGCGGTCGCTCCCTGGGCGCCGATGCGGAAGCTGTAGCGGCCGTTGCGGGCCGGCTTCCCTTCGCTCGTCGTGCCGTCCCAGCGGATCCGCACTTCGGCATTCGGTTCGACGTCGTTTCTGTAGAAGCTGCGGACGACTTCGCCGGCCGCGTTGACGACGTCGACCTGGAGGTCGTTCTGCGGCTGGCTGCTTTCGATCGCGAAGCTGACGCTGGGGTAGCGGAAGCCGTAGAAGAAGGACTTGCGCGGCGTCGCCCGGGCCGAGACCAGGCTCAGCGCCCCGGCGCTGGGCGCTTCGGCTTCCGGCGTGCCGGTCGGGCTGCCGGCCGGCGGCGGCCCTCCGGCAGCGGTTGCGGCGCCGCCGGTATCCGCCGCGGCGGACGCGGCAAAGATCAGCGCCAGCGCGATCGCTGCAACCGTGAGATGGATTCCCGCCAACCAAGGCCGGGCGCTCTTGCGACCCACATGCCCTCTCTTTCTGTCGCCTGCGGAGTTAGCTGTCGGGCTCGCGCTGAAAGAGATGCGCTACGACCTTTTCGGCCGATTCGCCCCTGGAACCTGCAACGGTTCCTGCGGTTCCTCCGCTCCCACCCGCATGTGCGGCTGAGATTCGGCAGTGTTGGCGCGGCAGTATAGACGCCGATGCGGCCGCTTACGCCGATGCGGCGCGGCGGCTATCATGCCGGGGCCGCTGGGCGCTGCCCGCGGCTTTTCGCTGATGAAGACCTATGTAGCCACCCCCGCCGACCGCCAGCGCGACTGGTACGTCGTCGATGCCGAGGGCCAGACCCTGGGCCGTCTCGCGACCCGGATCGCGGACGCTCTGCGCGGCAAGCGCAAGCCCGAGTACACGCCCCACATCGATACCGGCGACTTCATCGTCGTCGTCAACGCGGAGAAGATCCGCGTCACCGGCGACAAGCTGAACCAGAAGCGCTACTGGCGCCACAGCGGCTACCCGGGCGGGATCAAGTCCCGCACGCTTGCAGAGATGCTCGATCGCCGTCCCGAGGAGGTCATCCGCAAGGCGGTGAAGGGGATGCTTCCCCGCAACCGGCTCGCCCGTCAGCAGCTCACCAAGCTCAAGGTCTACGCCGGCCCCGAGCATCCACATGAGGCGCAGCAGCCCAAACCGATGGAGATACAGACTTGATCGACGACGACACGCAGAAGGACGAGACGACGGAGGAGGACTCGGCGGATCAGCCCGCGGGTCCTGTCGCGGAGGAGGACTCCTCGTCCTCGCAAGCTGCGGGCGAGGAGCCCTCCTCCACGCCACCCGCGGGAGATGCGTCTGAGACCCAGGACGAGGCGCCTGTGGCCGAAGGTGACGCCGTCGAGGAGGAGCCTGTGGAGGAAAAAGCTGCCGAGTCGGAGCCGGTTGACGAGGCGCCTCAGGCTGATGGAGATGCCGCCGAGGAGTCCGTAGCGGAGGAGGCCCCGGCGGTCCCCGAGCCGGCTGCCGAGAAGCCCAAGGCCGAGGAGAAGAAGAAGGACGTCATTCCCGGGGCCGACCTGGAGCCGATTGCCGTCGAGGCCGACGAGCGGCCGCTCAGCGCCGAGGAGCAGGCTCGCAAGGAAGCCGAAGAGGAGGAGAAGGCCCAGCGTGAGGCCGAGCTGGTCGGAGGGGCCGAGGAGGAGCCTGCCGCCGCGAGCCGCGCTCCGGCGAAGCTCGAGGGCGACGCGCGTTACCTCGCCACCGGCAAGCGCAAGACTTCGATCGCCCGTGTGACCCTGCTGCCGGGCAGCGGCAAGGTCGAGATCAACAAGCGGGAGCTGGCGGAGTTCTTTCCGCGACCCCTGCACCAGACGATGGCGCTGCAACCGCTGGCCATCACCGGCTATGAGGGCAACGTCGACGTTCGCGTTCGCGTCCACGGGGGCGGCATCAGCGGCCAGGCTGGCGCGGTGCGCCACGGCATCGCCCGGGCGCTGACCGAGGTCGACCCCGAGCTGCGCGGCGAGTTGAAGCGCCGCGGCTTCCTGACCCGCGACGCCCGGGCCAAGGAGCGCAAGAAGGCCGGACTGAAGAAGGCCCGCAAGCGGCCGCAGTTCTCCAAGCGTTAAGGCTCTCTCTGTGGCGAGCGGGCGCAAGCTCTTCGGAACCGATGGGGTCCGAGGGGAGGCTGGGATCTTCCTTACGGCGGAGTTGGCGACCTCGCTGGGCCGCGCGGCGACGGCCTCGCTGCAGGCCGAGCGCCCGCAGGTGCTGATCGTGCGCGACACCCGCGAGTCGGGGCCGATGCTCGAGTCCGCGCTCGCCGCCGGGATAGCCGCCGCCGGCGGCGATGCCCTGCTCGGTGGCGTGCTGCCTACGCCGGCGGCGGCGATCCTGGTCAAGCGCCTAGGGCTCGACCTCGCCGCGGTCGTCTCGGCGTCGCACAATCCCTACCGCGACAACGGGATCAAGTTCTTCTCGACAGCGGGGACGAAGCTCGACGACGAGGCGGAGGCGCGGATCGAGGCGTTGATCGACGCCGAGCGCGAGGTTGCCGAGCCGGGCCACGTGCGCGAGCTGAACGGCGGCCTCGAGGACTACCTGCGGGCGCTCGAGTCAGCTTTCCCGCTCGACCTCTCCGGCCGCCGGGTGATGCTCGACTGCGCCAACGGCGCCACCTTCCGGGCCGCCCCGATGATCTTCGAGCGCCTCGGCGCCACGGTCGAGGCGCTTGCCGCCGAGCCCGACGGCCGCAACATCAACGACGGCTGCGGATCCACCCACCTCGACGCCCTGGCGGAGGCCGTCGCCGCCTCCGGGGCGACGATCGGCTTCGCTTTCGACGGCGACGGCGATCGCGTTCTCGCCGTCGACGGCAGCGGCCGCGCTCGCGACGGCGACGAGCTGATCGCGCTCGCGGCGCGGGGCATGGTGGCGCGCGGCGAGCTTGGCGGCGGGGTCGCCGTGACGGTGATGAGCAACTACGGCTTCCACCAGGCGATGGAGGAGGCTGGGATCGAGGTCGCGGTGGCCAAGGTCGGCGACCGCTACGTCCTCGACGAGCTGCGCGAGCGCGAGTGGGCGCTGGGTGGCGAGCAGTCCGGCCACATCATCGACACCCGCTTCGCCGCCACCGGCGACGGGATCGCCGCGGCGCTGACGACGATGCGCGAGCTGGGCGGTCGCGACCTGGCAGCGGTCGCGCCGATGGAGAAGCTGCCGCAGACCCTGGTCAACGTCGAGGTCGCCGATCGCGAGGCGATCGCCGGCGCCGAGGCGGTCTGGGAGGCGGTCGATCGCGAGGGGCGGGCGCTCGAGGGGCGCGGCCGGGTGCTGCTGCGACCCTCGGGAACCGAGCCGCTGGTGCGGGTGATGGTCGAGGCGCCGAGCGCCGCTGAGGCCGAGTCCGTTTGCGAGCGCCTTGTCACGATCGTGCGGCAAGAGCTGGCCTGAGCCGGCCGGCCTCTACCCTTCGTCGCCTCCTTATGTGCGGAATCGTCGGATACGTGGGCAAGCGCCCCTGCTTGGGCCTCCTGGTCGCGGGGCTCGAGAAGCTCGAGTACCGCGGCTATGACTCGGCCGGGATCTCGGTGATCGACGACGGGCGGATCGACAGCGTGCGCGCGGTCGGCAACCTCGCCAACCTGCGCGCCGCGATCGAGGAGGATTCTCAGAACGGCGGCGGGGTCGCCGTTGCGGCGCTCCCGGCCACGACCGGCGTCGCCCACACCCGCTGGGCGACCCACGGCCGCGTCACCGAGGAGAACGCCCACCCGCACAGCGACAGCTCCGACCGGGTCCACATCGTCCTCAACGGGATCGTCGAGAACCACGCCAAGCTGCGCCGCCGGCTCGAGGGTGAAGGGCAGGAGTTCAGCTCGGAAACCGATGCCGAGGTGGTCGCCCACCTGATCGCCACCCACTACGACGGCGATCTCGCCGCCGCTGTCCGCGTCGCCTTCGGCGAGCTGCGCGGCCATTACGCCTTCGTCGCCATGCACGCCGACCAGCCCGGCCTTTTGGTCGGGGCGCGCAAGGAGTGCCCGCTCGTCGCCGGCGTCGGCGAGGGCGAGAGCTTCCTCGCCTCGGCGATCCCGGCCTTCCTCGCCGAGACCCGCCAGGCGGTCGCGATCGAAAACGACGAGGTCGTCACGATCGACGCCGCAGGGGTGCGGATCACCGACGCCGAGGGCAACCCGGTGCAGCGCGAGGCCGAGGAGATCGAGTGGGACGAGGAGGCGGCCGAGAAGGGCGGCTACGAGACCTTCATGCTGAAGGAGATCCACGAACAGGCCGATGCCGTGGCGGAAACGATCGCCGACCGCCTTCCCGGTGATGACGGCGTCGATCTCTCCGAGGTCGAGCTGGAGGACTCCTACCTGCGCGACCTGAAGCGGATCGTGATCGTCGCCTGCGGCACCTCCTACCACGCCGGCCTGATCGGCCGTTACGCGATCGAGGAGTGGGCGCGGGTGCCGGTCGAGATGGACATCGCCTCCGAGTACCGCTACCGCAACCCGGTGATCGGCGCCGGCGATCTGGTGATCGGGATCACCCAGTCGGGCGAGACCGCCGACACCCTCGCTGCGATGCGCCTCGCCCGCGAAAACGGCGCCAAGGTGCTGGCTATAACCAACGTGATGGGCAGCCAGGCGACCCGCGACGCCGACGCCGTCCTCTACACCCGGGCCGGCCTCGAGATCAGCGTGGCGGCAACCAAGACCTTCGTCGCCCAGGTCGCGGCGATGTACCTGATCGGGCTGCGCCTTGCCGAGCTGCGAGGGACGCTGGACGCCGGGCGCCTCGCCGAGCTGGTCGCCGAGCTGAAGGAAGTCCCATCGAAGATCGAGACCACTCTCGCCGCGATCGGGGACCGCGTTCGCGAGGTCTCCGAGGCCCGCCACGAGCAGCAGTTCTTCCTATACCTCGGTCGCCACATCGGGCTGCCGGTCTGCCTCGAGGGCGCCCTGAAGCTGAGGGAGATCTCCTACATCCCGACCGACGCCTACGCGGCCGGCGAGATGAAGCACGGGCCGATCGCGCTGCTCGACGAGTCGACCCCGGTGATCTGCGTCGCAACCGAGAGCCCGGTGCTCGACAAGGTGCTCTCCAACGTGGAAGAGGTGCGCGCCCGCGGCGCGGCGACGGTCGCGATCGCGACCGAGGGCGACGAGCGGGTCGGCGCGGTCGCCGACGAGACGATCGAGGTCGCCCGCAGCGACTGGATACTGCAGCCGATCCTCACGGTCCTGCCCCTGCAGCTGCTCGCCTACGACATCGCCCGCGCCCGCGGCCTCAACGTCGATCAGCCGCGCAACCTGGCCAAGACCGTGACTGTCGAGTAACGCGCTGTGCCGCTACCCTCTTGAGCCTATGGTCAAGATTCGTTTCGCCATCTTCCTGGTTTTGGCGGCTCTGGCTGCGATCGCGGTTGCGGGCTGCGGTAGCAGCAGTAGCAGCAGCTCCTCCGAACCCAGTCCGGCCAGCCTTGCCGCCCCTGGCTCGGTGGTCTTCGTCGAAGGCAACCCGCGGCCGACGGGAGAACTGAAGTCGAACGTCGACTCGGTGGCGAACACGCTGGCCGGGATCGGCAACCTTGGCGACTTCATCGTCTCCGAACTCGAAAGCTCGGCGAGCAGCGAAGGCGAACCGGTCGACTTCGCGACCGAAGTCGAACCGTGGCTGGGCAAGGTGGCGGGGGTTGCCTTCAGCCACCTCGAAGGCGAAGAACTGTCCGAACCGCTGATCGCGATCCAGACCACGAACGCGAAGGAAACGCAGGAATTCATCGACAAGCAGTCCAGGGGGGGCAAGAGCCCCTACAAGGACTTCTCCGACGAAGGCGTCGACTTCAAGGTTGGCGGCTCGGAAGGAAACGCGATCGGAGTGATCGGCGAATGGGCCGTGATCGCCGATGGCAAGAAAGCCTTCGAAGCCGCCGTGGAAGCCTCCAACGGCGAATCGCTTGGCGACGAAGACCGCTTCCAGACCGCGATCGACGCGGCATCGAACGGCAGCCTCGCCGACGTCTACGTCGACGTCGGCGCCCTGCTCGAACAGTCGGGCAACAAGATCGGCTCGCAGGCCCAGGAAGTCCTCCAGAGCTCCGGCATCGACCCCAGCGAAGCGACGGCCGTGGCGAGCGTGATCCCCGGCTCCGAACAGATCGATGTCTACCTGAGCAGCGACCTCGGTGGCGAGAAAGCGCCGAGCGGAGACGTCTCCAAGCTGCTCGGCACCCTGCCCGCCGATTCGGTCGCGGCGTTCGCCGCCTCCGGCTTTGGCGAACAGCTCGAAGAAGCCGTTGACAACCTCAACGAAACCGGCGTCCCGCCCGAACTCGAACCGGGCGAACTGAAGAGCACGCTCGAACGGGCAGGGATCAACCTCGACAAGATCGCGGCCTCGCTCGAAGGCGCAGCTGTATTCGTCGAGGGCAACAGCAGGAGCAACCTCAGCGGCGCCCTGACGGTGAGCGCCAACAGCTCCGAAGCCGCCGAAGCGGTGGCCAGTTTCGGCACCCTGTTGCGTGGCGCACGCGTTCCCGGCATAACGGCGGTGAGCGGCAAGGCCAGCGGCTTCTCAGTCCACAGCCCGACGCTCGGCAAGAAGCCGATCGCAGTCGTCGCCACCGGCAGCCGGGTAGCGGTCGGCTACGGCCTGCCGGCGGCGCTGAAAGCGCTTGACGCCGGCTCTGGCGAAACGCTCTCCGGCAGCGCCAGGTACAAGGCCGCGGTCGCCTCGCTGGGCAAGGCGCCGATCAGCGCCTTCGTCGCCGGTCCCGCCGCGCTGCAACTGGCGGAATCGATCGTGCCGCGCTCGAAGAAGGGCTTCTGGGAAGCGACGCGCTACCTGAAGAAGATCGGCTACCTCGCCCTCGGCACCGGCAGCGACGAAGAACTTGCGACTGCGAAGCTGGTCGTGGGCCTCGAAAGGTAGGCTTCCTGCCGATGGCATCCGGCGTCGGCATCGACCTGCTGGAGATCGACCGCCTCGAGCGCGCCCTGGAGCGCCACCCGCGCCTGGCCGAGCGCGTCTTCACCGAGGCCGAGCGTGACTACGCCGCGGCCCGCGCCCGCCCCGCCCGCCACCTGGCCGCCCGCTTCGCCGCCAAGGAGGCGGTTGTCAAGGCCCTTGGGCTGAGCGGCGGCTTCGGCCTGGGCGAGGTAGAGGTGATTGCGGGCGAGCCGCCGACGGTGCGCCTCACGGGCCGGGCGGCGGAGGCTGCCGAGGGCGAGCAAGTCGACGTCTCCCTCACTCACTCGCGTGATTTCGCAGCCGCGGTGGCCCTCAGGTCAAGCTCAGCTGACGCTTATCGCGGACAACGGCGAACGGGTCCGTAGCCTCCCGCGGCAACCGCCCGGCGCGGATCCGCTCCCGCAGTTCAGCTGGCTTGGGCCCGGCGACGTAGTAGCGGGCACGGCGCTCGCCAAAGGGCTCGAGAAGCCCATCGTCGACCATTGCCCTCAGATCGCGCGATGCGGTTTGCTGGCTGATCTCCTCCCCGGCCACCTCTTCCGCGGAGGCCTGGTAGCTGCTGCGGCGGATTCGCAGGCCGTAGGCGGCATCGATCAGGGCCACCGCACACCGTTCGGGTAGGCCTTTGCCCTCCGTCAGGCCGACGCAGCCGTTCCAGAGTTCCTCGATCTCTTGGCGCTGGCGCAGCATCGTTTGGACCTGCATGTAGTGGGCTCTCATGCAGAAGCGGATCCATGGGCGGGCATCCCGCTCGGGGTTCCACGAGCCGCCACCGACGTCTGCCAGCACTTGGTAGTAGGCGTCGGTGTTGCGCCCGAGGAACTCCTCGATGCTGGAGAAGATCGGCGCGAGGACCCGATCTCGAGCCAACACGAGGGACTGCAGGCAGCGAGCCATGCGCCCGTTGCCATCGCTGAAGGGGTGGATCAGGACCAGGTTCAGGTGCGCCATGGCTGCCTTTACGAGCACCGGGCTCTCGTCGCCTTCCAACTCGAGCAGCATCTCGCCGATCAGGTCGGAGACCTCGTCGCTTGAAGGCCCTTGGTAGACGATCTCGCTGCTTGCTTCGTTGCGGACGTAGATGTCACCGGGGCGCCACCGGCCGGGGTTCTTCGCGAGGTCGTGCTTGAGCATCATGAAATGGAGGCTCTTGATCAAGCCTTCGTCCACCGCCGGCGTCTCATCACGGGCGATCTGGAGCACATAGGTCATTGCGTCCGAGTAGCCGGCGAGGGCGAGTTGAGTCTCTTGGTTCGTGTCGAGAGTGGGCTCTCCGTCGACCACTGCGACTACGTCGTCCAAGGACGCGTTGTATCCCTCGATGCTGTTCGACCCTTGCAGGGCGCGGGCAAACGCCATCCGCCGCAGGCTCCCTGCCCAGCGACGGGGCTCGGCAACTCGATCGCGAAGCTGCTCGCGTTGCTGGGTGAGAAGCTCGAGCACATCGCGCTCGTCATCGCGAAGATCTGGAGTTCGAAAAGCCATGACGTTTACAAAGTATCATTGAGAAAGAGTTGATGATGTTTTGAAAATATCATTAAACCATTACCGTTTTAGCGGGGGTTTTCTGGTTGGAATACTGGCGGGTAGGCTCCTTGAATGGAGCCTTGGCTGAAGCCGCTCTATGACGCCGATGGCATTCGGGCGGTGGATCGGTGGGCGATCGAGGAGCAGGGGATTCCCGAGGCCGAGTTGATGGAGGCTGCCGGGTCGGCGCTTGCCGAGGCCGTGGCCGAGCTGGCGCCCGATGGCCCGGTGCGAATTGTCTGCGGCAAGGGCAACAACGGCGGCGATGGCTTGGTTGCCGCCCGCTTTCTGAGTGGGATGGGCTTCGTCGTGGAGGCGCTGGAGCTTTTCTCGGATCGGCTGCCGGACGATTTCGACGCCTGGCTGGAGGGTTCGGGCGCCGTGGTCGACGCGATCTTCGGCACCGGGTTCGCCGGGGTGCCGCGCGAGCCTGCCCTCACCGCGATCGATGCGATCAACCGCTGCGGGGCGCCGGTCGTAGCCTGCGACATCGCATCCGGCGTCGACGCTTCGAGCGGGGAGGTCGAGGCCATCGCCGTCGAGGCGGACCTGACCGTGAGCTTTCACGCGGCGAAGGTCGGCCACAGGGTCGCGCCCGGCAAGTGGCGGACGGGGGAGCTGCGGGTGGTCCCGATCGGGATCCCCGGCGCCGCTCCTGGCGAGCCCGTGGCCGGGACGATCGAGTCGGCGGTGCTGGCGCTGGCGCCGCGCCGTGGGGCGCGATCGACCAAGTTCAGCTCGGGCCAGGTGGCGATTGCCGGCGGGTCGCGCGGCCTGACCGGCGCCGTGCAGATGTCCTCGCTGGCGGCGATCCGCGCCGGCGCCGGCTACGCGACCGTGGCCGTGCCGGCCGATCTCGAGCCGATCTTCGAAGCGGGCCGGCCGGAGGTGATGTCGGTCGGCTGCCCCGGCGGCGACGGTTGCCTGGCGCCGGCGTCGCTGAAGGCGATCCTGCGGGCCTTCGAGCGCACCGCGGCCGGAGTCCTCGGGCCGGGGATGGGCCGCGATCCCGGCTCGGTGGAGTTGGCGCGCGACGCCGCCGCCGCGATCGAGGCGCCGCTGGTGATCGACGCGGACGGGCTCAACGCCTTCGCCGGGAGAATCGAGTCGATCGCGGCGCGATCGGCGCCGACGATCCTCACCCCGCATGCAGGTGAGCTCGGGCGCCTGCTGGATCGCTCCCCAGATCGGATTGCCGCGCATCGCCTGGCGTCGGCACGCGAGGCCGCCGCAGCCGCCGCAGCTGTCGTCGTGCTCAAGGGCGACGACACGATCGTCACCGACGGCGAGCGCGTCGCCGTCAACGCGCTCTCCGCTCCGGCCCTCGCAACCGCCGGAACCGGCGACGTGCTCTCCGGCATCGTCGCCGCCCTGCTCGCCCGTGGCCTCGATCCTTTCGCGGCAGCCTGCGCCGGCGTCCTCGCCCATGCCCGTGCCGGCCGCGAGGCGGCTGCTCGCATCGGCACGGCGGAGTCGGTGATCGCCGGCGACGTGATCGAGTCGATCCCCGCCGGGATGGTTCCCGGCGCGCGGGTCGAATAACCTCGCCTCTCGGAACGATGAAGACCGCCGCCGAGATCATGGACGCCGACGTGCCGACCGTCTCCCCGGACGCCGACGCGCGCGCCGCGATCGAGCTGCTGGCGAAGACCGAGATGGGCGCGATCCCGGTGATCGACGAGCAGCGCAAGGTGGTCGGCATCGTCAGCGAGTCGGACCTGATCCTCGGCGACGAGGAAGCCGACCTGCACCTGCCCCACTACCTCAACATCATGGGCGGCATCGTCTTCGTCGGCTCGATGAAGGGCTTCGAGAAGCGGCTCAACAAAGCGTTTGCGACCAAGGTCTCCGAGTTGATGACGGCAGATCCGATCGTCGCCGGCGCCGAGGACGACGCCGAGTCCGTGGCCAAGACGATCGCCGAGAAGCACCACAACCACCTGCCCGTGGTCGATGGCGAGGGCCGGCTCGCCGGGTTGGTGACGCGGGCCGATGCGCTGGCCGCGCTCGTCACCGATCGCTAGCCCATGGCGCGGGCCCTCGCCCGGATCGACCTTGCCGCCGTCGAGCGCAACTGCGCGCGGCTGGTGGCCGAGCTGCGCGACGGGGCAGAGCTCTGCGCCGTGGTCAAGGCCGATGGCTACGGCCACGGCGCCGATTCCTCCGCGAGCGCGGCGCTGGCAGGGGGAGCGAGCAGGCTGGCCGTGGCGACGGGCGCCGAGGCGGTGCAGCTCGGCCGCCGCTTTCCCCAGATACCCCTGCTGACGATGGGGGCGCTCTCTCCGCAGGACCTCGACGACGCGCTTGCGGCCGGCGCGGAGGTGGCGATCTGGCGCGACGGCTTCCGGGAGGCGGTCAGCGCTCGTGGCCGCGCCCAGGGGAGGCCGGTTCGCGTCCACATCAAGCACGACAGCGGCATGGGCCGGCTCGGCAACCCCGACCCCGAGCAGGTGCTCGCTCTGGCCCGCGCCTGCGCGAACGACCCCCAGCTCGAGCTGGTCGGGCTCTGGACCCATTTCGCCACCGCCGACGAGCCCGGCTCGGGCTTCTTCGACGAGCAGCTCGACCGCTTCTCGGCGCTCGCCGCAGCGATCAAGGCCGAGTTCCCTGCGGTCACCGTCCACGCCGCCAACAGCGCCGCCGTCTTCCGCGATCGGCGCTCGCACTTCGACATGGCCCGCTGCGGGGTGGCGATCTACGGCCTCGACCCGTTTCAGGCCGACCCGGCCGAGCGCGGGCTCGCGCCGGCGATGTCGCTGAGCTCTTACGTCGCCGACGTGAAGCGCTTCTCGGCGGGCGACAGCGCCGGCTACGGCCAGACCTGGCGGGCGCCCGTCGACACCTGGGTGGGGGTCCTGCCGCTCGGCTACGGGGACGGGGTGCGGCGCGCTCTCTCCAACAACGCCGAGGTCCTGGTGCGCGGTCGCCGCCACCAGCTCGTCGGCACCGTCTCGATGGACAACGTGACGATCGACCTCGGGCCCGAGACCGCGGTCGAGCCCGGCGACGAGGCAATGCTGATCGGCTCCCAGGGCGGCGAGGCGATCCTCGCCGAGGACGTCGCCCGCCGGATCGGCACGATCAACTACGAGGTCACCTGCGGGATCTCTGCGAGGGTTCCGCGAGAACCCGCATGAGCGTCGCGGAGCAACTCGCCGCGGCGCCTCCCGTCGGCCTGGCGCGGCGGGCCCTGGCCGGCGGCGAAGGCGCGTGGGTGGTGGGCGGCGCGGTCCGCGACGCGGCGCTGGGGCGCGACGTGGTCGACCTCGACCTCGCGGTCGCGGGCGACCCGGCCGCCGCGGCGAAGGCCGTCGCTCGTCAGGGAGGGGGGCACTCCTTCGAGCTCTCGGCCGAGTTCGCCACCTGGCGCGCGGTGGCCGTTGACGGCTCCTGGCAGATCGATCTGACCGCTCTGCGCGGCGAGACGATCGAGGCTGACCTTGCCGAGCGCGACTTCACGATCGGGGCGGTCGCGGTGCCGCTCGGCGGTGGCGAGCCGGTCGACCCCCACGGCGGTCTCTCCGACCTCGACCGTCGCATTCTTCGCGTGGTGGGCGAGCGCAGCTTCGCTGCCGACCCGCTGCGCCTGCTGCGGGCCGCGAGGCTTGCCGCCGGGCTGGCGCTGGAGATCGACGGCGGCACCGCGGCGCTCGCTCGCTCCGAAGCGCCGCGCGCGGCCGAGGCGGCTGGAGAGCGCCAGCTGGTCGAGCTGCGCCAGCTGGTCGGCGGCTCCGATCCCCTGCGCGGGCTGCGCTTGCTCGACGAGCTCGGCCTCACCGCCGCCGTCCTGCCCGAGCTGGAGGCGCTGCGCGGGGTCGAACAGGGCCCCAACCACCACCTCGACGTGCACGGCCACACGATCGCGGTGCTGGAACGCACGCTCGAGGTCGAGGCGGACCTGGGGCGCTTCGGCGGCCAGCGCGCCGCCGAGCTGGAAGCTCTGCTTGCCGAGCCGCTCGCCGACGAGATCAGCCGCGGCACGGCGCTGCGCTTCGGGGCCCTCCTGCACGACATCGGCAAGCCGGCGACGCGGTCGGAAAGGGACGGGTTCGTCACCTTCATAGGCCACGACCGCGACGGCGTCGAGATCGTCGGCGGGCTCTGTCGCAGGCTGCGCGCCAGTCGCAGGCTGATGCGCCATCTGCAGGACCTGACCTTGCACCACCTGCGCCTCGGCTTCCTCGTCCACGAGGCGCCGCTGCCGCCGCGGCGCATCCACGAGTACCTGCGGGCGACCGATCCGGTCGCTGCCGACGTCACCCTGCTAACGATCGCCGATCGGCTCTCGGCCCGTGGCTCGGGCCCACTCGCCACCGAGGAGGCGATCGAGGCCCACCTGACCCTGGCGCGGCAGATGCTGGCGGCGGCGCTCGATTGGCGCCGCGAAGGCCCGCCGCGACCGCTCGTGCGCGGCGACGAGCTGGCGGTCGAGCTCGAGATTCCCCAGGGCCCGGAGGTGGGCGGACTGCTGGCGGAGCTCGAGGCGGCCCAGTATGCGGGTGAGATCTCAACCTGGGCCGAGGCGGTCGAGCTCGCCCGCCGCCTGCACGGCTGAGCCGGGGGACAGGCGGTCCGCTACGCTCCCGGCCGCATGGGGAAAGAGGAGAAGATCGAGATGGAGGGCGAGATCACCGAGGCCCTCCCCAACACGATGTTCCGGGTCAAACTCGACAACGGGCACGACGTGCTCGGTCACATCTCCGGAAAGATGCGCCGCCACTACATCCGCATCCTCCCCGGGGATCGGGTGAAGATCGAGCTCTCGCCCTACGACCTCGATCGCGGTCGCATCACCTACCGCTACAAATAGCCCGCCGTGAGCGAGGCGCTCGGCACCCGTCCAAGCCCCGAGCAACTGCTGATCCTCCACGCCGCACTGGACGAGCCAGCCGCCGCTCTCAGTGCCTGGAAGCGCTGGCGGGCAGCTATGGACCTCAGCGATGCCGGCGGTGGCACCGCGCGGCTGCTGCCGCTGGTCTACCGCAACCTGGGCCCCGATGCCTTTGGGCCGGAGGACTCCAAGCGCTTCAAGGACATCTACCGGGAGTCTTGGGGCCGCAATCAGCTGCTTTTCAAGCGGGCGGCTGGGGTCATCGTCCTGCTCGAGCGGGCGGGAATCGAGACCCTCGTGCTCAAGGGCGCCTCGCTTGCGGCGCTTTCCTATCGAGATGCCGGCGCGCGCCCGATGGACGACGTCGACGTGCTCGTGCCGCTGGCCCGTGTGCGCGGGGCGATCGACGCATTGGCGGCGGCCGGCTGGGCCTCCGCTCACGACGACCCCGGCGTCTGGACCGAGGCGCATCACTCTCTGGGGCATTCCGGGGCAAGGGGCGGCGAGGTCGATCTGCACTGGTTTGCGCTCTGGCAGCCGGCCCGTGACGATGGCTTGTGGCGAGCCGCGGTGCCGTTCGAGCTTGCCGGCGCCGCGACTCGCGCTCCCTGCCCCGCCGATCAGCTCCTGCTGATCTGCGTGCATGGCGTCCCATGGAGCCCGATGTCGCCTTTTCGGTGGATCGCCGATGCGATCGCGGTGATTCGCTCGGCCGGAGACGCGCTCGACTGGGATCGGCTTGCGGCGGAGGCCGAGCGCCGCCGCCTTACCGTGGCGCTTGGCGCTGCGCTGGCCTACCTGCGCGATGAGTTCGATGCTCCGGTGCCGGCATCGCTCCTCGCCCAGCTCGAGTCGGTGCCGGCTCCGCGCCATGAGCGGGTGGCTTTCCGCGCCTCGTGCGAGCCGGACAGGCCGATCCGCACCCTGCGCATGGCCTGGGATCGCTATCGCCGCCTGCGCGACCTCGATACGGGGGCTCCTCCGCCGCCGAGCTTCCTGTCCTTCGCGCGTCGGTTCTGGGGACTGGACAGCGCCTGGAAGCTGCCGCTCCACGGTGCCCGCTCCCTCTACAAGAGGTGACTGCGCGCCGCGGCCGGATCGGGCTCGGCAAGCTCGGCGACGAGCGCCGACCAGGCGAAGTCCTCGGCGCCCAGGCCGGCGCCGGTGCGGGGGTCGTAGTACTCGCGCAGCCCTTCGCGCTCGACCGCGCCGATCAGGCCCGCCGCCAGCCGGGAGGCGGCATCCTCGTAGCCGAGTCGGCGCAGCCCGATCCAGACCATCCAGGCCGAGTTGACCCAGGTCGGCCCGCGCCAGTAACGGCGCACCGGGCGGCGGTGTCCACCGGGTTCGTAGCTCGGCTCCGAGGCAGAGACCGAGGGCGGCGCGACGGGCGTCAGGAACTCCTCCCGGTCCAGCAGGTGCTCCTCGACCAGGCGTCGGCCGATCTGCTCGGGCAGATCGGGCAGCGCCAGTGGCGCGAGCGCCGCCCAGGTGAGGACCGCCGGCCTGGCGCCGCCGGGCTCGACCTGGTCGAGGAAGAGGCCGCGGCGCTCGTCCCAGAGCCGCTCGATCAGCGCCGCTGTCGCGGAAGGACGGCCCAGCGCCCATAGGGAGAGAGACCAGAGCGTGTTGACGAGGGTCTCGCAGAGGACGGGCCCGCCTCCTTCGCGGATCCGTCGCGCGTCGAACCCGAGCCGCCGGTTGCGGTGCACGAGGAGGGGGAAGCCGGGTCGCGCGCAGGCTCGCGAGCCCCAGATCGGGTCGAACTTGGGCGAGGCGTCGAGGCCCGACTCGTCGGGCTGGACGATCCAGAGCAGGCCGTCCCCCTCGAGGTCGCGGTTGGCCGCCAGCCAGTCGGCCTGGGCGGCGATCCGTGGCTCCTGCGCGGGGTCGCCGACGGCGATCTTCCAGGCCCAGGCGAGCAGCGGTGGCTGGATCGTCTCGGTCTGGAACGAGCTGCGCGAGGCGATGTTGTAGAAGGGCAGGCGGCTGAGTGAGACCGGCCGGTCCCAGAAGATCGTGTGGCCGACGAAACCGTCGGGCCGCTGGGCGGCGAGCAGGGTCTCGAGCTCAGCCCGCGAGCGGCTCCGGTCGAAGCGGCGCCAGACGATCGCCGCGAAACAGGAGTCCCAGTACCACTGCCAGGGATACCGAGTGGGACTGGGCCGCGTATAGGCGAAGCGAGTGCCGCCGCGCTCTCCCTGATTCCAGTTCCCTCGCAGCACCCGCTCGGCAATTGCCACCGCCGATGGGCCTGAAGGACGCCCATATGGCGTGAAATCGGCCCGTCGGCCGGAGGTCACGCTGCGGTGCGGCGCATTTCGCGCAGCGCCCAGGCGCCGAGGATGGCGAGCATCGCCAGCAGGGCGACGATTCCCGGCCAGGTTTCGGCGAAGCTGACGCCGCCGACGAAGCCCTGCCGAGCCGCGTTGATCACGTGTGTCACCGGGTTGACTTCGGCGACGCTGCGCATCCACGGTTGCAGGAGGGCGAGCGGGGCGTAGGCGGTGGTGGTGAGGATCAGCGCCATCATCCCCGCCTGCATCTGCGGCGCCGCCGACTGGCTTTTGAAGCGCAGCGCCAGCGCCGAGCCCCAGCAGGCCGCGACCGCCGCCATCGCGGCGACCATGAAATAGGTGATCAGCAGGCCCTCGATGCCGGGCCAGCCGGCGCCCAGCAGCAGCGCGATGACGAAGACGAACGTCGCCGGGATCAGAGACCTGGCGCTGGCGGCGAGCACGGTGCCGGCGAGCAGGACCCAGCGCGGGGTGGGGGAGACGAGCAGCCGGTCGACCCAGCCCCCCTCGATGTCGCGGGCCAGGTTGACGCCGGCGGCGGCTCCGGTGAAGCCGGCTCCCTGCAGCATGCTGACCGGGACGATGAAGCTCTCGTAGGACCCGGCGCTGAAACCGCGCAGCTGGGTGAGGGCCCCGAAGACGCCGTTGAGGCCGAGGAAGAAGATCGTCGGCGCCAGCACCCCCGGGATCGCGGCGCCCGGCACGCGCAGCAGCTCGTTCTTTGCCCGCGTCATCAGCGCCGCGATCGTCGCCAGGTTGGCACGCCAGGCTGGAAGCGTCGCCGCGGAATCCATCAGCCGACCCTGAGGCGGTGGCGCAGGGCACGGGCGCTGAGCACGAGGCCGAGCACGACGATGCCGGCGATCGCCAGCACCGCCTCGCCCAGTTCGGTTCCGTCGATGCCGCCGATGATCGGGCCGCGCACTCCCTCGACGATGAAGCTGAGCGGGTTGTATTCGGCGATCGCCTGGGCCGGTTGGATCATCAGGCCGACCGGGAAGAAGGCGGAGGAGAGGAAGAGGACGACGAGCACCAGCGGGAAGAGGCCCTGGACGACGCTGGCGCTGCCGGTGCGCAGCGCGATCGCGGCGCCGATGCCGCCGACAGCCATCGCCGTCGTCGTTACCAGGGCGATCGCGATCAGCGCGCCGGCGACGCCGCTGTGGATTTCCGCCCCGAAGGCAAGCCCGATCGCGAGGAACCAGAGCGAGCCGAAGAGCCCCAGCGCCGCCGTCCCCGCCAGCCGCCCGAGCACGATCGTGTAGCGCGGGATCGGGGCCGAGAAAAGGCGGTCGGTGAAGCCCATCTCGATGTCGACCGCAAGCGCAATGCCGCCGCTGTTGCCGGCCAGCATCAGCGACTGCATCATCGCCCCGGCGAGCATGAACTGGAGGAAGCTCTGCACCGGCGGGAAGCCCGGCAGGTTGACCGCACCGCCGGCACCGCCGGTCTGGATCGCCAGCAGCAGGGTGGGGAAGACGACGATCGGCGCCATCAACTGGGGCCGACGGAAGGTCTGGCGGATCGAGCGCATCCCCAGCGCCCTGACGACCCGCGCATTGGTGGCGAGCTCGCTCATGCCTCGACCGGCTCGGGCTCGGCGTCCTCCTCCTCGTCCTTCTCGAGGTGGTGACCGGTTTTGGCGACGAAGACGTCGTCGAGGGTGGGGCGGACCAGCTCCAGCGACTCGACCGCGATCCCCGCCTCGTCGAGGGCACGCACCACGCGGGGGATGTCGGCGGCGCCGTTCTCCACCTCGACCAGGACCGCCCTGCCGTCCTTGGGCGGCAGCAGCTTGCCGATCCGCGCGCAGACCTCCTCCGCTTCGGCGACCGAGCCCTCCGCCAACTGCAGCTGGACGTGGGGGTGGCCGATCTGCGCCTTCAACGACTCCGGCGTGCCCTCGGCGACGATCCTGCCGCTGTCGATGATGCCGACGTTGTCGGCGAGCTGGTCGGCCTCCTCCAGGTACTGGGTGGTGAGGAAGACGGTCGTGCCCTCGTCGTTGAGCGCCCGCACCTCCTCCCAGATCGTCTTGCGGCTGACCGGGTCGAGTCCGGTGGTCGGCTCGTCGAGGAAGAGCACCCGCGGCTCGTGGACCAGGGCCGCGGCGAGGTCGAGGCGCCGTTGCATCCCGCCGGAGTAGCCGCCGACCCGCCGGTCGGCCGCCGCGGCGAGGTCAACCCGCTCGAGCAGGTCGTCGGCGCGGCGCTTGCCCTCGTCGCCCGGCAGCCCTTGCAGGGTCGCCTGCAGGCGGATCAGCTCGCGCCCGGTCATCAACGGATCCAGCGCGGCTTCCTGCAGGGCGACGCCGATCGACGCTCTCACTGCCCGCCCCTCGCGGATCACGTCGTGGCCGGCGACCGTTGCCCGCCCGCCGGTCGGCAGCAGCAGCGTGGTCAGCATCCGCACGGTCGTCGTCTTGCCGGCGCCGTTGGGGCCGAGGAAGCCGTAGATCTCTCCCTCGTCGACCTCGAGGTCGATGCCCTGGACGGCCAGCACCTCGTCGAAGGCACGCTCCAGGCCCTTCACCGCGATCGCGGGCATCAGGCCTCCGCCGGCTCCGGCCGTGCCAGCGGCGGCAGCGACTCGACCCAGCGCCGGCCATTGGCCCCCTCCAGCGCCTCGGCGGCGTCGAGCAGAAGCTCGTCCCGGCCCCAGGCCGCCTGCAGCTGCAGGGCGATCGGCAGCCCGTCCGCACTGAGCCCGACCGGGACGCTGATCGCCGGGATCCCGGTCAGGTTGGCGAGGCCGGCGCCGCGCACGTTGGCCTGGTCGGCGGTCAGCGTTCCCGAGGGCAGCGCGACCAGCGGCGCCTCGAGGAGCGGCGCAACCGCGGGGACGGTGGGCCAGGCGAGCACGTCGATCTGCTCGAACAGCGCCGCCAGGCGGCGCCGCATCAGCGTGCGGATCCGGTAGGCCTTGACGCTCGCTGCCGCCGGCAGGAGCATGCCGTACTTCAGGAAGCCGCGGTTGATCGGGCTGATCTCGGGATCGAGCTCGTTGAGCCGCTCGGGGGAGCCCTCGGCGAGACTCTCGCTGGTAGCGATCAGCACGGTCGCCAGCGTCGCGGCGTCGAGGTCAGCCAGCTCCACCTCGCGCACCTCGCCCGCCGTCTCCGACCGCAGCGAATCGATCGCCGCCTTGCAGGCCTCGCGGACCTCGGGCGCGACGTCCTCGGAGACAGCGTCGCGGACGACCCCGATCCGCAGGCCGCCGGCATCGCCGCTCGCGAGCTGCTCGCCGAAGAGGGCCGAGCCGAGCAGGCGGCAATCGGCGGCGTCGGCGCAGAGCGGTCCGGAGACGATCGTCGTCGAGATGCCGTCCATGTGGTGCCCGGCCATCGCCGAGCGGGCGAAGGTCGGCTTCAGCCCGGTCAACCCGCAGTAGGCCGCCGGGAAGCGGATCGAGCCGATCCCGTCGGCGCCGACCGACCCGGCCACCAGCCTCGCCGCGACCGCGGCAGCCGGGCCGCTGGAGGAGCCGCCCGGGCAGCGCTCGGTGTCCCAGGGGTTGCGGGCGGGGCCGTAGACCGATGCGTTGCCGGTGCTGCTCGAGCCGAGCTCGTGCATGTTGGCGACGCCGACGACCACCGCGCCCGCGTCGTGCAGGGCGCGGTAGGGGCCGGATTCGCCGGGGGAGGTGCGGGCCATCATTCCCGCCGCGCCGAAGCGCTGCGCCCGCCAGGGCAGCGGCCACTCGTCCTTGACCACGACCGGCACTCCGCGCAGCGGCCCGTCGGGCGCCTCGGCGAGCATCGCGCGCGAGCGCTCCGGGAACGTCTCGACGACCGCGTTGATCGCCGGGTTGCGCTCCTCGATTCGCGCCAGAGCGGCGTCGAGCAGGGCGGCGGGATCCACCTCGCCCGCGGCGATCGCCGCCGCCTGGCCGCGGATTGGAAGGTCGAGCGCGCTCACGTCTTTTGGGGCGCTCGCGAGAGGTCCGGGTTGGGCTCAGGCTCGACCTCGTCGAGGTCCATCGAGAGCTGCGCGCGGATCGCCGGCCAGAACATCCGGTGGGCCGCGTTCATCACCGCGAGCTCGATCTCGTCGGCTTCGATCCCCAGCGAAGCAAGCCCAGCGGGGATGAACTGCTCGGCTCGATCCGGGGTCTGCATTCCGGCAGGCAACCCTACAGTGGCCGCCTGGCCGGGATCGTGCAAGCGACGGCCGGGCAGCGCATCGCCGAGGGCGGGAGGGCAGAATCGGTGCCGCAACCCTGGTCGAATGCCGGGGTTTGCAGCTTGGGATCGTGCTGAGAGCAACTGAGAACCGGATCGGTGGGTCGCGCGCGGCGCTCGCGCTCGCGCTCGCCTGCGTCCTGGTTGCCCTCGTCGTGGCCGTCAGGCCCGGCGCGGCGGACTCGGCTCCGCTCGGCGTCGTGGTGCTCGGCAAGACGGCTTCGACGCCGCCGCCCTCCTGTCCGGGCAAGATCGTCAACAACGTCGAGATCGTCCCCTGCCGGGTCGAGGGGCATGTCACCGGCTTCCAGGCGATCGCCGGGGGCGTCAACCAACCCTACGAAGCTCCCTTCGACGGCAAGATCGTCGCCTG
>DASXKW010000012.1:0-65246 GCA_036496625.1 Solirubrobacterales bacterium | reverse complement strand
GCGATCCCGCTGCACGGTGAGCTCAGGTTGATCGACCCCCACGGCGGGCAGGCGGACCTCAGGGCCGGGCTGCTCCGCGTGCTGCACCCCCGTTCGTTCCAGGATGACCCGACGCGGGCCTTGCGCGCCGCTCGCTACGCGGCCCGCTTCGATTTCGAGCTGGAGTCGGAGACGGCGGCGCTGCTGCGCGAGGCGGACCTGGCGACGGTTTCGGTCGATCGTCGCGACGCCGAGCTGCGGCGGCTTGCCGGTGAGGTCGAGGCAGCGCGCGGGTTTTTCCTGCTCGTCGAGTGGGGCCTGGTCGAGCTGCGAGAGCGAGGCGCCGAGCTGCTTGCCGGCGTCGCCGAGCTGCTCGAGTCCGACCCCTGGCGCGAGCTTGTGCCACGCGATTGCGCTCTGCTCGTCGCGGCCCTGGGCCCGGTGGGTGGCGAGGAGGCGCTAGCGGAGGCGCGCCCCGAACGCCCCTCCGAAGCCGTCGCGCTGGCGGCCCTGCGCGATCCGACCGAACTCGCGTTGGCGCGGGCGCTGGGGGCGGAGTGGCTCGACCGCTATCTGACCGAGTGGCGCGACGTCGCCCTGGAGATCGACGGTGAGGATCTGATCGCTGCAGGCATACCGCAGGGCCCGGAGATCGGCCGTGGGCTCCAGGAGGCGCTGCGGCGCAAGCTCGACGGCGAGATCGCCGATCGAGGCCAGGAGCTCGATGTGGCCCTCGAAGTGGCGAAGGGCTCCGATGGAGTGGCGTGAGACGAGCGGGACGCGTTGGCTGCAGGCTCAGCTAACCGGGGCGACGGCGGCCTTCTCAACCCGCGTCGGCGGTGCCAGTGCGGCGCCCTTCGACGGCCTCAACCTCGGCGTCTTCACCGAGGACGAGCGCGACTCGGTGGTCGAGAACCGCCGCGCGCTTGCCGCCGCGCTCGATTTCGCGCCAGAGCGAATCGCGATCGGTCGCCAGGTGCACGGGGCGGAGATAGCCGCACACGCCGGCCCGCAGGTTCCGAGCCCTTTCGCCAATCCCGGTAGCCCGATACCCGGGGTCGACGGCCATGTCACCGCGGAGCAGGACCTGGCCCTGCTCGTCTTCGTCGCCGATTGCGCCCCGATCGCCCTCTCCGGCCCCCGAGGGGTTGCGATGCTGCACTGCGGCTGGCGCGGCCTCGCGGCGGGCATCGTCGCCCGTGGCGTCGAGGCGGTGGGGGCGACCGACGCGGCAATCGGACCCTCAATCGGACCCTGCTGCTACGAGGTCGGCGTCGAGGTCCTCGACGCCTTTGCTGGCATCGAGCAACGGCCGATGGGCCGAAAAGTCATCCATGACATGGGAAATCGTTCCGCCGGCCGTCTTGATCTGCCTGATGTCGCGCGGCGGCTCTTGCACGACGCAGGGGTCAAGCGGGTTGAGTCGAGCGGTTTGTGTACGAGCTGTGAGGCTGGGCTTTTCTTCTCGCACCGCCGCGACGATGGTCGCACGGGGCGCCAGGCGGGGCTGGTTTGGCGCGACGGGGAGGGCGGCTGAAAATGCCCGGGCTGATCCACGGCCTCGACCCGGCGAAGATCGCCGCCAACCTCGAGCGGGCGCGCGAGGCGGCCGGTCCCGGGGTCGAGGTCCTCGCAGCGGGCAAGTACGTGCCGCTGGAGGAGATGGGAGCCCTGGCCGAGGCGGGGGTCCGCCTGGTCGGCGAGAACCGCCAGCAGGATCTCGTCGCCAAGCGCGAGCGCTGGGGCGACGCCTTCGAGTGGGACTTCATCGGCAACCTGCAGAGCCGCAAGGTCAAGCAGCTGCTGCCGATCTGCCGCCTGATCCACTCGGTCGCCAGCGAGTCGGCGCTGACCCAGCTCGGCAATCACGGCAACCCGGAAACCGAGGTCCTGATCGAGGTCAACGTCGCCGGCGAGGAGGGCAAGGGCGGCGTCTCGCCCGCTGAGCTCGGGGCCTTCATCGAGCGCTGCCCAGTCTGCGTCGGCGGCCTGATGACGATGCCGCCGTTCAGCCAGGACCCGGAGGCCTCGCGACCCTATTTCGCCCGTCTCAGGGGGCTCGCCGAAAAGCACGGGCTCGAGCGCCTCTCGATGGGAACCTCGCAGGACTGGCAGGTGGCCGTCGAGGAGGGAGCGACGATTGTCCGCCTGGGCACAGCCCTGTACGCGTGAATCGGCGTCAGCTTGGTCATAATTGCGTAGAGGAGTCGGCCTGGAAAGGCCGAAACAGGCGAGAACCATGGCCCTACGCGATACATGGCATAAAGCGCTGGTCTACTTCGGCCTTGCCGAGGATCACGACTACGGTCCCGAATACGAAGACGAGTTCGAGCCGGAGACGGGCACCGAAGAGGCTTTCGAGGGCCGTCGCGAGTCCGGGCAGGTGCGGCGCCTGCCCAGCGCTCGCCGCGCCCGTCGCGACGAGATCGACGACATCTTCGCCGACGACGAGCCGATCTCGGCCTCGCGAACGCGCACCCTGCGCCCCGTCGGCAACGGCGACTCCGACGTCCAGGTCCACCTCGTCATTCCGCGAAACTTCAACGATGCCCAGCAGGTGGCCGACCAGTTCAAGCGCCAGGTGCCGGTCATCCTCAATCTGCAGACGACCGATCACGAGCTCTCGAAGCGGATGATCGACTTCTGCTCCGGGCTGACCTACTCCCTCGACGGCGGCATGCAGCGAATCGCCGAGAAGATCTTCTTGCTTACGCCTCGCAACGTCGAGGTCTCCGCCGAGGAGAAGGCGCGCCTCCTCGACAAAGGCTTCTTCAACCAGTCCTAGCTCCGACTAGTCTCCCGTCGATGATCGTCGGATTCGTCGGCTCGGGCAACATGGCAGCCGCGATGGCGCGCGGCCTCGACGGCGAGGTCGAGCGGATGCTGTTCAGCGACAGCGGCTCCGGGCGTGCGGGGGAGCTTGCCGCCGAGCTCGGCGGCGAAGCCGTTGCGTCCAACGCCGGGCTGGCCGAGCAAGCCGACGTCGTGGTGCTGGCCGTGAAGCCGGCGAGGCTCGACGAGGTTGCTGCGGAACTCGGTGCCGCGAAGGCAGTGATCTCGCTGCTCGGCGCCACCTCGCTGGATCGGGTCCGCGGCTCCTTTCCCGACGCCGCGGTCGTGCGGGTGATGCCCAACGTCGGGGTGGAGGTTCGCAAGGGGGTGCTCTGCGTGGCCGGAGAGCCTGGAGCTGAGCTTCGGAGGCTGCTGGGGGCTCTGGGCCATGTGGTCGAGCTGCCGGATTCCCAGTTCGATGCGGCTACCGCGGTGATGGGCTGCGCGCCTGCTTACCTGGCCCTTGCGGTCGAGGCGATCGCCGATGCCGGAGCTGCCGGCGGGCTGGACGAGGACCTGGCTCGCGAGCTGGTGGTGGAGACGACGGCTGGGACCGCTGAGCTGCTCAGGGTCCGCCGTCCTGCCGACGTGCGCAGGGCCGTGGCGTCCCCGGGCGGGAGCACCGAGGCGGGCTTGGAGGCGCTGGACCGCGAAGGCGCGCGCGAGGCGTTCGCGGCTGCGGTGCGGGCCTCGCTGGAGAGGATGCGCGGATGAGCCTGCTTGCCCTGACCCGCTATGACGTCGCCACCTACGTCAGCGCCCTCTTCCTCGTCTACATCGTCCTGATCTTCCTCAACATCCTCAGCTCCTGGGTCCCGCGCATGCCCTACAACCGGGCGCTGCGGGGGACGCTCGACTTCGTCAAAGAGACCACCGATCCATACCTCAACTTCTTCCGGCGCTTCCTGCCGCCAATCGGAGGCGGTGGCTTCGCGCTCGACCTCAGCCCGATCGTCGGCGTGATCCTGCTCTTCGTCCTGCGCGCCGTCGTCGTCGGCCTGATCGAAGGGTGAGCGGCGAAGGCGTTCGCGCCTGGCGCCTCGCAGGCGCGCTCTGCGGCCTCGTCGTCATCCTCGACCAGGCGGCCAAGGCGGCGGTCGAAGCCCACCTCGTCCCGGGCCAGGACATCGAGGTGGTCGGGCCGTTCGAACTCACCCTCTCGCACAACAGCGGCGTCGCCTTCGGCCTTGCCAGCGGCGGCGGCACGCGGCTGGTCCTGCTCACCGCCGTGGCCCTGGCCGTGGTCGGCTACGTCTTCGCCCGCAACCCGACCCGACCCGGCATGTGGATCGCGGCGGGGCTGCTCGCCGGCGGCGCGCTGGGCAACCTCGCCGACCGGGTGCGCGCCGACGCGGTCACCGATTACATCCAGATCGGCAGCTGGCCGGCCTTCAACCTCGCCGACGTCTGCGTCACCGCCGGCGTCCTGCTGCTCGCCCTGTCCTACGCGCGGGAGCCGCCCGGATGAGCGCCGAGCTGCGCATCGTCCACATCGACGACGCGCTCGCTGTGGTCGACAAGCCCGCCGGGCTGGTGGTCCACCCGGCCCCATCGCACAGCGGGCCGACCTTGGTCGACGAGCTGGGCGAGCTGCTCGGCGGCGGCGGCGATCCGGGGCGGCCCGGCATCGTCCACCGGCTCGACAAGGGCACCAGCGGCCTGCTCGTCGTCGCCCGCAGCGACGAGGCCCACGCGGCGCTGCAGGCCCAGGTCCGGCGCCGCGAGGTCGAGCGCATCTACCTTGCCCTCGTCCGCGGACGGCTCAACTCCCGCACCGGGACGATCGATGCGCCGATCGGCCGCGCCTCGCGCCGGCGCCACCGCATGGCCGTCTCCGGCGCCGCCTCGCGCCAGGCGCGCACCCACTTCGAGGTCCTCGAGCTGCTCAGCGCCGAGACCTATCTGGAGGCGCGCCTGGAGACCGGCCGCACCCACCAGATCCGCGCCCATTTCGCCGCGATCGGCCACCCTCTCGCCGGCGACGAGACCTACGGCGGCGAGAGCAAGCACGGCTTGCGGCGCCAGTTCCTCCACGCCCACCGGCTCGCCTTCGCCCACCCGAGCACGGCAGAGCCGATGAGCTTCACGTCTGGGCTGCCCGCGGATCTCGCTGCGGCTCTGGAGCTGGCCCGCGCCGCCTAGCCGCGCCTGCCGCTCTACAATCGGCGCTCGGAAACCTACCCCCGTTGGCACCGATCCGGATCCTGACCGGCATTGCGCCGGATCCCGGCTGAGGGCGCGGGGAACGCATCTTCAAACAAGGAGCTTCACCAATGCCCGAGGCAGGCCTCAAAGAGCTGCTGGAGGCCGGAGTCCACTTCGGCCACCAGACCCGACGCTGGAACCCGAACATGCGCCGCTACATCTTCGGCGAGCTCGACGGGATCCACATCATCGACCTAGTCCAGACCGAGGCGCTGCTGGAGAACGCGCGCCGCTTCGCCGGCGAGCTTGCCAGCGGCGGCGGCACGGTCCTCTTCGTAGGCACCAAGAAGCAGGCGCGCGGCCCGGTCGAAGAATGGGCCGACCGCTGCAAGATGCCCTACGTCAACCAGCGCTGGCTGGGTGGCCTGCTGACCAACTTCAACACGATGTCGGCGCGGATCGCGCGCCTGCACGAGCTGACCGGATGGCGCGACGAGGGCAAGCTCGATCTGCTGCCGACCAAGGAGCGGATGGGGATGCAGGCCGAACTGGCCAAGCTCGAATTCAACCTCGGCGGGGTGCGCGACATGGAGCGCCTGCCCGACGCGGTCTTCGTCACCGATCTGAAAACCGAGGAGATCGCCGTGCGCGAGGCGGCGCGGCTGCGGATCCCGATCATCGCCCTGGTCGACACCAACTGCGATCCGATCCCGATCGACTACGTGATTCCCGGCAACGACGACGCGATTCGCTCCTGCCAGCTCGTGATCGGCACTATCGGCGGCGCGATCGACGAGGGCGCCAGCGCCTGGCGGGTCCAGGAGGAGAAGCGCATCGCCGTCGAAATGGAGCGGCGCAAGGTGGAAGAGGAAGAGCGCAAGAAGCGCGAGGAGGAAGAGAAAATTCGGGTTGCCGCCGAGGAAGCGGCCAAGAAGGAGGCTGCCGAAGCGGAGGCGGCCAGGCAGGCTGCGCAGGCGCAGGCTCAGGCGAAGGCACCAGCCGCTCCGACCCAGACTGGCCCGGTGCCGGTAGCCCAGCAGACCGCTCCGGCTCCGGCACAGGCCGCGCCGACTGCGGGTCCTGTCGCGGGGCAGGGGGCCTCGTCCTCGCAAGCTGCGGGCGAGGCCCCCAGCCCCACGCCACCCGCAGAGGAGGCGGCTGAAGCCGAGGCACCGGCCGTAGCCGAGAAAGCTCCGGCGCAGGCTAAGGGTGAAGAGCCCGCTGAGGCCGAGAAGGCTCCCGAGACGAAAGCTGAGGAGCCTGCTGCGGAGGAGAAAGCTTCTGAGGCCGTGACGGAGGGGGAGAGCAAATGAGCGTGACCGCTGCCGATGTGAAGGCTCTGCGGGACCGGACCGGGGCCGCGATGATGGATTGCAAGGCCGCGCTCACCGAGTCCGAGGGGGATGCCGAGCGGGCTGTCGAGATTCTGCGGGTCAAGGGGCAGGCCTCTGCTGCCAAGCGCGAAGGGCGGGGGACCGACGAGGGCGTTGTCGCCTCTTACATCCATGCCAACGACAGGGTCGGGGCGATGGTCGAAGTGCAGTGCGAGACGGATTTCGTCGCTCGCAACGAGGACTTCAAGGCGTTTGCCTACGAGGTTGCGCTGCACATTGCCGCCACCGCTCCGCAGTACGTGACGATCGAGGAGATCCCCGAGGAGGAGCGCGAGGCGGAAAAGCGGGTCTTCGAGGAGAAGGCGCGCGAGGACGGCAAGCCCGACAACGTGGTCGAGAAGATCGTCGAGGGGCAGCTCGTCAAGTGGGGCAAGGAAGTCGCCCTGCTCGACCAGTCCCACGTCAACGCCGAGAAGCACGACTCGAAGTCGATCGAGGAGCTGCGACAGGAGATGGCGGCCAAGACCGGCGAGAACATCCGCATCTCCCGCTTCGCTTATTTCCGCGTCGGCGAGTAGGCGACGGGTGGGACCGCAGGTAGTCTCTCCGCGACGCGGAGAGATTCGCCGACCCCGATGACCCCGAATCCCCAGTTCAAACGCATCCTGCTCAAGCTCTCGGGCGAGGCCCTGATGGGCGATCGCGAATACGGCACCGATGCGGCTGAGGTGCAGCGGATCGCCGAGCAGGTGTCCGAGATACGCGGGCGCGGGGTGGAGGTGGCGATCGTCGTCGGCGCCGGCAACATCTACCGCGGCCTCGCCGCCGCTGCAGAGGGCATGGACAGGGCCACGGGGGACTACATGGGGATGATGGCGACCGTTCTCAACGCCCTGACCCTCCAGGATGCGCTCGAGCGGGCCGGCGAGCACACCCGGGTGCTCTCGGCGATCGACGTCAAGGAGGTCGCCGAGCCCTATATCCGCCGCCGGGCGATGCGCCACCTCGAGAAGGGGCGGGTCGTGATCTTCGCCGCCGGGACCGGCAACCCGTTCTTCACCACCGACACTGCGGCTGCCCTGCGCGCCCTGGAGATCCACGCGGAAGCGATCCTGATGGCCAAGAACGGCGTCGAAGGCGTCTATGACTCCGACCCCGCGACCAACCCCGACGCCAGGTTCATCGCCGCGATCAGCCACCGCGAGGCGATCGAGAGGGGCCTCAAGGTGATGGACTCGACGGCGCTCTCGCTCTGCATGGACAACGATCTGCCCATCTACGTCTTCAACGTGGGGGACGCGGGCAACATAGATAGGATCGTCAGCGGCGAGAGGGTGGGCACGCTGGTCTCCAGCACGCCCGCCGGATGACGAGAACGGGGGCCCAGTGGAGCTGATCGACGAACTGCTCGAAGACGCCAGCGGCCGGATGAACAAGTCGGTCGAGTCGAGCCGCGGCGAACTCGCCACGGTCCGCACCGGCCGCGCCTCGCCGCACCTGCTCGACCGCATCGTCGTCGACTACTACGGCGCTCAGACCCCGCTCAAGCAGCTCGCCAACGTGGCGACCTCCGACGCTCGCCTGCTCACCGTGACCCCCTTCGACAAGTCCTCGATCGGCACTATCGAGAAGTCGATTCAGGAGTCCGACATCGGCCTGACGCCGAGCAACGATGGCAACGTGATCCGCCTCCAGGTTCCCGAGCTGACCGAGGAGCGCCGCCGTGAGATGGTCAAGGTCGTCCACGGCGTCGCCGAGGAGGGCCGGGTGGCGATTCGCAATATCCGCCGCGACACGATGCACGACCTTCGCGAGCTGAAAAAAGAAGGCGAAGCGGGCGAGGACGACGAGCGCCGCGCCGAGGCCGCCCTGCAGAAGCAGACCGACGACGCGATCGCTGAGATCGACGCTCTCCTGAAGGGGAAGGAAGAGGAGATTCTGGAGGTGTGAGTGCCTCCGCGCGGTACGTGGCGATCATCACCGACGGCAACGGGCGCTGGGCGCAGAAGCATGGATTGCCGACCGTGGAGGGGCACCGGGCGGGTGCCGACGTCGTGAAGGCGCGGCTGCGCGACGCGGTCGAGCTGGGAATCGAGGAGCTGACGGTGTTCTCCTTCTCGACCGAGAACTGGTCGCGCCCGGCCGAGGAGGTCGCCGGGCTGATGACCATGTTCGGCGAGCGGATCGAGGCCGAGACCCCCGAGCTGAACGACGAGGGCGTGCGGATGCGCTTCGTCGGCCGTCGCGATGGAGTGGCGCCGGAGCTGGTCGAGCGCATGGCATGGGCCGAGGAGACGACCGCCGCCAACGAGCGGATCACGCTTTTCGTCGCCTTCAACTACGGCGGCAGGGCGGAGATCGTCGATGCGGCGCGAAGCTTCGAGGGGGGCTCCGAGGAGGAGTTCCGCCGCCACCTCTATGCGCCCGAGATGCACGATCCAGACCTGCTGATCCGCACCAGCGGCGAGCAGCGCGTCTCCAACTACCTGCTCTGGCAGTGCGCCTATTCCGAGCTGGTCTTCTGCGACGTGCTCTGGCCGGACTTCGACCGGGCCACGCTGGAGCGGTGCCTGGGCGAGTTCGAGGCGCGACGGCGCCGCTTTGGGGCGAGGGCCTGATGCAGGATCTCTTCGACGACGACCTCTTCGCCGAGGAGCCGGCGCCGGAAAAACGCGCTCCGCGTGCGCCCCGGCGACGCCGCGGACCGGGCGCTGCCAGGGGTGAGACGGTCAAGCGCATCCTCATTGCAGTTCCGTGGATCGCCTTTGCGATCGCGATCGCGATCGCCGGCGGGCTGGTCTTCACGGCCGCGATGATCGGCATCGGCGTGCTCTGCCTGCGCGAGTACCTGGCGATGACTGCAGAGATGCGGCCGATCGCGCGCGCCGCCTACATCGCCGTCGCGGCGCTGATCCTCGCCGCCCACTTCGGCACCGCCTTCAACGTCCTGCTGATCCTCGCCGCCTCGTTTCCGGTGCTCTTCTTCTTCGGCGCCGACGGTCGCCATCGCGACGGGATCACGGTCTCGATGGGCGTCACCCTGCTCGGGATCGTCTGGATCGGCATCCCGCTGGTCCACGCTGTGCTGCTGCGCGACCTGCCCCACCACGGGGCGGCGCTGCTGATCGACATCCTCGTCGGCACCTTCGCCACCGACACCGGCGCCTACGCGACCGGGCGCATGTTCGGCTCTCACAAGATCGCCCCCAGCCTCTCGCCCAACAAGACCCTGGAGGGGCTGATCGGCGGCTTCCTGATCGGCACGATGGCCTTCTGGTTCGCCGGGCTCTACCAAGACTGGCTCTCGGGCGTCGACGCCCTGATCATCGGCGCCGCCGTCGCCGCCGTCGCCCCGGTCGGCGACCTCTTCGAGTCGATGCTGAAGCGAGACCTCGGCAAGAAGGACACCGGCGCCATCTTCGGTCCGCACGGCGGCATCCTCGACCGCCTCGACGCCGTCTTCTTCACCGTCGTCGTCGGCTATTACCTGGCCGTCCAGCTGGTCTACTGAGCCACCTACACTGGATCGATGAAGAAGCTCCTCATCCTTGGCAGCACCGGCTCGATCGGGACTCAGGCGCTGGAGATCGTCGCGGCATCGGAAGAGCTCGATGTGGTCGGCCTCGCGGCTGGCTCGAGCTGGGAGCGCGTGCTGGCGCAGGCAGGTGAGCACGGTGTGGCCACGGTCGCCTTCTTCGATGCCGGGGCCGCCAAGGCCGCCGAGGCCGCTTGGGATGGCGGCCGGGTGCTCTGCGGCGAGGAGGGGATCCGCGAGCTGATCGCTTCCAGCGGCGCCGACCTGGTGCTCAACGGGATCGTCGGGGCCGCCGGCCTCGGGCCGACGATCGTCGCCCTCGGCGAGGGCATCGACGTGGCTCTGGCCAACAAGGAGAGCCTGGTGATCGGCGGCGAGCTGACGATGGCGCTCGCCGAGGCGACCGGGGCGCGGCTGCTGCCGGTCGACTCCGAGCACTCGGCGCTGTTCCAGCTGATCGGCGCCGAGCCGCCGGGGACGGTCGACCGGCTCGTGCTCACCGCCTCGGGCGGGCCGTTCCGGGGTCGCACCGACGTCGACGGCGTCACCGTCGCCGAGGCGCTCGCCCATCCGACCTGGAGCATGGGGGGGCGGATCACCGTCGATTCGGCGACCCTGATGAACAAGGGCTTCGAGGCGATCGAGGCGCATCACCTCTTCGGCGTCCCGTTCGAGCGGATCGACGTCGTCGTCCACCCGCAGTCGATCGTCCACTCGCTGATCGACCTCAACGACGGCGCCACCCTGGCCCACCTCGGCCTCCCCGACATGCGGGTGCCGATCTCCTACGCCCTGCACTACCCGGAGCGCGCCGACGTTGAGGTGCCGAGGCTGGACCTCGCCTCGGTGGAAACGCTCAGCTTCGAGCGGCCCGACCTGGAGACGTTCGCCTGCCTGCGCCTCGCCCTCGAGGCCGGCAGGGCGGGGGGGACCGCGCCCTGCGTCCTCAACGCCGCCGACGAGGTGGCGGTCGCCGCCTTCCTCGACGGGAAGATCGGCTTCACTTCCATCCCGGCCGCGATCGAGCGGGTCCTGGAGGCGATGCCGGCGCTTCAGCCCACCCACTTCGAAGACCTCTTCGCCGTCGACGCCGAGGCCCGGCGCCGCACCGAAGAGGAGGTAGGGGGGTTGGCACGGGTATGAGCTGGCTGCTGGTCTTCCTCGGCTTTTCGCTGCTGGTCATCCTCCACGAGGGCGGCCACTTCTTCGCTGCCAAGGCGACCGGGATGCGGGTCGAGAAGTTCTTCCTCTTCCTCGGTCCCAAGGTCGTCTCGTTCAAACGGGGCGAGACCGAGTACGGGATCGCGGCAATCCCGCTGGGGGGATTCGTGAAAATCACCGGCATGAACCCGGAGGAAGAGGTGCCTCCGGAGGTCGAGGCTCGCGCTTATTCGCGCCAGCCGGTCTGGAAGCGGATCGTCGTCGTCGGGGCCGGCCCTGCGGTCAACATCGCGCTTGCCTTCGCGATCCTCTTCTTCGTCTACTTCAACGATGCGCAGCAGGCCACGCAATCGGTTGAAAAAACCCTGCCTGGCTCTCCGGCGTCGAAGGTGCTCAAGCCGGGGGACAAGATCCTCGCTGTCGACGGCAAGTCCTACGCGAACCTCGACTCGGCGGAACGGCACGAAAAGCTGAGCGAGGAGATCACGTCCCACGAATGCCTAGGGCAGCAGGTCGAAGGCTGCCTCGCCCCGTCGCCCGCGCCGGCCCGCCTGCGGATCAGCCGCAATGGAGACGTGAGGACGATCTCGGTCCGCCCGGAATACAAAAAGGAATATGGCGAGGTCCTGGTTGGCGTCACCTACAGCTCGGTGCCCGAAGATGTCAGTGCGGGCACTGCAACCAGCCGCGCCCTGGAGACGATTTCGCTGGTCGGCCGCAAGACCGGCTCGGTCTTCGCGCGGATCTTCGAATCCCAACAGCGCAAGGAAATCTCAGGCGTCGTCGGCGTCAGCGACGTCGCGCACCAGACGATCGAAGTCGGCCTCTACCCGACGCTGTTCCTCGTTGCCCTCGTCAGCCTTTCGCTCGGCCTGATCAACCTGCTGCCGATCCTGCCACTCGACGGCGGGCACATCTTCTGGAGCCTTGTCGAGAAGCTGCGCGGAAGGCCGGTGTCGCTGCGGGTGATCGAGCGCGCCACGGTGGTCGGCTTCGCCCTGGTCGCGGTGCTGATGGTGATCGGGTTCAGCAACGACCTCGGCCGCATCACCGGCGAAGGCTTCCACGTCCGCTAGGCGCGGCTGGGTTTCCGCTTCGATTTCGGCAGCTTGGCCGCGTGCCAGGTGCCGACGTCTTTGAAGCCCTCGCCGTTGGCCTTGCCAGGCCCGCTGTCTTCGGCGAACGTGTAGAGGGGCCGGCCGCGGTAGGTCACCTGGCGGGTTCCTTCGGGACGCTTGATCGATCCGAGTTTCACCGGGCCGACCACGGAGCCTCCGCTGGGAACGAGCAGCGGTTTCCATAGCGCCAAGCAGCCGCTGCTCTGCGTGCAGACGAACCTGCCCTTCTTCTCGACGCTGAGGCTGTAGAGCGTGTGGCCGTTGGCTGCGGCCAGGACCCTCTTCCCTCCGACCCGCTCGACCTTGAGCCTGAGCTTGGCGCCACTGCCCGGCGTGGGGCCGCCGCTGCCGCCTCCATGGACCCCTTCTTCGCCGCCGGCGGTCGGCGGCGGCGGGACGATTTCCGAAGAGTCGAAGGTGGCGTCTGGGCTCATGCCCGGTCCGCCGGCGTTGGAGGCGACGAGCCGGTAGTGGTAGGTCGTGCTCGGCGCCAGACCGGTGATCGTCTGGGCAACCGTGGCGATCGGCTGGACGCCGGCGTCCCCTTCAGGCACCGGGACGCTCGTGCCATAGGCGGTGGTGGTGCCGTATTCGAAGTGGTAGTGCGTGTCGCTTTCGTAGGTGTAGATCCTGCCCCTCAGTTCGACCCCGCCGGGAACCGCGGCGGGGGCGCTGTTCTGGACCAGCGGCGCGATCACGGCGGCGGCCGGGGAGGCGAAGAGAGCGGCGGGCAGGAGCGCGAAAGCCGCGAGGAGGACAATCCGTCTCACGGCGGTCGCCATAGGGCCGCCGCCGGGATCCCTGGCATCGTTGGCGGCTCGGGTCTCGGACTGCCTCATCGCTCCTCCTTCGGATTTGCTGCTTGGCGCCTACGCGGCGAGATACGAGCCGCTGTGGCAAATAGTTCAGTTCGCAATTCGAACCGGAGGCGCCCTCTCCCCGTATGCCCGCTCGTCACCGTTGATCTGGGAGCAGAAGGGAGCAGGATGAATCAGCTGGAGATAGCCGCCATGCAGGGAGAGCACTCGAATCGACGGAGACGGCGAAGTAGAGCGCGTCGCCTTGTGCTCCTCGGCGCGCTGGCATCTCTCCTGCTCGCCGCCTTCCCTCCGACGGCTAGCGCGTTCGCACCGTTGCTCGGCCCTGTATCGGCGACGCCGGCCTCCGGGGGAGCAACCCTGAAAGCGACGATCTATCCCTACGGGCTCGATACCCACTATCGCTTCGAATACGGCACCACCACCGCCTACGGCACGAGCGTCCCGGTGCCCGAAGGGGACGCCGGCTCGGCGGCATACCCGACCGCTGTGCAGGTCCAGGCCACGGCCTCTGGCCTGGCGGCCAACACGATCTACCACTACCGGCTCGTCGCTTCCAATGCGGACGGTCCCGCCACTTCGGCGGACGCTCAGTTCACGACGACCGGCCCGATGCCGACGGTGTCCGATGAAGCGGCCGTTGAAGTCTCCGGGGGATTCGAATTGAAAGGCAGCGTCAACCCGAACGGCTCCGCGACGAGCTATCAGTTCGAATATGGCACCACGACCGGCTACGGCTCGAAGATTCCCGTCCCGGAAGCGAGCATCGGCTCCGGCAGCGCAGACGTGTCCGTCGCCCAAACCGTCACCGGCCTGCTGCCCAGCACGACCTATCACTTTCGCCTGGCGGCCCGCAACGCAGGGAACACCGCTGCGACAAGCGATAGGACGTTCCTGACCCCGTCGGCACCGCCATCGGCGCCGTCGGCCGAAGTCAACGCGCCCCAAGCGACCCCGAGCGGATTCAAGCTGAAGGGGGCGGTCAACCCCAACAGCCTCCCGACGACGTATCACTTCGAATTCGGGACGACGACTTCCTACGGCGCCAACCTGCCCGAACCGGACGCGCCCGTCGGCTCCGGGGCGAGCGCCGTTGCGGTGACGCAGGAAGTGACCGGCCTGCTGCCCAACACGACCTACCACTACCGGATCGCCGCCTCCAACTCGGAAGGCCCCGGGGTCAGCGGTGACGAAGCGTTCACCACGCCTCCGCCGAAACCCGCCGTGGTCTCGCTGCCGGTGTCCGAGGGAGCGGAAGGCTCCACGCTTCACGGCTCGGTCAATCCGAACGGGGGAGCGACCGCCTACCACTTCGAATTCGGGATCACCGAAGCCTATGGCCAGAGCATCCCGAGCTCTGATGTCAGCGTCGGCAGCGGCACCTCGTCCGTTCCCGTCTCCCAGCTCGTCAAAGGGCTCCCACCGGGAGTTCCCTACCACTACCGGCTCGTCGCCCAGAATGCCGGCGGCATCTCCGTCGGCGAAGACCAGTTCTTTATGACCCCCCCTGAACCCGAACCGGCATTGGGAGGGCAGAGGACGATTGCGAGCTTGGTTCCACCGCCGCTTGCTCCGCCGTCCAACGCCTTCATGGCGCGGATGCACGCAGAGAAGGGAGGCAAGGTCGCGCTGAGCGTGAGCGTCCCGGGCCCAGGCGTTGTCGCCGTCAGCGGCAGGCAGATCAAAGCCGTACGCGGGGACTCGGCCGGCGCCGGCGTGGTGTCATTGGTCCTGAAGCTGACCGCGGCGGGGAAGAAGGCGCTGAAGATGGCGCAGGGGCACAAGCTCCCGGTGAAGCTGACTATCGTCTTCCAGCCGATCGGCGGCGGCTCCGGGACGAGTTACAAGACGATCGTCTTCAAGTAGGCCGGCCGCGCCGCCGGGGCCTACGCTGACGGCCCAGGTACCCTTGGTCCGTGGCTTCCAAGCGGCAGATATTCGTCGGCGGGGTCCCGATCGGCGGTGGCGCTCCTGTTGTCGTGCAGACGATGACCAAGACCGAGACCGCCAACCTCGCGGCGACGATGGAGCAGATCCGCAAGGTGGCTGACGCGGGAGCCGACATCGTGCGGGTGGCGGTGCCCCGCGACGACGACGTCGAGGCGCTGAAGACGATCGTCAAGGAGTCGCCGATCCCGGTGATCGCCGACATTCACTTCAACCACCCCCTGGCGCTGAAGGCGATCGACGCGGGCGCCCACTGCATCCGCCTCAACCCGGGCAACATCGGCGGCCGCGACAAGGTCGCCGAGGTTGCCGAGAGGGCAACGGCGGCTGGCGTGCCGATGCGGATCGGGGTCAACTCGGGCTCGCTGCCCAAGCACCTTCACGCGCTAGAGCGCGAGAGCCCGGTCGAGGCGCTTGTCGCCGCCGCGGTCGAGTTCGTCGAGCTGATGGAGGGGCTCGACTTCGAGAACTTCAAGGTCTCGATCAAGTCGACCAACGTGCCCAACACGATCGCCGCCAACCGCCTGCTCTCCGAGAAGGTCCCCTATCCGCTGCACCTCGGCATCACCGAGGCGGGGACCAAGTGGTCGGGCTCGCTGAAGTCCTCGGTCGGCCTTGGCACGCTGCTCGCCGACGGGATCGGCGACACGATCCGGATCAGCCTCTCGACCTTCCACGCCGAGGAGGAGGTCAAGGTCGCCTGGGAGATCCTCAAGGCGCTGCAGCTGCGCGAGCGCGGCCCGGTGCTGATCGCCTGCCCGACCTGCGGCCGTCTCCAGTTCGACATGGACTCGGTCGTGGCCGAGATCGAGCAGCGGCTGGAAAGCTACGCCGAGCCAATCGAGGTCGCCGTGCTCGGCTGCGCCGTGAACGGGATCGGCGAGGCCTCGCATGCCGATTTCGGCATCGCCGGCGCCAAGAACGAGGGTTTGATCTTCACCAACGGCAAGCCGCTGCGCAAGGTCCCGCAGGCGAGCCTCGTCGACACCCTCTTCGAAGAGATCGACAAGTCGCTCGATCGCGGCAGCGTCGAGATCGACGAGGCCGAGTCGCGCGAGGGCGCTGCCTGGCTGGCGAAGATCGAGGAGGAGAACGCCGGCGATCTGACCCCGGAGAAGATCGCTCGGATGGAGCACGAAGCGGCTGAAAAGGGCGAGTCGGACAAAGTCCTCCTCGACGAGGACGTCTCGCCTACCGCGGGGCGGCGGTTTACGCGGGCGTAATTGGCGCGGCGGGTCCTGCCGCCGAATGGGGCCCACCACCCCTGCGGTAGCTAAAGCTTCCTCGGGGTGGTCCCCCCATTCGGCGCCACCCCCCGCGAGGAACGGCCGAGGTAGGCCGCTTCTTCTGCTTGGCAGTCGAGCTGCCCGGCCCCCGGGCGGGTAGGTTTCTCGCGTGACTCGCCTGAGCCAAAGCTTTATCCCGACTCTGAAGGACGCGCCTGCGGATGCGGAGGCCTTGTCCCACAAGCTGATGGTGCGGGCTGGGTTGATCCGGCAGGTGGGGGCGGGGCTGTGGAGCTATTTGCCTGCCGGGTGGCGGGTGGAGCGCAAGGTGGAGGGGATCATCCGCGAGGAGATGGAGGGGATCGGCGCTCAGGAGATGCTGATGCCTGTGCTGCAGCCCTCCGAGGCCTGGGAGAAGACCGGGCGGTACGCGATCGACGAGCTGTTCAAGTTGGAGGACCGCAAGGGTGCGCCGATGGTGTTGGCAATGACGCACGAGGAGTGCGTCACCCAGCATGTGGCCCGTGAGGTGCGGTCCTATCGGGACCTGCCCCTGATGCTCTTCCACATCCAGACCAAGGAGCGCGACGAGCCGCGGCCGCGGGCTGGGGTGCTGCGCACGCGCGAGTTCACGATGAAGGACGCCTATTCGTTCGATCGTGACGAGGAGGGGCTGGCGCGGTCCTACGACCTGCAGAGCGAAGCCTACGCGCGGATCTTCGACCGCAGCGGGCTGCGCTGGCACCGGGTCGAGTCAGACGTCGGGATGATGGGCGGCTCCGGTGCCCACGAGTACATGGCTCCCTGTCCGGCGGGCGAGAACGAGGTCGCGCTGGCGTCTGGCTACGCCGCCAATGTCGAGATTGCCTCGGCGACTGCACAGCCGGTCGAGCTGCCGCCGGCGCTGGATGCGCCGGAGGAAGTGGATACGCCCGGACTGACCAAGGTCGAGGAGGTGGCCGAGCACCTCGGCTTGCGGCACGGCGCCTTCATCAAGACGCTGCCGATCATCGTCGAGGGCCGGGGGATGGTCCTTGTTCTGTTGCGCGGCGATCACCGGCTGAACGAGATCAAGCTGCGCAACGGGATGAAAACCGACTTCCGCCAGGCCAGTGCCGAGGAGATCGAGGACCAGCTCGGGCCCGTCGGCTACCTCGGCCCGGTTGACAGCGGCCTGCCGATCATCAAGGACGCGGCGCTGAGCGCCAATTCCTACGTCTCCGGAGCCAACAAGCCGAACACCCATTTGCGCGGCATCGACCCCTCGCGCGACTTCGAGTCATATGAGATGGACGTGCGCACGGTCGAGGCCGGCGACACGGCGCCCGGCGCCGGCACGATCGAGATCGAGCCGGCGATCGAGGTCGGCAACATCTTCAAGCTCGGCAGTCGCTACTCCGAGCCGCTCGGCGCCACCTTCCTCGACGAGTCCGGCAGCGAGCGGCCGATCATGATGGGCAGCTATGGGATCGGCCCGGCCCGGATCGTCGCCGCGGCGATCGAGCAGGGCGCCGACGAGCGCGGCATCGTCTGGCCGGCCGCGATCGCGCCCTGGCAGGTCCACCTTGTCTCGCTCGCCAAGGCCGGGGAGGAGGAGCGCGCCGCCGCCGACCGCCTCTACGGCGAATTCGGCGACCTCGGCCTCGAGGTGCTCTACGACGAGCGCGAAAGGGGTGCGGGGGAGAAGCTGACCGACGCCGAGCTGCTCGGCTGTCCGTTGCGGATCGTCGTCGGTCGCCGCGGCCTCGCCGAGGGCGTGGTCGAGGCGGGCGAGCGCGCCACCGGCGCCGAGCACAAGCTTCCCGTGGGGGAGGCGGCCGCACGGGCCCGCGCGCTCCTCCTCGGCAACGATGGCTGACGGCGCCCCCTTCGGCCGCGGCCGCGTCCGCCGCCTCTTCGGTCTCGATCGCAGCGGCCCGCCGCCGCGCCAGACCCGCAAGGGCGAGCCGCTCAATCCCTGGACGCTGCCCAACCTGGTCGGCTACCTGCGGCTCGCGGCGTTGCCGCTCTTCCTCTACCTCGCCTTCGAATCCGGCGACGGCCGCAGCGCCGCCTCGGCGACCGTCTTCTGGCTGATCGCCGCCGGCGATTACCTCGACGGCTTCCTCGCCCGGGTCACCGGCCAGTACAGCCGCCTCGGCTCGATCCTCGATCCGCTCGTCGACCGGCTGACGATCCTCGCCGGCGCCGTCGTCTGCTGGCACTTCGAGCTGCTGCCGCGCTGGGCGCTGGCGTTGCTCGCCCTGCGCGAGGTGGCGATGCTCTTGCTCGCCCAGCACGGGCTGCGCCACGGGGTCGAGATCCGCGTCAACTGGCCAGGCCGGATCTCTGTCTTCCCGATCATGGGCGGGATCTTCTTCGCGATGGTCTTCGCCGGCTGGGTGCCGAGCGCGCTGCTGATCGTCGGCCTTGCACTGGCGATCCTCGCCACGGTGCTCTACGCGCGCACGGGGATGCGCGAGGTGCGGCGGGCCCGCGCCCTGCAAGGCTGACTTCGCCTTTCTTCGCCCTATCGGCGACTAAAGGCGAAGTCAGCGATGCAAGAGGGCGGTCAGGCGCCCATAAACCTTCAACCTGCGGTTGACCCTTTGGCGTAGCTACCTATAATCGGTGGCAGCGGCCGACCCGAGGCCATGACCCGCAAAGAAGGAGCGAGATGGAGGACACCTTTCCCGATCTTGGTTCGCTCAGCGACGAGGAGCTGAAGGACCTGATCGACAAGCTCACCGAGGAGGAGAACGAGATCTCCTACAAACGCCGTGTCCTGCACGGCAAGATCGACATCCTTCGCGCCGAGCTGGTCAACCGGCTGCGCAACAAGCACGAGCGCGGCGACACGATGTTCTCCGGCGACGACGTGGCGCAGCTGACCGAGATCCTGGCCGGCAAAGCGCAGGCGCCCGAGGACGAGTCCGCCGCCTGAGGCGCAGAGGCATCGATGGCTGTCCACTGTCCAGATTGCGGCTTCGCCAACCCCGAGGGCGCCAACTACTGCCAGAAGTGCGGCGCCTTCCTGGGCGGCCCCGCTGACGGCGGCAGCAGCGATGACCCGACGACGATGACCTACACGGTCGACGACACCGGCGACATGCAGCCGGTCGACATCGACGAGACGGTCGAGCGCAGCGGCGCCGCCCTGGTGATCCGCGCCGGCGGCGGCCGCGCCGGCGAGAGCTTCGCCCTCGACGAGGACCGGGTCAGCATCGGCCGCAGCCCCGACGCCGGCGTCTTCCTCGACGACGTGACCGTGTCGCGCAACCACGCGCTGCTCGTCCGCCGCCGCGACGGCCTCTACATCGACGACCTCGGGTCGCTCAACGGCACCTACGTCAACCGGCGCCGGATCGAGTCTCACCGGCTCGCCGACGGCGACGAGATCCAGGTCGGCAAGTACAAGCTGAGCTACCTGGAGAAGTAGGGGCTCGCATGGCCGTCTCCGAGCAGCAGGCCCGCCAGCGCGACTCGCGTCCCCGCAAGGCGCTGACGATCGGCGCCGTCTGCAAGATCCTGCAAAGCGAGTTCGACGACGTCTCGATCTCGAAGATCCGCTATCTCGAGGACCAGAAGCTGCTCACCCCGCGGCGCACCTCGGGTGGCTACCGCCTCTACAGCCAGGCCGACGTCGAACGGCTGCGCACGATCCTGCGCTTGCAGCGCGACGAGTTCCTGCCGCTGCGGGTGATTCGCCAGGAGCTGGCGGCGGGTGGAGACTTCGCTCCCACCGGAGGCGCCGAGAAGCGGCCGTCTGGCGGCGCCGTGCGGCGGGCAATCCTGGTCAATACCTCACGCGCCTACCTGACCCTGGACGAGGTGATCGAGGAGACCGGCGCCCGCGAGGAGCTGATCGCCGAGCTGGAGAACTTCGGCATCGTCCAGCCGGAGAAACGCGAGGGCAAGACCGTTTACGACGAGACCGACCGCGAAGTCGTGCGATCCGCCAACGAGCTGTCTCGCGTCGGCGTCGGCGCCCGCAACCTGCGCGTCTTCCGTTCCTCGGCGGACCGCGAGGCGAACCTGCTGGAAGCGCTGCTCGGCCCCTCGCTGCGCTCGCGCAACCCGGACCGGCGCAAGGAAGCGCTGGAGAGCCTCGAGAGCCTGGCGGCGACGGTCAGCCATCTCAAGCACCTGCTTTTGGTCAGAGATCTCAGGCGACTCGCCGGTGACTAAGGGCCTATCCCGGCAGGGGTTCCACTTAACTTCTTCGGTGTAGCGGATGTTGCTGACGCATCAAACGCAACGACGAAAAAGCACAAGGCGTTCCACCCCTGCCGGGATAGGCCCTGGAGCGCGACGATGCCGCGGGTGACTCGCCGCCGCGCGGTCGCGGCGCCGCCCGCTGCGGTTTGGGAGCTTGTTTCCGATCCGTACAACCTGTCGCGCTGGTGGCCGCGGACGATGCGGGTCGAGGGCGTCGAGGGGAAGGGAGCAGGCCTGCAGTGGACGAAGGTGCTCGGCACTGCCGAGGGGCGCGGTGTGCGTGCTGACTTCCGTTGCACGGATGCGATCGAGGGCGAGCGTTTTGCCTGGGAGCAGCTGATCCCCGGCACGCCCTTCGAGCGTCATCTGCGCCGCTACGCGGTTGAGATCGGCCTGAGCGACGCGGAGGGCGGTGGGACGGGGGTGAGCCTGACGGCGCAGCAGACGCTGCGCGGGCTCTCGCGGCTTGGTTCGCCGATGATGCGGCGGGGCCAGGGGGCGCTGCTCGACGAGGCCCTGGACGGGATCGAGCGGGCGCTGACGTGAGCGGCCCGCGGCGCGACTCGAAGTGGTGGGGCTGGGGTGATCCGGCCGTCGTTCCGACGCTTGACGGGGCGGCTCTGGCGACGCTGCGCGAGCGGATCGGCGAGCTGCAAGCCTCGCCGCGCGCCGCCGAGCTCGACGGTTTCGAGCTGCCCGCCGCCGAGCCGCTGCCGGCGGCTCTGCTCGAGGCGGTCGGCGAGGGTAACGCCTTCACCGGGATCGAGGATCGGGTCCGCCATGCCGCCGGCGGCGGCTACGTCGACCTCGCCCGCCTGCGGGGCGGACGGCTGGATGCGGCTCCCGACGCCGTTCTGCTGCCCGTCGATGCCGATGCCGTGCGGCGCGCTCTCGACGTCTGCGCCGCCGAGAGCGTCGCCGTGGTTCCCTTCGGCGGCGGCACCAGCGTCGTCGGCGGGGTCGAGCCGCTGCGCGGGTCGCACGGGCGGCTGGTCAGCCTCGACCTCGCCCGCCTACGCGGGGTGGATGTCGACGTTCGCTCGCTCACCGCCCGTCTCGGCGCCGGCCTGCGCGGGCCGGAGGCGGAAGCCGAGCTGGCCAAGCACGGCGTCGTCCTCGGCCACTACCCGCAGAGCTTCGAGTACGCGACGATCGGCGGCTTCGCTGCGACGCGGTCCGCGGGCCAGGCCTCGAGCGGCTACGGTCGCTTCGACTCGCTTGTCAGCTCGGCCCGGCTGATCGCGCCAAGCGGCGACCTGCGCACGCTGGAGACGCCGCACAGCGCCGCCGGGCCTGCCCTGCGCGAGCTCGTGGTCGGCTCGGAGGGGGTCTTCGGCGTCATCCCCGAGGTCACCGTGCGAGTGCGGCCGGCGCCCCGCCGGCGGCGCTACGAGGCCTGGATCGCGGAGAGCTTCGAGGCGGGGGCCGAGGTCGTGCGAGGCCTCGCGCAGGGACCCGGCCTGCCCGACGTAATTCGCGTCTCCGACCAGGAGGAGACCGAGGTCTCGCTGGCTCTCTCCGGGCCGCGCGGAATCGCCGGGCGGCTCTTCGCCGGCTACCTCGACCTGCGCCGGCGCCGCGACGGCTGCCTGATAGTGGTCGGCTTCGAGGGCGAGGAGGAGTCGGTCGCCAGGCGCAGGGCGCTGAGCGTGCGCGCCCTGCGCCGGGGCGGCGCCGTCCACCTCGGCCAGGCGGCTGGCCGCTCCTGGGAGCACGGTCGCTACCAGGGCCCCTACCTGCGCGACGCGCTGATCGAGATGGGGGCGATCGTCGAGACGCTGGAGACCTCCCATACCTGGGCCAAGCTCGGCCGGCTGCACACTGCTGTCGGCGCTGCGATCCGCGACTCGCTCGCCGGCCAGGGCACTCCCGGGATCGTCTTCTGTCACCTCTCCCATGCCTACGCAGACGGCGCTTCGCTTTATTTCACCTTCATCGCCCGCGCTCGCTATGGCGAGGAGCTGGAGCAGTGGCGCGAGGTGAAGAGGGCGGCCTCGGAGGCGATAGTCGCCAACGGCGGCACGATCACCCACCACCACGGCGTCGGCCGCGATCACGTTCCCTACATGGAGGCCGAGGTGGGCCGGACCGGGCTGGACGTGCTGCGCGCCGTAAAGGCCCAGCTCGATCCAACCGGGATCATGAACCCCGGCAAGCTCCTCGGCTGATCTGGCGCCGCGCATCGAGCGACCGAAGGGAGCGGTGCGAGCGCGAAGCGCGAGTTCCTCGGTCGCTCGCCTGCAGAGCACGCCAGGCCACTGCGTCCTTTGATCTGCTTGGCCAGATCAGCCGAGCGACTATTCGTTTTTCTTAGTGGCGGCGCCGACGAAGGGACCGGTGATCTTGCCGCGCATCACGTCGGTTCCGGTGTAGGCGGATTCGGATTTTTCCTTGCGCGCCTTGGCGATCGCCGCGCCGAGGGTGGAATCGGCGGTCCGGGTGAGGTCGATTTCGTTGAAGGCGCTGCGGGCGACCAGGACGATCACGGCCGCGGGCACCTGGAAGCGGGCGGCGAGTTCCCCCGAGGCCGGGACCTTGGCGGTGCCGACCGGCACCATCGCCTTGCCGGAGTGCGAAAGCCAGATCGCATAGGACTCGCCCGACTGCGACGGTTCGAGGCCCTTTGCCGTGACCTGCAGGAGGACCTTTTTCTTCATCCGGCCAAAGAGGGCGACCCCGCTGGATTCGCTGCCGTCGACCGGCGAGAGGACGGCCTGGGTCAGGTTCGGGTTTTCGCTCGCGGCGACCGGCGTTTCGCTCTGGCCGCCTTCCGCCGCTGTGGTGGTCGAGCTCGAGCCGCCGCCGCTGCCGCCGACGATCAGCACGACGACGAGGATGACGACGACGAGCGCGCCGGCGAGAAGGCCGATCAGGGCGCCGCGGTCCTTTGGCAGCTTCAGAGCGGGGAGGCCTGCAGGGCGGCCGACCGAGCGGGGCTTCCGCGGCGACGCCTTCGCGGCGGGGGCTTTTGGCTCGGGGATGGGAGGAGGCGTGGGCTCTTCGGCCACCGGGGTAGGAGGCGCCGGCGCCGGCGCTGAGGGGGGAGGCGGGGCTGCCGCTGCCGGAGCCTCCGGGGGGGCCTCGGTGGTTGCCTCGGGCTCGTCGACCTCGGCGAGCGCCTCCTTGACCCGATCGCGCACTTCCTCGACGCTGATGCCCATCAGGGCCGCCATGTCGTCATAGCCCTCTTCGCGCTGGGAGAGCAGCCGGAGCATCGCCTTCTGGTCGTCGGTCAAAGCCACGGATCGGAAGCCTATGTCAGCCGCCAGCCGGCAGGGCGTGTCTGAGGTTAAGGGGCATATCGACCCCTGAGCTCAGACACGCCCTTGAGGGTAGGGTCTCCCGGCGATGACTGAGGAAGCGCTCTCTCATTTCGATGCCCTTTTGGGGACCGAGTGGGTCGATGACGATCCCGGCCATGCCCGGGCCCGGGTCGCGATGCGCGACGAGCTGCGCCAGCCTGTTGGCCTCCTGCACGGCGGCGTGATGTCCAGCCTGGTCGAGAGCGTCTGCTCTCGGGCTACCGCGCTGGCGGTGATGGGCGACGGGATGATGGCGATGGGCCAGTCGGTCAGCGTCAGCTTCATTCGCCCGGTCACCGAGGGCCACGCCGAGGTGCGCGCCCGCGCCCGTCACCGCGGCCGCACCACCTGGGTCTGGGAGGCCGAGGTTCGCGACGCGGACGAGCGGCTCTGCGCAATGGCTCAGATGACGATCGCGGTCAGGCCGGTCCCGAAGCCCAGTTAGCCCCCAAACCGGTTGGTGATCGGCAGGCGACGGTCCCGACCGAAGGCCTTCGGCGTGATTCGGATCCCGGGGGCTGCCTGGCGGCGCTTGTACTCGGAGCGGTCGACCATGCGCACGACGTCGTCGACGACGTCTGCCGGCAGGCCGGCGGCGACCATCTCCTCGCGGCCTTCGTCGCGCTCGACGTAGGACTCGAGGATGCGGTCGAGCAGCTCGTAGGGGGGCAGCGAGTCGCTGTCGAGCTGGTCCGGGCGAAGCTCCGCGGAGGGCGCCCGATCCAGCACCGAGGCCGGGACCAGCTCGCGGCCGGCGCTCTCGTTGCGGTGCCGCGTCAGCTCGTAGACCAGGGTCTTGGGCACGTCCTTGATCGCCGCGAAGCCGCCGGCCATATCGCCGTAGAGGGTCGCGTAGCCGACCGACACCTCGCTCTTGTTGCCGGTCGTGAGGACCAGCCAGCCGTGCTTGTTGGAGAGCGCCATCATCATGTTGCCCCTGATCCGGGCCTGGATGTTCTCGGCGGCGAGGTCGGGCTCCGAGGGCCTGGTCGGGTCCCGCGGCAACGGCTCGTCCTCCCCTGCGCCGCGGGCGGTGCCGCCGAACGACGGGGCGAGGGCCCGCTGGTACTCCGCCATCGCTTCGGCGATCGGGATCTCGATCAGCTCGGCACCGAGGTTTGCGGCGATATTCCGCGCGTCCTGTTGTGTTTCAAGGCTCGAATGCGGCGAGGGCATCACCACGCAGCTGACCTGCTCGGGGCCGAGCGCGTCGACGGCGAGCATGGCGACGAGGGCGGAGTCGATGCCGCCCGAGAGCGCCACGCCGACGTGGCGGAAGCCGTTCTTGCCGGCGTAGTCGCGCAGGCCGAGGGTCAGCGCCGCGTAGACCTCGGCCAGGTCGGAGAGCGGCTCGGCGAGCCGGCCCGGGGCGGGGGAGGGGACGTCGCAGAGCAGCAGCTCCTCCTCGAACTGCCCGGCCCGGACCAGGACCTCTCCGTCGGGGCCGACGAGGAAGCTGTGGCCGTCGAAGACGAGCTCGTCCTGGCCGCCGACGAGATTGCAGAAGGCGAAGCTGGAGCCGTAGGCGCGGGCGCGCTCGGCCAGCATCGCTTCGCGCTCGCGACCCTTGCCGCGGTGGTAGGGCGAGCCCGAGGGGTTGGCGATCAGGCTCGCGCCCGCCGCCGCCTCGCTCGACGCCGGCGGCCCGGGCGACCAGACGTCCTCGCAGATCGTCAGCCCCACCCGTTCCCCGGCGACCTCGATCGTGGCCGGCTCCTCGCCGGGGACGAAGTACCGCTGCTCGTCGAAGACCGAGTAGTTGGGCAGCCGGTTCTTGCGGTAGACGGCTCGCATAGCCCCTTCGGAGAGCACGGCCAGGGAGTTGTGGGCGTGGCGCGGGTCGCCGTCGCCGGATGCCGGCTCGGCGAAGCCGACCAGCGCGGCCATCGTCCCGACGCCGCCGGCCAGCTCCTCGACCGCGCGCTGGTTGGCCTCGACGAAGTGGCGCTTCAGGTAGAGGTCCTCGGCCGGGTAGCCGGGCAGGCAGAGCTCGGGGAAGATCGCCAGCTCGGCGCCCTCCGCTTCGGCGCGGCCGATCCACTCGGCGATCTTCGCCGCGTTGGCGTCGATGTCGCCGACCGTCGGGTCGATCTGAGCCAGGGCTACGCGCAAGCCGGCTTCCTCGGAGCGGTCACGGCTGAAGTATCGCCGTCAGGCGCGACCGGACGCGCCTGGGCGGTCTGTAGATTGCTCCGTGTGCGGGCGCGCTGGCGGCTGATAGGGGCTTCGCTGGCGGCCGTCGCAATGCTCTCGGTCCTCCCGGCCACGGCGGCTGCCGGGGACCAGTGGGCCTTCCGGGCGCCGCAGGCGCGACCGACCGACCATCCCGATCCCAACCGCAACGCCTACACCGTTCCCGAGGCGCCGCATTCGCCCGCCTGCACACGGCGCTTCTGCGTCCATTGGGTGGCGGAGGGGATCGATGCGCCCAGCCTCCTCGACCGCAACGGCGACGGGGTGCCGGACTTCGTCGAACGGGTCGAGAAGGTCGCCGAACACGTCTACTCGGTCGAGAACGAAAAGCTCGGCTGGCGCGACCCCAAGTGCGACGGCCGCATGGGTGGGGGCCACTGCAAGACCGACATCTACCTCGACGAGATCGGGCCCGCCCTCTTCGGCTACGCGGCGCCGGACAAGGGCCAGGCGAGCAAAGCGCACCGGCTGCCGCGGCACCTGCATGGCTACCTGGTGCTCGACAACGACTACGCGCCGAGTGAGTTTCGCGGCACCACCTCCGAGCACGACCTCGAGGTCACGGTCGCCCACGAGTACAACCACATCCTCCAGTTCGGCTACGACGCCTACCAGGACGCCTGGTTCGCCGAGTCGACCGCCGTCTGGATGGAGGATCAGGTCTACAACGGCATCAACGACTACCTGCGCTACGTGCGCCGCTGGGTCAAGCGCTACGACACGCCGCTGACGACCAGCTCGATCAAGGAGTACGGCTCGGCGGTCTGGAACAAGTGGCTGACCCGCCGGTATGGCCGCGCGATCATCCGCAATGTCTGGGAACGCGCGATTCACGCCAGGCCCGGTGGCTTCTCGGTCGCCGCCTACAACTCGGCGATCGAAGCGGCCGGTCCCTCCGACTTCAGCCACGACTTCGCCCGCTTCGCCCGCGACCTGCCCGAGTGGCGCACCGACACGGTCTTCCCGGAGGGCGACGCCTATCCCGACGTGGCCCGGCAGGGCAGCCTGTCGCTCGACGGCCGCGTCCTGCGCCGCGAGCTCAATCACACGACCTTCCAGCTGCTGCGCGTCCACGCCGGCGCCGGCAAGGCCGTCGAGGTCGATGTCACTTCCCCAGCCGGCCATCCGGCCGCGGTCGCCCTGGTCGGGCGGATCGGCAGCGAGCGCCACGGTCGCGTCGTCAGGGAGCTGGCATACAGGCCGCTGGGTGGCCGGATGGTCGTGCGCATCGCGCGGCCGGGACGCTTCAGCCGCCTCACCGCCGTGCTCGTCAACGCCGACGCCAGCGCCGCCGGCTTCAGCGCCCGCCGGCTCGACTGGGCCTACTTGACCGAAAGAGCGCCGTTCGGGGTCTCGGCGCGGTTGATTCGCTGAGAGCCCGCGGCGGAGACGGCGCCCTCGCCCGCGAGCTCGGCGATCGCCCCTTCGAGGTCGAGGCCGAAGCTGTCAAGGTCGGCCATCGCGTCGTAGTCGCCGACCAGGCCGAAATCGACCTGGCCGTTGTAGGACATGATCCCGACGCAGAGCGCCTGCCGCCGCGCCAGCGGCACCAGCGGGAAGATCGACTCCATCTGCCGTCCCAGCACGTAGAGCGGGAACTGCGGCCCCGGGACGTTGGTGACGACGAGGTTGAAGAAGCGCTGGGCCGGCTGCAGGCGGGCGGCCTGGGAGGCAATCGTGGTCGGCGCGAAGTCGACGATCTTGGTGAGGATCTCGGCCCCGACCGCCTGGCCGGAGCCCTTCAGGTCGCCCATCGTCTCGGTGATCAGGCGCAGGCGCTCGACCGGCCCCTCGCACCAGATCGGCAGCGGCGCCATCATCGCCGAGATGCGGTTGCCGAGCGCGCCGCGCTCCGACTCGGCGCGGACGCTGACCGGCACCATGGCGCGCATCTCCAGGCCCTCGGTGTCGTGGCCGCGGGCGCGCAGGTAGTTGCCGATCGCGCCGGTGACGACCGAGAGGACGACGTCGTTGACGGTGCCGCCGTGCTCGTTCTTGACTGCCTTGAGAATGTCGAGCTCGGTGCGGACGAAGGCGAGGCGGCGGTGCGGGCCGATTTCGACGTTGAAGGGGGTCGCAGGGGCGGAGACCCCGGCGCCGATTATCTTGCTGGTCGCGCCGACGCCGCGCAGGATCTGGCGCGGGCCACGCAGCGCCGCGCGGACGCCGCGGACGATCTCGCGTGGGCTGGTGGCGCGCTCGTGCAGGGCGTCGGCGAGCAGTTTGAGATCGGTCGGCTCCGGCCGCGGCGCCCACTTCGGCGGCATCGCGGGCGGGTTGACCGGCTCCTTCTCGGTGTCGAAGAGGACGGTGGTGATGTCGACCCCGGAGACTCCGTCGACGAGGGCGTGGTGGCTCTTGCCGACGATCGCGAAGCGGTCGCCGTCGAGCCCCTCGACCAGCCACAGCTCCCAGAGCGGCTTGCTGCGGTCGAGCTGCTGGGAGAAGATGCGGGCGGCCAGGTTGCGCAGCTGCTCCTCGGAGCCCGGGGCGGGCAGGGCGGTCTGGCGAACGTGGTAGTTGAGGTTGAGGTAGGGGTCGTCGACCCAGACCGGGCGGCCCTGGCCGAAGGGGACGAAGCGAAGCTTCTGGCGGAAGCGGGGGACGAGGTGCAGCCGCGAGGCGATGTGATCGCGGAACTCGGCGTGGGTCGGCGCCGGGCCCTCGAAGATGCTGGCCGAGGCGACGTGCATGTGGGCGCCGGCCCTCTCCATGTGGAGGAAGGACGAGTCGAGCCCAGTCAGCCGGTCCGCGCTCACCGGGAAATCTTCGCACACGACCGACGAGGTCCTGCCGAGCGCCGCCGAAACCGCTCAGCCGCTGAGGCCGAGCTGCAGCTGGCCCTTCTCCTCTTCGATCTCGGCGGAGGCCTCTTCGGGCTGCTCGAATCCGGCGAGGCGGACGCCGAGCAGCCTCACCGGCCGCTGCGGGTCATAGGCGCGCAGCAGGTCGAGGGCGACCGAGCGGACGAGGGACGGGTCGTTGGTCGGCTGCTCGATCGTCTGCGAGCGGCTGACGTTGGTCCAGTCATCGAGTCGCACCTTGATCCCGATCGTGCGGCCCTCCAGCTCGCGCTTGCGCAGGCGGCGGCAGAGCTCCTCGGCGAGGGCGGAGAGCGAGGCCTCCAGCTCGGCCCGGTCGCGCACGTCGACGTCGAAGGTGGTCTCGGCCGACTGGGACTTGGTCTCGCGCACGACGGCGATCGGCGTGTCGTCTTCGAAGCGGGCGCGACTGCGCAGCCAGCGCCCCTGCCGCGGGCCGAAGGATTGCTCCAGGGCGGCCGGCTCCTTCCTGCGCAGGTCAGACAGCGTTCGAATTCCCATCGCCTCCAGCTTGGCCACCGACTTCGGCCCGATCCCGGGGATCAGGCCGGGGGAGTCGCCCGCGAATCGCTCCAGCGCTTCCTCGCGCGAGAGCACCACCATCCCGGCGGGCTTGCCCAGCTCGCTGGTGATCTTGGCCAGCATGCGGCTCTCGGAGATCCCGATCGAACAGGTCAACCCGGTTTCGTCCTTGATCTCAGCCGCGATCCGCCGCATCGTCGCCTTCGGGGAGAAGAGCCCGGTCAGGTCCACATATGCCTCATCGAGCCCGACGACCTCGACGGTCTCGGCGTTGCGGCGCAGCACGGTCATCACCTGCCCCGATGCCTCCCGGTAGGCCGTGAAGTCCGGCTGCAGGTAGACGGCGTCGGGCAACCGCCGCCGAGCCACCGCAGCGGGCATAGCCGAGTGGATCCCAGCCAGCCGCCGCGCCTCATAGCTGGCGGTGGTCACAACAGCCCGGGGCCCCGACCCGCATACGACAACCGGCTTCCCGCGCAGCTCCGGTCGGCGTCGCAGCTCGACCGACGCATAGAACGCGTCCATGTCGAGATGGGCGATGGTCCTACGATCGGCCACCTGCCGATCGTAGGAAAGCCAAGGGACGCCTTCGCCTGCTCGCGCTGGGCGCCACCCGAACGAGGCCTGCGGTCCGGCTGGAACGCTCTGGCCCAAGCGGCCTAGAATCCTGTCGATGGCTTCCCCCGAGGCAAAGAATCTCGAGGCGATCTCGAAGGCGATCGACCAGCACAACGCGAGTTGCCCGTTTCCGGCAGCCGAGGTGCGGATGAACCCATTCGAGGTCGAGCGCTTGGGCTGGGATCACATTCGTGGCCTGCCGCTGGTTGCGGACGCCGAGATCGGCACGGGTCGATTCCGGATCGTCTGCTCGCGGGACGTAGACGGCGAGGGGCTCGAGGAGGTCGAGGCCGTCGGCCAAGAGCTCGAGACCCTCGCGCCCGTCAACAACTAAACGGCCGATTCCGCGGTGGCTGCGGGATCTAAACGCTGTTCCAGAAGTCGAGGCCCAGGCCTGAAAGCCAGCTCTGGGCTTGGTTGTTGAGTTCGTGCAGCTGGTCGGTCCAGATCAGGATTCCCATCGCGATCAGGATCAGGCCGCCGGTCGCGACTATCGCTTGGTAGTGGCGCTTGACGACGGTGAACGCCGTGGTGAGGCGAGAGAAGGCGATCGCGGTGAGCAGGAAGGGGATCGCCAGGCCCGCCGAGTAGACGGCGAGCAGAAACGCCCCTCTGGCGGCTGAGCCCGAGAGCGATGCTGCGGAGAGGATCGCTCCCAGGGTCGGGCCGATGCAGGGGGTCCAGGCGATCGCGAAGGCTGCTCCGGCGACGATCGGGCCGCCCTTGCCGGCCCGTTCCAGCAGGGCGTCGAAGTGCCACTCGCGGTTGAGCCGGGTGATGAAGAGCGAGGAGACGAAGAGGACGCCCATCAGGATGATCAGGGCGCCGGAGATCTTGGTCAGCAGCTGCTCGTGGTCGTGCAGCGCCGAGCCGAGGCCGGTTGCGGTGAGGCCGAGAATGATGAAGATCGTCGAGAAGCTGGCGACGAAGAGCAGGCTGGGGCCGAGGATGCGACGCCAGCCTGCGCTCTCCAGGTCCGCCGCGGAGACACCGCTGACGGCAGAGAGGTAACCGGGCACCAGCGGCAGCACGCAGGGGGAGAGGAAGGAGACGACGCCCGCAGCCAGGGCGGCGAAAACGCCCACTCCGGCGGCGGGATCGGTACTCAAGGCGGCGACGATCACGGCCCCTCAGGGTACCCGGGCAGCCCGGCCGCCCCGCTCGCCGAGCTGAGGACTCTTAGGATACGCAGCGTCTCTGTTTCGGAACGAAAGGAGTCCAATGACGCTTCCTGTTCGCAAAGCGCTCGTGATTTGTGCGCCGATCGTCTTCATTGTCGTGCTGTTTGGCGCTTTGCCCTCAGCGGCTTCCGCGAGCGACAAGGATTGCCGTGACTTTGCGACCCAACGGGCCGCGCAGTTCTTCTTCCTGAAGCACGGCGGCCCGCAATCCGACCCCGACCGGCTTGACGCAGACGACGACGGCGTCGCCTGCGAGGACAACCCGTGCCCCTGTTACTTCAAGAAGCACCTGCCGAAGCGCCCCGCCATGGACGTGATCGCCGATCGGCGTTTCCTGCTGCGGATATAGGCACGGCTAAAACGTTCCGTTTAGCTAGAGCCAGCCGACCCGCTTGAAGCGGCGGAAGAGCGCCAGGCAGATTGCCGCGATAAAGCAGAGCACGGTGAAGTAGCCGTAGCGCCAGTGCAGCTCCGGCATGTTGTCGAAGTTCATCCCGTAGACCCCGGCGACCATCGTCGGCACGGCGGCGATCGCCACCCAGGCCGAGATCTTGCGCATGTCCTCGTTCTGGCGCACCGAGACCTGAGTCAGGTTCGCCTGCAGGGCGCTGCCGAGCAGCTCGCGGAAGCCGGCGACGCGTCCGGTCACCCGCTGCAGGTGGTCGTGAACGTCGCGAAAGTAGTCGTCGAGCTCGTCCGGAATCGCTTCGAAGCGGCCTTCGCCGATCTCGTCGACCGCTTCCAAGAGGGGCGCGACCGCCCGGTAGAGGTCGAGAACCTCGCGCTCGAGCTTGTAGATCTGTTCGGCCGGGTTTGTCCGCTCGCTAGAGAAGACCTCGCGCTCGACCGCCTGGATCTCGCCGTCGATCGTCTGCGCAACTTCGCCGTAGCCGTCGACCACATAGTCGAGGATCGCGTAGAGGACGACGCCGGTGCCGCGCGCGAGCAGGTCCGGGCGGCGCTCGACCCGCTCGCGGACCGAACTCAGCTCGCTCCCGCCGTGGCGCACGGTGACGATGAAGTCTGCGTTGACGAAGACCAGCAGCTCGCCGAGCTTGATCGCATGCGGGCCATCGGCTTGCGCTTCGGGGTGCGTGACCGTCTTGACGACGACGAAGAGGGTTTCGCCAAACAGCTCCACCTTCGGTCGCTGCTGGGCCTTGACCGCATCCTCGACGGCGAGCTCGTGCAGGTCGAACTCGCGCGCGATCGCCCCGAACTCCTCCGCCGACGGTTCGGCCACGCCGAGCCAGACGAAGGCCCCTTCGTCGCCGTACGCCTCACCGGCCTGCTCGAGGCTGAGCTCACCGGCGCGGCGCCGGCCGTGCTCATAGACGGCGCAGTCGACGATCATTCCGCGCAAGTATCGCCATCCCATCGGCCCGATCGGTAGATTTCCTGGCTACGCAGCCAAACGCCGCGGAATCGCGGGCGAGACACAGGAGCAGACTTTGAGCAACCGCACGTTCGTGATCGGGGTCGGGATGACCAAGTTCGAGAAGCCCGGCACCAAGGAGGGCGATTACCCGGACTGGGCCAAGGAGGCCGGGGAGAAGGCGCTCGCCGACGCCGGCATTCCCTACGCGGACGTCGAGCAGGCCTTCGCCGGCTACTGCTACGGCGACTCCACCTACGGGCAGCGGGCGCTCTACCAGCTCGGCCTCACCGGGATCCCGGTCGTCAACGTCAACAACAACTGCTCGACCGGGTCCTCGGCGCTGTTCCTGGCCCGCCAGGCGGTCAAGGGCGGCCTGGTCGATTGCGCGCTGGCGCTCGGCTTCGAGAAGATGGAGCCCGGCTCGCTCGGGGTCAAGTACACCGACCGCACCAACGCGCTCGATAAGCACGCGACCCGGATGTTCGAGATCCGCGACCCCGAGTCCTCGCCGCCGGCGCCGCAGATGTTCGGCAACGCCGGTCGCGACCACATGCAGAAGTACGGCTCCAACCCCGACCACTACGCCTGGATCGGCTGGAAGAACCACAAGCACTCGGTCAACAACCCCTACGCCCAGTTCCAGGACGAGTACTCGCTGGAGGACATCAAGGGGGCGCGGATGATCCACGACCCGCTGACCAAGCTGCAGTGCTCGCCGACCTCAGACGGCTCGGCCTGCGCGATCGTCGCCTCCGAGCGCTACGTCGACGAGCACGACCTCTGGGGCCGGGCGATCGAGATCGCCGGCCAGTCGATGGTCACCGACCTCAGCTCCACCTTCGACGAGGGCGCCGATTGCATGACGATCGTCGGCTCCGACATGTCCAAGCAGGCGGCCGACGAGGCCTACGCCGAGGCCGGCGTCGTCGCCGCTGAAGTCGACGTCTGCGAGCTGCACGACTGCTTCAGCTCCAACGAGCTGATCACCTACGAAGCGCTCGGCTTCGCCGCCGAGGGGGAGGCGCACAAGCTGGTCGAGGAAGAGGCCACCACTTTCGGCGGCAAGGTCGTCGTCAACCCCTCGGGAGGGCTGATCTCCAAGGGCCATCCGCTCGGCGCGACCGGGCTGGCGCAGTGCTCGGAACTGACCTGGCAGCTTCGCGGCCAGGCCGACAAGCGCCAGGTCGAGGGCGCCAAGCTGGCCCTGCAGCACAACATAGGCCTCGGCGGCGCCGCCGTGGTCACGGTTTATAAGCCGGCGGCATAGCGGTCGCCCGGAAGGAGGAGGCACGATGGCAAAGCAGCGACGCGCACTGAGCGGGAAGGTGGTGGCGATCACCGGCGGGGCCAGGGGAATCGGCAAGGCGACCGCGACCGCACTGGTCCGCAAGGGCTGCCGCGTCGCGATCGGCGACCTCGACCTGGCCCTGGCCGAAGAGACGGCCGCGGAGCTTGGCGGCCAGAGCGTCGCGCTGCCGCTCGACGTCACCGACCGCGCTTCCTTCGCCACCTTTCTCGATGCCGCCGCGCTCGAGCTCGGTCCGATCGACGTGCTGGTCAACAACGCCGGGATCATGCTCGTCGGCCCGTTCGCCGAGGAGTCCGACGACTCGATCAAACGCCAGCTCGATATCAATGTCTACGGCGTCATCGTCGGCACCCAGCTGGCGATCGAGCGGCTGCGCCCGCGCGGCGCCGGCCAGATCGTCAACGTCGCCTCGCAGGCCGGCAAGGGCGGCTTCCCCGGCATCGCCACCTACTCGGGGACCAAGCACGCCGTGGTCGGGATCAGCGAGGCGGTGCGCCAGGAGCTGCGCGGCAGCGGCGTCGAGGTCGCCTGCGTGATGCCGACCGTGGTCAACACCGAGCTGACCGCCGGGGTCGGCCAGCGGCTGATCAAGCCGGTCGAGGCCTCCGACGTCGCCGATGAGATCGTCGACGCCCTGGAAGCGCCGCGCTTCGACGTCTGGGTGCCGCGCATGAACGGGGCGTTCTTCAAGGCCATCGCCCTGCTGCCGCGAGGCGCTCGCGAGGCGCTCGGCCGGCTGATGAAAGTCGACAAGCTGATGACCGAAGTCGATCGCGGCGCCCGCAGCCGCTACGAGGAGCGGGCGGCCGCCGGCGGCGCCAAGTCGAGCGCCGAGCCGGAATCGGAGCCGGCTCAGCGCGACGCCGCCTGACGGGACCGCGCAAGACCGCTAGAGGGCGATGCGGTAGCCGACGCCGGGGTCGGCCTCGAGCGCCTCGCGGGCGCTCTCGGCGCCGATCGCCTCGAAGCCCTCCTCGCGCAGGATCACCTTCAGGGCGCGGAGGATCTGCGGCTCGTCATCGCAGACGAGGACGCTGGCGCGATCGCCGTCGGTCGCTTGCCCTCCGCTCACCGGGCTGAGCGTACTGCGGCGCCTTTTCTTGCCGCAGGCTCGCCGGGCGGCTACGGTTCCTCGATGGGACGGATCTACGACGCGACGTGGGGGAGGGGCTTCTCGGCTATCTACGACCGCAGCCTGAAGGCGACCGAGGAGGCTGGCCTGCGCGAGATGCGGCGCGAGGCCCTGGCCGCGGCGAGCGGCCGTACGCTCGACGTCGGGGCCGGCACCGGCGTGAACCTAGGCCTGTTCGGGTCAGAGGTCACCGAGCTGGTGCTCGTCGAGCCGGATCCCCACATGCTCAAGAAGCTGCGAGCAAAACTATCCGAGTCCGGGGTGGACGCCGCGGCGATACAGGCCCCGGCCGAAAGACTGCCGTTTGCCGACTCGAGCATCGACACCGCAGTGTTCACGCTGGTTCTCTGCACGGTTCCCGACCCGAAGGCGGCCCTGGCCGAGGCGGCAAGGGTGCTGCGCCCTGATGGCAGGTTGCTCTTCGTCGAGCACGTCCGTTCCCAGGACCCGGGCCTGGCCCGCTGGCAGGATCGGCTCGAAAAGCCCTGGCGCTTCCTCGGCGACGGCTGCCACTGCAATCGCGACACGGTGGCGACGATCGAGGCCTCGCCGTTCACGGTCGAGCGGGTCGAAGACGGCAGCCTGCCCAAGGCTCCGCCGCTGGTCAGGCCCCTGGTGCGGGGCAGCGCCGTTCTCGCAGCTTGATCTCGCGAATAGATCCCGATATAACGCACGATAATGGAGGTTATGTCTACTTCACCGGGAATAGACGCATGGAGCGGCGCCGGTCAGCCGGCCCGTGAGATTGCCGATTCGAGATCGCCGGCGGATCCTGGGGTCCCCAGCGTTTCGACTCCGGATGCGCCAGGGCCTTCGACCGCGAACGACGGCGTGCCGGTGAAGCCGAGGCGTTCGGCTTCGGCGGTCGTGGTTGCGACTTCGGCCAGGACGGCCTTGCTGGCGCGATCCCGGTTCCACTTGGCCATGTCCGACACGCCGGTGGCCCTGGCGATCGCGGTGAGGAATTCATCGGTGACGTAGCCGGAGTCCTCGGTGCCTTGGTTTCGGTAGAAGAGCTCGACGAAGTCCCAGCCGCGTCCCTGCTTGCCGGCGGCGATCGCTGCGGCGCCCGCCGGCGTCGATTGCGGTCCGATGATGGTGAAGTTGCGGAAGTCGAGCGTGGCTTCGCCGCTGCGGACCTGGTTTTCGATCACCTGCGGCAGCACTTCTTCGGAGTAGCCCTTGCAGACCGGGCACTGCAGGTCGCCGAACTCGAGCAGGGTCACCTTGGCGCTCGGATTGCCGAGCGCCATTCCGTGCTGCGGGATGCCGCTCAGCAGCTGCTGCACTTCCTTGACGTCGGTGATGTTGCTCGCGTCGCCGCCGGTCTGGCCCTGGCTGACGACGATCAGGACGGCGACGACCGCTATCGCCAGGAACGCGGCGGCGCTGGCGAGCTTGATCAGGCGCTGGCGACGCTCCGCCCCGCCGGCTTGCTCGTCTTCGCGCAGGCGCCTGTCGCGGCGTTCCTCCCGGTCCCGGCGCCCGCTCATCGCTCGGTCCCTACGTAGGCGAGCATTCGGGCCGAGCTGGCGACGAAGAGCAGCGTCATCAAGACGGCGCTGGCGACGCACCATTGGCAGACCGCGTCGATCGTGAAGAGCTCCAGGTAGGTCAGGTAGAGGCTGTATCCAAAGCCGACCAGCGCCAGGCCGAAGCCGGCCATGCGAGCGCCGTCGCCTCGCAGCAGCGCGCAGGCGAGCAGCAGCGCGTAGCCGACGATGCCGAACGCGGCGACGTTGACGCCGAACAGGTGCGAGTAGGAGCTTTCGGCGACGGTCTGGCAGCCGTGGCCGCCGGCGACGCAGACCGGAGATCCACCGCCCGAGTCGGCGATCGCGATGTAGGTGGCGACGCCGATGCCGAAGCTCGCCAGGAAGGTCGCGATCCCCCGCAGTGTCCCCTCCGCCGGCCGTCTCATCGAGACGAAAGCTAGTCGAACCCCCTTTCGAAGAGCTGAAGGCGAGGCCTAGGCGGCGAGGCCGGCGCTGAACTCCGCGATCTTCCGCGAGAGCCGCCCTCCCTGCCAGGCGAGCGGCGATTGTCCTTCGGCCTCGCTGACCAGCTGCGCCCGCGGCAGGTTCTCGGCATAAGCGACCGCGGCCGCGTAGGGGTGGCCGGGATCGGCCGCGTCGTTGCTCGCCACGACCAGGGTCGGCAGGTCGAGGCCGCGGAGCGCTTCCAGTCCGTCGAACGGCAGCGAGCGCGGCACCTCGCGCAGCGCCATCACGATGGCGTCGAGATGGCGGTGGCGGAGCATCCGCTCGCGGGTGAAGCGCAGCACCGAGTCGCGCCAAGCGGGGTCGATGCCCTGGACGCGATCGATGTAGTCGACGAAGCCGTCGATGCCGTCCCGCTCGAGCGCCGCCGCGAGGCCTTCCCAGTAGGCCAGCGCCTCGGCGCCCGCCGAGGCCGTGTAGGTCGGGCCGATTACGACGAGACCGGCAAGGCGCCGCGGATGGCGCAGCGCGTAGGCCACCGCGGTATGGGCCCCCATCGAGTGGCCGCCGAGGATGAATGGCTCCTCCCCGATCTGGCTCGCGACCACCGACTCCAGGTCGGCGACCAGATCCGAGTAGTCATAACCCTGGCCCCCGGGGGCGGGATCGGACTCTCCATGGCCGCGGGCGTCATAGACGATCACCCTGTGACCGGCCCGCTCCAGCGCTTTCGAGCCGTGGACGACCGAACGGCGGGTTGCGGTAATTCCGTGGCAGAGGACGATCGCCGTCCCCTCCCCCGTCGCCTCGCCTCGGATCGTCGGCGTCTCGCCGGCGCCGAACGACGTCGGCTCCGCCGGCATCAGCCGACGGCGGCGACAGCCTGCTCGAGATCGTCGACGGACTCGAAGCTGAGCCCGACCAGCGTCACCTTGCGGTGGCGGACGATCCCCTCCTCGTCGACGACGAAGACCGCTCGCCGGACCATCGGTCCGGCGAGGACGCCGTATGCCTTGGCAACCGACTTGTTCTCGTCGGCCAGCAGGGGCACGTTGAGGCGCTTCTCCTCGGTGAAGCGCTCATGCGACTCGACCGATTGGGGAGAGATCCCCAGCACGTCGGCGCCGAGCTGATCGAGCCGTTCCGAGTTGTCCCGGTAGGAGCAGAACTGCTTGGTGCAGACTGCGGTGAAGTCGCCCGGATAGAAGGCGAGGACCAGCTTGCGGCCCCGGTAATCGCTCAGCTTGTAGGTCTTGCCGCCGGTGCCGGGCAACTCGAAATCGGGCGCTGCGTCTCCTACGTCGACCTTGGCCATGGCCCCCAGACTAGTGCAGCGAGCCCTTTTCGATCGTCATCTTTTCGATCAGCACCGGCTGTTTCGGTTTTTCCGTTTTCGGGTTGCCGAGCTTTTCGATCTTGGTGACGACGCCGTAGCCCTTGTCGACCCTGCCGACCAGGGCGTATTCGGGCGGCAGCCCCGCGTCCGCCGCGGTGACGACGTAGAACTGGCTGCCGGAGCGGCCCGGCGGGTCAGCCGAGCTCTTCGCCATCGCCACGGTGCCTTTGGTGTAGGAGAGGTTCGCCGGCGGCTTCTCGGTCACGCTGTAGCCCGGGCCGCCGGTTCCGGTGCCGAGCGGATCGCCGCCCTGGATCACGAAGCCCGGAGCGATGCGATGGAAGGTGAGATCGTCGTAGAAGCCCTTTTTCGCCAGGTAGACGAACGAGTTGACCGTCTTCGGCGCCCGTGTGCTGTCGAGGGCGATGTCGAAGGCGCCGCAGCTGGTTTCGACGACGGCGGTGAGCTTTTCGCCCTTCCGCACGGTCTGCTTCGGCGCTTTGAGGCTGACGTGCTTGGGCGGTGGCTGTTCGACTTCCTTGCAGCCGCCGCTGCTCGCCGCAGTGGTGGAGTTGCCGCTACTGCGGGAGATCAGGATCGCGGCGACGACGCCGATCGCGACCAGCGCGAAGACGGCAAGGATGATCAAGCGGCTGTCTGTTCCTTTCCCCTCCTGCATCGGTCGGGAAGCCTAGAGGATCGGCGGCCGGGATCTCCACTTGCGATCATCGGCGCCGTGGACGCCCCGCCACTGACGCCACTCGCGGCCGCTGCGCTTCATGTGTCGGTCCCCGAGCGCGCTCTCGTGGTCGAGTGCGGCGAGGGCGACGCGGTGCTGCTGCTCGCCCGCGAGTTCCCGGCCGCGCGGGTCCGCGGCGTCGACTCCTCTGCCGAGCGGGTGCGCCGGGCGAGCGCTCGGGTCGGCCTCGATCCGGAGGGGCGCGTCGCGTTCAAGGCCGGCAGGCCGCGGGGCCTTCCCTATCCCGACGGCTTCTTCGATCTGGTCGCCCAGGTCGACGGCAGGCCGGCGCCGGCAGAGATCGCCCGCGTCCTGCGGGCGGGCGGGGAGCTGATCCTTGTCCGCACCCGGCCGGCGAGGATCGCGGCGGATGCGCGGGAGCGCCTCCTGAGGAGGGGACTCAAGCGCCACGGCATCGCGGCGGTCGAAGCCGGCGAGGCGGGCAACGGCAAGTTCTTCGTCGGCCGGCTCGGCAGCGGCCGCTGAGCCGACCCCCGCATTTAGGCTGCGCCGGGATGGAGATCGAGGGCATGCCGCTGACCTTGCTGGTCAATCCGCACTCCGCGCATGGGCGGACGCTGAAGCTCCTGCCGCGGGTCGAGCAGGAGCTGGACGAGCGGCGGATCCCCTTCCGGGTCGAGCGCACCCGCGGGCTCGAGGACGGCGTCGAGCGCGCCCTGCGCGCCGTCGAAGGCGACGAGGTTCCCGTCGTGATCAGCGGGGACGGCTTGGTCGGCGCTGTCGGCGGTGCGATGGCGGGCTCCGAGACGCCCTTGGGGATAGTTCCGGGCGGCCGCGGCAACGACCTCGCCAGGGTGCTCGGCATTCCCGACGATCCCGCCGCCGCGGTCGCCGTTCTTGCCGCCGGAGAGACCCGCAGGATCGACGTCGGCGAGGCCAACGGCAAGCGCTTCCTCGGCATCGTCAGCATCGGCTTCGACTCCGAAGCGAACCGGATCGCCAACGAGACCAGCCTGATGCGCGGCAACCTCGTCTACGCCTACGCGGCGCTGCGCACGCTGCTCACCTGGAAGCCGGGCCGCTTCACGGTGCGGGCCGGCGAGGAACGGATCCGCTTCAGCGGCTACTCGGTCTCGGTGGCCAACAGCCGCGCCTTCGGCGGCGGCATGTTCATCGCCCCCGACGCCGAGCTCGACGATGGCGAATTCGACATCGTCACCGTCGGCGAGGTCGGCAGGCTGCGCTTCGTGAGTAACCTGCCGAAGGTGTTCAAGGGCACCCATGTCGATGAGGACGAGGTGCGCGTCTTCCGGGCCTCGCAGCTGGAGCTGACCGCCAGCCGACCCTTCCCCGTCTACGCCGACGGCGAGCATCTCACCGACCTTCCCGCCTCGCTCCGGGTCCTCCCCCGCGCGCTCAGCATCCTCGCGCCACCCGTCGCCGGGGCTTGAGGGCCTTGGCCAGCGGCGAAAGTCGACGCGAACGCTCCAACGGAGCGCTCTTCGGGGCGAAGCTGGCCGCCGCCCGCGCGATCGGCGCCGCCAGCCGGGCGAGCGGCCGCGGCGGCGGCACGACGCTTCCCGGCCGGGCCCTGCTGCGGCTCGAGCCGCAGGCGCTGCGCAGGATGGGGGCGCGGCTCGACCGGGGCACGACGCTGGTCAGCGCCACCAACGGCAAGACGACGACCGCGGGGATGATCTCCGCCGCCCTGCGGGCCGACGGACGCTGCCCGGTCCATAACCGCGCCGGCTCGAACATGACCTGGGGCGTCGCCACGGCGCTGCTCGAGCAGCGCGGCCGCGAGGGCCTCTTCGAGGTCGACGAGGCCTGGCTCTCCAAGGTCTCGGCCCAGCTCGACCCCTCCGTGATCGTCCTCGGCAACCTCTTCCGCGATCAGCTCGATCGCTATGGCGAGATGGAGGTCCTGGCCGACGACTGGGCGCGGACCGTTGCGGCACGGGCAGGCCGCACGCGCTTCGTCTTCAACGCGGACGACCCGACGATCGCCGACCTCGGTCGCGACGAGGCCGGCGAGCCGCGCGAGGGCATCGCCTACTTCGGCATCGAGGACCCCTCGCAGGCGCTGCCCGAGCTCCAGCACGCCTTCGACGCCAAGCACTGCCGGCGCTGTGGCCGGCCCTATGCCTACGAGCGCGCCTTCGTCGGCCACCTCGGCCACTACTCCTGCCCCGGCTGCGGCGCCCGCCGCCCCACTCCGGCGATTGCGGCGACGCAGATCGAGCTGCGGGGGATGAAGGGCTCGTCGGTGACGCTGCGCACGCCCGCCGGCGAGATGCGACTCGAGCTGCCGCTGCCTGGGCTGTACAACGTCTACAACGCCCTCGCCGCCTTCGCCGCCGCGATCGAGCTCGGCGTCGCCCCCGGCCGGATCGCCTCCGCCCTCGACGGCATGCGGGCCGCGTTCGGCCGGGTCGAGACGATCGAGGTCGCGGGCAAACCGCTCTCGATCCTGCTGATCAAGAACCCCGCAGGCGCCAATGAGGTCCTGCGCACCCTGCGCCTCGAGGCCGGCGAGGAGGGGCTCGACCTCTGGATCGCCCTCAACGACCGGATCGCCGACGGGCGCGACGTCTCCTGGGTCTGGGACGCCGACTTCGAGCTGCTCGCCGGGGCTGTGCGACGGGTCGTCTGCTCTGGGACTCGCGCTCCCGAGATGGCCCTGCGGCTGAAATACGCCGGCTGGCCGGCGAACGCGATCGAGGTCGAGGGGGAAATCGAGGCCTCCTTGGATCGCGCTCTCGCAGCCTCGCCCGGGCCGCTTTTCGCCCTGCCCACCTACACCGCGCTGCTGGAGCTGCGCAAGCTGCTGTCGGATCGCGGGCTGGCCGAGGAGTTCTGGCGTTGAGCGAGGTGATCTGGCACGAAGTCGAGTGTGGCGGCTATCGCGCCGACCTGCCTCTCTGGGAGGAGCTTGCCGACGCGCTTGGGCCCGAGCAGCCGATCATGGAGCTCGGCTGTGGGACGGGACGGGTGACGCTGCATCTGGGCCGGCGCTGCCCCAACCTCGTGATCGGCGTCGACCACGATCGGGACCTGGTCGAAGTCGTTTGGGAAAGGGGGATCGGCAACGGCTCGGACGCTGAGCATGCCGACATTCGCTATTTCGAGCTCCTCGCCACCAAGTTCGGCCTGGCCCTGGCCCCGATGCAATTCATCCAGCTGTTCGACGACAGCGAGGATCGGCTCGCCTGCCTCGCCAGCGTCGTCGCCAACCTGATCCCGGGCGGCCGCGCGGCATTCGCAATCGTCGAGGAGATCCCGCCTCCGCCGCCCGAGGGCGCCCAGCCACCGCTGCCCGACGTGCGCCAGGTCGAAGGCTGGATCTACTCGAGCCTGCCGCTGGATCCGGTGATCGGACCTGACTCGGTCCTGCTGCGGCGCCTGCGCCAAACCGTCGATCCTGACGGCAACCTGAGCGAGGAGCTGAACGAGGTCGAGCTGCAGACGATCTCGGCCGAGGCGCTCGAGGCCGAGGCGCTCGAGGCGGGCCTGGCGCCGGTCGGGCGGCGCCAGATCCCGGCCACCGAGGCCCACGTCGGCTCGACCGTCGTCCTGCTGGAAAAGGAGTCGTGATGGATCTCCGCCTCCTCGCCCTCTACCCCGAGCAGATGAACATCTACGCCGACCGCGGCAACCTCGTCTTCCTGCAGCGTCGCTGCGAGTGGCGGGGGATCGGCTTTGAGTGCGCCGCCGCCGGCCCCGGCGAGGCCTTCGACCCCGGCTCGCACGACTTCGTCTACATCGGCGGCGGCCAGGATCGCGACCAGCGCGCCGTCGCCGCCGACATGGTCGAGAGCAAGCGCGAGGCGCTTGCCTCGGCAACTGGGGACGGTGCCGTCTTGCTCGCCGTCTGCGGCGGCTACCAGCTGCTCGGCCACAGCTACGAGCTCGGCGAGGAGCGGCTGCCCGGGCTCGGCCTGGTCGACCTGGAGACGGTGCGCAGGCCGGGGCCGCGGTTGATCGGCAACGTCGCGATCGAGGCCGACCTGGGGACCGGTCCGCGGGTGATCGCCGGTTTCGAGAACCACGGCGGCCGCACCCTGCTCGGCGCCGCTGCCCGGCCGCTCGGCCGGGTGCTCCAGGGCTTCGGCAACAACGGCGAGGACGGCTTCGAGGGCGTACGGCGCGACAACCTGATCGGCACCTATCTGCACGGCCCGCTGCTGCCCAAGAACGCCTGGCTGGCCGACCACCTGATCGCCCTCGCCCTGGAGCGCCGCTACGGCGGCCGAGCCGAGCTCGAACCCCTGGAGGACACGCTCGAGCGCGCGGCGCACGAGTCCGCCCGCCAGGCGGCGCTCGCCTAGCGCCCGCTGGACCCGAAGCCGCCGTCGCCTCGGACGGACTCGGCCAGGGCCTCGGCTTCCACCGGCGTGGCCAGCGCGATCGGCGTGATAACCAGCTGCGCGATCCGGTCCCTCGGCGCGACCCTGAAGGTCTCTGCCGGATCGGTATTAAGAAGGAGCACGCGGATCTCGCCCCGGTATCCGGAGTCGATCAGCCCGGGCGCGTTGACCAGGGCAATCCCGTGCTTCATCGCCAGTCCCGACCGCGGCAGCACCAACCCGGCATGCCCGGCGGGGATCTCAACGGCAACCCCGGTCCCGACGCTCCACCTCTCGCCCGGCCCGATATGCGCCGCCTCGCAGGCATACAAGTCCAACCCCGCATCCCCATCGTGCGCTCTGCTGGGCAGGGTCGCCTCGTCGTTGAGTCTCGCGATTCGCAGCTCCACGTTGGCAACCCTAACGACGCCTCGGATGCGAGCAGCCCTCCTAGGCGGTGTCTCGCGCGGGTGGCGCAGGGTGAGGGGGGTCGAGGACGGACCGTGGCCCGCCCGCAGCGCCCCCCTCACCCTGCGACAGGACCCGCGCGCCATTCCCATGCGCGCTGAGGTCGTCAAATCTATGCAGCTCGGCGACCGGGACCTTGGCGCGAACCAGGACGCCGTCGCCGCGCTCGGTCCGCTCCAGGTCGCCGGCGATCTCGTGCAGCTCGTGCAGTCGGCCGCCGTCGGCGTATGGAATCAACAGCTCGACCTCGGCGAGGGCGTCCTCGAAGGCCTGCTCGATTTGCTCTTTCAGCTCGTCCAAGCCTTCGCCGCCGATAGCTGAGATCAGCACCGCGTCCGGGTGGCGCAGCTGGACATCGGCCCGCTCGTCGAGGTCCAGCAGGTCCGCCTTGTTGAGGACTAGCAGCCGCGGTCCCTCCCCGGCGCCGATCTCCGCCAGGACCCCGTCGACCGCTCGCATGTCCGCCAGGCGGCGCTCCTCCGGCGCCGCCCCGTCGACCACGTGCAGGATCAGGTCGGCCAGCACGGTCTCCTCCAGGGTCGCCTTGAAGGCCTCGACGAGCTGGTGCGGCAGCTTCTCGATGAAGCCGACGGTGTCGGTGAGCAGGTAGTCGCGCCCGGAGAGCTCGAAGCTGCGCGTGGTGGGGTCGAGCGTCTGGAAGAGCCTGTCCCCCACCCCGACTTCGGATCCGGTCAGCGCGTTGAGCGTGGTCGACTTGCCGGCGTTGGTGTAGCCGGCGAGGGCGATTCGCGGCAGCGAGGAGCGTTCGCGGCGCGCTCTCATCACGCCGCGGTTGCGCTCGAGGCGCCCGAGGCGACGGCGCAGCGCCGCGATCCGGTCGCGGGCCAGGCGGCGGTCGGTCTCGATCTGGCTCTCGCCCGGGCCCCTGGTGCCGATGCCGCCGTCCATGCGCCCCGCGCCGAGGCGCTCGAGGTGCGTCCAGAGCCCCCGCATGCGGGCCATGTTGTATTCGAGCTGGGCCAGCTCGACCTGGAGCTTGCCCTCTGCCGAGTGGGCGTGGTCGGCGAAGATGTCGAGGATCACCGCGGTACGATCGATTACCGGAACGCCGAGCTCGGCCTCGAGGTTGCGCTCCTGTCGCGGCGCCAGCTCGTCGTCGCAGGCGACGAGGTTGGCGTCGCAGGCGACGAGCTCGTCCTTCAGCTCGGCCAGCTTGCCGCGGCCGACGTAGCGGTCGGGGTCAGGCTTGTCGCGCTGCTGAACGGCCTCGCCCGCGGTGGCGACGCCGGCGGTGCTCAGCAGCTCCTTCAGCTCGGCAAGCGGATCGCCCTCCTCCTTGCCGGTGGTGATGCCGAGCGCCAGCGCGCGCTGGCGAGCCCGAGGATTGGCGACGCCCGCCCCGTTGCCGCCGTGGCCCGTCTGCTCCTTGCGTCCGTTTCTCGATCGCTGCACCTGTTGCGATTGTAGGCCTGTGGCCTGTCCGGATAGGCTTACCGCCGTGAAGGTCTTCGTGACCGGAGGGACGGGATTCATCGGCGGCGAGGTCGTGCGGCAGCTGCGCGCCCGCGCCGATGACGTCGCCTGCCTCGTCCGCACCCCCGAGAAGGGCGAGAAGGTCGCCGAGCTCGGCTGCGAACTGGTCGGCGGCGACCTCAGCGACAGCGAGGCGCTGCGCAGGGGGATGGACGGCTGCGACGCGGTCATCCACGCGGCGGCGATGTACGAGGTCGGGATTCCGGCCAAGCAGCACCCGGCGATGTACGAGGCAAACGTGCGTGGCACCGAGCGCGTCCTGCAGACTGCGCTGGAGGCCAAGGTCGGCAAGGTCGTCTACGTCTCCACCGTCGGCATCTTCGGCAACACGCACGGCAAAGTGGTCGACGAGGGCTACGAGCACCCCGGCAAGGAATTCACCTCCTACTACGAGGAGACGAAGCTCGAGGCGCACCGGATCGCGAAGCGGATGATCTCCGAGCAGGGCCTGCCCGGCGTCATCGTCCAGCCCGGCGGCGTCTACGGCCCCGATGACACCTCCCAGCTCGGCGACCTGCTCGAACAGTTCCTCTCCGGCAAGATGCCGCTGTTGCCCTTCCCCGAGCTGGGGATCTGCCTCACCCACGTCGATGACATCGCCGCCGGCATCCTGCTGGCCCTCGACGAGGGCACGACTGGCGAGACCTACGTGATCAGCGGCCCCGCGACGACGATGCGCGAGGCGGTCGACGTCGTCGCCGGCCTCGCCGGTCGCAGGGCGCCGAAACACGCGCTCCCCACCGCTCTGATGAAGGCGATGACGCCGATCGGCCCGCTGGTCGGCAGGCTGATGGGCCAGCCGCCGAACCTGCGCGAGCTGATCTCCTCCGCTGACGGGGTCACCTTCTGGGCGAGCTACGAGAAGGCCGGCCGGGATCTCGGCTACGCGCCGCGCGGCATGGAGGAGGGTTTTCGGCAGACGCTGGAAGCCGACGAGCGGTTCCCCGACCCGGTCGCCTGAGCCGGACCCCGAGCGATGCGCGTCATCGACGTCAAGCACCTCGGGCGACCGCATGTGATCGGCTGCTGGGAGGTTCACGGCGCGCTCGTCGACCCCGGCCCGCAGTCCTCGATGGACACCCTGCTGGCAGCGCTCGGCGACGAGCAGCCGCGAGCGCTGCTGCTCACCCACATCCACCTCGACCACGCGGCGGCTACGGGAGCGCTGGTGCGGCGCTGGCCAAAGCTCGACGTATACGTCCATGAGCGCGGCGCCCCCCACCTGATCGACCCCGCCAAGCTCCTCGCCAGCGCCGAGCGCCTCTACGGCGATCAGATGGAGCGACTCTGGGGCGAGATCGTGCCGGTGCCGGAGGCGAACGTGAAGCCTCTCGCCGGCGGCGAGGACGTGCTCGGAATGCGCGTCGCCTACACGCCCGGCCACGCCTCGCACCACGTCTGTTATTTCCACGAGGAGAGTGGCGCCGCCTTCGTCGGCGACGTCGCCGCGGTTCGCATCCCGCCCTCGAACCTGATCGTCCCCCCCACCCCGCCACCCGATATCGACATCGAGGCTTGGTTGGACTCGATCGCGATCGTCGAGTCCTGGCGTCCCGAGCGCCTCGCCCTGACCCACTTCGGCCAGGTCGACGACCCGATCGAGCACCTCGAGACGGTCCGCGGGCGCCTCCGCGAAGAGGCCGACCTGGCCCACGAGCTCTCGGAGGAGGACTACGAGCGTCACCACCGCGCGCTCGTCGCGGAGAATCTCAGCCCCGGAGCCGCAGAGGAGCTCCTCCAGGCAGTTCCGCCGCAATACCAGTGGCGCGGACTCAATCGCTACTGGAGCAAGCGCGCGGAGAAGGGTCTGTCCCGGTAGGGGCGGAGCGCCTTGTGCTTTTTCGCAATTCCGGCTCGGGCGCCAGCAAATCCCGCTACTCGAAAAAGTTAAGCGGAGCCCCTACCGGGACAGACCCTTCACACAAGGTGCTCGCGCATTCGCTCGACGGCCTCGCTGATCCGGTCGTCGGGGGTGGTCAGCGAGATGCGGAAGAAGCCCTCGCCGCTGGGGCCGTACATCGAGCCCGGCGAGACGACCACGGCGGCGTCTTCGAGCACGAGCTCGGCAAACGAGGTCGAGGTGTGGCCGCCGGGGACCGGCGCCCAGACGTAGATCGTCCCCTTCGGCGCCGCCACCTCGACGCCGATCTCGCGCAGCGCCCCGACCACCAGGTCACGGCGGCGGGCGTAGGTCTCGTTCATCCGCTCCAGCGGCCCCCCCGGTCCCTGCAGTGCCGCGACGGCGGCGATCTGCACGGCCTCGAAAAGGCCGGAGTCGACATTGGTCTTCAGCCGCCAGTAGGTCTGCACCGCCTCGGCGTTGCCGAGGATCGCCGCGCAGCGCCAGCCGGTCATGTTGAAGCCCTTGGAGAGCGAGAAGACCTCGACCCCGACCTCCCTGGCCCCCGGTGTGGCCAGGAAGCTCGGCGCCACGTAGCCGTCGTAGGTCGTCTCCGAGTAAGCGTTGTCGTGGACGACGAGGACCTCGTGCTCGCGAGCGAAGGAGACGACCGTCTCGAAGAAGCCCTCGGGGACGACGGCGCCGGTCGGGTTGTTGGGGTAGTTGAGGAACATCAGCCGCGCCTTGGCCGCCACGTTCGCGGGCACGGCGCTGAGGTCGGGCGCGAAGCCCAGCTCGGGGACGAGCGGCAGCAGCTCGGGGGTGGCGCCGGCGAGGATCGGGCCGCCGGTGTAGACCGGGTAGCCGGGGTCGGAGGCGAGCGCGACGTCGCCGGGGTCGAGGAAGGCGAAGCAGAGGTTGTAGATGCACTCCTTGGCGCCGATCGCCGGGATCACCTCGGCATCGGGGTCGATCTCGACGCTGAAGCGACGATCGTAGAACTCGGCGAAGGCCTGACGGAACTCGTCGCGGCCGCGGTTGCTCGGGTACTTCTGGTTGCCGTTTTCGGCGACCGCCTCCTGCATCGCTGAGACGACGTGCGGGTAGGTGGGTTCGTCGGGATCGCCGATGCCGAGACTGATCACGTCGATGCCGGCCGCGCGCTTATCGGCGATCGTCCGCTCCAGCTCCTGGAACTTGTAGGGAGGCATCGCCTCCAGGCGCTTGGACGGATCGGAGATTCCCATCGGCGCGGAAATCTAGCCGTCCAGCGCGGCGAGCGCCGCCAGCAGCTCCGCCGAGAGCTCACCCGAGTAGACCGGCTCGGCCCAGCCGCTCAGCGTCACGTCGAGGTCGGGAGAGATCTCGACCTCCAGCTCGCCGCCGTCGAGCTCGACCGTGATCGGGCTGGGAACGCCGCGAAGGAAGGCCGCAACCGCGGCACCGCTGGCCCCGGTGCCCGAGGAGAGCGTCTCCCCCACCCCGCGCTCGAAGATCCGCGCCCGCACCCGGCTGCCATCGACCGAGAAGAAGGAGACGTTCGTCCTGTTCGGGAACAGCGAATGGCCTTCAATCGAGGGCCCGATTTCTCCGAGGTCGAGATCCTCGAGTCTCTCGCCGACTTCGATCGCGCATTGCGGGTTGCCAATCGAGACGTGCTGGAAGCCCCACTCGCGTCCAGCCGCGCTCAGCCTGCCGGCGCCATCGGCGCCCCCCGAGGGAAAGTCCTTGGATTCCGTGGTGGCGCGGCCCATTGCGACCGAACAGGTGCGGTCGGAGGCGATCGTCGGCGTAATCGGTCCAGCCGCTGTCTTGATTGAGAAGCTGTCCTCCTCGGTCCAGCCATGGCGCCGCAGATAGAGGATCGCCTCACGCGCCCCGTTTCCCGACAGCTCGGCCTCGGAGCCATCTGGGTTGAAGATCCGCAGCTCGGCGACGAACTGCGGATCCCCGCTGCGCGAAAGAAGCAGCACCCCGTCGGCGCCGATCCCGAGATGCACATCGCAGAGCCGCTCGACGCGTACAGCGGAAAGTGCCCACGGAAGCCGCTCCCGCTCCAGGATCAAGTAGTCGTTCCCCAGTGCCTGCCACTTCTCGAATCTCACGTCGAGCAGCCTAGTCAACGAAAGTCTGATCGATTGCTGACCCTATGGGTGTCGAAATGCATCAAACTTTTCTGAGAGCGTCGGCGATCTCGGTGGCCACGTCGATGTCGTCGCGGCCGGTACGGTCTATCCGGCGCAGGTTGGGGATCTTGCGCATCCAGGTGAGCTGGCGGCGCGCATAGTTGCGCGAGCGCTGCTGCATCCGCTCGACCTCGCCTGCGAGGACCTCGTCGAAGCCGAGGGCCTTGCGCGCGGTGCGGGACGGGCCGGCCTTCTCTGCTCGAAGCACCTCGCCGCGGGCACCGCCGGCGATGATCGCCTCGGTGCGCGCGTCGATCCGCGCGTAGAGATGCTCTCGGTCCATGTCGAGCCCGAAGATCGTCGTCGGATGCCGGGTCTCCGGCGACCACAGCTCCGAATCCTCTGATTCCGGCGGAACCTTGACCAGCGACAGCTCTCCCAAAGCGGCCCGCAGATAAAGCCCGGTCCCTCCCACGACGATCGGCCGGCGCCCCGCCGCAAGGGCTGCATCAACCTCAGCATGCGCCAGCGGCATGTAGTCGCCGACGTTGAATGCCTCGGTGATCGGCACGAACCCGACCAGCCTGTGCTCGAGCTTCTCCTGCTCCGCATCTGTGGCGACCCCGGTGAGCACCGAGAGCCCCTCGTAGACCTGGAGCGCGTCGCACGAGATCGCTATTGGATCCTCCCCGCGCTCCCGAAGCTTCTCCGCAAGGGCAATCGCGACGCCGGTCTTGCCGACTCCGGTCGGCCCGAATATCGCGACTACCGACACCCTAGGCGGAGCGGCTGAGCAGCCTCTCGGTGCCCATCAGCGTCTGCGACGTGGCTTTTGCGATCTCCACGCCGACGAACTCGCCGGCCTCCGCGGTTCCCTCGAAGTTGACGGCCTTGTTGTGCCGACTGCGGCCGCGCAGCCGCGTCGCGTCGGTCCGGCTGGTCCCTTCGACCAAGACCTCGACCTCGCGCCCCACGAACCGCTGGGCCTTCTCGGTGGCGCGCTTCTGCACCAATGCGACCAGCCGCTCCATGCGTTCGACCTTGACCGGGTGCGGCACCTGCTCGTCGAGCTCCGCCGCCTCGGTTTCGCGCCGCGGCGAGAAGACGAAGGTGAAGGCGCTGTCGTAGCCGACCTCGTCGACGACCTCCAGGGTCTCCTCGAAGTCGGCCTCGCTCTCCCCCGGGAAGCCGACGATGATGTCGGTGGTGATCGCGCAGTCGGGGACGTGCTCGCGGATCAGCGCGACGCGGTCCATGTAGCGCTGGCGGTCGTAGGTGCGCCGCATCCGCTTCAGCACGGCGCTGGAGCCGGATTGGAGGGGAAGGTGGATGTGCTCGCAAACGGATGACAGGTCGGCGTGGGCGCGGATCACGTCCTCTTTCATGTCCTTCGGATGCGGACTGGTGTAGCGGATGCGATCGATACCGTCCACCGCATCGACCCGGGCCAACAGCTCGGCGAAGCCGATCCGCGACTCCCCGGGCAGGTCGCGACCGTAGCTGTTGACGTTCTGGCCGAGCAGGGTGATCTCGCGAACGCCGTCGACGGCGAGCGCCTCCGCCTCGGCGATCAGCTCGGTCGGGTCGCGGCTGACCTCGCGCCCCCGGGTCGAGGGCACGATGCAGTAGGCGCACTTGCAGTTGCAGCCCTGGGAGACCTGCAGCCAGCCCTGGAACTCGCGCTGGCGCCGCGTTGGCAGGTGGCCGGAGAAGTCCTCGAACTCGAAGTATCCCTGGGCGCTCAGCGAGTCGGAGTTGAGGAACTCGGCGAGCTTGTGGATCTGGCCCGGCCCGAAGGCGACGTCGACGAAGGGGAAGCGCTGGAAGACCTCGTCCTTGACCGACTGCGCCCAGCAGCCGCCGACCCCTACGACTCGCTCGGGGTCTTCGGACTTCAGCCTCTTCGCCTCGCCGAGGTGGGCGAGAAAGCGGTTATCCGCCGACTCGCGGATCGAGCAGGTGTTGAAGAGGATCAGGTCGGCGGCTTCGCGATCAGGCGCCTCCTCGTAGCCGAGCGACTCGAGCATCCCCTGCATCCGCTCGGAGTCGTGCACGTTCATCTGGCAGCCGAACGTGGTCACGTGGTACCGCTTACCCATAATCCCCAGGGTACTGACGGTGCGATAGGCAAGCAGATCGAGGGAAGCAGGGAGCGCGGCGTGCTCTGCACGCAAGCGACCGATGACCTCGAGATGCGCCGCCTATCGCACCGTCAGTACGCCTTCCATGCCCGCTTCGGCATGGCCGGGGACGGTGCAGAGGTAGGCGTAGGTTCCGGGCGCCAGGTTGGCCGTGACCGACGTCTTGCCTTTGCTGATCAGTTCCGATTCGGCGATCACCTTGCCGTTCTGCTCGATTGCCACGTCATGTTCGATCGAAGCCGGGTTGCTGAGGTCGATCGTCACTTTGCCCGGCTTGCTGGCCAGCGTCGTCTTGTCGAAAGCGAGCGCGGTCGAAGAGGCGGCCAGCTGCAGGGTCCCTCCCGGCCCCTTCGCGGCTGGCTGGGATTCCTGCGCCGGCGCTCCTTCGTTGCCGGACTTGACCGGCGAGGACTCCTCCTTGGTGATTTCTTCGCCAGCGGTGGTCAGCTCCGCCGCCTTGGCGTTCTCCTCGTCCTGAGCGTGAAGCACCGCGAAGGTCATCGAGGCTCCGACCAGGAGGACGAACCAGAGCGCGACGAGCGGCGCGGCGCGACCCGGAAAGCTCTTTATGCGCAGCCCGAGAAGGCTGGTCGCCACGGCGGAGGCCGCAAGCGCGATCCCGCAGGCGAAGAAGAAGGCTTCGTTGCTCATGCGGCGGGAATCCTATCCACTGAAGCGCAGGCGCCGTCAGGCAGCCTGCGCTTCCGCAACCGGGGGCGCTTCGGCCTCGGCGGGCTCGCTGCCGATGCCGAGCGCGGTCCTGATCTTGGCCTCGATCTCACTGGCGATCTCGGGGTTCTCGACCAGGAACTGCTTGGCGTTGTTGCGGCCCTGGCCGAGGCGCGTCTCGCCGTAGGAGAAGAAAGCCCCCGACTTGCGGACGATGTCGTGCTCGATGCCGAAATCGAGCAGCTCGCCTTCGCGCGAGATGCCCTGGCCGTACTCGATCTCGAACTCGGCCTGGCGGAACGGCGCCGCCACCTTGTTCTTGACGACTTTGACCCGGACCCGGTTGCCGACCGCCTCGGTCCCGTCCTTGAGGGTCTCGATGCGGCGGACGTCGAGCCGCTGCGAGGCGTAGAACTTCAGCGCCCGCCCACCGGGCTGGGTCTCGGGCGAACCGAACTGGACGCCGACCTTTTCGCGGATCTGGTTGGTGAAGAGGCAGACCGTGTTGGTGCGGTTGAGGTTGCCGGCGAGCTTGCGCATCGCCTGCGACATCAGGCGAGCCTGCAGGCCGACCGTCTGATCGCCGATCTGGCCATCGAGCTCGGCCTTCGGGGTCAGCGCCGCGACCGAGTCGATCGCGATCACGTCGATCGCAGCGGAGGCGATCAGGCGATCGGCGATCTGCAGCGCCTGCTCGCCGTAGTCGGGCTGGGAGACGAGCAGCTCGTCGGTGTCGACGCCGATCGCCCGCGCGTAGACGGGGTCCATCGCGTGCTCGGTGTCGATGAAGACGCAGACTCCGCCCCGCGCCTGCGCCTCGGCGATGACGTGGTAGATCAGCGTCGTCTTGCCCGAGGACTCGGGGCCGAAGATCTCGACCATCCGCCCACGCGGGACGCCGCCGATGCCGAGCGCCAGGTCCAGCGCCAGAGCTCCCGTCGGGATCGCTTCCACCGGCAGGGCGCTGTCGGCGCCGAGGCGCATCAGCGCGCCCTGGCCGAAGTCGCGCTCGATCTGGACTACCGCGGCCTCCAAGGCCGCGTCCTTGGCCTTGGCTTCCTTCGCCGAGACATCGTTCAAAGCCGCTTTTTTGTCTGCCATCTGTTGTTCACCTCACTGCCGCCCGTCTTCGGACAGCTCGACTTGCGCCAGCGGGGCATATCGCGAACCCAGCGGCTGGATTTCAGAACGGTAGAACTTGAACCGGACGACAGAGGCTCTTTGGTCTCTCTCCCGCCACTGCCGACCACGCTAGGGGGCCGCGGCGCATCGAACTACGCCCGAGCGTGGCAAAAGTGTGCCAGATGCAGCTACAAAGGCGCTTCGGCGCCGCTGAGCAGAATCCTGAGCAGGTGCATGCCGACCAGGGCCGAACGCTCGCGGATGTCGGCTCGGCCGCCGGGGACGATCGGCTCCCGGGCCAGCGCCGTGCCATCGGCGAGGCGGGCGTTGAAGCAGACGTAGCCGACCGGCTTCTCCTCGCTGCCGCCGTCCGGGCCGGCGATGCCGGTGATCGAGACGGCGACGTCGGCCTCGAAGCGCTCCAGGGCCCCCATCGCCATCGCCTCGGCCACCTCGGGCGAGACCGCGCCCTTCGCCGCGATCAGCTCCGGGTCAACGCCGAGCAGCTCGGCCTTGGCCCGGTTCGAATAGGCGACGACGCTGCCCGCCAGATAGTCCGAGGCGCCGGGGACGTTGGTGATCCGCGCCGCCAGCAGGCCGCCGCTGCACGACTCGGCCAGGCCGAGCCTCCTACCCGCCAGCAGGCTCGCCACCTGGGTGTCGATCGTCTCGCCATCGAGGCTGAAGAGGTGGCGTGGATGGCGCTTGGCGAGGGCCGCCTGCACCGCCTCGGCGGTCGCGGTCGCCCCCTCGCGGTAGCGCACGTCGATCTCGATCTCGCCGCGGCGCAGGCAGGTGGTGATCTCGACCTCGGGCAGGGCGACTCCCTCGCCCTCGATCTCGCGCAGGCTCTTGGCGATCTCGGACTCGGGGATGCCGAACATGCGCAGGGTGTAGCCATGCAGCGGCGTCGCCCGCGCCAGCAGCTCCCGCATCGGCGCCGTGGCCAGCGCGGTAGGCCACATCGGCTGCAGCTCGCGCGGTGGCCCCGGCAGCACGACGACGACGCTTCCCCCGGCCGGGACGATCAGGCCCGGCGCGGTGCCGACTGGATCGAGCGGGATCGAGCCCTCGGGAATCATCGCCTGCTTGCGGTTGGCCTCGCGCATCGCCTCGGGATCGAAGTTGAAGCGCCGGGCGAAGCCGCGCAGGATCGCCGCGATCTTCTCCTCCACCGCTTCGTCGAGAATCAGGTCGCGCCGGGCGAAGCGGGCGACGACCTCCGCGGTGAGGTCGTCGGCGGTCGGGCCGAGGCCGCCGGAGGTGACGATCAGGTCCATGCCCTCGCCGGCCATGAAGCGCAGCGCCGCCTCGAGGTCGGCCGGGCGGTCGCCGACGACGAGGATGTGGGCGACGTCGACGCCGAGCCCCGCCAGCCGTTCGGAGACCCAGGGGCCGTTGCGGTCGGCAATCCGCCCGGTCAGGACCTCGGTCCCGGTAACGACTATCCCCGCTCGCACCTCGGTCGCCCCCGGACGCGGGAGCGAATCCCTGTCCATGTCCGGTTCTTCAGGCATTCGCGGGAGCAGAGGAGGGGGCGCTTGTCATGCGCAGGTCGGCCGTTCGGATTCTTCGAGCGGAAACGGGACGCCGGCGCGCCCGATCGAATACCCGATCGGGCTGGACGTGGATGGAATCGCAGCTTCCCTGCCGTTGATGAGCATCGAGACTTCCCCGTTGCCGAAGGAGACCGTGAAACTACCTGAGCGGAACGGTCCTTCTTCGGCTCCCGCTTCGAGGATCTGGCCGTCGACCAGCGGACGCCCCCTGGCGTCGAGGACGCAGACCCATACTTCGGCGTTCGCGACGAGGCGCATCGAGACGCCCTGCTTCGACGCCGGCGGCTTGGCCGTCTGAAGCTGGGAGGCTCCCCCGTCGTGCTTGCTGGAAGAAGGCCTTTCGGAGCTGTCGCTCCCACCGTTCCCGCCGCCCCCCGGGATGGCGACGATCGCGATCACGGCGACGGTGACCACGGCGACGACCGCCAGCAAGCCCGCGCCTGGCACGGGCCGGCGTCGGGCGGGCGTCGATGCCGCGGCTGGCGCCATCTCGGAAGCCGGGCCAAGCCGGCCGCCTTCGACGCTCCTGCGGTAGTCCTCGGCGAGCCGCTCGCCATCGAGGCCCAGGAAAGTGGCGTAGGCGCGAATGAAGCCGCGGGTGTAGACCCCGCCGGGCAGGACGTCCCACTCCCCGTTCTCGATCGCGCGCAGGTAGCGAACCCTGATCCTGGTCGCCTCCTCAACCTCCGAAAGGTCGATTTTGCGACGGTTCCGCGCCTCGCGGAAGACATTGCCGATCGGACTGTCCATCGACCCATTGTCCTACCCGGGCCGACCCGTTGTGCGGCAAAAGAGCCGAACGGCTACTCGGGCACCGCGGTGGGCGTCTCGGCATCGTGCCGCTCGGCGCTCGCAGCGGTGAGCCGTGCCATATCGGCCTGGGTGACGAGGACCTGGCGCGGTTTGGAGCCTTCGTAGCCGGAGATCACCCCGCGCCGCTCGAGCATGTCGATCAGGCGGCCGGCGCGGGTGTATCCGACCCGCAGGCGGCGCTGGATCATCGATACCGAGGCGGTTTCGGTCTCGACCACGACGCGGATCGCCTCGTCCAAGAGGTCGTCGCTGTCGGGGTCGTAGTCGCCCTCGGCTTCGACGCCCTTCTCCTCGTGGACCTCGAGCAGCTCCGCCTCGAATTCCGGTTCGCCCTGCTTGGCCCAGTGCTTGGTGATCCTGGCGATCTCCTCCTCGGTGACGAAGGCGCCCTGGATCCGCTGCAGCTTCGAGGTGCCGGCGCCGCGGAAGAGCATGTCGCCCTGGCCCAGCAGGGCCTCCGCCCCGCCCTGGTCGAGGATCACCCTCGAGTCGGTCTGCGAGGAGACGGCGAAGGCGATCCGGGCCGGGATGTTGACCTTGATCGTGCCGGTGATGATGTCGGTCGAGGGGCGCTGCGTCGCCAGCACCAGGTGGATGCCGGTCGCGCGGGACTTCTGGGCAAGGCGGATGATCGAGTCCTCGACCTCGGCGGGCGAGACCATCATCAGGTCCGCGAGCTCGTCGATCACGCAGAGGATGTGCGGCAGCGGCGGCTCTCCCGCCTTTGCCCGCGCCCGATTGAGCTCGCCGAGGTTACGGGCGCGGGCTTCGCCCATGATCCCGTAACGGCTCTCCATCTCGCCGATCAGGTTGGCGAGGACGTTCGCGGCCAGTCGCGGCGAGGTGACCACAGGGGTCAGCAGGTGCGGCACGTTCTCGTAGTGGTTGAGCTCGACCTGCTTGGGATCGACCAGGACCAGCCGCACGTCGTTGGGCGAGGCCTGCATCAAGATCGAGGAGAGGATCGCGTTGACGCAGCCGGACTTGCCCGATCCAGTGGTGCCGGCGACGAGCACGTGCGGCATCTTCGCCAGGTCGGTCCAGACCGGGTTGCCGTCGATCCCCTTGCCCAGCCAGGCGACCAGCGGCGAGGTCTTCTCGGGCCGGCCGGCGTAGATGTCTCCGAGGCGGACGATGCGGCGGCGCGTGTTCGGGACCTCGACCCCAACGGCCTGCTTGCCGGGAATCGGAGCCAGGATGCGGATGTCGGTCGAGGCGAGGGCGTAGGCAAGGTCGTTGGCCAGCTCGGTCACCTTCTTGACCTTGGTGCCGGGCGCGAGTCGCAGTTCGTAGCGCGAGACGTGCGGACCGCTGACGATGCCGACGATCTTCGCCTCGACTCCGAAGTGGCCGAGCGCCTCGACCAGCTTGCGGCCGACGATCTCGTGATCGCGCGGATCGACGCCCTTGTCGGCCTTGCCCCGTTCCAACGCTTTCGCGGGCGGCGGCCGGTAGTCGATCTCCTCCGAGGTGGTGACGCCACGCTTGTTGCCCATCGGCGTCAGCGCGATCTGCTCCACGGCGGGTTCCTCGTCGGGCGCCGCCGCATCTTCCTCGGCCTCGATCGCGGCGAGCTCCGCGTCGAAGTCCTGCGTGACGGGCTCATCCACCGGCTCGTCGGGCTCCTCGAGCAGAGCAACCGTCGGCTCGACCTCATCCTCCTCCGGATAGGCGCTCATCACATCGGTGGGCCCGGGCTCGGTCTCGAAGGCAAAGGTCCTCTCCTCGCCCTGGCGGTCGCGCCGGGTCTGAATAGCCGTCTGCGCCACGCCCCGGCTGCCGAGGAAGACCCGCCGCAGCCCTCGCCCAGTTCCGCGAACCAGCGTCGAAATGGATGTCCCGGTAACCAGCAGCCCCCCAACGACAAGCATCAAGACAGTGAAGATCCGAGCCCCAACTGCGCCGACTAGATAGATAAGAGCCGTTTCAAGCCCATAGCCGACCTTGCCCCCCTCCCAGCCAAAAAAGAGCACGAAGCTCAAGTAAACCCCGGCCGCGATCAAAAACAGCCCAATCAGGTCAAGGTGCCGCTGCTCCAAAGCGCGCGGCATGTGAAGCCTGGGTCCCCGGGCTTTCGGCTTGTTTTTGGCCTTGCGGCGGGCGGCGCCGCCACGCTTCTTGTCACGCACGAACATTGCAGCCCCTTCGACGCCGACGGTTCCACCCCTGCGCCCTAAATTCGCGGTAAATCCCTCGGATACCGGGCCTTTGCCCGTCTAACATCGATGTCGATGCTCACCAGCGACCCCGAAACGCAGGGCGGCCGTGTGCTCGTGGTCGAGGATGATGTCGAGATCGCCGACGTCCTGCGCCGCTCGCTGCGCCAGGAGGGCTACGAGGTCCGCACCTCTGCCGACGGGGTCGACGCCCTCGACGTCGCCACCGGCTTCGTTCCCGACCTTGTCGTCCTCGACCTCGGCCTGCCACGGCTCGACGGCGTCGAGGTCTGCCGCCGCCTGCGTGCCGAGGGCGACGTGCCGATCCTGATGCTCACCGCGCGGGCGGAGACCGAGGACCGCGTCGGCGGCCTCGACAGCGGCGCCGACGATTACCTGGTCAAGCCCTTCGAGCGACAGGAGCTGCTCGCCCGGATCCGGGCCTTGCTTCGTCGCCGGCCGCCGCGCGGCGCCGCCTCGTTGACCGTCGCCGACCTGATGCTCAACCCCGACACCCGCGAAGTCCGGCGCGGCGATCGGGAGCTGGAGCTGACCAACCGCGAGTTCGAGCTGCTCGAATACCTGATGCGCAACGAGCGCCTCGTCGTATCGCGCGAGCGGCTCCTCGACGACGTCTGGGGCTACGACCCGACCGCCGCGACCAACACGATCGACGTCTTCATCTCCAACCTGCGCCGCAAGCTTGAGGCCGGCGACGAGCCCCGCCTGCTCCACACCAAACGCGGCGCCGGCTACGTCCTCAAGGAGTAATGGGCGGCCTCTTGCGCAGAGCGGCCGCCCGGTGGCCGAATCGGTTGCGTCCGAGCAACTGGCCCGTGCGGTGGCGGCTGGCCGGCGTCTCCGCCGGGCTCACCCTGGTGATCCTGCTCGTCTTCGGCGCCGTGATCGGCCAGGTCGCGACCAGTCGCATCCGCGATGACTTCAACCGCGAGGTGAGCAGCGCCGCCCAGACCCTGGCCGGTGAATTCCGCATCGTCTACACCCCGCTGGGCACGCTCTCGGTCCAGCACGGTCCCCGCCTCGACGACTTCGTCCGCCCCGACGGCGCCTCGGCGAAGGTCTTCGACGTAAACCTCAACCTGCTCAAGGAAAGCAGCGGGGCCGTGCCGTTGGGGGCGCCCAGCGCCGGCCTCTCCGACCATGGCGAGATGCGGGTCGCGACCGCGGCGATCACCAGCGACACCGGAGTCACCACCGGCTACGTCCAGTACGGACGCAGCCTCGCCCACGTCGACTCGACGGTCGACCGGCTCTGGCTCTTCATCGCCGCCGGCATTCTCGGCGGCACCCTGCTCGCCAGCCTCGCCGGCGTCGCCATCGCAGCCCGAGCGATGCGGCCGATCTCGGCGCTGACCGCGACCGCCAGGCAGATAGCGGCCACCGGCGACCCCTCGCGCCGCATGCCCAAGCTGAAGGCCGACGACGAGGTCGGTGAGCTGGCCGGCACCCTGGAGCAGATGCTGCGCTCGCTCGACGCGGCCCGGACCGAGCGCGAGGCGGCGATGAAGAAGCAGCGCGAGTTCGTCGCCGACGCCTCGCACGAGCTGCGCACGCCGCTGACCAGCGTGCTCGCCAATCTCGAGCTGCTGCAGGCCTCGCTGGAGGGTCCGGACGAGGACGAAGACCAGGCCATGGTCGACTCGGCCCTGCGGTCTTCGCGGCGGATGAGCCGCCTCGTCGCCGACCTCCTCCTGCTCGCCCGCGCCGACGCGGGTCGGGTCGGCAAGCACCGGCCCTGCGACCTGGCCGAGATCGCCGGCAACGCCGCGGTCGAGATGGCGCCGGTGCTCGGCGACCGGGAGCTGGAAATCGACAACGAGCACTCGCTTCCGGTCGACGGCAACCCGGATGAGCTGCACCGGATGGTGCTCAACCTGCTCGACAACGCCGGCCGCCACACCTCCCCGGGGGCGCGGATCGAGCTGCGCGTGCGAAAGGTCGACGGCGGGGCCATGGTCGAGGTCGCCGACGACGGCCCGGGCATCGCGCCCGAGGTCCGGGCGCAGATCTTCGACCGCTTCGTGCGTGGCGACGGGCCCGCCGACACCGCGGTCGGCCCGGGCAGCGGTCTAGGCCTGGCGATCGTCCGCGCCGTCGCCGCCTCCCATGGAGGCGCCGTCGAGGTCGACGAGTCCTCGACCGGGGGCGCGCTCTTCCGCGTTCGCCTTCCCCTGCAGGGATCTGAGCAGGGAATTAAGACCGCTTTAGAACGCCTTTAGCGAGCCGCCGTAATTTCTCCGGCGGACGAGACACAGGACCCGCCGGGCTCCCCAACATGTCCCGGCGGGTCCTTTTTTGCGCTCGGACTCAGACCTCGACGACGACCGGAATGATCATCGGTCGCCTGTGCAGCTTCTTGTAGACGAGGCCGGCAATCGCGTCGTGCAGGTCTTCCTGGATCAGGTGCAGCTCGCGGGTGCCGGCGTTGGCGGCGTCCTCGAGCGAGTCCTCGGCGACGTCCTTCAGCTCCTCGACCAGCGCGTCGGCCTCCTCGAGGAAGGCGACGCCGCGGAAGAGCACTTCAGGGTCGGCGACCACCTGACCGTCGTCGGAAGAGATCGTTGCGACGACGATGAAGATGCCGTCGGCGGAGATCTCGCGCCGGTCGCGCAGCGCCACGTCATCGGGCTCGCCGACGTTGACGCCGTCGACGAAGATCACGCCGGCGTGGATGTCCTCGCCGAAGCCTGCCCCGTCCCGATCGAGCTCCAGCGGTATGCCGTTGCGGCCCTGGAAGATGTTCTCGGGCTCGATGCCGACCGATTCGGCCAGCTCGGCATGCAGGCGCAGGCGCTGGTGGTCGCCGTGCACGGGCAGCACGTAGCGGGGCTTGGTCAGGTTGAGCATCAGTTTCAGCTCCTCCTGCCAGCCGTGTCCCGAAGCGTGGATCGGCGCCTGTTTGGCGGTCACCACGGTTGCGCCGATCTCGTAGATGCGGTCGATCGTCTCGTTGACGGCGCGCTCGTTGCCGGGCACCGGCGTCGCCGAGAAGACCACCGTGTCGCCGGAGTGCAGCTCGACGTCGCGGTGGTCGTTGTTTGCCATCCGCCGCAGCGCCGAGAGCGGCTCGCCCTGGCTGCCGGTCGAGATCACCACGACTTTCTCGTCGGGGAAGCTGCCGATCTCACGCGGCTGGATGAAGAGGCCCGAGGGCGCGTTGGCGATGCCGAGGTTGGAGGCGATGTTGAAGTTTTTGCGCATCGAGCGGCCGACCAGGGCGACCCGGCGGTCGAGCTTCACCGCCGCGTCGATCACCTGCTGGACGCGGTGGATGTTGGAGGCGAATGAGGTGACGATGATCCGGCCCTCGCAGTTGGAGAACGTCTCCAACAGGGCCGGCCCGACGCTCGACTCCGAGGGCGCCACCCCCGGCCGATCGGCGTTGGTCGAGTCGCCGCAGAGCAGCAGCAGGCCGTCGCGGCCGACTTCGGCGAGGCGCGAGATGTCGGCGGGGCGCCCGTCGACCGGGGTCTGGTCGAACTTGTAGTCGCCGGTCATCAGCATCGAGCCGACCTCGGTGGTGAGCAGGACTCCGCAGGCGTCGGGAATCGAGTGGGAGAGGTGGATCAGCTCCAGCTCGAAGGGGCCGAGCTGGACCTTCTCCCCCGTGGGCAGCTCCTTCAGCGGCGCGTCCTTGAGCTTGTGCTCGTCGAGCTTGGAGCGGACCATGCCGATCGTCAGCAGGCCGCCGTAGATCACCGGCGGCGAGCCGATCTCGCGCAGCACGTAGGGCAGCGCCCCGACGTGGTCCTCGTGGCCGTGGGTGAGGACGATCGCCTCGATGTCGTCGACGCGGTCGCGCAAGTAAGAGAAATCGGGCAGAACGAGGTCGATGCCGAGCATCTCCGCGGTTGGGAACATCAGCCCGGTGTCGACGACGATTATGCGACCGTCGTACTCGACGACCGTCATGTTCTTGCCGATCTCGCCCAGTCCCCCGAGCGGCAGCACGCGGAGCTTGCCGGGCACTAGGGATTCACCGGGGCGAGGCCGACGCTCTCCAACGCGGCCTGCATGGTCGCCCGTTGCTCCGCGTCGGCGGGCACCAGAGGGAGCCTCAGGGCGTCGGTCGGGATCAGGCCCATCATCGCCAGCCCCGCCTTGACCGGAATCGGGTTGGTGGTTACGCCGATCGCCGCGTACAGCTGCCGCAGCCCGGCGTCGATCTCGCCGGCGCGGTCGAGATCTCCAGCCTGAGCTGCGTCCCACATCTCGCGCATCTGAGGGCCGGCCAGGTGGGAGGCGACGAGAATTCCCCCGGCGCCGCCGAGCTCGAGCGTCTTCAGAAAGACATCGTCGTTGCCGGCCAGGATCTCCATGCCCTCGATCGGCTGCATCTCGTCGTTGTTTGCCTGCTTGACGGCAACCACGTTGTCGATCTTCGCGATCTCGGCGAGCTGGTCGGGCGGCACGTTGACCACCACCCGCGAGGGGATGTTGTAGGCGATCAGCGGCAGGTCGGGAACGGCGGCGGCAATCGCTTCGAAGTGGGCCAGGATTCCTGCCGGGTTGGGCTTGTTGTAGTAGGGCGTCACGATCAGGGCGGCATCGGCGCCGGCCTCGGCTGCGCCTTTGGTCAGCTCGATCGAGTGCTGGGTGTAGTTGGTGCCGGTGCCGCAGACCAGCAGCGTCTCCTCGCCGACCTCCCCGCGGATCGCGCGCACGAGGTCGAGCGCCTCCTCGTCGGTGAGCGTCGGCGCCTCGCCGGTCGACCCGGAGATCACCAGGCCGTGCGAGCCGTGCTCGAGCAGGTGGGTCGCGAGCTTCAGCACCGCCGCCTCGTCCACCGCCCCTCCCTCCGTGAAAGGGGTCGCCATCGCCGTGAGAACGCCGCGTATCTCCTTCATCGGGCCAGGGTATCGCTAGGCGCCGTCAGGATCACACCTTGTTCGCGCCCCAATCGCCACGGATTCGAACACCCGGCGATCACCAGCGACGATGGGGCGTTCACAGCAGCTTCTCCAGCCCGACCGTGAAGCGCTCATCCAGATCGCCGACCTTGCGCACGGCGAGCAGCACGCCGGGCATGAAGGAGCGGCGGTCGATCGAGTCGTGGCGGATGCTCAGGGTCTGGCCCTCGCCGCCGAAGATGACCTCCTGGTGGGCGACCAGGCCCGGCAGGCGCACCGAGTGGATCGGCTTGTGGACGTTGCCGCCGGCGGCCGAGATCAGCCCCGCCGTGCGCTTTGCCGTGCCCGAGGGGGCGTCGATCTTGCGGTCGTGGTGCAGCTCGACGATCTCGCACTCCGGCATATGCGCTGCGATCGTCTGCGCCACCTCCATCAGCAGCACGGCGCCGATCGCGAAGTTGGGGGCGGCGAAGCAGTTGGCCTCTGAGGCCTCGGCGGCCTGGCGCAGCGCGTCGAGGTCGAACCCGGTCGTGCCGATGACCGCGTGGACGCCGGCGCTGAGGCACTGCTTCGCGTTGGCGAGCGCGGCGTCCGGCGTGGTGAAGTCGACGACGACGTCGGCCTCGCCGAGCACGTCGGCAAGCTCGACCCCGAGCGCGGGGTCGGCCTTCGCGATGAGCTCGGCATCCGCCGCCCCTTCCACGGCCTCGCAGACCGCCTGGCCCATGCGCCCCGCGGCGCCGGATACGGCGACGTTGATCATGCCGCCACGAGAGCTTCGCTGACCGGGGCGAGGGCGTCGCGGAAACGAGCCTCGTCGCGTCCGACGCAGGCCGCGGAGAGGCGCTCGGCGCCGTACAGCTCCTGGGCCAGCGCGGTCAGGTCATCGACGGTCACGGCGTCGACTTTGGCAAGCATCTCATCGAGGCTGTCGATCGGCAGGCCGAAGAGGGTCGCACGCGAGATCCGCGTCATCCGCGCCGCGGTCGACTCCGAGGTGAGGACGAGGCGGCCCTTGACGCTCTCCTTTGCCCGGTTCAGCTCGTCGGTGGAGACCGGCTCGCTGCGCAGGCGCGTCAGCTCGGCGCCGATGATCGAGCAGGCCTCCTCGACGTTGTCCTCGCGGGTGCCGACGTAGCTCGCGATCAGGCCCGAATCCGTGTACTGCTCGCTGTAGGAGCCGACGGCGTAGGCGAGGCCGCGCTTCTCCCGCACCTCGCGGAAGAGCCGCGAGGAGCTGGAGCCGCCGAAGATCGAGTCGAGCACGGCGAGGCCGTAGCGGCGCTCGTCGTCGCGCACGATCCCCGGAGCTCCGAAGCAGATGTGGTACTGCTCGGTGTCCTTCTCGTAGAAGCAGAGCCGCGCGCCCTCATCGGGCTCGGCCGCCGCCTGGGCGCCGGCCTCCGCCATCAGCGGTGAGACGAGCCGCTCCGAGAGCGCCTCGATCTGGCCGTGGTCGACGTTGCCGGCGGCGCCGACGACGATGTTGGCGCCGGTGTAGCGGGCGCTGCGGTAGGCCTCGATCTCGGCGACCGGAACCGTTTTGATCACCTCGGCCTCGCCGAGGACCCGCCGGCCGAGCGGGTGCCCGCCAAAGACGGCTGCAGCGAGGATGTCGTGGACGCGATCCTGCGGCTCGTCCTCGTACATCGCGATCTCCTCCAGCACCACCTCCCGCTCGGAGTCGACTTCGGGGTAGGTCGGGGCGAGCAGCATTTCCGCCAGCAGATCGAAGACCTCCTCGGTGTGCTCGTCGAGGAAGCGCGCGTGCAGGTGCGTCGTCTCCTTGCCGGTGGCGGCGTTGACCGAGGCGCCGAGGCCGTCGAGCTTCTCGGCGATCTCGATTGCCGAGAAGCGCTCGGTCCCCTTGAAGAGCAGGTGCTCGAGGACGTGCGAGACGCCCGCCTGGGCCGGCGTCTCGTTGCGCGAGCCGGTGCGCACCCAGAGCCCGAGCGCCACGGAGCGCACCGAGGGAACCCCCTCGGTGACGACCCGGACGCCGGAGCTCTGCTGTGAGCACTGCGCCGTCCCCGTCATCTTCTGACCCTTCGGGGGCGGCGCAGTGCGGAGCTGGCGTGTCTGAGTTGGGGTGCGCTCAATGCTCGTGCTTAGCCGCGCCGTTCGCGGTCGCCGCCGCGCGGACGGCGTCCCTCGCGCCCGCCACGGCCTCCGCGATCGCCGCCGTTGCGGCGCGGGCCACCGTCGCCGGAGCCGACCGAGGCCAGCTCCTCCGGGCTCTTGCCGGCGACCGAGGGGTCGTCGGAGAGGCGCAGGCCGATGCGGCCGCGCTCGCGGTCGACCTCGACCACGGTGACGTCGATCGCCTCGCCGGCGGTGAGGACGTCGTCGACCGAGTCGACCCGCTCGCCGGGCTTGACGTTGGAGATGTGCAGCAGGCCGTCGGTTCCCTTGACCAGCTCGACGAAGGCGCCGAAGGTGGTCGTCTTGACGACCTTGGCGGCGTTGTAGCGGTCGCCTACTTCGGCCTCCTTGGTCATCGACTGGATGCGGGCGACGCAGGCTTCGACCAGCGAGCCGGTCGGGGCGTAGATCCGGATCGTGCCGTCGTCTTCGACGTCGATTTCGGCTTCGAACTCCTCGCAGAGGGCGCGGATGGTTTCGCCGCCCTTGCCGATCACGGCGCCGATCTTCTCCTGGTCGATCTTGATCGACTCGATCCGCGGCGCGTGCTGGGAGAGCTGCTCGCGCGGCCCGTCGATCGCCTCGGCCATCTTGCCGAGGATGAACTGGCGGCCCTTGTTGGCCTGCTCCAGCGCGTCGGTGAGGATCTCGAAGGTGACGCCGGTGATCTTGATGTCCATCTGCAGGGCGGTGATCCCGTCCGCGGTGCCGGCGACCTTGAAGTCCATGTCGCCGAGGTGGTCCTCGACGCCGGCGATGTCGGTGAGGACGATG
>DASXKW010000011.1:0-69735 GCA_036496625.1 Solirubrobacterales bacterium | reverse complement strand
TGACAAATCCCGCGCTTATCAGCGCGGGATTTTGAGTATCCGCCAGCCCAGGGGCATCCCCGCCACCCTCGACGGTTGAGGGACTGCGCCGCCGCCATGGCCCTTCGGCGGAGCAGCTCGGGTGGGTCGCCACCGTCGCCTTGGGTGCAATAGCTTGTCCAGCCCATGTTGATCGAGCTTCAGTCGCACTCCACGGTCTCTGACGGGCAGCTTGCGCCCGGGGAAGTCGTCGCCCAAGCTTGGGAAGCAGGCGTTACCACGCTGGCGCTTACAGATCACGATGCGATTGCCGGGGTGCCCGAGGCGGCAGAGGCCGCGAAGGGGCTTGGCATCGAGCTGGTGCCGGCGATCGAGATGTCCTGTGTGCACGAGCACGCCGAAGACCTGCACATCTGCGGCTACTGGGTAGATCTGGAGAAGATCGCCTCGGCCTGCGAGCAGGCACAGCAGGCGCGGGTAACGCGGGCGGGAGAAATCATTGAGCGGCTGCGGAAATGGGGCTTCCACCTGACCCTCGACGACGCGATCAGGGAGTCCGGCGACGCCCTCTCGATCGGCCGCCCCCACATCGCCAGGGCAGCGGGCGCCAAAGGCGACCTGGGCCCCTTCTTCGAGGAGTACCTGGTGCCGGGCGGCAAGGCCTTCGTCCCTCGCAAGTGGCCAACGGCAGAGCAGGCAATCAAACTGATCCAAGAAGCCGGCGGGGCAGCGGTAATCGCCCACCCCTACTGGGACATCTCAGAGCCCACAGAGGTAGAGGACCTGATCCGCTCCCTTGGAGCCGACGGCGTAGAGACCTTCTACCCAAGCCACACCAAGGAGCAGACCGAGCACCTGCTGAAGCTCTGCAACGACCTCAACCTGGTCCCAACCGCTTCATCCGACTACCACGGCCCAACCCACAAGACCTTCGCAAAGTTCGGCGCCTACGACACCTACGGCCTGGCCGACCCCGTCGTCCCCCCCAAGCCGTAGGCGGCTCACCCAGCTTCCGGTGCGACTTATGCCACCCATGGCCACATAACTCGCACCGGAACGCCAAGCTGCCGCGCCAAGGCCGGCGGCCGCGGTCCCGGCACCGGCGGCGCAACGAAAAGGGAGGGGCGAAGGCCCTCCCAAAACACTCAAGCGCGGCTCCTGCCGCGCGTTTTGGGAGGGGCCTTCGCCCCTCCCTTACCGCTACGTCGTAATCAGGCCGCGACCGCAGCCGCCGGGATCAGGTCCCGCGACTCGAGGTAAGCCAGCAGCTTCTCGGCCGACTCCTCTGGCGACTCGTTTTCGGTGTCGCAAACCCAGTCCGGGTTCTCGGGAATCTCGTACGGATCCGAGACGCCGGTGAATTCCTTGATCTCGCCGGAGAAGGCCTTCGCGTAGAGGCCCTTGACGTCGCGCTCGGCGCAGGTGTCGACCGAGGCCTTGACGTAGACCTCGATGAAGCGGTCGCCCATCAGCTCATGCGCCTCGTCGCGGATCTCGGCGTAGGGGGAGATCGCCGCGGTGATCACCGGCACGCCGTTGCGGCTGAGCAGGTCGGCGACGAAGGCGATCCGGCGAATGTTGATGTCGCGGTCCTCCTTGGAGAAGCCGAGCCCCTTGGAGAGGTTTTCGCGGACGATGTCGCCATCGAGGATCTCCAGCTTCGAGCCACGCTCGCGCAGCTGGGTCTCCAGCAGCCCGGAGATGGTCGTCTTGCCGGCACCGGAAAGCCCGGTGAACCAGAGGGTGAAGCCCTTCTCGCCTGCCATGCTCGTTCAGTCCTCCTTGTAAGCGTCGATAAGGATGTCGGCGACCTCGTCGCGCGAGAACTCGTGCGGCGGCCTTTCGCCGTTGCCGAGCATCTCGCGGACCTTGGTCCCGGAGAGGAAGAGGCGCGCGTCTTGGTCATGCGGGCAGGTCTTGTTGGAGGCCAGCCCCTCGCACTCGTTGCACCAGAAGGTGTGCTCGAACATCAGCGGCTCGATCCCGAGCTCGTCGATGTCGATCGTGTCGAAGATCTTCTGAGCGTCGTAGGTGCCGTAGTAGTCGCCGGCGCCGGCGTGGTCGCGCCCGACGATGAAGTGCGTCGCCCCGTAATTGCGGCGGACGATCGCGTGCAGGACCGCCTCGCGCGGGCCGGCGTAGTGCATCTTCGCCGGCTTCACGCCCAGCACCACCCGATCGTTTGGGTAGTAGTTCTCCATCAGCACCTCGTAGCAGCGCATCCTCACGTCGGCGGGGATGTCGCCGGCCTTGGTCTTGCCGATCAGAGGTTGGATGAAGAGCCCGTCGCAGGTCTCCAGCGCCGCCTTGGTCAGGTACTCGTGAGCGCGGTGGATCGGGTTGCGGGTCTGGAAGGCGACGATCTTCTTCCAACCACGCGCCTCGAAGTCGGCCCTGTGCTCGGCCGCCGTCTTGTAGCGGCGCATGAACGCCTCCTCGTGATCCGGCAGAGCGTCGACCTCGAGCGGGCCGGCGATGCAGCGGTTGCCCTCCTCGTAGATCGCGGCTACGCCCGGGTGCTCCCCGTCGGTGGTGCCGTAGACCTGCTCGGCCTCGCGCTTTACGTCGCGCTCGAAGATCTCCTCGACCTTGATCCGCCCCAGCGGCTTGCCTTCGTCGCTCGACAGCGCGACAACGTCGCCGACCTCGCACTCGAGGTCGGCGGCCAGGGTGATCGGGATCGGCCAGTAGTCGCCGGACGAGGTGCGCATCTCGGCGCAGACCCGCTCCCAGTCCGCTGACCCCTGGAAGCCGGTGAGCGGCGCGAAGCCGCCGTTGCCGATCATCTCGAAGTCAGCGGTGTGGCGCTCGGAAAGTGTCAGGGACAGCTCAGTCATCGTCTCGCTCATGCGGGAATCTCACCAATCGTTCGGGGGAAGGGTTATCGGAGGCGCGGGGCGCCGCTAGTTGATCCCGCACTCGGTCTTTTCGAGGCCCGCCCAGCGGCCGTCGCGCGGCGAAGCGCCCGGACCGACCGGCTTGGTGCAGTGGGTGCACCCGATCGACGGGTAGCCGCGATCGTGGAGCGGGTTGTACGGGAGGTCGTGCTCACTGATGTAGTTCCAAATGTCGCGTTCGGACCAGTCCGCAAGCGGGTTGAGCTTCCAGAGCTCGAAGCGCTTGTCCCAGCCGAACTTGGGGGTCTTGGCGCGACTGGCGGAGTCTTCGCGGCGGACGCCGGCGAGCCAGCAGTCTACGGAAGAAAGCGCTCGGCGCATCGGCTCGACCTTGCGCAGGCCGCAGCAGGCGTCGGGGTCGCGGTTCCAGAGCTCGTCGCCGTGCGCCGCGGCCTGCTCCTCCAAAGTGAGGTTGTGGAAGCGGTCGAACTCGATCCCCAGCGACTCGGCGAGGCGGTCGCGCGTCTCGTAGGTCTCCGGGAAGAGCACGTCGGTGTCGAGGTAGAAGAAGCGCGCGTTGGGGTTCACCTTGCTCGCCAGATGCGCCGTCACCGAGCTCGTTTTCTGAAACGAGCAGGCGATGTAGTGGCTCTCGCCAAAGGTCTCGAACATCCACTCGACCGCCTGCTCTGCGCTGCGGTCCTCGAGCGCAGCGGCGATCGCCTCCGGGTCCTGGATTTTCGGCGGCGTGGCAACGGGGTTCATATCGCGCACTCGCCCTCGCCCCTCTCGACCTTGTAGGGGCTGGAGCGGCTCCAGTCGATGAACTCCTGCATCGTCTCGAGGCTGAACTCAGCCGGCAGCGTCAGGTCCTTGACCTCCGCTTCGAAGCGGGCGGCGCCGATCCGCTCAGCGAGGGCGTTGAACTCCTCGCCTTCGTCGGAGCGCTCCGCCTCGTAGAGGCGCACCCAGCGCTCGACCGCCTCGGGAACCCGCTTGGCCGGGAGGCGCGACTTCAGCCGCGTGCCGAAGATCACCTCGCCGCCCTCGTAGTTGCCGCCGATGTGCGGGATGTAGGCCGGGATCTGGCGCTCGCCGACTTTCAGCGAGGCGCCGTAGAAGCCGATGTTGGCGATGTGATGCTGGCTGCAGCCGTTGGGGCAGCCGCTCATCTTGATATGGATCTTGCGGGTCAGCTCGTCGGAGATCTCCATCTCCGCCAAGCGCTCCCTGATCGCCTTGTTCAGGCCCATCGAGCTGGTGATGCCCATCTTGCAGCTGTCGGTGCCGGGACAGCTGACCACGTCGGTGATCTCGTCGGCGCCGGCCTCGTCGAGTCCGAGCTCGCCGAGCCGCTGCCAGAGGTCGTAGAGCGCCTCGTCGCGGACCCAGCGCAGGACCAGGTTCTGCTGCACGGTGCTGCGGGCGTAGCCGCCGGTGAAGTCGCGCATGATCGCCGCCAGGCCGCGGAACTGCTCCGGGGTGAGGTCGCCGCGATAGATCTTCACCTCGACGGCGGAGAAGCCCTCCTGGACCTGGGCCTGGACGTTGCCTTCGCAGAAACGCTCGAACTCGGAGTGGTCGCCGTTGGGCGAGGCGGGCTCGGGCGGAATCCCGGGAGCGTTGGCCTCCTCATCGTCCTCGAAGCGCAGCCGCTCGACGTCGAAGTCACGCTCCTCGGCCCACTCGCCCTCGAGCTCCTCGTCGACTTGCTCGCGGAAGGCGTCGATGCCGATCTTGTCGATCAGGACCTTGATCCGGGCGCGGGCGCGGTTGGCGCGCAGCCACTCCTGGCGATCGAAGATGCGCAGCACGGCCTCAGAGACCTTGAGGTAGTCGCCGTTGTCGGCCTCGACGAAGTCATAGAGGGTGGGCGCGATCCGGGCCATGATCGAGGTGCCGCCGCCGACGCGGATCTCGAAGCCCTTCACCCCGTCGCGTTCACGCGAAAGAAAGGCGACGTCGTGGATGCCGGTGATCGCGCGGTCCTCGTCGGAGCCGCTGAACGCGGTCTTGATCTTGCGCGGCATCAGCTGCGTGGTGGGATGGCGGACGAAGTAGCGGGCGTAGGCGCCGGCGTAGGGAGTCGGGTCGAAGACCTCGTCGGTGGCGACGCCGGCCCAGGGATCGCCGGTGACGTTGCGCACCGTGTTGCCGCAGCCCTCGCGAGAGGAGAGGTCGGCCTCGGCGATCTCGCGCAGCAGCGACTCCATGTCGCGCAGCGGAATGTGGTGGATCTGAATGTTCTGCCGGGTGGTGATGTGCCCCTTGTTCAGCGGCGCGTACTTCTCGACCACGCTGGCGAAAGCCTCCATCTGCTGCGGGGTGACGCCGCCGAAGGGAAGCTTGACCCGGACCATCTGCACGTCGGGCTGGCGCTGGCCGTAGACGCCCTGCTTGAGGCGGAAGCCGATGAACTCGTCTTCGAGACGATTGCCGGCGAGGAACTCCTCGGCTTCGTTGTCGAAGTCGAGGAACTCGCGCTCGATGATCGGGATGATGTGGCCGGGGACGTTGCGGTAGGTCTCCGGGTTCTCCAGAGTTCCGGTGCGCCCCTTGCCGCGCTGCTCTTTCGCCTGATCGACTGTGACCTCCACGCCAGGAAAAATAGCAAAACCTGACAGGGATTAGGGTATTTAGGGGTTGGTCAGCTCTGGAGGCAGTCTTTTTCGTGCGTGGAGGATCGCCGCCGCCTCACCCGACTCGGCAACCTGACCGCCCTCGGGCTCCAGCGGCAACCCCGCCTCAGCCCAACCGACAATCCCCTCGCTCAGCTTCTTGGCGTCGTAGCCGGCGGCAACCAGCGCTTCGGTGGCCATCGTCGAGCGATTGCCACCACGGCAGTAGAAGACAACGGGCCGATCCTCGTCGATCTCAGAAGTCCGATCCGCAAGCTCGGCCAGCGGCAAGTGCTCAGCGCCAGCGATCCGCCCCATCTCCCACTCATGCTCAGCCCGCACATCGATCAACTGCGCGCCATCGTCAACCAGCTTTTGAAGCTGCTCGCGTGAAACTTCAGGTGGCTCGGAACTCATGAAAGCGGAAATCTAGCCAACGCCTCTGCCGGGGGGTGGCGCGGTTTTGGGGGACCGCCCCGAGGAGGCGGCGCAGCCGCCCCCGCAGGGGTGGCGGCGCCAAAACGGCGACAGGACCCGCCGGCCCAGAGCCATCAGTCGATATCCGTTCCCTCGATCAGGAAGGCCACCCGCACGTGAGCGCGGTACTCGTCCAGGTTCTCGCCGCGAATCCCGGTAGAGACGATGTCGACGGCGCGGATGTTGCGCAGGGTGCCCTGAGCCTGGCTCAAGGCCTGCCTCGCCGCATCGTCGGTTGAGGTTTTCGAGCTGCCAACCAGCTCGATGATCTTCACGACAGCCATTTCGCTCCTCCTTCTGAATCCTCGACAGTGCCCTTCGCCCCGATCCCCTCGAGCAGCGCGGCCCGCTGCCACGGGCCGATGGCCCCTTCCCCACCGCCAGGCGCCAGAGCCGTCTCCGCGCGGAAACGCTCAATCGCTGCCGCTATCGCGGCAGCCTCGTCCTCGCTCGGGCTCCGGGCCATGGGCGAAGCCTAATAGTTCAACCCAGTGCTGGGACAAACAGCCCGGGCCGGCGAGGGAGGCGCCGGCCCGGGCCCTGTTTGCTTGGTCGCCGCCGGAAGGGGAGCCGGCGGCGGGAGATGCCGGCAGGGAACCGGCTATCACTGCGGCATCGATGGCCTCGCCATATAAGAACATAGCCATACGCAAAAATCAAGTCTTCCCTTATCTTTTCCTGTTAAGGCTGGCCTGAATCCCCCACAAAATGGCTCCATAACACGGGAAAGGGAAATCTTTTACTCGGGAACACTTGCGTTCCAAAAGAACTCGACATACCATCGGTTCGCTCGGCACCACAAACACACCGCGGAGGTGGCGATATGGCCGGCTATGGTCCGGTCGCGATGGTCAAGACGCCGTGGGGGGATGCAGGCACGTTGCGCGATCGCAGGCTGCGACCGGGACAGCGCCTGCCAGCCGACGAGGTGGCGCGAAATCAGCGTGAGCGGCTGTTCGCGGCGCTGGTGGCCGTGGTCGCCGAGAAGGGCTACGAGGGGACCCGGGTCGAGGATCTGCTCGAGCTCTCGGGCGTCTCGCGCAGTGCCTTCTACGCCCACTTCAGCGACAAGGAGGAGTGTCTGCTCGCGGCGCTCCAGGCGTTCGTCGGGCCGACGGTCGGGGGCATCTTCCGCGACGACGGCCCACCGCCTGACGAAGCCCGCGCGCGGGGGGCCTTCGATGCCTTCATCCGCCTGATCGTCGAACAGTCCGCCGCCGCGCGAATGTGCTTCGTCGAGATCTACGCCGCCGGCCCGCAGGCGGTCGAGAAGATCGACCGCACGATCGATTCCGTGCAGGCGTTCGTCTCGACGACCCTCGATCAAATGCCGGGCCGGGCGAACATGCCGCCCGAGATCGTGCGGGCGATGGTGGGCGGGCTGCGCAAGGTCATCCACACCCGCCTGTATCGAAACGAGGAGGAGGAACTGACCGAGCTGATCCCACAGATGTGGGACTGGGTGGCCGCGTACACGCCACCACCCGCGCCACTTCGCCGACCGCACGCCAGGCCGGCGCACAACGGCGGGCCTCCGAACGGCTACGACCCCGCAGATCGCATCCTGCGCGCGCTTGCCTCGGTCGTCGCTGAGAAGGGATACCCGGCGATGACGATCGGCGACATCGCCGCCCGCGGCTCGATCTCGCTCTCCACCTTCTACGCGAACTTCGCCGACAAGGAGGAGGCGATGCTGGCCGCCGTCGACAGCGGCTCCTCGCAGATGCTGGCGACGACGCTGCCGGCCTTCCGCCGCGCCCCCGACTGGCAGCACGCGGTTCGGGGAGCCTTCGGCGCGATGTTCGCCTTTTGCGCCGCCGAGCCCGAGTACACGACGCTGGGCGCGGTCGACGTATACGCCGCCGGCAAGAGGGCGCTGGAACAGCGGGATCAGGTGATGACCAGCATGGAGGCGCTGCTCATTCCCGGTTTCGAGCTCAACCCAAAGGTCAGCCCAATCGCCGCCGAGGCAATCGGCGGCGCGATCTATTCGATGATCTACGACCAGGTGATGCGCGGCGGCGCCGAGAGCATGCAGGAGATCGCGCCGCTCGCGACCTACGTCACCCTCGCACCCTTCATCGGCGCCGAGGAGGCCTGCGCCGTGGCCAACAGCGACGGCCGCGGCCGCTAGCGAGACTCAGGGTTCGGACGTGTGGCCCAGGCCATCGACTGGATGGCCGTGCTTCGAGACCGCGCAGAGCGCCGGGGCGGGATCGAAGGGATCGGTGAGGGCACGGCCTTCGGCGCTGCCGCGAATCGGCTTTCCCGGCTTCGGCGCCGTCCCGCGACCGCACTGGATCGACCTGTCGCGCACCCCATCGCGAGCGTCGATCACGTCTTCGCCGCCCCCCCCGTAGAAGCTGTCTTCACCCGGCTGGCCAAGCATCGCGTTGGCGCGGCTGTCGCCGACGAGGATGTCGTTGTCGAAGGAGCCCTCCATATCCTCGTCGCTGGCCGAGAGATGGACCTTGTGGCAGCCGGGGACCGCGTCGATCCAGGCGGCGTGAGCGGGAAAGGAGATGTGGAGGATCCCCGGATGGGCGGGCGTCTCGGCGAAAGAGGCGTCGTCGCGGCCGGGGCCGCCGACCAGGGCGCCCCCGGCGCAGCCGCCGCCGGCGGCGAGCAGGTCGCCGTCGGGGCCTCCGTAGAGGTAGGTCGGCCCGGGCCGGCTGCCGATCAGCCCGTCGGCGCCGGCGCCGCCGTAGAGGCGATCGGCGCCGTAGCCGCCCTCGATCAGGTCGTCCTCGGGACCGCCGTGGATCGTGTCGTCGCCGAGCCCGCCGGCGAGGCGGACGTTCTGCGCCCCGGCCAGCGAGCCTGCGACCCGCAGGCTGTCGGGGCCGGGCCCCAGGTCGGCCGTGAGCCAACGCGCCGGCCCGTCGCTGGGGCAGCTCGCCTGCACGGCGCTGACCCGGTTGCAGCCCGGCCCCAGGGCGATGCCCTTGGCGGCGGTGACGCCGAAGGTCGAGGAGGCTTCGTCGAAGGCGACGGTGAAGTCGTCGCGACCGCCGCCGCCGACGATCTCCAGGCCACCGCCCCCACCTGGCACGGAATCGAGCGGGGTGTCGAGTTCGACGTAGGCGGAGGCCTTCAGCTTCGCTTCCCGCCCGCATGAGGCGGTGCGCCCTTTGGCGCCGTTGCAGCGATCGCTTCCCTGGCCGCCGATCAGCTCGTCCCTGCCGCCCCCTCCCCGGATCACGTCATCGCCGGCTCCGCCGTCGATCACGTTGCTCTGGCGGTTGCCGATCAGGGTGTCTTCGAAGGCCGAGCCTTCGAGGCTCTCGAAGCGAAAGAGGCGGTCGTGACCGTCGCCGCGGGCTCGGTGGGTCGCGAGCGAGGCCTTGACGCCGCCATCGCGACCGGCACCGACATCGGTGGCAAAGGAGGCGATGTCGCCCTTGCCCGGGCCGCCGTCCATGCGGTCGTATCCGTAATCGCCGTGGACGAAGTCGAAGTCACCCGGGCCGCCGTTGAGCGTGTCGATGCCGAGGCCGCCCGCGACTTCGTCGTAGTTCCCGGAGCCACCGAGCAGCTTGTCGTCGCCAAGGTCGCCGTAAACGCGGTCGCCATCGCCGGCGCCGCCGTCGACGACGTCGTTGCCGCGCCCGCCGTGAATCACGTCTGCCCCAGGGCCGCCGCAAAGCAGATCGTTGCCGAGGCTGCCGGAGATCGCGTCATCGCCCCCGCCACCCCAGATCACGTCGCGGCCGGGCGTCCCCTGCAGGACGTCGTCGCCTTCGGTGCCGACGATCGTCGCCCGCCGCCCGTGGCAGCGCGGCACTTCTTCTTCTTCGGACGCCGGCGCCGCGGCGATGAAGACGACCGCGGCCAGCGCCGCCCCTGCGATGGCGATCCTCATTCCAAATTGATCATTACATGCTTGATCTCGGTGTAGTCCTCGAGCGCGTAGACGGACAGGTCCTTGCCGTAGCCGGACTGCTTGAAGCCGCCGTGCGGCATCTCGGAGACGAGCGGGATGTGGTCGTTGATCCAGACGCAGCCGAACTCGAGCGCGTTCGCGACCCGCATCGCGCGGCCCACGTCGCGGGTCCAGACCGAGGAGGCGAGGCCGTAGCGGGTGCCGTTGGCCCACTCGATCGCCTTCGCCTCGTCGTCGAAGGGCTGCACCGTGATCACCGGGCCGAAGATCTCGTCCTGGATCATCTCGTCGGACTGCTCGAGGCCGGCGACGACGGCGGGCTCGAGGAAGAAACCGGGCAGGTCGGCCTGGACGCCGCCGGTGACGATCTCGGCGTTACCGGGCTTGCGCTCTAGGAAGCCCTCGACCCGCTCGCGCTGCCGTTTGGAGTTGAGCGGGCCCAGGGTCGTATCGGCGGACATCGTGTCGCCGAGGACCAGCCCCTTGGCTTCTCCGGCGAGGCCGCTGACGACGTCGTCGTAGACGCCCTTCGCGGCCAGCACGCGCGTCGCCGCGGTGCAGTCCTGGCCGGCGTTGTAGTAGCCGGTGCCGGCGATCGTCTCCATCGCCGCCTCCATGTCGGCGTCGTCGAAGATCACCACCGGCGCCTTGCCGCCCAGCTCGAGGTGGACGCGCTTGAGCGTGTCGGCAGCCGCCTTGGCGATCCACTTGCCGGTCGGCGGCGAGCCGGTCAGGCAGACCATGCCGACGTCGGGGTGGGTGACCAGCTCGGCGCCGGTCGGGTCGCCGTGGCCGGCGATCGCGTTGAAGACGCCGGGGGGCAGGATCTCGGCGCACCACTCGGCGAAGAGCAGCGTCGTCAACGGCGTCGTCTCGGCGGGCTTCAGCACGATCGCGTTGCCGGCGGCGAGGGCGGGGCCGATCTTCCAGATCGCCATCATCAGCGGGTAGTTCCAGGGCGTGATCTGCCCTACGACGCCGATCGGCTCGCGGCGGATGAAGGAGGTGTGTCCCTCCATGTACTCGCCCGCGGCGCGGCCCTCCATGGTCCGCGCGGCGCCGGCGAAGAAGCGCAGCTGGTCGGCCATCACCGGGATTTCGTCCTCGACCACGGCGCTGCGCGGCTTGCCCGCGTCGGCGGCTTCGAGGTCGGCGATCTGCTCGCCGCGCTCCTCGACCAGGTCGGCCATGCGCAGCAGTGCCCGCGCCCGTTCGCCTGGCGGCGTCGCCGCCCAAGCCGGAAAGGCGCCCTTCGCCGCGGCCACAGCCGCATCGACGTCGGCCCTGGTCGAAAGCGGCGCCGAGGCGATCGCCTCACCGCTCGCAGGGTTGATCACGTCCTCGTTGCCGCCCTCGGCCGGGTCCACAGCCTTGCCGCCGATGAAATTCTGGAGCTTCGCCTTGGACGCGGTCGCCATCTGGTCAGCCTCCTAGCTTGGTTGTTTCGGCCCTGTCGAGCTCAAGCGCCTCCTCGACCGGAGTGCAGCTCGTGCCGACGCCTTCGGCCACTGCCGGGTGGGTGACCGCTCCCGCGGCGACGTTGATTCCTAGTCGCAGGCCCGGGTCGCGCCGGATCGCTCCGGCGACTCCGTCGTCGGCGAGGGCGATCGCATAGGGCAGCGTGGCATTGGTGAGCGCGTGGGTCGAGGTGATCGGCACCGCGCCGGGCATGTTGGCGACGCAGTAGTGGATGATCCCGTCGACCTCGAAGGTCGGGTCTTGGTGGGTCGTCGGTCGCGAGGTCTCGAAGCAGCCGCCCTGGTCGATCGCGACGTCGACCAGCACCGCGCCGGGCTTCATCAGCGCCAGCTGCTCGCGGCGGACGACGAAAGGCGCGCGGGCACCGTGGACGAGGACGGCGCCGATCACGAGGTCGGCGCTCGGCAGCATCTCTTCGACCGCCAGCGTGGTCGAGAACACGGTCGAGCAGCGTCCGGCGAAGTCGACCTCGAGCTCGCGCAGCCGGTCGATCGATTTGTCGAAGACGAAGACGTCGGCCTCCATCCCGATCGCGATGAAGGCGGCGTTCATGCCGACCACGCCGCCGCCGATCACCATCACGTTGGCGGCGGCGACGCCGGGGACGCCGCCAAGCAGGATGCCGCGGCCGCCGAGCGGCTTCTCGAGCATGAAGGCGCCGGCCTGGGTGGCGATCTTGCCGGCGATCTCGCTCATCGGCGCCAGCAGCGGCAGACGGCCGCGGGCGTCCTCGACGGTCTCATAGGCGATGCAGGTCGCGCCGGAGTCGCGCAGGCCGTGGGTCAGCTCGGGGTCGGGGGCCAGGTGGAGATAGGTGAAGAGCAGCTGACCGGGGCGCAGCATCGCGACCTCGGGCGCCTGGGGCTCCTTCACCTTCAGCACCATCTCCGCCTCGCCGAAGAGGGCGGCGGCCTCAGGCGCGATGCGGGCACCCTGGGCCTCGAAGTCGGCGTCGGCGATCGCGCTTCCCTCTCCGGCGCCGGTCTCGATCAACACCTCATGACCGTGTTCGACCATCTCGCGGACTCCGGCCGGCGTGATCGCGACCCGGTACTCGGCGGGCTTGACCTCCCTCGGGACGCCGACCTTCACGTCACCAGCTCCCTCGCTCGCAGCGCCAGCCAGAACTCGATCCGGTCGTGGGCGCGCGAGAGGTCGCGCCCGGTCAGCTCCTCGACGCGACGCATCCTGTAGCGCAGCGTGTGGCGGTGGCAGTAGACCTCGCGGGCGGCCTTCTCCCACTGCCCGTTCTGTTCGATGAAGGCCTCCAGCGAGCGCAGCAGCTCGCCGCCGTACTCCTCGTCGCCCTCCTCGATCGGGCCGAGGACGCTGTCGCAGTAGAGCTTCAGCGCCTCGTCGTCCTGGATCGAGAGCAGCAGGGTGAAGGCGCCGAGGTCCTTCCAGGAGGCGACCTCGGGGGCGCTGCCGTTGCCGATCGCCGTCGCCTCGAGAGCGCAGCGCGCCTCGTGGAAGGAGTGGCGCAGGTTCTCCGGCGGCGCCGGTCGGCTGGCCGCGGCGCGGACGACCCCACGGTCGACGGTGAGCGCTTTTCGCGCGTCGGCGGCCAGATCGACCGGGTCGCGATCGGCCGCGTCGACGACCGCGCAGAGCAGCTCGCGGCGACCGCTGGCGTGGGGGGCGACCACCGCCGGACAGGCATCGGCAGCCAGCGCCCGCTCCAGCACCGACTCGGCGGCGACGGGATCGTCGACGTCGAAGACAAGCACCGCCGCCTCGTCGCCGATGCCGAAGGGCTCGAGGCGCCGGCGCAGCTCGGAAGGCTCGAGGCGCCCCCCCAGCGCCCCAGCGAGGACGTCGCCGGCGAGGCGGCGCTCGGTCTCGCTGGCGACGCGGCGGCGCATCAGCTCCAGGGCGACGACGGCGACCGCCTGCTGGAGGATCAGCCGCTCGAAGTCGCCGAGCCCACCCGAGTCGCGGACGATCACCACCCAGGCCTGCGGCGGACCGCCACCGGGGGAGATCACCGGATGGGCGAGGGCACGGCCGGCCACCGCCGGGTGAGCGGGGACGAAGGGGTGCCCGTCGGCGGTGTGCGAGAGCGCTTCCGCGCGGATCGCCTTGACTGCCTCGGCCGAGAGCTGGCGGCGGAAGCCGCGACCGGCAAGGCGCTCGCCGCGGCCGCCGAGGATCGCCACCGTGCCGCCAACGGCGGAGGAGATCGTCGCGACGATCTCCTCCAGGCCGCGCTCTTCGAGGACCAGGCGCTCGAGCCGGCGCTGCACGGCGATGCCGCGCTGGAGGACCTCGTACTGCTCGTTGACGAGGCGCGCGAAGGCCTTCTCGGTGATCGCGATGAACGGGGTCGAGTAGGGGACCTCGAAGAGCGGGAAGTCGCGCTTCTTCGCCTCGTCGACCAGCGCTTTCGGAATCTTGTCGTGGTTGAAGCCGGTGCCGAAGCCGAGTCCGGCGAGGTTATGGTCGGCAAGCAGCCCGACGAAGGCACGCTGCTTGGCCGCCGTCGTCAGCGGGATCCCAGTCGTCAGCATCAGCTCACCCCCCGAGAGCCACGGGGTCGGGTCCTCGAGCTCGGAGATGTGCACCCACCGCACCGGCGCCTCGGCCGCGTGCGTGCCGGCCGCGAGCCCCAGATCGAGCTCATCGAGCAGGCTTTGGACGGTGAGCATCCGGGGGCCTATCTGCGGACCCGCTCCCAGGCCTCGCTGAGCACATCGCGCAGGACGTCGTGGATCTCTTCGAACTGCTCCGTGTCCGCGATCAGCGGCGGCGCCAGCTGGACCACCGGATCGCCGCGATCGTCGGCGCGGCAGATCAGGCCGCGCTTGTACAGCTCGCCGGAGAGGAAGCCCCGCAGCAGGTCCTCGGACTCCTCCTCGTCGAAGCTCTCTTTGGTCTCGCGGTCCTTGACAAGCTCGATCGCCTGGAAGTAGCCGGCGCCACGAACGTCCCCGACGATCGGGATGTCGCACAGGGTCTCCAGCATCGCGCGGAACTCGGCCTCCTTGGCAAGCACATGGCCGCAGAGGTCCTCCCGCTCGAAGATGTCGAGGTTGGCCATCGCCATCGCCGAGGCCAGCGGGTGGCCGGCGAAGGTGAAGCCGTGGGAGAAGGAGGCGTCGCCCTGCATGAACGGCGATGCGACGGCATCGGAGGCGATCAGGGCGCCCATCGGGGCATAGGCCGAGGTCAGCGCCTTGGCGACGGTGATGATGTCGGGGACGTAGCCGAAGCGTTCGCAGCCGAAGTAGTGGCCGAGCCGTCCCCAGGCGCAGATCACCTCGTCGGAGATCATCAGCACGTCGTAGCGGTCGCAGATCTCGCGCACGCGCTCGAAGTAGCCGTCCGGCGGAACGATGCAGCCGCCGGCGTTCTGGACCGGCTCGAGGATCACCGCGGCGACGGTCTCCGGGCCCTCGAACTGGATCCGCTCCTCGATCGCGGTCGCCGCCCAGAGCGGATGGCGGTCTTCCGGCCAGCGGTAGATGTTGGTGTTGGGGACGTGACAGCCGCCGGGGACGAGCGGCTCGAACTGGGAGCGCAGCTCGGTAATGCCGGTCGCGGAGAGGGCGCCGAGCGAGGTGCCGTGGTAGGCGATCTCACGGGCGATCACCTTGTGCTTCTGGCCCTTGCCGAGCGCGCGGTGGTAGTTGCGGGCCAGCTTCAGCGCCGACTCGACCGACTCCGAGCCGCCGGAGGTGAAGAAGACCCGGTTGAGGTCGCCGGGGGCGAACGAGGCAAGCCGGGCGGCGAGTTCGATCGCGCGGGGGTGGGCGTAGCTCCAGAGCGTGTAGAAGTCGAGCTCTTCGACCTGGCGCGCGGCCGCTTCGCCCAACTCCGCGCGGCCGTGGCCGGCATTGACGCAGAAGAGGCCGGAGAGGCCGTCGAGGTAGCGCTTGCCGTGATCGTCGTAGACGTAACAGCCCTCGCCGCGGGTGATGATCGGGATCTCGTGGTCGGGGCCATAAGAGCCCATCCGCGAAAAGTGCATCCAGAGATGGCGCTGGGCAAGCTCCTGCAGGCCGGCCCCGACCTGTGTGCCCGGGCTCGATGCAACGGCCATCTCAATCTCCTCTCGTGCCTACGACTATATGGACAACGCTAGAACTGGTATAGCGCACATGCAATGTTCACCGGGGCAAGTCCGAGGCAATGACTTGTACCAAGCGTATAAGTCAATGCCTGGCTTTTGGGACATCTGCCACTTGTGCAAAACGGCTGGCGGTCCTACTTTCAAGCTGTCGCTGCGGACAGGACCCAGCGAAACGACGGAAGGAGACAGATGGAGAGCGCAGCGGTTCCCGCTCCAGGTTCGCAAGATCCCGTCGCGCCGCCCGCCGGCAGCACCGCCGACAAGGGACTGAAGAAGAACGCGATCGGGTTCGTCTCCAGCGTCGTGATCGGGGTCGCATCGACGGCGCCCGGCTACAGCCTCGCCGCCACGCTGGGCTTCGTCGCCGCCGCCGTCGCCCTGCAGTCGCCGGCAATCCTGCTGATCAGCTTCATCCCGATGTTCCTCGTCGCGGGGGGCTACTACTACATGAACAAGGCCGACCCGGACTGCGGCACCAGCTTCTCCTGGGTGACCAGGGCGATGGGGCCGCAGCTCGGCTGGCTCGCCGGCTGGGCGATCGTCGTCGCCGACGTGATCGTGATGGCCAACCTGGCCCAGATCGCCGGCCTCTACACCTTCCTGCTCTTCGGCTGGAGCTCGGCGGCTTCCTCGACGGTCGCGGTGACCGCGGTAGGCGTCCTCTGGATCGTGGTGATGACGGCGATCGTCGTGATCGGGATCGAGCTCTCCGCCCGCACCCAGGTGGGGCTGCTCGCCGCTGAGCTCTTCACCCTGGCGCTGTTCGCTGTCGTGGCGCTGATCAAGGTCTACGGGGGCAGCGCGCCTTCCGGCTCGATCCACCCGGCCCTGTCGTGGATCAATCCCTTCTCGCTGAGCCCCACTGAGATCTCAGCCGGGATGCTGCTAGCGGTCTTCATCTACTGGGGCTGGGACACGACGGCGACGGTCAACGAGGAGACCGAGGATCCCGGTGAGGCGCCGGGCAAGGCGACGGTGGTCAGCACCCTGATCCTGCTCGCCATCTACCTGATCGTCGCAGTGGCGGCGCAAGCCTATGCCGGCGTCCACACCCTGGTCGAAAACCAGGAAGACGTGCTCAGCTCGCTGGGCACCGAAGTGTTCGGCTCGCCGCTGGACAAGCTGCTGATCATCGCGGTGCTGTCCTCGGCCGCGGCCTCGACCCAGACCACCATCCTGCCAACCGCCCGAACGACGCTCTCGATGGCCCGGGCGCACGCCCTGCCGGAGAGCCTCGGCAAGGTCCACCCCCGCTACCTGACGCCGCACATCTCGACGATCCTGATGGGAGCGCTGTCGATCGTCTGGTACGTCGGCCTGACGATCTTCAGCGAAGACATCCTCTTCGACTCGCTCGCCGCGCTCGGCCTGATGATCGCCTTCTACATCGGCATCACCGGCTTTGCCTGCACCATCTATTACCGGCGCGAGCTGATGCGCAGCGTCAAGAACTTCTTCTTCATCGGCGTCGGCCCGACCGTCGGCGGCCTGATCCTCTTCTACCTGCTGATCAAGAACGGGATCGAACTCTCCAATCCGGCCAACTCGGAATCGGGCAACTCCTGGTTCGGGATCGGCCCGCCGCTGGTGATCGCGGTCTTCTTCCTCATCCTCGGGGTCTTCCTGATGATGATCCAATGGCGCAAGGTCCCGGCCTTCTTCCGCCGGCGCCCGGAGGTGGTGCCCGCCGGCTTCCTCGAGGGCGAAGCCGCGCCACCCGGCCCGACCGGAACGGAGGGAGTCTGAGGTGGGAGCGATAGTCGTCGGATATGACGGTTCGGACTGCAGCAACACGGCGCTCGACGCGGCGGTCGAGCTGGCCAAGGGCCTCGGCGACAGCGTCGTGGTCGTCTTCGGCTACGCCCCCCCGGGGCTCTGGGGCGGTGAGATCTCCGACCACGAGAAAGCGATCGAGGAGTTCGGCGACAGGGTGATGGGCGAGGCCAAGCGCCGGGCCGCCGAGGGCGGTGTCAGCGCTGAGATCGAGATGGTCCCGAAGCGGGGGACCGACGCGCTGGTCGAGGTCGCGGAGGCCCACGACGCCCGGATGATCGTCGTCGGCAGCTATGGGGATCCGCCGCTCAAGGGCGTGATCCTAGGCTCGACGCCTAACAAGCTGCTGCACCTGGCCGAGCGGCCGGTGCTTGTGGTTCCTGCCAAGTCATAGGTAGAGGACGGGGGTGTCCCTCGGCCTGACAAGTCGTCGCGCTGGTGAGCGCGACGACTTTGAGTATCCGCCAGTCCGAGGGACACCCCCGTCCTCTACCTGCCGATATGGAAGCCGATCAGCTCTGGGATGCGGGCCAGGAGAGAGCTGACTGGGTCAGGCCTGCGGCCCGATAGCTCTGCATTCTCCTTGCGGATCAGTCCGGCTCGGATCGCTTCGCCGCCAATCCATTGGAACGGCTCGGGAGGGACGTTGGGCGGAGAAGGATCTACGAAGGCGAGATTGGAATGCTCGTCGTTGTGGTCGAGAGCTAGAGAGGCAAGGGTTCGGCCGACCATGTGGGAGGGGCCCACTCCGTTGCCGGTGTAGCCGGCGGCGGCGAAAGCGCGGTTGCCGCGCAGGGGCAGCACCAGGGGAAGGTGGGTCGGCGAGGCGTCGATCGGGCCTCCCCAGGCGTGGGTCAGGGCCTTGCCCTCGAGGCCGGGGAAGTAATCCCAGAGGTGGACGGCGGCGCGGGAGGCGACCTCGGCGTCTATCTCGCTGTTGCCGTGCAGGCGGGCTCCCATCGCGATGTGGCCGCCACCCCAGCCGAAGGCGATACGGCCATCGCGGGTGGTGCGAAAGTAGTTGATCAAAGCGCGGCTGTCAGTGATGCACTCGCCCCCCGTCCAGCCGATCTGCCTGAGCAACTCCGGCACCGGCTCGGTGAGGACGATGTGGGAGGAGGCGACGGAGAGCCGGTTGTGCAGCGGCCCGCCGGCGGACTTGGCCGCGGCGCCGACCGCGAGCACGGCGCGCTGCGCCCGCACGATGCCTCCGGCGGTGTGCGCCTCCACGCCTGACCAGGACCCGGCAACCCTCCTCACCGGCGAGCGCTCATATATCTCGACCCCGCCCGCCCGCAACCGCTCGCGCAAACCGAGCGCCAGCCGCGCCGGCTGCACGGTCGCCGCCTTTGGGTAAAAGGCCCCGCCCCGAAACGCAGGCGAGGCACAGCGCTCCGCCACCTGCGCCGCCGAGAGCGGTTGGATCGCATCCTCGGCACCAAGCTCCCGACAGGCATCGAGCGCCTTCTCCCAAACGGCATCGTGGGCCTCCGCGGTAGAGACCTGCAGGTATCCCCCACGCGTGTGCCAAGCATCGACCCCCTCGCTCTCGCAGAACTCCCCGATTCCAACTGCAGCCTCTTCCGCCGCTCGAGCCACATCCAACGCCCAGGCGTCTCCCCAGCGCTCCCGCATGTTCGGCAACGAGAACCACATCAGGTTGCAGAACCCCCCATTCCGCCCACTCGGCCCGAACCCACACCGATCCGCCTCGAGCAAAGCCACCGAAGCCTCGGGCTCAAGCTGCTTCACATGCCAAGCTGCCCACATTCCGGTGTAGCCACCACCCACGATCACAATGTCGGCGCTCCGCTCACCCGCAAGCTCCGGAGCAACCTCCACGGCCGGTGCCTCCTCCAGCCAGTACCCATGGGCATCGTGCTTCATGGGAGACGAGTGTTGCAGGAGGGAAGGGCGTGCCTCTCAGGACGAGCGGCAGGAGCCGCTCTTGAGTGTCCTGAGAGGCACGCCCTTCCCTCCCCCTAGACTTGCCGCCGTGTCCACTTTCGACGCTCTTGCCGACTTGCCGCTGGAGATCGAGGGGTATGAGCTGCAGCCCCTGGAGTTGAACCTGCCCGGTTTCGAACGGCTGTGCACGGTGATCCACATGTGGGGCAGCGGCGAAGACGGACTGGGCGAGGACGTCACCTACGACGCTGTCGACCACATCGCCTTTCAGGATGCCGGGCCGAACCTCGACATCACCGGCTTCTCGACGCTTGGCGAGTTCTGCCGGCTGATGGGCGATCTCGATACGTTCTCGGAGGAGCCGCAGCGCGACGTTTCGCGCCTCTATAGGCGATGGGCCTTCGAGTCCGCAGCCCTTGACCTGGCTCTGCGCCAGGCAGGCAAGGGTCTCGCCGAGGTCATCGGCCACGAGCCGCGGCCGGTCAACTTCGTCGCCTCGATGCGGCTGGCGCCGCCCGAAGGCGAAGGCCCCTCCTTGCTCGCGCCGCTGCGCCGCAAGCTCGATCGCTACCCCGATCTTCGCTTCAAGCTCGACCCGGTCAACGACTGGACGGACGAGCTGGTCGCCGAGCTGGTCGAGACCGGTGCCGTCGACTCACTCGACCTGAAGGGCTTCTACAAGGGCACCGTGGTCGACGTGGAAACGGACCCCGAGCTCTACGCAAAGCTGATCCAGGCTTTCCCGGATGCCTGGCTCGAGGACCCAGACGTCAACGACGAGACCCGGCCTATCCTCGAGCCTGTCCGGGAGCGCCTTACCTGGGACGCGCCGATCCATTCGATCGCCGACATCGAGGCGCTGCCCTGGCTGCCGAGGATGGTCAACATCAAGCCCTCGCGGATCGGCGGACTGCGGGCGCTCTGCGAGACCTACGACTACTGCGCCGAGCGCGGCATCGGCGCCTACGGCGGCGGCCAGTGGGAGCTCGGGGTCGGCCGCGGCCAGATCCAGGTCCTCGCCTCGCTGTTCCATCCCGACACCCCCAATGACACAGCGCCGCGCGGCTACAACGAAGCCGAGCCGCCAGCGGGGCTGCCGGTCAGTCCGCTGGAGCCAAAGTTGACACCGACCGGATTCCAGTGGGACGAGGGTGAGGATCGGGCGTCCCTCGCCCCGACTCGCGGGCTTCGCCCGCTCTGAGTATCCGCCGGTTCGAGGGCCACCCGATCCTCACCCGTTCGGCTAGCCGAATTTGCGGTTTCAGCTACGTTGCGGACTGACCGCCGCCGAGCAAGGAGAAGAAAGATGGCCGAGAAAAGCTTCGCCGACGCGCTCAACGAGCAAATCGCCAACGAGTTCGCCGCCTCGCAGCAGTACGTTGGGGCTGCGGTCTACTACGACGTCGAAACGCTGCCTCGACTCGCTGCCTTCTTCTACCGGCAGGCGCTGGAGGAGCGCGAGCACGCGATGATGATGATCCAGCACCTGCTCGACGTCGGCGAGGAGGTTCACATCCCCGACATCAAGGCGCAGGAGACAGCCTACGCCGATGGCAGCGCCCCTGTGCGGATGGCGCTCGAACAGGAGAAGCGGGTCAGCGAGGAGATCTTCGCCCTGTTCGAGCTGGCGCGCGAGGTCAAGGACTACCGGGCCGAGCAGTTTCTGCAGTGGTTCGTCAAGGAGCAGGTCGAGGAGGTCGCGCTGATGGGCGACCTGCTGAACGTGGTCGAGCGTTCGAAGGAGAACCTGCTGCTGGCCGAGGATTACATCGCTCGGGAGAGCCTTGGCGAAGAGGGTGGGGATCCGACCGCACCGCCTATGGCCGGGGGTTCCGCGGGGTAGGACCGGGGGTGTCCCTCGGCCTGACAAGTCGTCGCGCTGATGAGCGCGACGACTTTGAGTATCCGCCAGTCCGAGGGACACCCCCGGTCCTACCTAGCCGAGCCAGCCGGCTCGCTTGCGCATCGATTTGATCCGCCTGAACTCCGCTATGTCCTCGCGGAGCGCTGCTGGAGCGGGAGCAGGCAGGAACCTTGCTGGTAGAGGTGACTCCACGACTCCGGTGTCGGAGCTTGTGACCCTGTAGGCGCGGGCTCCTCTGCGGGCTGTTACTGCCGAGGGGGGGCCGGGGCCTTCCCAGACCAGGCCGGCATAGTCGTCGAGGCCGTAGCCGTCGGGCATGCCGTTGCCGACCGCTTCGAGGTAGGCGGCGCGGCGCTCGGGCTCGTTGTTGTAGTGGACGCAGAGGCTGCCGGAGAGCAGGCCGAGGCCGGCCTCGGCCTGCGGGCGGCCCGAGGACTTGGTGATGCCCTCTTCGAACCAGCACATCGCGCCGGCGCTCTGGCCGGCGAGGACGATGCCCTGGCGCCAGGCGAGGCTGAGGATGGCGCCCAGCTCGTGCGCCTCCCAGACCGCCAGCAGGTTGACCAAGCTGCCGCCGCCGACGTAGATCAGATCCTGGGCGAGCAGGTGGTCGCGCAACGCCATCGGGCGGCGGCCGAGCCGGAAGAGCGAGAGGTCAGATGGCTCGCAGGGGCGCTCGCCGAATGCCGCGTAGAAGCGGCCGATCTGCTCGGAGGTATCGCCGCTGGCCGTCGGCAGGATGCAGATTCGCGGCCGCCGCCCGGCCCGCTCGGTCGCCAGCCGCAGCATCAGCTCGCTGACCGCGCGATCGGGCGGGCGCGAGGTGAAGTCGTGGCCGCCGAGGGCGAGGATGCGGGTGATCGCCATCAGGCCGCGATAGCCGTCGCGGTCGACTCGGCAAGGCTGGCCGCAGCCGCTGGAGAATCGCCGAGATAGGCGGTGGCGAGCCTGCTCTCCGCGACCTTGCCGGTCTCGGCGTCGAGGCGGTAGCCGTGCGACTCGGGCCGCGAGGCGACGACCTGGTTCAGCTCGGCGCCGACGAAATGCAGGGCGGCGCCGTCCTGCGCCGCGTAGCCGGAGCACATCCCTCCCTCGAGCAGGCTGTGGTAGGCGAGGCCGTGGTCGGACCCGGGCTCGTAGTGAACCGAGTTGCTGAAGGGGAGGAGCCCCAGCCCCTCGACCCGCCGCGGGGCGCCGTGGAAGCCGCTGTGGGCCTCGGCGAACCAGCAGAGCGAGCCGGCGGAGAGGCCGCAGAGGACGACGCCCGCCTCCCACGCTTCGCGCAGGATCCGGTCGAGCCCATGCGCCCTCCAAACCCCGAGCAGGCTGATCACGCTGCCGCCGCCGACGTAGATCAGGTCCTGTGAGAGCAAGTGGGCGCGCAGGTCAGCCGGGCCCTGCTCGCGCCGGAAGAGCGAGATGTGGCTCGACTCGCAACGATCCGCAGGAAAAGCGCGGTAGAAGCGAACGACGTAGTGGTCAGCGTCGCCGCTGGCCGAGGGCAGGAAGCAGACCCGCGGCTTCTCCCGCCGGCAGAGGCCGAGGACGTACTCGTCGAGCAGCGGGTTGCCCGACTCCATCGAGAAGCCGCCGCCTCCGAAGGCCACGATCTGGCGAGGCGAAATATCCATTGGCAAATCGTCGCGGCAGCGGGGAGATTCATCGTTGTACAGGGGTCCGAAGTTCCGCCCGGCGCCCTCGCCCGGTTGTACAGTCGCCGCGATCCGAACCGGCTCGGCCAGTCCCAGCCGCGTTCCCAGACAATCGCCCGATTATTAATTTCGGTACCCGATCGTCCACAGAGCCTCCTTGGGGTGTACAATCGCGTTTACCTAAACACGACTGTCTGGCTGAGGAGCCCGCATTGCCCACTAGACCATCTAACGGCAACCCTTCTCCCGCCCCCCCGGGCGACCTCGAGGCCGTGATCGAGCAGGAGCGACTGCCGGCCGGCCGCGAGGACCTTCCCGAGCCGCTGATCGCCCACTCCCAGCGCGAACGAATCCTCAACTCGATGGCGGCAAGCTGCGCCAAGAAGGGCTACGGCGCGACGACGATCGCCGACGTCTGCGAGCCGGCGGGGGTCTCGCGCGCCACCTTCTACGAGCTGTTCAAGGACAAGGAGGACTGCTTCCACGCCGCGATGGAGCTGGCGCTGGCCGAAGCGATGGGCCGCATCGTCGCCGTCTACTCGCCCGACAAGCCCTGGGCGACGATGGTCCGCGACGCCGCCGCCACCTTCCTCGACCTGCTCGCCACGCGGCCCGGCTTTGCCCGCATGGCGCTGGTCGAGGCGCCGTCCTCCGGCGAGCGCGCCTTCGAGCTCTATGCCTCCGGCAAGCGGGTGCTGCAGTCGCTGCTCGAACGCGGCCGCGACGACCCGGTCGAGGAACAGGCGATCCCCTCGACCGCCGGCCGCGCCGCGCTCTCCGCCGCCGAGTCGCTGATCGTCGGCCAGATCCTCGCCGGCAACACCGCCCGCCTGCCCGAGCTTCTCCCCGACATCGTCTACATCGCCATGGTGCCCTACCTCGGCCAGGAGGAGGCGCTGCGCCAATCGCGCCAGGCCGAGCGGGCGATCGTCGCGGCCGACGACTGAGCGAGCCGATGCCGCAGGGGGAGAGCGCCAAACGCGAGCGCTGGCGGCCGCCGCGGGGTCGCCACCGGCTGCCGCCGGAGGTGATCGCCCGCTCGCAGCGCGAGCGGCTGCTCGAGGCGGCCGCGCGGGTGGTCGCCGAGAAGGGCTACGGCCCGACGACGGTGGCCGACCTGACCCGCGAGGCCGGCATCTCCCGCACAACCTTCTACGCGATGTACGAGGACAAGGAAGCCTGCTTCCTGGCCGCCTACGACACGATCGCCGATGCGCTGGTGAGGCGCGTCTCGGCGGCGTATGAGGAAGAGGGGGACTGGCCGCGGCGGGCGCGGGCAGGGCTCGCTGCCCTGCTCGACGCCCTTGCCGAAGAGCCCGGCCTGGCGCGCTTGGCACTGGTCGACGTCGCCGCCGCCGGTCCGGCGGCCCAACGCCGCTACCGGGCCGCGCTGCAACGGCTGATGCCACTCTTCGACGAGGGTCGCGACTTCGCTCCGGGGGGCCGCAACCTGCCCGCGAACACATCGCGGATGGCGATCGGCGCGGTCGCGGGATTGATCTCCGACGAGCTCGCCGAAGGGCGTGCCGAGCAGCTTCCCGATTTGCTTTCGGACCTGCTTTTTGCGACGCTAGTGCCCTATATCGGCCCAGCGGCGGCAGCCAGGGAGGTGGGCGGAAGAGGACAGTAAACGCCTACGTACACCATGCCGCTATGATGAAGGTACTCCGGAGTTTTCCACCTACCTGGGATTGGCCGATGGCATCCAAATCGCGGCGTGAACTGATCCTCGCGGCAATGATCCGCGTCGTCGGCAGCAAGGGATACAAGGAGACCTCGGTCGCCGACGTGATCGAGGAGGCCGAAACCTCCCGCACCACCTTCTACAAGTACTTCGACGACAAGCACGAGTGCTTCCTGGCCGCCTACGACATGCTGGTCGAGCAGGTCTTCGCCGAGGTCGTCACCAGCTGCGACGGCAATCAGCCCTGGCTGCAGCGCGTCGAGACCGGGCTCTCGACGATCGTCAAGCTCTTCGCGCTCGACCCGACGCTGGCGCGGACGGCCGTCGTCGAGGTCGCCGCCGCCGGTGCCGAGGCGCGGCAGAGGCACTGGAACGCAATCGCCAGGTTCACCGAGTACCTCGAGGGGGGCCGCGAGCTATCCGACGGCCGCGAGCTGCCGGAGAACATCTCGCTGATGTCGGCCGGCGCCGTCTCGGGGCTGATCTTCGACGAGCTGCTGGCGGGGCGGGCGGCGCAGCTGCCGGCGCTGTTGCCCGACCTGCTCTTCGCGATGCTCGTCCCCTACATCGGGCCGCGTGCCGCGGCCGAGGAGATGCGCCGCGTCGCCGCGACCCGCTGAGGCGCCGGCGGCATCGCCTTCGCCGCCGCCATTTCCCGGCGCAGCTTGTCGCGCAGCCTGTGCAGACGCACCTTGACCGTGCCGTCGGGAACACCCAACCGCCGCGCGATCGCCTCCTGGGTCAAGTCCTCGTCGTAGCGGAGCTGGATCAGCTCGCGATCGCGCGCGCTGAGGCGGTTGAGCACGGCGTGGAGGTCGGAGCGCTCGACCGCGGAGAGGATCTGCTCGTCCTCCGCGCCCTCCCAGCTCTCGACGCTTTCGACCGGGTCGGGGCGCACCCGGGAATGCTGGCGGAACGCCTCGTTGCGGACGATCGTCCCCAGCCACTCTTTGCGGCGAGCGCCGTCGCGCAGGGTCGAGCGGCGGCGCCAGGCGCGCAGCAGCGCGTCCTGGGCAATGTCCTCCGCTTCGTTCGGGTTGCTGGCGTAGTGGTAGGCCATGCGCACGCAGAAGCGCTGCGCCTCGTCCCACTGCCAGCCGTCGTCGGAATTCGAATTTGGAATGAAGGAAACGTTGATTGCTCGACCGTACTACTTCTAAAAGCAAACGGGGAAATTTTAACGATGAAACTTTCCTGACTTATATTCCGGTCTCCCTTTCGTGGAGATCGCGGCGGCGGGGGAAAGCGGGGGTGACTGGGCAGAGCGGACCTACGAGGCGATGGCGCCGGTCTACGACGATTTCACCGCCCACCACGAATACGACGCCTGGCTCGCCGATCTGCTGGTCGCCCTGGAACGCCGCGGGCTGCAGGGCCAGCGCCTGCTCGACGTCGGCTGCGGGACGGGCAAGAGCTTCATGCCGATGCTGCCGCGGGGATGGCAGGTCACCGCCTGCGACATCTCGCCCGCGATGCTCGAGCTCGCCCACGAGAAGGCAGGCGACGCCGCCCGCCTCGAGGTCGCCGACATGCTGGCGCTGCCAAGGTTCGGCGAGTTCGACCTGGTCTGGGCGCTCGACGACGCGATCAACTACCTGCTCAGCCCCAGGGAGCTGGAGCAAGCGCTGGCGGGGATGCGGGCAAACCTGGCCCCGACCGGGCTGCTCCTCTTCGACGTCAACGAGCTGCTCGCCTACCGAACCTTCTTCGCTGAAACGGTTGAGGTCGAGCAGGGAGGGCGACGGCTGGTCTGGAAAGGACTGGCAGCGGCCGACGTGGCGGCCGGCTCGATCTGCGAATCGCGCCTCGAAGTGGCCCGCGACGATGCGCAGGACGGCGCCGGCGAGGCGCCGACCCTCACCCACCGCCAGCGACACTTCCCCGAAGCCGAGGTGCTGACAGCCCTGGAGCGAGCCGGGCTGGAGTGCGTCGACGTCTACGGCATCTACACCGACGGGATCCTCAAACAGCCGCTCGACCAATCGACTCACACCAAGGCGATCTATATCGCCCGCGTCGCCCGCGCGTAGCGCCCGTACCATTCCGGTACCCCATGCCTGAACCCGTCAGGCGCAGCAAGCGCTACATGCCCGGCCTCGATGGGCTGCGAGCCGTCGCGGTGCTCGCCGTCATCGCCTACCACCTGGAATTCGGGTGGGCTCCCGGCGGGCTGCTCGGGGTGGGGATCTTCTTCACCCTCAGCGGCTACCTGATCACCGACATCCTGCTCGCCCACATGGCGCGGCGCGACATGCGCCTCATCGACTTCTGGCTGGGCCGGGCGCGGCGCCTGCTCCCCGCCCTCTTCCTGATGCTGGTCGTCGTCGTCGCCTGGGTCACGGTCTTCGGCCCGGCTCAGCCGTCGAAGTTCCGCGACGCGGTGATCGCCGCCGCGCTCTACGTCAGCAACTGGCAGCTGATCTTCCAGCACGTCTCCTACTTCGCCCGCTTCGGCGGGCCCGAACCGCTCGGCCATCTCTGGTCGCTGGCGGTCGAGGAGCAGTTCTACATCTTCTGGCCCTTCTTGCTGCTGCTTGGAACCCGTCTCATCCGTGAGGCGCCCGGCGCCCCCGCCGGGCTTCGGCCACGGCTCGCCGCCGCGACGCTCGTGCTCGCCGCCGCCTCGGCGATCGCGATGGCGGTCCTCTACCACCCCAGCTTCGATCCCTCGCGGGTCTACGACGGCACCGACACGCGTGCCTTCGAGCTGCTCGCCGGGGCGGCGCTGGCGATGGTCTGGCCCAGCCGCAAGCTGACGCCGAAGATCGCCGCGGGGGCGCGCAACGTCCTCGACGGCGCCGGCGCGGCCGGCCTGATCGCGATCGGGCTGATGATCTGGCGCACCAACCAGTACTCGTCGTTCATCTACGAGGGCGGCCTGGCGCTGCTCTCGATCGCGACGGTCCTCGTCGTCGCCGCGCTCGCCCACCCGGCGAGCCGACTGGGAACGCTGCTCGGCTGGAAGCTGCTGCGCTGGATCGGCGTGCGCTCCTACGGCATCTACCTATGGCACTTCCCGATCATCGTCCTCACCTCGCCGAGCGGGCCGCACAGTCCCGGCCTGCTCCGCGACGCGCTCCAGGTCGGGGCGACGTTCGGCATCGCGGCGCTCTCCTGGCGCTTCGTCGAGGAGCCTGTCCGCCACGGCGCCCTGGGGCGGCTCTGGAAGCGGCTGCGCTCGCAGGGCTGGCGCCCGGGGCTGGTCCCACAGCGGGGCTGGGCAGCTGCGGGCGCGCTCGCCGCCGTAGGGCTCGTCGCCGTGGTCGGGCTGGCGGGGGCGGCGCTCGACCCCAGCGCCGAACCGCCGGTTGTCGCGGGCAACGCCGTGGCCTCGCCGGTGCCGGCCTCGAACATCGCTCAGCGGACGGCAGCCGCCAGCGAACCGGCGATCCCCGGGCACAGCTCATGCCACTCTGTCGTCCACATCGGCGACTCGACTTCGGAGGGGCTCACCTCGAGCAACTACCTGCCCGCGCCGGGCGACCGGATCGAAGCCCAGTACGCTCGCGTCGGCGCCACCACCTCCTACTACGCGATCTCCGGAGCGCGCTCGATCGACGAGACCTTCGAAGGCGAACCGAACGCATACGAAGCGGCGATGGCCTGGAAGGCCGAAGGCTTCCGCGGCTGTTGGGTCTTCGCCCTCGGCACCAACGACGCCGCCGATGTCTACGTCGGCGGCAACATCGGCGATCGCGAACGGATCGAACGGATGATGTCGGCGGCCGGCAGCGAGCCGGCGCTCTGGGTCAACGTGAAATCGCTCGTCCCCAGCGGCCCCTACGCTGAGTCGAACATGCGCAAGTGGGACGAAGCCCTGCTCGAAGCCTGCCCCCGCTATCCCAACATGCGCGTCTACGACTGGGCCTCCGACGTCAAGGACGCCTGGTTCATCGAAGACGGCATCCACTTCACCACTCCCGGCTACCGCGCCCGCGCCCGCCTGATCGCCGACGCCCTGGCCGAAGCCTTCCCATCAGGCGGCGGCCGCAGCCGGAGCTGCCTCGTGCGCTAGAAGATCTGGGCGTCGAGGAAGCCGGCGACCAGCACCAGCCAGCCGCCGATCTCGGCGGCGATCAGGCTGAGCATGAAGGCGTTCATGCCGTGGACCGGCCGACGGAACTGGTTGTCGGTGTCGCGCTTCCAGCCGTGGAACGCGTAGCCGGCGACGGCGGCGAAGAAGTAAAGGGCCATCGCGCCGGCGGCGAGCAGGTTGACCAGCGCGCCCCAACCGCTCAGCTCGACGAAGGTGGCGACCAGCAGCAGGGCGAAGCTGTAGAGCAGCGCCGCCCGGTGCGCCGTGTCGACGTACGGATGCGCCAGCCCGTCCTCGGAAGCGTCCATCTGGCGGAACTTCCAGACCCCGAGGAGGAGCGCCCAGAGGAACATCAAGGCTGCCAGCAGCAGCACAACCTTCGTATCGTCTCCTAGATCCACCCGACCTGAATACCAGCTAGGAGGAAGCCATGCCCGCTCCGACCGGCATCACCGGCGTCGACTTCGCCACCGTCTTCGTCACGGACTATCCGGCCGCGGTTGAGTTCTACGGCCAGACCCTGGGACTGGAGCACTCAGTCGACTACGGGAAAATTCCTGGCGGCGAGTTCGAGACCGGCAACCTGACGCTGCAGGTGCTGGATGCCGCCTCGATCGACCGGGAGTTCCAGCCCAACACCCACCCGACCGCCTTCCACGTCGAGGATGTCGAAGCCGCCCGAGCCGACCTCGAGTCCAAGGGCGTCGCCTTCCTCGCCGACACCATGGACAGCGGCGTCTGCCACATGGCCCCCTTCGCCGATCCCGACGGCAACGTCCTGATGCTCCACCGCCGCTACGCCCCGCGCGACTGAGCTCGTCAGGGGCCCTCGCCGGACCGTTGCCAACGGGCTCGCCGCAACATTCGGGAATCGGGCGGTTTTGAGACTCCCGAGCTGCTACCCGAAGGCCGCAGGGGCCCGGGGCAACGACCTAAGGAGGCAGGTTGATGAGGTGTCGACAACGACACGAGGACCATGTCCGCGCCAGTTCCGGCACGAGGCAGGGGGTGTTGGGGAGACTTGGCTTTCTGGCAATCGCCGCGACGAGCGCCTGGGCACTGCTGGCGGCCTCGGCCGCGCAGGCGTCGACGGTCGCCGTCGGCAGTGTTCTGCCGCCCGGGTCCACTCCCACCGCGTTTGGACAGGTGGAGACCTTTTTCAACACCGCGCTGCCGGAGAAAGGCGCCAATTTGACCTCGCCGGTCAGCGGCGCAATCGTGCGCTGGCGGATGCAGGATTCCGAAGGGGGCCCCTTCTTTCTGCGAGTCCTCCGGCCCAACGGCTCGGGTGGGTACATGGCGGCGGGCACCAGCAATCCAGCCACCCCTTCGGGAAGCGGGCTGCAGACCTTCACCGCGAACCTGCCGGTCCAGGCGGGTGACCTGATCGGGGTCGATCCGACCAACGTCGGCGACAAAATCGGCATCGCCGAAGTGGCCGGCGCCAGCTACGGCTTCATCTTCCCGCCGCCGTTCGACGGGGCGACGGTGGCCCCGAGCGGGACGGTCGCGGGGAAAGAGATCGAGCTCAGCGCCGAAGTTCAACCCACCCCCGCGATCAGCTCGATCGCTCCGGACTTCGGCTCGGTCACCGGTGGCACCAGCGTGACGATCACCGGCACCAATCTCGCCGCGGCAAGCGCGGTCAAATTCGGCACCGTCCCGGCGACCAGCTTCAAAGCCGAATCGGAAACTCAGATCACCGCGGTCGCGCCGCCCAGCCCCACGGTCGGCTCGCTCGACGTGACGGCCACCACCCTCGCCGGAACCAGCGCCACAGTCAAAGACGACCAGTTCTTTTACGAAGGTTGCGTCGTCCCGAAGCTGAAGGGCAAGAAGCTCAAGACCGCCAAGAAGGCCCTGGGCCGAGCCGATTGCAAGGTCGGCACGATCAAGCGCCGCCACGGCAAGCCGGGCAAGGTAACCAAGCAAAGCCCCAAGCCCGGCAAGGTGCTGGCGCCGGGAACCAAGGTGAACCTCACGGTGGGCAAGTAGGACCCTTCGTCATTTTGCTCTCAGCGCCGGCAGGCGGTACGGAGCACAGGCCGACCGCCTCCGATCATCTCGGAGACGGTCGGCTACCGGCTCCTCGCCAGCCTGGTTTGAACTTCGAGCCGGTGAGCGGGACGTCGGCGTCGCCGGGATTTGATGCAGGCACTTCAAGGAGCGGGAGCGACGGGGCAGGAGTCCGTCAAGGACACCGGATTGAAATTCGAGGCTGAGCGCGACTTCCGACTACGCTCTGCGAGGCGAGTTCGAGCGAGTGATCGCCGTCGTCGAGCGCCTCGGCGCAGGGACGTTGTGGGAGTGCGCGACCTGCACGAAGGCGCAACGGTCAGATCAGAGCGGCAGCAGCTTCGCCTTCCGCTTATGACCCATCTTCCCCGTTGAGCACCGAGCGCCAGAAGCGGACGTACTCGCGCTCATGCCCGATGCCGGCGTTGAGGGCCCGCCGGACGGCCATCGGCGTGTCCACGTTGAGCTGCTCGGCGTAGCCCTCGTACTCGGCGAGTCTTTCCTGGTGGGCCACGAGCTGCACCTCTGCCAGCGGCTCGGGCTCAGCCCCGAAGAGCAGGCGCAGCAGCCCTGGATCGCGCAGCTCGGTGAACTCGGAGGTGGGCGTGCGCCTCCATTCCCTGAGCGCCTCGCGCCCCGCCTTCGTCAGTCGGAAGCGCCGCCGCCGCCGCCCCCCATCCTCGCGCCGCTCGCTCAGCAGGCCGGCGGCGGCGAGCCGCTCGGGCTCGCGGTAGACCTGATCGTGTCGCAGGGCCCAGAGGCCGGAGAACGATCCGGTCATCTTCTTCAGGTCGTAGGGCGTCACCTCGCCCGCTTCCTCGATCAGGGCCAGGACGATGTAGGAAACCTCCGTCAACTCCATGCGAGGAAGCATATCGTTGCAAAGGTCGCACAATTACGGTAGCTTTTAGATGGTTGCATTACAACTGTCGAAGAAGGAGGAACGCATGGAGCATGCAGCGGTCGGCGATTCGGTCGCGAAGAACTCGGCCCGGGGTCCTGAGATCGGCTACCGGTCGCTCGAGGAGGAGGTGGTCGTCGACGATCTCCCGGTCGACGGGACGGTTCCGACCTGGCTCCGGGGCAGCCTGCTGCGGAACGGACCCGGCCTCTTCGACTACTCGGGCCAGAGCGTCCGGCACTGGTTCGACGGTCAGGCGATGCTGCACCGCTTCACGCTCGCCGCCGGCGGGGTGAGCTACAGCAACCGCTTTCTCCGGACCAAGGCCTACCGGGCGATCCGGGAGGAGGGGCGCCTCGGCTACAGCGAGTTCGCCTCGGATCCATGCCGCTCGATCTTCAAGCGGATCATGACCGTCTTCGACCCGGGGATCACCGACAACGCGGCCGTCTCCGTGAGCACGCTCGGCGGGCGTCATTACGCGATGACCGAGGCGCCGCTCTCGGTCGAGTTCGACCCTCACACCCTGGAGACGCTCGGATACGGCCCCAAGGCCCCCGGCACGCTCGCCACGGCGCACCCTCACCGCGATCCGGGCAGCGGCGCGTTGGTCAACGTCGCGATCCGCTTCGGGCCGAAGAGCAGCTACCGCTTCTATCTCCAGGAGCCGGGGCGCAGGGCGAGCGCCCTGTTCTCGGCCGGGGTCCGGGAACCGGGCTATGTCCATTCATTTGCGATGAGCGCGCGATACATCGCCCTGACGGAGTTCCCCTTCGTCGTCAACCCGATCGAGATCCCGCTGAAAGGCAAGCCCTTCATCGAGAACTTCCGCTGGAAGCCCGAGCGAGGCACCCGGATTCTCGTCTGGGATCGCCACACCCGAGAGCAGATCGGAACGTACGAAACCGAGCCGGGGTTCGCGTTCCACCACGTCGGGGCCTGGGAGGAGGGTGGTCGCCTGGTCATGGAGTACGTGGATCACGGGACGCCGGGGATCATCGATGCCCTCTACCTGGACAGGCTCCGCTCGGCAGAGCGCACCGTGGGTCGGGATCGTGACCCCGCGCGGCTGCGAAGGGTGAGCATCGACCTCGGTACCGGGGGGATCGAGAGCGAACTGCGGAGTGAGCAGCAGATCGAGCTGCCGCGGATCAACGAGGAGCGCTACCTCGACCGCTACCGGTTCGTATACGGGATCTCCGCAACCCCGGAGGCCGAGTTCGACTCTGCCGACCAGCTGGCGAAGCTGGACAACGAGACCGGTGAGTCCGTCACCTGGAGCGAGGACGGCTGCTATCCGGGGGAGCCGGTCTTCGTCCCGGATCCCGCGGCTGGCAAGGAAGATGCCGGCGTCGTGCTCAGCGTCGTGCTGGACGCGGCGGCCGAGCGCTCGTTCCTCCTCGTGCTCGATGCGGCCTCCATGGAGCAGCTCGGGCGCTGCTACGCGCCACATGTGGTCCCTCATGGCATCCACGGCGCCTTCTACCCTCAGGCCGGCGATGAGGTCTGAGGCCGCGGGTCTATCGTCGGAGGCCGCCTGGGACGCGGTCGTGATCGGCGCGGGCCCGGCCGGCCTGGGGTCGGCGGCGATGCTGAGAAAGCGCGGCCTCACCGTGCTCGTCCTCGAGCGCGGGTCGGCCCCGGCGTGGTCGTGGCGCAGCAGGTACCAGAGCCTGCATCTCAACTCGCTGGGCTGGCTCTCAAGTCTGCCCGGCCTCCGGGGTGGCTGGGACTGGCGGCGCTATCCCTCGCGAGACGAATGGGTCGCCTACCTCCAACGGTACGCCTTCCACCACGAACTCACGATTCGCTTCGAGACGACGGCGCGGAGGCTCGATCGCGAGTCTGAGGGCTGGCAGATCGAGACGTCCGAGGGCAACCTGCGCGCCGGGCGGGTGGTCGTCGCGACTGGTCTGGACAAGGTTCCGTTCGTTCCGAGCTGGCCAGGACGCGAATCCTTTCCCGGGAGCCTGATCCACGCCGCCGAGTACCGGACTGCGGAGCCGTTCCGCGGCAAGGACGTCCTCGTCGTGGGCGCGAACACCACGGGGGTCGAGCTTGCTGCCGAGATCCGTGCGGGCGGTGCGAAGCGGGTGCGGGTCGCCGTGCGGACACCACCCAACCTGCTCGCCCGTTACTGGTACGGCTTCCCGATGCACGCGTTCTCGCTGATCCTCAATGCCCTGCCGACGCCACTTGCGGATCGGATGGGACGGGCTGGCCAGCGACGGGCCTTCGGCGATCTGACGCCATACGGGCTGCAGCCGGCGCCTGCCGGGATCAAGACCAATGTGCTCAGGCGCGGTATCGGGCCGGCGATCGATTGTGGCTTCGTCCGCGCGGTGAAGGAAGGGGCGATCGAGGTGATCCCCGCGGTCGAAGGCTTCGACGGTGCAAGAGTCCGCCTCGGTGGCGGTGGGATGATCGAGCCCGAGATCGTGCTCGCCGCAACCGGCTACCGGCGGGGACTCGAGGAGTTGATCGGCCACCTCGGCGTGCTCGATGCCGAGGGCCGGCCGCGCATTCACGCTGACGGAGAGCTACCCGGGGCTCCAGGACTTCATTTCGTCGGCTACCGGTCGAACGTCTCCGGTCCCCTGCACCAGATTCGCTCCGATGCAAGGCGGCTCGCCAAAGCAGCCTGACGACTCAACCCACGGCTGGAGCCATGGGTGGGCCAAGGTTGACCTGGCCATGCCTGCGGAATATCTCCTCCAGCTCCTCGGGGCTGGGCCTCCATGCCTCGGCGGGAGGCAGCGTTGGGGCCTCCGCCGGTACCGAGCCATCGCGGACCATGCGCTCGAGGCCGGCCGGTGTGCTGAGCACCAACACCCGAGCCGTATCGCTGTCCACCCGGAAGGTGTGCGCGATGCCCATCGGCACTACGGACGCACCACCGGAAGCAAGCTCGAAACGCTCTTCCGCGGCTTGGATGGTCAGCTGTCCGTCCAACACGACGTAGCTCTCGTCCTGGGGATGGGTGTGGAGGGGCGGCGAAGCACCGCTGGGGAAGAGAAACTCGATCAGGGCGAGGCGCCCCGCCACCGCCTCGCCCGGAATCCTGATCGTCGCCAGCGTACCCAGGAACCAGAGCTGCTCGCCCTCCCCGATGCCGGACCATGACGGAAGCGCGTCTCGGCGGCTCATTCGGCCGATTATCGCAATGGACGAATCAGCGGGTGCTTTCGATCGACCAGGTGCCGGCGATTCCGGAGGACCGCCTCAGGCCGGCAGCTCCTCCGGCAAGCCGAGGCGCTCGAAGGCCAGCTCGAGCCGGCGTGGGTCGAAGGCCTGCTCGGGCAGCCGGGCGAGGACCTCGCGGTCGGGATCCTCGGTGGTGCGGGTGAGGAAGGCGTCGACCTCGGCGATCTCGTGGCCGCGAAAGCTGAGCACGTTGAGCGCGAAGCGCTGGTAGCTGCCGGCCTCGGGGTCGAAGCTGTAGAAGGCGAGCGCCTCCTGGCCGCTGGCGCGGGTGCGCAGGGCGCGCCAGCGCCACTGGCCCGAGAGCGGCCAGCCGGCGAGGAAGGCGCGGATCGCCTCGCTGCCGCCGAACCAGTCGCGCAGCGGCGGCATCGCGAAGGCGGCGTCCGCGCTCAGCATTGAGACGACCGACTCGACGTCGTTGCGCTCCCAGGCTTGCAGGTAGCGCTCGACCAATGCCCCGACCTCCTGGTCGCCGAGCTCGCGCAGGGTCGCCTGCTGGCTGCGCTCCGGCAGGCGCTGCTCGACCGTGGCGCGGGCGCGCTGCAGGGCGCTGTTGACCGAGGCGACGTTGGTCTCCAGGGTCTCCGCGGTCTCTTTCGCGGAGAAGCCGAGCACCTCGCGCAGGATCAGAGCGGCGCGCTGGTTGGCCGGCAGGTGCTGGAGCGCCGCGACGAAGGCAAGCTCAACGCTCTCACGCATTTCGTAGCGGGCCTCCGGGGAGGCGAACCCGTCCTCGATCCCGATCGCCTCGTCGGGATAGGGCTCGATCCAGACCGACTCCAGCAGCGGCTCTCCGGGGCCGGCGGCGGGGTCGGCCGCCGGGAAGTCGATCGGCAGGACCCGCTTGGGCCGCCGCGCGACCGCGTCGAGGGCGGCATTGGTGGCGATCTTGTAGAGCCAGGAGCGCAGCGAGCTGCGGCCCTCGAAGCGCTCCAGCCCGCGCCAGGCGCGCAGCAGCGCCTCCTGCAGGGCGTCCTCGGCGTCGTGGACGGAGCCGAGCATCCGGTAGCAGTGGGCGTGCAGCTCGGCGCGGTGGGGCTCGAGCAGGCGGCCGAAGGCGCCCTCATCGCCGCCGCGCGCGGCCTCGAGCAGCTGCGGCTCGCCGGGGCCGGGGCCTGTGCTGGCGGGGCTCACCCCGATCAGGGTAGACGGGGCAAGCCCCACCATGGCCCTCAGCTCGTTTCGACGATCAGCAGGCGGTTGCCGTCCTGGTCGCGGAAGAAGAACATCGGCGGCACCGGGCCGCCCATGCGCGTCACCTCCGCGTCGACGTCGACGCCACGCTCGCGCAGGGCGGCGTGGTCGGCGTCGATGTCGGCGCTGTCGAGGGCGACCCGCGACTCGACCCCGGTCTCCTGGTCCTCCATCGGCTGCACCAGGGCGATCGTGGTCGCCGCGCCGGAGGGCGCGATTTCCACCCAGCGGTTGCCGTCGCCGAAGGGGATGTCGGCGCGCTTCTCGAAGCCGAGCTTCTCGGTGTAGAACTCGATCGCCTTGTCCTGGTCTGCGACCGGCACCATCACCGTCGCCACCTGGCCGATCGCCGTTGCGGCAGCAGTGCTCTCGCTCATCTCGGTCCTCCTGTGCGTGGATTGCCTTGCAGTGAATTAGACCGGGGAGGGCGCGGAAACTCATCGGTGTCCGATCGGGCCGAGCAACATCTGCCACCTCGCCCTGCTCGTCGCTCTCCTCACTCCCGGCCTCCTCCGGCTACCGCGACCGCCGGTCCGACCGTCGCCTCGGGCACCGCGCAGACCATTCCCTCGCTGAAGCCCGCCGAGCCGATGCCGAGCGCCAGGTTGAAGCGCCCGCGGAAGTTCTCGAGCGCGACCACGAAGGTGAACTGCACGAGCTGGGCCTCGTCGAAGTGCTCCTGTAGCTGCGCGAAGAGCCGATCGGAGACCTGCACGGGGGTGCGGCTGATGCCCACCGCGTAGTCGAGCACCAGCTTCTCCACCTCGCCGAACAGCTCGCTGTCGCGGTAGCGCGGGAGTGCCAGCAGCTCCGCGTCGCCGAGTCCCGAGCGCTGCCGCGCTACCTGGGAGCCGAGGTCGATGCAGTACTCGCAGCTGGTCATCGTCGCGGCCTTCAGCTGTGCAAGGTCAGTGATGCGCTGGGGGAGGCGATCGAGCTTAGCGTTCGCCTGCTCGAGCTTGCCGTAGGCGTTCAGCAGGCCCGGCAGGTGGGCAAACATCTCGAGCGGCTCGAGCATCTGCTCGGGGCGCGTCGGCTGGCGGCCGGCAAGCTTCGCGAGACCGCGCCGCGTGAAGGAGTAGATGAGCTTTAGGCGCAGTCCGCCCTCGCTTGATGAGACTCCTGCAATGCGTGCCATGTCGTCTTTCCTTTCTGGCGTGGGGGCTCCGGGATCGACCGGAACTCATCGGTCAACGGGATGACACGCGGGGTGCGGAATGTGACAATCGGGGGCGAACCGCGAGCAGCGGTCACATCGGAGCGCTCGCGCGGTCATAGTTGCGTGACGGCAAGCGAGGAAGGAGCGCCGATGGACGAGCAGCGCTGGCTGGCGGAGCGCTTCGAGGAGAACCGGCCCCGGTTGCGGGCGGTGTCCTACCGGATGCTCGGATCACTGAGCGAGGCCGACGACGCGGTCCAGGAGGCGTGGCTGCGGCTGAGCCGCGCCGACACCGGCGAGGTCGAGAACCTCAGCGGCTGGCTGACGACGGTGGTGGCTCGGGTCTCGCTGAACATGCTGCGCTCGCGACGCACGCGCCGCGAGGAGCCCTTCAGCCCTCACGTGCCAGACCCGATCGTCGACCGCGCCGACGGCACCGACCCCGAGCACGAGGCGCTGCTCGCCGACTCGGTCGGCCTGGCGCTGCTCGTCGTGCTCGAAACACTGACGCCGGCCGAGCGGCTCGCCTTCGTCCTGCACGACATGTTCTCCGTGCCCTTCGATCGGATCGCGCCTATCCTCGACCGCTCGCCGGAGGCTGCCCGGCAGCTCGCGAGCCGGGCGCGGCGCCGCGTGTCGGGCGCCGAGCCGGCCCCCGACGCCGACCTCCAGGCCCAGCAGGAGGTTCTCGACGCCTTCCTGGCGGCCGCGCGCAAGGGGGACTTCGAGGCGTTGGATGTGCGGCCGGCCCTGGTCAACGGCGCCGCGGGCGCCGTCGCGATGCGCGACGGGCGACCCTTCTCGGTCACCGGCCTGACGATCCGGAACGGGAAGATCGCCGAAATCGACATCCTGGCCGACCCCGAACGCCTGCGTCGCCTCGACCTGACGGTCCTCGAGGGCTGATGCGATCCTCTCGTCGTGCCGCGAGATTCATCGACGGAGACCGCTCAGAACAGGTGCGGGACCAGCGCCTTCACCTGCGAGCGGTAGGCGGCGTACTCGGCTGGGAAGTGCTCGCTCATCAGCGTCTCCTCCTGGCCCATCTTCAGCCACATCCCCACCCCGATGAGCGCCAGGCCGAGGAGCGCCCCCAGCGTTCCGATCGCGATCGCGCTGCCCAGGAGCATCAACAGGATCGCGCTGTAGATCGGGTGGCGGACGTGGGCGTAGGGGCCGTGGCGGATCAACTCGTGGCCCTCCTTGAAGGTGACCTGGCCGCTCCAGTTGCCGCCCAGGGTGACCCTCGCCCAAATCGCCAGCGCCAGGCCCGCCAGCGCGATCGCAAGTCCCACCGCGGCGATCGCCGCGGTGTGTGGGAGGACCCGGTTGCCCAGCGGATGGGGATCGGATGTCCCCTTGAACAGCAGCCAGGCGCCGAGGAGGGTCGGCAGCGCGTAGCTCAGCCGCGCGCCAATGGGACGGGTCTCCACGGTGCGCTTCGTTCGCAGCGCGGTGATCGCCCAGAAGCCGAGGAAGACGATCCAGCAGCCGACGATCGCGTTCTGCAGGAGCGACACTGTCAAGGGGTCGGCGTGAGCCAGGCAGGCGTCATGCGATCGTCTCGGTCCATCAGCTCGACGCGAAGCCGTCGCGGCGAGTCGAGATTCGTTGCGGCATCGGTTGGCATCGGCTAGTCTTTACCTATGACTGAGAAGGTAAAGAACCAGACCCGGGTCTCCAGCAAGCACCAAGTGACGATACCGGCGTCCCCATTTCGCAAGGCGGGGTTCGAGCCTGGCGACATGTTGAGGGTGGAAGCCGAGGGAGCGGGCCGGGTCGTCTTGACGCGGATCGACGAGCTGATCGATCGCTACTCCGGCTGCCTCGACACTGGCGGCGACCTGCGCGAGCGCGTGGAAGGGCTGCGCGAGGAGTGGCGGTAGTCCTCGACTCCGACGCGGTCGTCGGCTTTCTCGACCGCAACGACGCCCTTCACGATGCCGCAGACAAGGCGATCCGCGATCTCCTTGGCAAAGAACGACTGCTCGTCTCAGTCGTGACCTATGCCGAGGTTCTGACCGGCGCAAAGCTTGGGCACCACGACGGGCGCCAAGTCAAGGGATTCTTCAGCGACCTGATCTCAGAAGTTCTACCCGTCGATATGGATGTGGCGGACACGGCTGCCCACCTCCGCGCTCGTCGCAAATCGCTGCGAATGCCGGACGCCATGATCTTGGCGACGGCAGAGATCCACCCAGAGGTCAGTCTGGTCCTGACCGGCGACCGAGAGGCCGCCAAAGTCCGCGGCCTGACGTGCAAGGTGCAGCTACTGCGCTGACGCGCGGCGGCCAGCCGCAGCCAGCTCGTAGCGATCGGCCAGGGCGAGACCGGGGCGAGGGAGTAGCAACGCAAATGCGCGTACTCACTGCCTAATCTCGGCCTTCGATCCGGCTGGCGAGCTGCCGGACGACTTCGTATTCGCCGGTCGCATCCGCGAGAAGCCGCGTGAGCGCAACAGCGTCCGCACGAAAATCCTCTACGCGGCGATCACGAAGGCAAACGAGCTGCTCGGCGCCGAGGATCGACCGCCGCTGCCGGAAGGGCTCACGTTCCACTCGCTCCGCCGAACCTACGCGGCCCTGCGCGCAGAGCTTGGGGAGCATCCTGCGATCACCGCCGCGCAGATGGGGCACCGCGACCCGCGCATGACTCTTCGCGTCTACACCGACGTGACCGGGATGCAGCCGAAGACCCGGATGGGAGGGCTGCTGGCGACGAGGCGTGGTCCCCAATGGGCACCAGTGCCCAATCAACCGGAGGTCAGGAGGACAAGACAGCGCCAGAAAAGGAGCCTGAAACTCGCCCAAATCCAGGCACTTCAACGAGCGGGAGCGACGGGGCAGGAGTCCTCAAAGGACACCGGATTGAGATTCGGGGTTGAGCAGGATCTTTCCGGCTACGCCCGGTGACGCAGGTCTGCGAGCCGCGCGACCGTTTGGCCGCAGGGCCGCTCAAGCGCCTTGAGGAAGCGGCGGGCCTCTTCCTCGTCAAGTGCAATCACGGACAGGCCGACGGGTGCCCGCCGGGTGGCATTCGCGTCGCCGCTCCGGGCTTGGTGATGAGGCTTCGGATGTTCAGGCCATTTCATAAGTCAATGATCGTACGTCGGCAGTGTCGATGAACGCCAGTCTGACGACCATGTCATTTGGGGCGTTGTTTGATGCGCTGTCTTCCGGCATGATGCGGATGTCAATGCAAACAACGCAAGCACCCCCGCCCATTGGCCTCTATGCCCACCTCGTCGACGATCTCCGAGGCGGCGTCTTGACCAACGCCGAGCTGGCGAAGATCACTGGCGTCAAGACGCGCCAGGTCCAGCACTGGGCCGCCGGCACCCACCGGCCCCAAGGGCAAGCGAAAGACCGGCTGCTGGAGCTCCACTACATCTTGGAGCGGCTGCGCGATGTCTACACCGCCGAGGGCACCGACATCTGGGTTCACGGCCGCAGCCGCGACCTGGGCGGAGAGAAGCCGATCGACTTGCTTGCCGAAGGCCAGTTCGAGCGAGTTCTCGCTGCCGTCGAGCGCCTCAGCACAGGGGCGATGTAAGGGTGGTGCGCACGAGCACAGCCAAGATCATCGCTGGCATCCCTTCGAGAACGAGGCCACTCGTCGGGCCGGCGCGCGATACTGGGCAGATGAACGATCGCCGTGGCGCATATACCGCCGAGCGGGCAGCAGCGCTCTCCGGAGTGCCGAAGTCGACGGTCCACCACTGGGCACGCAAGGAATGGCTCGTCCCCAGCGTGTCGCCGACTCGGGTGAAGCTCTGGTCGTACACGGACTTGATGGGCCTGCGCGCCATCTACTGGCTGCGCCACCCAAAGCCGACGCCCGAGGGCGACGAGATACCCCCGACCCCGATGTCGGTAGTCCGAGATGCTCTCGCCGAGCTCGATCGCATTGACCTCGATCTTTGGGACGAGGAGGACGGTTACATGGTGCGGGTGAGTCGCGAAGGAGAGGTCTACGTCGGACCGGCAGAGGACAGCGTGCCGGTTGGAGGGCAACTGCCTCTCCACAACCTGGATCTGATCGAGCCGTTCGAGTCCGAGGCGGGGATTCGAGGACCGGACCTGTTCGCGCCTCGACCCCGGCTGCGAATCATCGCCAGCAAGTTGGCTGGCGCCCCCCACCTTCTTCGCACTCGTCTGGAGACGGAGGCCCTCGCCGCGATTGCGCAGCGCGGAGTCGACAAGGCAAAGCTCTACGGCCTCTATCCGAGCTTCGACAGGACGGCGATCAACGAAGCGCTGGATCTCGAGGCCCAACTTGCCAGGAACCTGGAACCGGTAGCGGCTGCGGCGTAGGCAGTCGGAGGAGGCGACAGTGGCTCTGTTCGCTCTCGACCACAACTACCCGATGCCGATCATCGAGCAAGCAAAACCGTATCTCCGCGATGTCGAGCTGGTGCCGATCGGCGACATCGATCCGCGCCTACCGGAACTCGACGACTGGGAATTGCTGCTCGCCCTCCACCACCACTCCCGCGAATGGGACGGACTGATCAGCAACGACACGAGCATGCTCGACCAGGAGCGTGAGCTGGCGGTCCTCGGCTTTACGCGCCTGACGCTCGTCGCACCCGTCGCCGCCGGCCACGATCCGATCCGCTCCACCGGCCTGGTTCTGGCCCACATCGAGGACATCGCCTCCCGCACCACACTCCGCAAGCCACAGGTCTGGCGGCTTCCCGGCCGTACGGGAGGGGGCCACCACCCCGATCAGTTCATCGGCAAGCTCGCCAAGAAAGCCAGCCTCGATCCCATCGACCTGCGTAAGAAAGCCATGCCCTCAAGCCGCATCCTCGGCCAGGACCCACTCGCCTCATAACCTCTCATCCGGTGAACAATCGCGGGACCGGCCTGAACCGACACCGCCGATTTGAAGGAACGGCCGAAGCGACAGGCAGGAGTCGTCAAAGGACGCCGGATTGAGATCCGGGGTGAGGCGGGGTGCAGGGCGTGCTGCTACCGGATCTGGCCCCTTTTTGGGCCGCACGCTCCTCGGCAGCAAAAGAGGGACTCCGGCGGTGGGATCGCAAGATTGACCCCGCCCAGGATTGCTTGCCGCGTCGTAGTTGCGACCCCTCCGTCGACTGAAGACGCTTTTTCTTCTTGGATTGCCGAGAATCGGGGCTGATGGCTAAGTTCGACGAACTTTCCGACCTCGACTTTGAGGAGCTTGTTGCCGACCTGATGCGGGCTGAGTTTGGGCGCCCGTTCAGAGCCGGAACCCGTGGACGGGATGGAGGGATCGATGTCCTCGCAGTCGATGACGAAGGAGGCGAGCATGTGGTCCAATGCAAGCATTACCGCGATGGGACCTACGCGAAGCTGCGGACAGTGGCGAAGGTGGAGGCAGCCAAGCTCAAGGCGGCAGGGGCGAGCTTTGGGTCTTACCGGTTCGCAACCTCGCTACGCCTGAACCATCGACAGAGGGACGAGATCGCATCAATCCTTGGGCAATGGATCGATTCCGTGGACAATGTGTACGGGGAAAACGATCTGCGCCGTCTACTGCGGAACCACACCCGCGTGGAAAGCCGTCATGTGAAGCTTTGGTTGGCAGGAGCTGGTCCGCTGCAGCAACTACTGAACGCGGCCGCCTTCCAAAGGAGCCGCGCTCTACTGGAAGAATCGCGGCAAGCGCTGCCGCGAGTCGTGGAAACCGAGGCGTTTCACAACGCGAGACAGATTCTCCGCCAGCAGAAGCTCTGTGTCATCGCAGGACCACCAGGAGTCGGCAAGACCACGCTCGCGCGTCTTCTGATGCTAGACGCCCTGGAGGAGGGTTTTCAGCCCTACGAGATCGCGCCCGGCGGGCTCGACGATGCGTGGAAGCTGTTGGAAGTCGAGGACGAGTCGCAGCTCTTCTATTTCGACGACTTCCTCGGCCAGACTGCGCTCTTTGAATCGCGCCATTACGACGCTGAGCTGCTGAAGTTGATGAAGAAGGTGATGCGCACGCCAAGGAGACGATTCGTCCTGGCTACGCGCGAGTACATCCTGCGCCAGGCGACGCAACTATCGGAGGCTTTGGACCGGGATGCCAACGAGGACCGCAAGTTCCTTCTGACGATCGACAGCTATAACCGCCAGGAGAAGGCGCGGATCTTCTATAACCACATCTACTTCTCTGATGCGATCGACGCCACAGCGCGGCTTTCTCTGCGAGCAGACCGCAACTATCTGAAGGTCATAGATCACGAGGGCTACAACCCACGGTTGATCGAGTGGATCACCGGATGGTCAGGCCATCGACCCTCGGATGAGGAGAAAGAGGATTACGCGTCCTACTGCCTCTCGGTCCTGAACAATCCCCAGCAGCTTTGGAGCCATGCGTTCGAGCAGGGGCTCGGCGCCGCCGAACGAGCCATGCTGACCTCCATGCTGGGGCTACCCCGGAGGGCATCCGACCGGGATGTCGAAGCGGCCTTCGAGAGTGCCTGCAAGGCGCAAGGGCTACCCGTCGCCGGCAGGCAGTTCATCCGTTCGCTCGAGGTCCTGGATGACTCCTTCCTCCGTTCTGATGGTGGCGCAGACTCTCACCTCTCCTTCATAAACCCTTCCCTTGTCGATTTCCTTCGCAACTACCTACTCGCGAGTCCCGCCGATGCCGAACAGGCGATCCGGGGGGCGCACTTCTTTGAGCAGGTCGTCTGGCTGTGGAACGCGCTGAGCCCGACCGACGGATCGCCACCCCCGCGGCTCGCAAGAGCCTTCAGCGAGGCATTCGGTAGAACGCTTGAGTCGGCAGTCGTCGAAGGATCTGGTATCTCCCTGATCTTCGAATTGATGGACGCTCCGTGGACGTGGGATGATCATCCGGTCCTGCAGAGTCGGCTCCAGCGCGTCTTGAAATATGTGAATGAGACGCCCGAGCTGGCGGATCATGTGGAGGTCTGGATCGACATCGGTCGGAAATGGCTGTCCGATGTCGGCAATACCTCAGCCCCGGTCGACACGGCAACGCCAAGACTTCTTCCCGGCTTGTCGAAACTCGGTGCCTTCGAGTTGACAGCTAGTGGCGAAATCGTTCGAGCGGTAGTCGAGCAGATGGATTCCGGGCCCGAGAGGTGGGGCTGCGTTGACGAGCTCCATGACGCTGTGCCAGACCTTTTCAGCGATGCCGAATGGACGGAGATCTGCAGAGGCTTCGGGGAATATCTCGAAGAGGTCCTCGACGACCCAGTCGCTTGGCTCGACGGTCCAAACGAGGTCGATACCCTCGAATTTCACTACATGAGCCTGGACTCCTCGGTGGACAACGAGAGATTCGAGGAGGCCCGGGAATTGCTCTCCGAGGAGGATCCGGACGACGACTACGAACCTGACCGTCAACACTTCGCGAGGGATTCCGCAGAGGAGCTCGAGTCCGATTACGGCGACAGCGACCGCGATATCGCGCTGATGTTCGAGCGGCTCGGCTAAGCATCGACCAAAGGGGTCGATTAGTTCGCTCCGCCCTCCGGTTTTCGTGGCGGTCTCTTTCTTTAGTCGATTCGCCGGTAATTTGACGAGCCAGAGTCACCTTCGCGGCTAATTCCGGTCTCCAACACCTGGGCGTCACAAATCACACGGCTTGAGCCACATCGTGTGGCCAGCTGCAAACCTCCTATTAACCAGCCACCGGACCGACGGCCTGTCTCATTCCTTGCCCAGCTGCTCGTCTTCGTCGAGTCCGGGGGCCCCATACTTTTCCTGGCGTCGGCGGAAGGCGCGGCGGCCTCCCTCAAGGATGTGAGTAACCGAGCGGCGAATGGAGGCGGAATCGATAGAGCCGAGGTCGGAGACAACACCAGCGGTTCTGCCGCTGCGCTCCTCGGTGTCCATGACGGCGATCAACTCGGCGTCGCCCAACACGGGAATGTTCGCATTGTGGGTCGACAGGATTAGTTGCCTCTTGTCCTTGACGTCGCGGAGACGCTCGACGATGTCGTCGTAGACGAAGCGATTGTCGAGATCGTCCTCCGGCTGATCGACGATCAAAGGTGGACCGTCTTGAGCCAGAAGAATGAGAAGTACGCAGGTCGCCTTCTGGCCAACACTGACATTCAAAAGGTTGCGGTAGCGAGGATCATCGCCGCGTCGTGAGGTGTTGAAGTTAATTACGACGCGCTCAGGAATGAGGAGCTCTTCGAGCTGAAGTCTATGTGCGATGCTCGTCTTGCTGATGAGGGTCGACGCCTGCCCCTCGGTAATGCCAAAGGTTGCGACAGTCGCCTCGGCCCCTTTGCCCAGCGTCTCTCCCAGACGCTCCGGGGTGAAGTCGTCGTGCTCGACGATCCGCTTCAACGCCTCGCGACGCACACCGCTCTTCAGCTCCAGCAGATGCTCCAGGGCGCTGTCGCGGTCCCCGAGAAACTCGACGTCGATGCGGACGCTGCCAATCAAAGCCTCGTTTAGACCCGCAGCCAACTCGTTTCGCAAGAGGAACTGATCTCGGCGGTTCTCTCGCAACCGCTTAAGCAGTTTGCGCCGCTTGCCCGACAGCTCGGAGATCTGCGCCTCGATGCCAGCACCATCGTCAATCCGTGACTGCAGCTCCTCAAGCGCGCGGTCGAGCCTGTCGAACTGAGCGAGGTCTAGATCCGGATACTCCTCTTGCAGTTCGCGGTAGACCGCGGATACCTCCTCGCGCTGGCGGGCAATCGATCTGACCCACTCCGACTCGCTTGCCGTGATCTGTCTTAGTTCCTCGGCCAGTCCCTCATAGAGGGTGGCGCCTTTGGTTCGAAGGTCAGCAACTACTTTCACGGCTTTCAGCCAGCGTTTGTGTAGCGGCTTCCAAAGCTCATGGTGCGGCAGGTCCCTATCAACCAGGAGGTAAGGCAACTCCACCTCCTCTTCGAGCCCAGCGAGCTCCGCCTCAGCTTCGGACGCCGCTTCGATCGCCTCTTTGACGAGGCGTTCCTCGCGGTCGAGGGCACGACGCTGCTCAGTGCGAGCACTCAGACCCCGTTTGTCGTAGGCCTTCTTCGCCTCCTTTAGGCGAATGATTTCGTTTCGGTCCTCCGCCAGGCTCTCACGTTCCTCAATCGCCTCCACGAACTGGGAGCGGTTGCGTGCGAGGTCGCGTCCTATCTTCTCTTGCGTGTCTTGCAGCGCTGACAACTCATCCTCGAGGAAAGCATCAAGGAGTGCGAGGTGGGAAGTCGGTCGACGAGCGATCGAGAGGATCTCCCCCTGACTGAGAATCGTCGGATCGATGGTGTCGATAGCGGGAATATCCACAGCGACACCGGTCTCGTCGCTGACCTCCGCCTCATACGGCTCGGTTCGGGAGACCGTATAGCGAGAGCCGTCGCGCCGGGCGACTTCCAGGGTGATCTTGGTGCCACGCGGGAGCGCGCTCTCAAGCAGGCCCTCGTACTGACTTGCCAGTGGTTGGTCAACGTGCTCCTTGCCGAGAGCAAATCGGACGGACTCGATCACGGTCGACTTTCCCGTTCCCTTTCCGCCGATTAGACAGGAGAGCTGTTCCGAGAAGACCACCTCCTGCTCAGAGAGAAAGCCAGCCTGCCAGCCCACGCGCAGGATTCGATCACGGGCGTGTAGCTGGAAATCCTCTGGATGGCGGATTCGCGAGCCGGGATCCAGGAATGCCTGACGCAGGCCTTCGATGCTGGGCTCAGTCATCTTGATGAAGGTGCATTCAGAACCCAAGCCGTCATAGGACTTGCAGTCAGACCCCCAAACCCGCGCGGGAACTCGCACCCTGCGGTAGTCGTCGAGTTCATTCAGCATGACCTTGTCGGTCATGCTCCCTTTCGGGATCAACGACTTGCGATTGTCCTCGATCGCGTAGAGGTGAGGGTGCTTCCAGTTGCGAGCCTTCACCTCGCCGGCAATGCTGCTCTTGAGAATGCCCTTGCCGCTTCGTACATGCGGAGCGATCGCGATCGCATCGCTGCGACGCGCAACCTCGTCAAGAATCTTGCCCCAACTCCAACCGTCCTCTGCGCATACAGGCTCGCCTTGGGGGCCGCGCTCCTCGCCCGCTTTGATCCCAATCTTGGCAAGGAATTCCTGGATCACCGCGGGGCGAGTGCCGATCTCGAATATCACGAGCAAGTGGTAGCCGTCAGCAGCCGAAACCTCGATGCCCGGGAAGATGACAAGTCGTCCAGTGGCAGCGGCCATGAGCTCTTTAAGGAACGCAACCGAGTTGTGGTCAGTAACCGCGATTGCGTCCAAGCCGCGCTCCACCGCGGCGTCGACATACCGTTTCGCAGCCCCTGTGACTGCTGCTTTGTCGTCGCGGGAAACGCCGGGCTTGAACTCGGGCTCGAGTGGAGAATGGCATTGCAGATCGCAGCGCCAGAACTGCGCGTATGGCTGTGGCTCCTTGGCGGAATGCTGCTTCGGGCTTGTCATCCCCTGCCCCTTCAGGTCGTCTCAGTCGGTTATTCAGGACAGGATATGTCCCGATTGACGACCGACGCGATACCGAAGAATCGATCTTCAGGCGATCCGCACCTATCCACAGCAATCGGCTCGCTTCCTCCGCGCAGCAGAGCTAACGTCCATCGCCGACCAAGACATAGTGGCCCCGGCGGCGCACTAACGCCCCGGGGCCTGGCACCGAAGAACCATCCTTCGATGCGCGACCGATTCTCCCAGAGCACTTCGGTGCTCGGGTAGAGCGACGGCCCTGATCTGAGGCGGCTCTTCGGTGCCCTACCGAAAGGGGGGCGCCATGCCCAGCATCACCGCGACGATCGACCGCGATCAGCGCGACGGTCTCTACGAGCTGGTCCGCAACCACCTCGGCGCGATCGGCGACGTCTGGATCGCGCTGGAGGAGAACGAGGACTTCGCCACCGCCGAGCGGCTCGGCATCGAGTTCGGCGAAGACTTCCGCCTGCTGGCCGACATCGGCTGGCAGCCGAAGGACAACCGCGAGGCATTCGAGCTGACGATGCCGACCCACGACCTGATGGAAGTGCTGAAGCGCCTCCACGGCGAGGCCGAAAAGGTGCTCTTGGAGTCGGGCACCGAGCGCGAGTCCAAGAAAGCCGACGCCGAGACCGACGCCCGCTTCCAGCTCGGCCTCGACACCTGCGAGGAAGTGCTCGTCGACCTCGACGAGCGAGAGGGTGAGCGAGCGTGAGCCCGGCGAAGGCGAAGCGCCTGCGCCCCGGAGAGCTGGACGGCCTCGTGCTCTCCTATCTGGCCGCGCACAAGGACGACGGCCCGCTAACCGCCACCGCGATCGCCAAAGGCATCGAGCGCTCGGCCGGCGCCGTCGCCAACTGCCTCGCGCGACTGACGAAGGACGGGAAGGTGCGCCAAGCCAAGAAGCGCCCGCGCGGCTACGTCCTCAAGGAGGCGAAGCCGAAGTGACCGTGCGAGCCGCTCCTGCGGTTTTTCGAGGGCCGAGGCGCAGGCCACAGGGAGGTACGAGGTGCCCGCTGGTTGGGCACCTCGACACCTGCCTCGGCCCTCGAGAAACCGCAGGAGCGCGGTGGCGGCGTTCGCGATGAGACAGCGCGCGCCGACCTCAGCGCCACCCACGGCGGAGATGAAAGTCCGCTTCGGCCGGAACCTCGCTCGCTGCCGCGAGGGCGCAGATGTCTCCCAGGAAGAGTTGAGCTTCCGCGCCTCGATCCACCGCACCGAGGTGAGCTTGCTTGAGCGCGGTGAGCGGATGCCGCGCGTCGACACGGCGCTGCGGATCGCCGGCAGCCTCGGTGTGCCGCTTGACGACCTCGTCGCCGGGCTGGAGTGGCAACCCGGCTACGAGATCGTCGTGCCGGGCTCGTGGGACGTGGTCGAGCGGGAAGACCGAGTGCTACGGGAGTCCGACGAGGCGCCGACCAGCCCGCCCGCCGTCGAGGTCGCCAACGGTTCCCGATGACGGCTGGCTCGCGCTCCAAGGTGCCCTTTCCGTTCAAGGCGCTGGCCCGCTTCGCGGACAACCTCTACCGCGCCCGTGAGCTGGCCGGCCTCGACCAGAAGGAGGCCGCCAAGCGAGCTGCGCTCACCCGCTCCAAGCTCGACAAGATCGAGGGCGGCGAATACGTCCCCAGCCTCGATGTCCTGATCCGGCTCGCGGGCGCCTACTCGACCTCAGTGGGCGATCTCGTCAGCGGCGTCACCTGGCGGCCGGGCTGGTTCGAGCACTCCGGCCCGGCGGCGTATCTCGTCTCTGAGGACGAGCCGGCCGCCCCCTCGTAGCGCCCGTCCAGGCTCCAGCACACGGCCCCTCCGGAAATCCGTGGCGCAAGACACCTTCTCGTACGGCAAGGAGGTATGGGAGCAAGAAAACGAGCGGCCGATCCTGCCGCGAAGCGTCGGATTCGTCACACAAGGGGGTCCACTTTCGCTGCTCGCCGCTCCGTAGTTATATGAGAGCCGAATCTAAAACTTGCCGCGAATCACTGTCCACTTTCGCTGCTGCCTGCTCTGTAGTAGTGGTGGAGAACGCAGCGAACAGAGCGAGCAGCGGCAACCGGCCAGCGGTCGAGCGACAGGTCGGGCGTGGGGTCGGCCCTGCGGTCGGTCCTCGGGTCGGGGCGACAAGCGCCGAGATGCGCGCTCTCCCGCATGGCAGCGGCGATTGCGGCCTCCCCGTTTTGCCGACATACCTACGTCACCCAAGGGTCGGTGCATGATGGGCGTCGATCCGCACGATCCGAGGCCGATGTTGGCGCTGTTCGCCCTCCTCGTGATCGCCGTGATCGTGCATGCCGCATCGAGCATCCATCCCGCTCACCTGGTGGCCTCGGCGGCCTCGGTCGCGCCCCTCGCTCTCGGCGCCATCGCTATCGCCTCCGCGCTGGCTCCACAGCGCTTCCGCGCCACGCGCCGCACGCTGGCGACGCGAACCGCCGTGGCCGTGGTGCCGGCCGATGAGTTCGACCCGAAAGCCGAGGCGGTGCAGCGCTTCGCCGCCGAGCTGGCGCGCAGCGATCGCAGCTTGCGCGGCTGGTTCGACCGCCGCGCCCGCGCCCTGCGCGTGCGGCTGACCAACGACCGGAAAGGGCGCCTCGTCTATCTGCTCGAAGTCCCAGCCCGCTCGCACGAGCTGCTGCGGACGGCGCTGCGCGACTACGAGGGTGTCGAGCTGCGCGAAGTCGCCGAGGTGCTGCCTGCGCAGCCGGAGCAGGCCGTCCGGCTGCGGATCGAGCTGGTCCTCGCCCGCCCGAGCATCGAACCGCTGGTCCAGCTCGCTCTCGATCCCGATCCGCTCCAGCCCTTCGCCGCGGCGATGGCCTCGCTGAGGGCAGAGCACGGCGAGCAGGTCAGCGTCTGCGTCGACCTGCTGTCGACCGCCGGACTGCGCCGCGCTCGCCTGCGCGCAAAGTTGAAACGACAGGCCAAGCGTCTGCACGGCGAGAAGCGCAGCCTGACGGAGATTCTCAACAACGAACGGCCGCGACGCGGCAAGAGCGACCCGACGGCGCTCTTGGAGCGACGCATGGTCGGCCAGGCGCTCGACGCAAAGCTGCGCGGTTCCGAACCGCTGTATGAGGCACAGGTCCTGCTCTGCGCCGAAGCGGCCGAGAAGCCGCGCGCGAAGCTTGCGATGCAGCTCCTGCTCGCCGCCTTCGAGCCAATGCGCTCTCACAATTGGCTGCGCCCCTCGGGCATCGGGGCGGGCGAGGTCGTCTTCTTCGGCTCGGACTTCCCAACTCGGCGGCGCGGCTTCGACCGCCGCCTCGCCACCGGCCTCCACCGCCCCGCGAAGCGCTCGGTCCTCACCGCCCGTGAGGTCGCGGGGTTCCTGAAGCCGCCGAGCGCCCACTGCGTCTCGACCAACGTCGTGCGCTCGGGCACGCTGCTGCCGGCGGCGCCCTCGCTGCCGACCTTCGAGGAAGGCCGAGCCGACCTGATCCCGCTGGGCAAGGTCAGCGGCGAGCGGGGCAAGCGCATCGTCGGCGCCCGCACCGCCGACACCTTCTTCACCTACATCGCCGGCCGCTCCCGCTACGGCAAGACCGAGACGGCGATCGCCCAGTTCGTCCACCTGGTTCGCTCGGGCAGCGGCGGCCTCTTTCTCGATCCCCACGGCGACGCGCTCACGCGGATCAAGCCCTACCTGACCGAGCCCGAGGTGGCGCGGCGGGTGGTCGAGATCGACGTCAGCGAAAGCGGTGCCTGGGAGCTGCCGGGCTGGAACCTCTTCGAGCTTCGCGGCAAGAACGCTGCCGAAGTCGAGTCGCGCGTGGCGGCGATCGTCGGCGCCTTCGCCTCGACCCTGCAGTGGGGCGATCAGTCGACGCGGGCGATCAACCTGACCACGCAGGCGACGCGGGCGCTGGCCCACGTTGCCCGCGTCCTGCCGCCCGAGCTCTGCCCGACGATCTTTCAGCTGCTGCCGCTGCTCTCCAGCGAGCGGTGGCGCGAGGCTGCGCTGCCCTTCCTGCCCTCCTCATCGCAGGCGTTCTGGACCGAGCGCTTCCCGCGCCTCTCCGAGGAGGCGATCACGCCGATCACCAACCTGGTCGACCGCCTCTCGGGCTCAACCCCGATCACGGCACTGCTCGGCCAGAGCCAAAGCACCTACCGGGCGCGCGAGGCGATGGACGAGGGCTTGATCGTCCTCGCCCATCCCGGATCGAGCGATGTCCATGAGCGGTTGGTCGCCAATCTGCTGCTCTTCGACCTGCTGCACGCGGGGAAGGGGCGCGGGTCGGAGCGCAAGCCCTTCTGGGTCTTCCTCGACGAGGTGCAGACCTACGACAGCGTCGCCTCGGGCAACCTCGCGGCGCTGCTGGAGCAGAGCGCGAAGTTCGGCCTGCGGGCCATCGTGCTAAACCAGAACCCCGAGCGGCTGAACCCGCAGACGCTGACCGCGCTCGCCACCAACCGCTCGCACCTGCTCGCCACGACGATGAACTTCCGCGCGGCAGCCCTCGTGACCAAGGAGTGGGCGGGCAAGCCCGACCCGGCGGCGCTGACCCGCCTGCGGCGCTTTCATTTCATCGCCCAGGTCACCGACCGCGGCGAGCTGAGCGAGCCCTTCGCGCTGGAGGGGATCAGGGTCGAGGACGTCGCCGAGCTACCCGCTGCCGGGAGCGGAGTGCCGCTGGGCGGCGCCGTGGCACAGACCGAGGCCGCCGAGGTGACCCGGCACCTGGAGACGCTCGACGAGCGCATCCTGGCCGAGCTGACGAAGCGACGCCGGAAGGCGGCTAAGACCGAGGGGGTGGTGTCGGAGGCTCCCGCATCGGCGAACCCCGACGACCAGGGCGCGTCGACCGACCAGCCGACGCTTTGGGTGCCCGGCGGAACGAGGCCAAAGCAGTGAGCAAGCCCGCGAGCGTCCAGGGCGCTCTCACCGAGGCTGGAATCGAGGTAACCGCCTCGCTCGCTCAGCACCGCGTCCTTTCCACCGGCCAGGTCCGTGCCATCCACCTCCCGGGCCGGGGCGAGCGCTGGGTGCAGAGGCTGCTGGCGCGGCTTGGGCGGGCCGGTCTCGCCGGCTATGTGCAGTCGCCGCGCTCCCATCGGCGCCTCTGGCATGTGACCGAGCTGGGGGCGAGCCTGGCGCGAGAGGCCGGCGTGCTGGACGACGCGCCGCGCCTGATCGGCGCCGAGGAGGCGGCCGGGCCGCTCCAGGCCCACACGCTCGCGGTCAACGACGCGGCGATCTGCTTCATGCAGGCAGCGCGCGAGCGCGGGGACGAGTTCGGCCCCCTCGCCTGGCGCCACGAGGTTTCCCATCCCCTCTCGCGCGGGCGCGGCCGGCGTCGCCGCCGGCTGGTCGCCGACGCCGTCTTCACCTACCTGCGGATCGAGGAGGACGGGGTCGCGATCGAGCAGCGTTTCTTGGAGATCGATCGCGCCACGCTCACCGTGGACCGGCTCGCCGCTGAGCTGGCGCGCTACGCGGAGCTGTACCGGCTCGGTGGCTCCGATGGCGAACCGCTGTGGCGCTCGCTCTACCCGTTCTTCCCTCCCGTCCACTGCGTGCTGACGGGCGGCCACAGGGCGGCGCTCGAGCGGCGCCGCTCCACCGTGCTTGCCTTGCTGCGCAGCGACCCGCGGTTCTCACGCACGCCCGAGGTCGGAATCTCGATCTGCCTGCTCGATGATCTGCAGGGCGAAGGCCCCTTCGCGCCGATCTTCCTCGACGCTCGCGACCCGAGCCGGGCGGTCGACTGGCTCGGTGGCGACGATCGGGAAGCCAAGGAGAGGCGGCGATGACCGACGCTGCCCGGCCGCCCCGGCAGGCCGATCGGGCAACCCTGTTGAGATCTCGGGCGCGTGGAGCTAAACGTGTCCGAGCGATGGAGCCGGGATCGCTTGCCGGCAGCGGCTGGCGACCCGAGCGAACCAGGAACCGAGGAGGCGATCATGGCGAGTACCCCCCACTCCACCCCGAGATCGAGGCGTTCGCGCGCTGGTTCTGCGACTGGTGGCTGCGACGCGGAAGGCAAAGCGCCGACCACGGAGACTGAGACGCCGAAGCCTCGCGCGGTCGCCTACATCCGCGAGTCGACCGAGGAGCAGGGCCAGGGCTTCTCGCCCGATGCCCAGCGCGAGCAGATCCGCAAGTTCGCCGCCGAGAACGGCCTTGAGCTCGGCGAGGAGTACTCCGACTTCCACTCCGGCTGGCGCAAGGCCGACGCCCGACCGCAGTTTCAGAGGCTGATGTCCGACGCGGCCGAACAGCGCTTCGACGTCGTCCTCGTCTACCACACCTCCCGTTTCGCCCGAAACCAGGTCGAGGCCCGCCACTACAAGCAAATGCTGCGCGAGCGGCTCTGCATCCGCGTCGTCTCGGTCACCCAGCCGATGGGCGAGGACCCGACCGACCCCTCGGCCTTCCTCGCCGAGTCGATCCACGAGATGTTCGACGAGTACTACTCGGTCTCGCTCTCCTTCTGGACCCGCACCGGCCTACGCGAGAAGGCCCGCCAGGGCCATCTCCTCGGCCAGCTCCCCTGGGGCTACGTGCGCGACCCCGACTCCAGCCTCGCCGTCCCCGACACCGAGCGGGCGCCACTGGTTCGTGAGCTGTTCGAGCGTTACTCGACCGGGCAAGAGTCCGACCGCACGATGGCCGCCTGGCTCAACGCCAAGGGCGCGCGGACGAGCCGCGAGCGGGCGTTCGGGAAGGACACGGTCCGCGACATGCTCTTGAACGCCGCCTACTGCGGCTACGTCACCGGCATGCGCAGCAAGGACCGCTCGATCAAGGGACTGCACGAGCCACTCGTTTCCGAGGAGCTGTTCGACCGCGTGCAGCAGATGCGGACCTGGCGGGCGCGGGTCGTCAAAGCTGGCCGGCCCTCGGAGGAGTACCTGCTGCGCAAGCTCCTCTACTGCGAGCGCTGCGACGCCCGCATGCACGGCCAGAAGGGCTCGACCCCGCAGGTCCGTCGCTATATGTGCTCGACCCGCCGCTACGGCGGCGATTGCGAGCAGCCGATCACCAAGGCCGAACCGCTGGAGGCGCAGATCGTCGAGTGGCTGCGCGGCTTTCAGCCCGACGAGGAGCTGCGGGCCGTGGTGCTCGCCTCGCTGCGCCAAGCCGCCAAGCGGGAGGGCGGCGATGGCGCACGGCGCAAAGAGCTGGGCGGCCAGCTCGAGCGACTGCGCGAGCTCTACGTGATGGGCGACCTGACCAAAGACGAATACGAGATCCGCTGTCAGGCAATCGCAGAGGAGCTGGAGCGGATCGGCCCGCCGCTCGATCCCCAGATCGAGCGCGCCGATGCGATCCTGCGCGACTTCGCCCGCTTCTGGGAGGTCGAGCCGAAGGCCGCCGAGCGGCGCAAGCTGATCGCCTCGCTCTTCGACCGCGTCTGGCAGGACGAGGGCCAGATCGTCGCGGTCAAGCCGCGCGAGCCGTTCCTGCGCTACTTCAAGCTCGCCGACGAGGTCGCCCAGCTACGCACGGGTGTCAATCGCGGGAGCAAGGGTGGGGGTGGTCAATCCCGCAAGAAGGCCACCAAACCGCATGACCATGCGGCAGGTGTCAATAGCGGGAGCGACGGGACTCGAACCCGCGACCTCCGGCGTGACAGGCCGGCGCTCTAACCAGCTGAGCTACGCCCCCGAGGGATGGGCGACTTGCGCCCGGAGATGATTATCTCAGGGTCGCTGGATTCGGAGGCGGAAGGGTCCTCCCTGGGCCTTGGTTGAGGTGATCACGAGGCGCAGGTGGGACTGGCCGCAGACGGTGTAGTCGATCTGGTGGAGGGGGCCGAGGCCATGACGGGAGCTGCGCAGGAGCCTGCCGGCGCGGCTACGAAGGGCCAACTCGTAGCCGCGCCTGCGCAGGCTGCTTGGGCGCAGGCTGACCGTTCCGTCGAGTGGCGTCTGCAGGGACTCGACGGCTGCGCCCTCCCCCCTGGCCGGCACTCGCCCCGACAGCACGAAGCTGGTTCGCCCCCGCCAGGGCGTAAGGGTGTCTTCGCGGATCGCCCGGAACGAGGCCGGGGTCGGCTTCAGGGCCGGCGCATAGCTCCATTTGACCGGCAGGTCCGGGAAGCGATAGCGGGCGAAGGACTCGGCGAAGGCCTCGCCGGGATCCTCGAAGTAGTGGGTGCCCTCGTTGCCGGGATACAGACGGCCACGGCGCTGGCCCTGGCAGACGTGCTCGACGCTGGCCCAGCGCTCGGTGCCCCAATCGATCGCGGCGCCGAACGGCGCCGGCATTTCGCGGTGCTGGGCGACGTGGTGCCCGTACTCGTGAGCGAGGACGAAGTCGAAGGTCGCCCCGTCGCCGTCCTCTTCTTCGTAGCCGCCGATGACGATCTTGTTCTCGCCGGTGAAGTAGCAGGCCTCGGCGCCGAAGCCGCAGTCGAAGCCGAGCTGGTATTCGGTGTCGAGCTGGACCGTGAGCAGTTCGACCTCTTCGCCGTGGATCAGGGTGCCGATGAAGTCGGCGACCTGCTGCGGGTCGGTCACGTTGCAGCTCTCCGCGCAGGCGGCGGTGACGTCGACGGCGATCGTCGCTTCGCTGCCGTCGCCGATCGAGTAGCGCTGCGACGACGCGGATGCCGATATCCGCGCCCCCGCAGCGCCGGGCTCGCCCAACACGACGTCGTGCATCGGTACCGCAGGCTGCGGCACCTCGAGCGAAACGCCCGGGTCGGGACGCTTGGCGACAGCTCCTCCCGGAGTTGCGAGGAGAAAGATCATGGCCATGCCCGCAAGCGCCCCCGCCGGGCGCCGGCTCACGGAGCGGGACCCGGATCTTTCTCGTGGTTCAAGGGGTCAATCGACTCCCCGGATCGGTCCGGCAACGCGCAGGCAGCGGCTGGCATGTACGCGATGAGCGCCATTGCGGAGAAGATCGTGAAGAGCGTGAGGCGAACCCTGGCACCGCAGCGCGTCTGGCTTTCACGTCAACGCGAAACACGGTAGCGGGCAACGCTCCGCGGTCAAAGAAACCCCCATACCATTGACGTACCGGAAATAGACGCGCTTGTCTGGATCGATCGAGACGAGGATCGGGGATGCAGGCGCAATAATGCGCAGGCCTTTCCAATCGATCAGCCGGATCATCTCAATCGCCAGATCTCGCAAGATCATCTGCATCGCTGCCCTCGCCGGCACGGCGCTGGGAGCGGCCTCCGTGGCTCCGCCCGGCGCTGCGGCGACGCCACCCGCGCCGGTCCGCGCACGACTCTCCCAGAGGGGGAGGCGCCTGATCCTCAGTCTGCGGACCTCGGGCCCGGTTGCGCTCGCCAAGCTCGACCGGCTGCCGCGGGCGCAGGGCTCACGCTACCTCTGCCTGGCGATGCGGCCGACCGGGACCAAGGCGCTGCGACGGCTCTGTCTCGGCGGCACAACGAACGCACGGCGACGCATCGGTCTCGAGGTCCTCAACGCGGCGGGAGAGCTGATCGGCAAGGAAACGCTCGCGGTCACCGTGAAGCGGCCGAGCGCGCAGAAGCTGGTCCTGGCGCTGCTGCCAGACGACGCAGGACTGGCGCCGCACCGCTACCAATGGGGGGTGGTGGCCAGCCTCGGAGGCTGTGGCGCGAAGGAGGCTTCAAGCTGCGAAACGAGGCTGCCGGCCCAGGGCGCCCGGACCTTCCGCCTGCGGCCGGCGCGTGCCGTCGGCTGCACCGGGGGCACCTCCGGCCTCGACACGAACGGGCCGCGCGACCGCAACGCCGTCGCCCTGACCTTCGACGACGGGCCGAGCGAATACACGGCGGGCTTCCTCCAGGTCCTGCGCGAAAAGCACGTTCCCGGCACCTTCTTCGAGATCGGCCAGGAGATGGCGGGCCGCGAATCGACGATGCGCCAGATCCTCCTCGAAGGCAACGAGATCGGCAACCACACGATGCACCACACCGAATTCCCGGGCTACGCGGACATCGCCCCGGTCACCACGCTGATCGAGTCGATCACCCACTTCAGGCCCTGCCTGCTGCGGCCGCCGGGCGGCGCCGTCGACTCATCGGTGATCGCAGCCGCCGCTGAGAACGGGCTGCGGACGATCACCTGGGACGTCGATCCGGCCGACTGGACGACTCCGGGCAGCGCCGCCGTCTACAGCCGCGTCGTCGGCGCCGCCCAGGCGGGCTCGATCATCCTCATGCACGACGGCGGCGGCGATCGCAGAGGCACCCTCGCGGCGCTGCCGGCGATCATCGACACGCTGCGTGCCCGCGGCTACGGCTTCGCCACCGTCACCGGACTGCTCGGGCAGCGGATGATCTACAAGCCCTACGGATGAACGGAAGGTGTAACGCGTTTTCGTCCTATGACCACGAAAAAGCGTTGCACCGAGGCTCTTGCCGGATGCATCCGCTCGGCTATCCGCCCCGTACTCATCTGCGATGAAGATCGCGATCGTCGGAACCGGGATTTCCGGGCTCGTGGCGGCCCACCGGCTGCACCGCGAGCACGAGCTGACGATCTACGAGGCCGGCTCGCGCGTCGGCGGGCACGCCAACACGGTCCGGGTTGACTTCGAGGACGAGACCCGCCGGGTGGACACCGGCTTCATCGTCTTCAACGACCGCAACTACCCTAACTTCGAACGGCTGCTCGGCGAGCTGGGGGTCGCCACCCAGCCCTCCCACATGGGCTTCTCCGTCTCCGACGGCCGGGGCGACTTCGAGTACGCGGGCAGGCCACTCGGACTCTTCGCCCGCCCCGCCCACCTGCTCAGCCCCTCCTTCCTCGGCATGCTGCGTGACTGGCGTCGCTTCAACCGCGAGGCACGGGCGCTGATCGGGGTGAACGGCACCGCGCCCTCGCTGGGCGCCTGGCTGGAGGAGAAGGGCTTCTCCCGGCACTTCGTCGAGCGGCTGATCGTGCCGCAGGCGTCCGCGGTCTGGTCGGCCGACCCGCGGCAGATGTGGAGCTTCCCGGCCAGCTTCATGGTCGAGTTCTTCGATAACCACGGGATGTTCAGCCTCCGCGACCGCCCGCGCTGGCGCACCGTCAGCGGCGGCTCGAGCCGCTACGTGGAGGCGATCGCGGCGCCCTGGCGCGAGCGGGTCCGGCTGCGGGCCCGCGTCCGCAGGATCGAGCGGCTCGGCGCCGGCGTCCGCGTCGAGGCGGACGGCTGCGAGAGCGAGGGCTTCGACGAGGTCGTGATCGCGGCCCACTCCGACCAGGCGCTGGCGATGCTCGCCGATCCGAGCGAGGCGGAGCGCGAGATCCTCGCTGCCATCCCCTACCAGCGCAACGAAACGCTGCTGCACACCGACGCGGCGTTGCTGCCGCGCCGCCGCGCCGCCTGGTCGAGCTGGAACTTCCACCTCGGCGCCGGGCCCGCCCAGGGGACCACGGTCACCTACTGGATGAACATGCTGCAGCGCCTGCGCAGCGAGCGCCAGCTCCTGGTCACGCTCAATCGCGGCGATGAAATCGACCCGGCGACGGTGCTGCGCCGCTTCTCCTACGACCACCCCGTCTACACCGCCGCGGGGGTCGCCGCCCAGGCCCGGCACGCGGAGATCAGCGGCGTTCGCAACACCCACTACTGCGGCGCCTACTGGGGCTGGGGGTTCCACGAGGACGGCGTGCTCAGCGCCCAGCGGGCCTGCGAGCGAATCGTCCCGGCCGCCGCGGCGCCGAAGGCCCTGGCGGCATGACCGCCTCCGCCGTCTACGAGGGCTGGATCCGCCACCGGCGCTTCGAGCCGATCGAGCACGACTTCCGCTACCGGCTCTTCCTGATGTACCTCGACCTCGACGAGCTGCCCGGGCTGCTCGATCGCTACCCGCTCTTCTCGGCACGCCGTCCCGCCCCCGCCCGCTTCCACCGCCCCGACTTCATCGGCGATCCCGCACACCCGCTCATCGAGTGCGCCCGCGACGCGGTCGAGGAGCAGACCGGCTGCCGGCCCGGCGGCCCGGTGCGGCTGCTCGCCAACCTTCGCTTCCTCGGCCACGTCTTCAACCCGGTCAGCTTCTACTACTGCTTCGACCGAGGCGGAAAGCGGGTAGAGGCGATCATCGCCGACGTCAACAACATCCCCTGGGGCGAGCGCCATCCTTATGTCCTGGCACGCGACGGGCGTCAGGGACCCGTGCTGGCCGAAGAGCTCGACAAGGCGCTCCACGTCTCCCCCCTGATGGGGATGGACCAGACCTATGCCTTCCGGGCGACGGAGCCCGGCAGCGGCCTGACGGTCCATATCGAGTCCCGGCCGCTGCAACGCGTCAGCGGTCTACCTGACGCCCAACGCGTTGCGCCTCGGGGCCAGAAGGCCTTCGACGCGACGCTCTCGCTGCGCCGCCGCGAGCTGAGCGGGCCGCTGCTGGCGCGGATGCTGGTCCGCTACCCGGCGATGTCGCTGCAGGTCGTCGCCAAGATCTATGCGCAGGCGCTGCGCCTGAAGCTGAAGGGCGCCCACACCTTCCCCCACCCCGACGGGCGGCGGCCGAGGGGGTTCCTATCGCCCTAGGAAGCCGGCTCGCCCGCGCCGCCGTCCAGCAGGCCCTGTCGCGCATTCGCAGCGGCCGGATCGACGTGGTCGAGGACGGGCGGCGGCGCTCTTTCGGCCCCGCCGGAGCCGATCTGCAGGCCACCGTGACGATCCGCGATCCGGCCGCCTGGCTCGGTCCGCTGCGCGGCAGCGTCGGGCTCGGCGAGACCTACGTCGAGGGCCTCTGGGAGACCGACGATCTGGTCGCGCTGGTCCGCATCGCCGCCCGCGAGCTGCGCCAGCTCGACGGCCTGCGCGGCGCGGTCGCTCGGCAGCGAGGGCTGCTGCACAGGGCTCGCCAGATGGTGCCGAAGAACACGCGGGCGCGGGCGCGGCAGCACATCGCCGCCCACTACGACCTCGGCAACGACCTCTTCGCCGCCTTCCTCGACGAGCGGATGGTCTACTCGTGTGCCTACTTCGCGGCCGAGGGAGCAAGCCTGGAGGAAGCGCAGCTGGCGAAGCTGGAGCGAATCTGCGACCACCTCCATCTCGGCCCGGAGAACCACCTGCTGGAGATCGGCAGCGGCTGGGGCGGGCTGGCGATCCACGCCGCCCGCGAGCACGGCTGCCGCGTGACCACGACGACGATCTCCGCCGAGCAGCACGAGCTGGCGTGGCAGCGGGTCGGCGAGGCGGGCCTCGAGGACCGCGTCACCGTCCTGCAGCAGGACTACCGCGACCTCGGCGGCAGCTACGACCGCCTGGTCTCGGTCGAGATGATCGAGGCGGTCGGCTGGCAGTACTTCGACGCCTTCTTCAGCCGCTGCAGCGATCTGCTCAGCCCCGACGGGCTGATGCTGCTGCAGGCGATCACGATCGACGAGCGCATCTATGAGATCGAAAAGGGCAGCCGCAGCTTCGCCAACACTTACGTCTTCCCAGGCGGCTGCCTGCCCTCGGAGCGGCTGATCGCCGACTGCCTCGCCCGGGTCACCGACATGCGCCAGGTCTGGCGGGACGACATCACCGCGCACTACCCGCCGACCCTGGCCGCCTGGCGCGAGCGCTTCTCGGCCGCCTGGGAGCGGCTCCGCGCACACGGCTACGACGAGCGCTTCCGCCGCCTCTGGGCCTTCTACCTCAGCACTTCCGAGGCGGGCTTTCGGGAGCGTAGGATCGGCGACGTGCAGGCACTGTTCGCCAAGCCGGAGTGGCGTTGAGGGAGGCGGGCGGCGAGCAGCTGGTGCTGCTGCACGGGCTCGGTGGCTCGACTGCGGTCTGGAGCCCGGTGATCGAGCGGCTCGCGGCAGAGCGCGAGGTGCTGGCGATCGACCTGCCGGGCTTCGGCGTCGCCCCTTCGCTGCCGGCCGGGGTCGAGCCGAGCCCGGTCAATCTCGCCGCGGCGCTGCGGGAGGTCTGCGCGGCGCGCGGCTTCGAGCGCCCCCACGTCGCCGGCAACTCGCTCGGCGGCTGGGTCGCGCTGGAGGTGGGCCGCGCCGGCTGGGCCGCGTCGGTCACGGCGATCTCGCCCGCCGGCCTCTGGCGCAAGCCGCTCGGCGAGCGCCGCGTCAATCCCCGCCTCTGGGCCAGGCGCCTGCGGCCCTTCATTTCGCTGGCCCTGCACACGCGGCGAATTCGCGAGTCGATGCTGGCGACGTTCTCGGCACGACCCGAGCGGATCCCCGCCAAGGAGGGCCGCAAGCTGGTCCTCGGCTGGATCGACTCGAGCGGCTACGAAGGCGCCAACCGGGCGATGCGGACCCACGTCTTCGATCCCCGCGGCTACCCGGACCTCCCGGTCACGCTCGCCTGGGGGGAACGCGACCGCCTGGTCGCACCGCCCCGGCCCGAGCGCCGCCCCGCCGGCTCGCGCTACCTCGTCCTGCCCGGGGTCGGCCACACGCCGATGTGGGACGACCCCGAGCTGATCGCCGAGACCCTGCTCGAGGGCAGCTCGGTCTCGGCAGCGGTGTGAGTCTGGGAGAGTTGGGGGCGCGAGCAACCGAAAGGAGCGGCGAGTGATCGTCGAGAGAACCGAGAACCCGCAGTGGCTGTCGAACGCCTACCTCGTCGCCGACGAAGCCGGCGGCAGCGGCGTGCTGATCGACGGCAACGACGAGCTCGGGCCGCTGCTCGAGCGGGCCGAGCGCGACGGGATCGAGATCACCCACATCCTCATCACCCACCCGCATGGCGACCACGTCGCCGGCCTGGCGGAGGCGCAGCAGCAGCTCGGCGGCGTGCCGATGGTCGCTCATGCAGACGCGGCGGCCGAGATCGAGGCCGAGGTGGCACAGACGATCGCCGACGGCGAGAAGCTCAGCAGCGGAGGGCTCGAGATCGAGGCGATCCTGACCCCGGGCCATGCCGCCGGCCACCTCGCCTTCCTCGTCAACGGCAGCGACGTCTTCACCGCCGACGTCCTCTTCAAGGGAACCGTCGGAGGAACTATGGCGCCGGGCGCCAGCGGCTTCGACGACCTGCGCACTTCGGTAATGCAGCTTATGGAGCTGCCGCCGGAGACGGTCGTCCACCCCGGCCACCGCGAGCCGACGACGATCGGCGCCGAGTGGGACGCCAACCCCTTCGTGCAGATCTGGCGCGGCGAGAACGAGATCGGCGGAGAGCAGGTCACGGTCTGGGGCCGCCCGGCGACGATGAAGCTGTGGGCGCCCGACTACGACGGCGGCAACAAGGCCTGGATCGTCTTCGGCGACGACGGCACGGAGGCGATCGTCGGCGGGTCCCAGGTCGAACGCGGCTAGTGCGGCTCCGGGCGCGATCCGCCGACGCCTCCCAGGCGCGCGCAAATACACTGGCGCGATGAGCGACCTTCAGATCCCGTCTCTCCTCACCCCGGCGGCCGCGCAGCGGACGGTCTTCCAGCAGTTTCAGGCCGGCCACGGCTACGAACAGGCTGCCGGAGGGACCGGCACCCTCTCCGACGACACGACGGACTTCGTGATCGGCACCCAGTCGCTGAAGTACGTCACCAAAGGTGATGAAAACCAAAATCACATCCGTAAGAAATCAACGGGCCCCTACGACTTCACTGCCAGCGACCTGCGCATCGTCTTCAAGGTCGAAGGCCTCGCCCACCTCGAACAGTTCTCGATCTTCCTCTCCAGCGACAACCTCGCAACCACCAATGTGCATTACACGATCGCTACCCCGTTCCAGCCGTACATCGCCGATGGCGAGTGGGCCTCGCTGACGCTCAGTTGGGGAGACCTGGCCGGCAACTTCCCCGCCGGCTCGATCAAACGCAGCGCCGTCAACTACGTCGAGCTCCGGATCGAAGACGACAAAGTCGCGCCGGTCACGATTCACGTCAACGAGATCTCCGCAGTCCCCGAGCCGACCAACGGCGTGGTCAGCATCGTCTTCGACGACGGCTGGGAATCGACCTCGACCAAGGCCCGTTCCTACATGGACAAGTACGGCATGCGGGGAACCTCCTGCATCATTCGCGATGTCGTCGGCGAAGCTAACTACATGAGTCTGGCCCAGCTCAAATCGCTGCAGCAGATCAGCCGCTGGGACATCTGCGCTCACGCCAACACGGTCGCCAACCACAACGCCGGCTTCGGGACGCTCGAAGACTCGGTGGTCGAAGAAGAGCTCGAAGGGATCAAGGGCTGGCTGATCGAAAACGGCTTCAAGCGCCGCGACGTCTTCATGTGGCCGAAGGGCTCCTTCACCGCCTCGCAGATGCCGCTGGCGCTGGAGTTCTTCAACGCGATCCGCGGCACCACGGGCGGCAAGGGGGGGCCGGGGGGAGCGCAGGAGACCTTCCCGCCCGGCGAGAACGGCCGCTTGCGATCCTGGCTCGTCGGCAACACCGCGACGGCAGCCGAAGTCGAAGCGGCGCTGACCCAGTGCTCGACCAACAAGAGCTGGCTGATCCTCACCTTCCACCGCATCGTCGCCAGCGGCGCCTCGGAAGGCACCGAATGCAACGAAGCGACCTTCAAGGAAATGATCGACAAGGTGAAATCCAGCGGCCTCGCGGTCAAGACGGTCGCCGAGGTGCTGGAGAGCTAGAGGCCCCGAGGTGCGCGGCGACCTGCGTCAGACCAGCGCCCCCGAGCTGCGGGCCCAGATCGAGGCCGAACGCGGCGGGCGGCCCTTCCTCGTCCTTCGCGACGGCGCCGGCGAGCAGCGGATCGTCGTCGTCGAGGCCGGCGCCACCGCGCTCTGGGTAGGGCGAGGCGAGGCCGCCGGCCTGCGCCTCGATTGGGACGAGGAGGTCTCCGCCCTGCATGCGCAGATCGAGGTCGTCGGCGACGAGTGCACGCTGCTCGACGATGGCCTCTCCCGCAACGGCTCCTTCGTCGGCGAAGAGCGCATCCACGGCCGCCATCGCCTGCGCGACGGCGACACGCTGCGCTTCGGCCACACCCAGGTGCTCTACCGGCGTCCCGGCGAGGCGGCGGCGGAAGCGACCGTGGTGGCGAGCGAGGCATCGGCGGCGGTGACCGTCTCACCGGCCCAGCGGCGCATCCTCCTCGCCCTCTGCGGCCCCTTCAAGGACGGCTCCGCCTTCGCCACGCCGCCGACCAACCAAGCGATCGCCGAGCAGCTCCACCTCAGCGTCGACGCGGTCAAGACGCATATGCGAGCCCTCTTCGAGAAGCTCGGCGTCGAGGACCTGCCGCAGAACCGCAAGCGCGTCGCCCTGGTCGAGCGGGCGCTGCAGAGCGGCACCGTCGCTCCACGCGACCTCTAGCGCCGCGAACCTTTAGCCCTCTCGGGCACGGCTGGACGCATATGCGATTGGAGTGCGCGGCGTTTGCCCCCACACTCAATGCGCACTTCTGACCACTATCCAGAGGAGATGGCGAAGCCTTGCACCCGATCCAAGCGGTCACGATGACCGAAGTCCAGGAATTCTTCTTCGACTGGTATCCCGTCTTCGGGGTCTTCTTCATGGCCGGGCTGCTGCTCGTCTTCCTCAGGCTGATGCGCAGCACGATGGGCTCGACCAAGCCGGAGACGGTGAAGGCGAGCCGCACGGCGCCGGTGCTCTGGGACGAGGTGCAGGGGGTCGATGCCGCCAAGGACGAGCTGATGGACGTCGCCGAGTGGCTGCGCGACCCCGACCGCTTCGCCGCCCTCGGCGCGCAGCCGCCCCGCGGCGTGCTGCTCTTCGGCCCGCCCGGGACCGGCAAGACGATGCTGGCGCGAGCGGTGGCCGCCCAGGCCGGCGTCGACTTCTTCGCCGCCTCGGGATCCAGCTTCGTCGAGATGTTCGTTGGGAGGGGTGCCGCCCGGATCAGGCGGCTGTTCAAAGAGGCGCGCAAGTCGGGCCGTGCGGTGATCTTCATCGACGAGCTCGACGCCGTGGGGGGCGCGCGCGGCGGAGGCGGCGACGGCGGCACAAGCGAGCGCGAGCAGGCGCTCAACCAGCTGCTGGTCGAGCTCGACGGGTTCGAGCGCGATCCCGGCACGGTGATCGTCATCGCCGCCTCCAACCACGTCGACAAGCTCGACCACGCGCTGCTGCGCCCGGGCCGCTTCGACCGCCAGGTGCTGGTGGCGCCGCCCGACCGCCACGGGCGCGAGGCGATCCTGCGCGCCCACGCCAAGGGCAAGCCGCTCGGCCCAGACCTCGACTTGACCGACGTCGCCCGCAAGACGACCGGGATGACTGGCGCGCAGCTCGCCAACGCGCTCAACGAGGGGGCGATCATCGCTGGGCGGGCAGATCGCAAGGCGATGGCGCGCGAGGACCTCGACGAGGCGCTGCTGCGCCAGTCGGTCGGCTCGCAGCAGGCGCGGCGGCTGAACCAGAAGGAGCGGCGCATCGTCGCCTACCATGAGGCGGGGCACGCGCTCTCCCGGCGCCTGCTCGGCCTCGACCCGCCGGAGATCCTCAGCATCGTCCCGCGCGGCCCGGCGCTCGGCTTCGTCGGCCACTCACCCCAGGAGGACACCTACCTGAAGTCCCGCGACGAGCTGCTCGACGAGATCGTCACCCTGCTGGGCGGCCGCGCCGCCGAGGAGGAGGTGCTGGGCAACTCCTACTCTGGCGCGGTAGACGACCTGGCCCGCGTGCACGCTGTCTGCAACCAGATGGTCGGCGAGTTCGGCATGGGCGTGGCGCTCGACGCCGACGGCGCGCCGCCAATCGCCCTGCCGACCGGCGACTACGCGCTCTCCGACCGCACTCGCCGCGATGTCGACGTGGCGGCGATGTCGCTGGCGCGCGAGGCCCATCGCCGCGCCCGCGCCCTGCTGGCGGCAAACCGCGAATGCCTCGACGATCTGGCAGCCAATGCGCTTGAGCGCGAGACGCTTACCCGCGAGGACCTCGACGAGATCTTCGCCGCCCACGAGCTGCGGGAGGGAGCTCGCCCGGAGCTGTTCGAGCGGGCCGCCGCGACGCTTCCCGTCGGAGCCGCTCAACCGAGATAGCATTTCGGTACCCGTGGCGTACCGCAAAGACGACTCCGACCACTACTTCCCGCCGGGCCGCTCGATGGCTCGCCGCGTCCACGGCGAGCGCTCGGTCGGCCTGCTCTACGGACAGCGGGCGCTGCTGATCGGGGCCCTGGAGCCGCTCACCTACACCGGCACGATGATCAGCACCCGCTCGGCAGACAGGCCCTTCCAGCGCCTGGCGCGCACCGCCAAGATCCAGGAGACGATCCTGCTCGGCACCCGCAAGGAAGCCGACGAGGCCTTGGCGGTGGTGCAGCGCCTCCACGAAAGGGTCAACGGCACCCTGCCCGAGGCGGCGGGCGCTCACGCGGCAGGCACCTCGTACTCGGCATTCGATCCGGAGCTGATGCTGTGGACGCTGGCGGTGATCGCCGACTCGGGCCGGGCGATGTACGAGACGATGGTCCGGCCGCTGACCGCGGAGGAGCGCGAGGGGCTCTGGCAGGACTACGTCCGCTTCGGCGAGCTTTTCGGCCTGCCCCGCGGCGAGGTCCCGGCGAGCTACCCCGAGTTCAGCGCCTGGTGGCGGGAGCGGCTCGCATCCCCCGAGCTGCAGGTCACGCCGCACGGCCTCGAGATGGCTCCGCTGGTCGCCTTCGAGCAACCGGTGCCGGCACCGGCGCGCGGCAACATCGTCGCCCAGAACCACATCATCAAGGGCACGCTGCCGCCGCGGGTGCGGGAGATCTTCTCCATCGAGTGGGGCCGTGCCCACGAGGCCAGCTTCCGGGCGATGGCCGCCGGCCATCGCCGCGCTCGCCACTTCTTCCCCCGCCAGGTGCGCCGCGGCCGCAACGACGTCTTCTTCGACGTCGTCGCCAAGGCCGAGCGCCGGCGCGGAGGCACAAGGACGCCGCAGTTGCACGCCGGCGCCTGAGCGATGGTTCCCGCGCCGGCCAAGCGGGAGCCGGTTCGCTGGTGGTCGATGCGCCCGGCGCAGAACCGCAAGCCCACTACCTACCGCTGCCCGATCTGCGGCAAGCGCCTGGCGGCGCTCAGCGAGCATGCGCTGATCGCCCCCGAAGGCGACAGCAGCCGCAGGCGGCATGCCCACATGGCTTGCGTGATGAAAGAGCGCAAGGCCGGCCACCTTCCCAGCGAGGAAGAGTGGCGCCGCACCCAGCCCCGGCCGCCGTCGCTCTGGCAGCGACTGCGCGCGAAGCTCCGCTAGCTACTTCGCCACTTTGCAGGGCCGGAAGAAGCTGCCCTTGAGGAAGGTGCCGTCATTGAAGGTGAATTCGCCGCGGGCCAAGAGGTGGCCGGTTTCGCAGCGAGCGTTCACGTAGCTGTGCTTCTTGCCCTTGTAGGTCCATTTGCGGTTGATGGTCAGATGTCCCGAGATCGGGTGGCCGTAGCCGCCGGCGATCTTGGGGATCTTCGCTTCCACGCGGTAGCCGTAGACGCCCTTGTGGATTTTTTCAATCACCACCGGGACGATGAACGTGGTGGCGACGGGGACCGTCGTGTAGAAATGGCCCAGAACGGTGTCGTCGCCGTGCACCTTCGGGCCATTGAAGACCGTCAGCGGCGAGGAGACCGGAATCGGCCGCTGTTCGGGAAAGGTGACGACCCCGGTGCCGAAGCCCTCGCCGACTATCGCGTTGGGACAGGCGCGGCGGGCCGCCGGCACGTCGGTGGCCTGGAGTTTCCCCGCGGTGCAGACTTCCAGCCCGGTCGTATCCACATGGCCGTGTTTGTCGAATTCGAAGGTGAGCTTTTCCAGGATCGGCGGGACTTCCCCGGAGACGGTCGAGAGCTTGCCGCCACCGTAGATCATGATCGGGGCATCGTGATGCCTCGGCAGAGTTTCGGGTTTGAAGCCGCCGTGCCCGACGATGATCAGGTTGCCGGCGCGCAGTTCGACGCGATCGCTGCCGCGCTTGGCGATTGCGGTCCCGGCCAGCGCCGCAACGGCCAGCGCGAGAAGAGAAAGAACCACCGCCCTCTTCTTGGTCGCTCGCCGCATCGTCGTCAGCCTCCTAGCGCTCGCTCCTACTTACGCACTTTGCACGGCAGCAGGAAGCTGGCCTTGAGGATCTGCGCCGCCTCTTCCGCCTGCGCCGGCGTTTCTTCCGGGCTGCCTTTGAAGCTGAATTCGCCACGCACCTGGAAGTGGCCGGTTTCGCAGCGCGCATTGAGGTAGCTGTGCTTCTTGCCCTTGAAGGTCCATTTGCGGTCGACTCTGGACGAACCCGAGATCGGGTGGCCGTAGCCGCCGGCGATCTTGGGGATTTTCACTTTGATTCGGTAGCCGTAGACGCCCTTGTGGATTTTTTCGATCACGATCGGGACGATGAACGTAGTCGGGCCCGGGTAGTCGAGGTGGGCGTGGGCGATGATCGTGTCGTTGCCCCCCTGCTTCGGGCCATTGAAGAGGGTGATCGGGGAGCCGACTTTGATCGGACCCTGTTCGGGGAACTTGACGATCACGCTGCCGAACCCTTCGCCCACGATCGCGTCCTTGCAGGCCTTGCGAGCGGCGGCCACGTCGGTGGCGACGAGTTTCCCCCTGGTGCAGAACGGCAGGCCGGTCGTGTCCAGCGCGCCATGCTTGTCGAATTCGAGCACGAAGGTGTCCAGGACCGGCGGGATTTCGCCGGAGGCGGTCGAGAGTTTGCCCCCGCCGTGAACAGCGATCGGCGCGTTTTCGTGCTTCGGCAGCGCGTTCGGCGTGAACCCGCCTTGAGCGTCGAGGATCAGGTTCCCCAAGCGCACGTGCTGGCTGAACGTGCTCGCCGTCGCGACCGCAGCCGCGACAAGCAGGCTCAGCATGGCTCCAACGACGATCTTCTTCTTCATCGACCTTCCCCTCCCGTTTCCGTCACCTCACGATACTTGGAGCGCTCCAAGAGCGTGTTAAGGGACCGCGGTTGCGGGCTTGCGGCACGAGACGAACTGGGCAAGCCCGGTCACGCGCTGCTCGATCTCGGTCATTCCCCGCTCTGCAAGCGCCCCGGTCAGCTCGTCGCGCCCAAAGGCCCTGACGCCGCTGAGGCCCCCGACGATGGCGTTGGCCAGCTGCCCCGAGAGGGGGCCGCCAACGCAGGTCGACATCAGCGCCAACCTGCCGCCTGGCGCGAGCACGCGAGCGATCTCCTCGAGCGCCCGGAGCGGATCATCGATCATGTAGAGGGCGGCAAAGCAGCAAACCGCATCGAAGCTGCCATCGCGAAAGGGAAGGTCGCAGGCGTCCCCGCGCACATAGGCGACGTTGTCGCCTCCGGCGTCCCGAGCCGCAACCCGCAGCATCGTCGCCGAGGCGTCGAGGCCGACGACGAGGCCGTCGCCTGCAGCCGCGCCGAAATCGCGAGTGAAGTTCCCCGGCCCGCAGGCCACGTCCAGCACCCGGTCGCCGGCCGAGATCGAGAGCATCGCGAGCGCCATCCCATGCTCCTCGTCCGTTCCCGGCCCCCCGACCCCCATGATCAGGCGAACGCCGAGCGGTCGCCAGAAGCGCTCGTAGATCCGCGGCAGCGCCCGGCTCCCCATCAGCCGCTGCGCAGCGGTCGCACGGACGGCGCCCGTGCCCAAGAGGTCGAGATAGCCATCCGCGGCATCGAGATCGGCGGGCCGGCGATCCGGCTCGAGGAGCTCCTGCGCACGCTGAATCGGCAAGGGCGACGACAAGTGGGCGGTACTGGGCTCGAACCAGTGACTTCCTCCGTGTAAAGGAGGCGCTCTCCCAACTGAGCTAACCGCCCAGGCCTCTCGGTGATTATGAAACACGGGAGGCGAGGCGGGGGCGCGGTCGGCGG
>DASXKW010000010.1:0-19823 GCA_036496625.1 Solirubrobacterales bacterium | reverse complement strand
AGTACGACTCCTACATCCGCGAATTCGCCGAAGGGGCAAAGGAATGGGGGCACCCCTTCTTCCTGCGCTTCAACTGGGAGATGAACGGCAACTGGTTCGAGTGGTCCGAGGGCGTCAACGGCAACCAGCCGGGCGAATACGTCGCCGCCTGGCGCCACGTGCACGACATCTTCACCTCGGTCGGAGCGACCAACGCGACCTGGGTCTGGTGCCCGAACATCGACCCTGAAGGCACCATGCAAGACCTGCGCTCGCTCTATCCGGGCGACGCCTACGTCGACTGGACCGGGCTCGACGGCTACAACGCCGGCACCAACCCACAGAGGTCGGAAGGTTGGCGCACCTTCGATCAGCTCTATGCCTCCACCTACCGGACCATCACAGAAGAAATCGCCCCCTCGAAGCCGCTGGCCATCAGCGAGATCGGCTCGAGCGAGGACGGTGGCTCGAAGGCGGCCTGGATCGAAAACGCGCTGAGCTCGATACCCGCCAAATACCCGAAGGTTGGAGCGCTGCTCTGGTTCGAGAAGTACGACGACGGCATGGACTGGCCGATCGAGACCTCAACCAGCGCCACCAGCTCCTTCGCCAGCGGCATCCAGAACCCCGTCTACCGCGGCAACTCCTACGCCGACCTCGCCGCAAGCCCGATCCCAATCGCGCAGTGATCTCGAGTCCGGCGGACGGGTCCCTACACTCTCCGTTCGACCTGGATGGAGATCGCAACCCCAGCAACTTCGCTTCGCAGCGGCGCCGGTCCTAAGACGGCGATCGCGACCGGACTCATCGTCCTCGCCATGGCCTGCCTCGGATTGGCCGCAAGCTCGGCGTCCCCGGCACAGGGCCGACATCACAAGTCGGACAAAGCCGGTGCCGGCCTGCCGCACGCCAGGAAGCCAAGGCCCAGCTACTGGGGCGCCTGGATCGGCGACAACCTGACGGGCGCCGAGCCACCCTGGGACATATCGGCGGTGACCAGCTTCGAACAGCTGATCGGAAGAGGCCTCTCCCTGGTCGAGTTCGCATCGCCGTTCTACGAATGCGAGGCCTCGTCCTGCACGCCGCTGCGCTTCCCGACCGCCGGGATGGAATCGATTCGCAACTACGGCGCGATCCCGTTCCTGAGCTGGGGCTCGGACTCGATCCCGGTGCCCGAAATGCCCAGCGAGCCCGACTTTCAGCTCGCCAATGTGATTGCCGGAAAGTACGACTCCTACATCCGTGAATTCGCCGAAGGGGCTAAGCAGTGGGGGCATCCTTTCTTCCTGCGCTTCAACTGGGAGATGAACGGCGACTGGTTTCCCTGGGGCCAGAACGCCAACGGCAACCAGCCGGCGGAGACCGTCGCTGCCTGGCGCCACGTGCACGACATCTTCACCGCGGTCGGGGCGACAAACGCGACCTGGGTCTGGTGCCCCTATGCCGACCCCTTCCACCGCTTCGGCGACCTCAAGCAGCTCTACCCGGGCGACGAATACGTCGACTGGACCAGCATGGACGGCTTCAACTGGGCCGCCAACCCGACCAATCCGCATCCGTGGAAGAGCTTCGATCAGATCTTCAGCACAACCTATAAGCACATCATGCAGATCGCGCCGAAGAAGCCGATGGTCCTCGCCGAGATCGCCTCACCGGGCAGCGGCAGGGGGAAGGCAGCCTGGATCGACAATATGTTTAAGGTGCTTGCAACCAAATACCGGCGCATCCGCGGCTTGATCTGGTTCGACCAGGTCGACCGTGGAATCAGCTGGCCGCTTGAGACCGCACCGAGAGCCACCCGCGCATTCGCCCGCGGAATACGGCACTGGGCGTACCAAGCCAACGGCTACGCGACGGCCTCGGCCAGCCCGGTCCAGCCGCCAGGTTGATCCGCTGCGGAGTGATCCGCTGCGGAAGGCGCTGTCGCAGTGGTTGTTGCGCGGCAGCAGCAAAGTCGAGTGCCGCGGGTTTATAGCCGATGAAGAGCAACACGTGATGACCTCAAAGACAGCCCCGGTCCGAAGCCGATTGATGGCTGCCGCCACACTCGCGGCGATTGCCTCCTGCGCCCTGGTGCCCGCCACGGCGAGCGCCAAGGGCAGGCCGCCGCAGCCGCTGTACTGGGGCGCGGTGATCGGCAAGCAGCTGACCGGAGAATCTCCGCCCTGGGACATGAATGCCCTCTACCAGTTCGAGGGCTTGGCCCAGAAAGGCGCTTCGCTCCTCGCCTTCTCCTCGCCCTTCGCCGATTGCCTCCACGAACCCTGCTCGTACTTCCCCTTCCCCACGGCGGCGATGGAATCGCTGCGCCAGCACGGCACGATCCCCTTTCTGACCTGGGCCTCGCAATCGGTGCCGACGCCGGCAAACCTCAGGGAGTCGAAGTTCCGCCTCGCCGACGTGATCGCGGGAACTTACGACGGCTACATCCGCGAATTCGCCGAAGGGGCGAAGCGCTGGGGCCATCCCTTCTTCCTGCGCTTCGACCACGAGATGAACGGCTTCTGGTTCCCGTGGAGCGAGGGGGTCAACGGCAACAAGCCGGGCCAGTTCGTCAAGGCCTGGCGCCACGTGCACGACATCTTCACCAGCGTCGGCGCAACCAACGCGACCTGGGTCTGGTGTCCGAACGTCGACTTCACCCGCAAGCTGACGCGGCTGCACTCCCTCTACCCGGGTGACCGCTACGTCGACTGGACCTGCCTCGACGGCTTCAACTGGGGCGCGACGCAAGACTCGGGCGGTTGGATGAGCTTCGAACGAGTCTTCCGCTCCACCTACCGACGGGTGCTGAAAATCGCCCCCCACAAGCCGATGATGATCGGCGAGACCGCTTCCGAAGAGCGCGGCGGCTCTAAGCCGGCCTGGATCCACCATTCGCTGAAGCTGATCCCCAAGCGCTTCCGCAAGGTGCGCGGCCTGATCTGGTTCGAGGAAGACGATCGCGGCATGCACTGGCCGATCGAGAGCTCCGAAGCCTCCCGCGAAGCGTTCGCCTCCTCGATCCAGCGGTCCGTCTACCGGCCGAACGAATTCAGCGGGATCGGGCCCGGCCCGATCAAGCCTCCCGCCTGGCCCTGAGCCCAATCAGTGGTTGATCCTTGGGCGGGATGGCGGGCGCGCCTCTGCGGAATTTATGTCGCACGCGAGCTTCGCTCGCTTAGCGACGGATGCGGAGCGCGGGCTGCGCCCGCGCGGAGGACGGATTGCATTTCCGCCGCCTTCGGCGACATTCCCGCAGAGGCGCGCCCGCCATCCCTCGCGAAGCTCCCCAGCTTCAAGCTCGCCGTCGCTTCGCGCTTGGGGCGTCAATTCGACCGCAGGGCGGCCAGGCTCCCACCGCCGCCGGCCGACAGAGCCAACCGGCTGGCTAGGCCAGGCGGGCTTCCAGGGCGCGCAGCTGCTGCCCCAACTCGGCAGGCAGCCGATCGCCGAACTGGGCGAAGTGCTCCTGCAGCTGCGGCAGCTGATGACGAAGCAGCTCGTCGTCGACCGAGAGCAGCTCCCGCATCGCCGCGGCGTCGATGTCGAGGCCCTCGGTATTGATCTCACCCTCGGCGGGAAGCAGGCCAATCGCCGTCTCGACCGCCCCGGCGTTCCCCTCGCAGCGACGGAAGACCCACTCGAGCACACGGCTGTTCTCGCCGAAGCCCGGCCAGAGGAACTTGCCGTCGGCGTCCTTGCGGAACCAGTTGACATAGAAGATCCGCGGCAGCTGCGCGCCCTCGCGCTTGCCCGCCTTCAGCCAGTGGGCCAGGTAGTCGGCCATGTTGTAGCCGCAGAAGGGCAGCATCGCCATCGGGTCGAAGCGCAGCTCGCCGACGTTGCCGGATGCGGCGGCGGTCTTCTCCGAGGACATCGTGGCGCCGAGGAATACGCCGTGCTCCCAATCGAATGCCTCGTGGACCAGCGGCACGGTGGTCGCGCGGCGACCGCCGAAGAGGAAGGCGTCGATCGGCACGCCGGCCGGGTCCTCCCACTCGGGCGCGATCGTCGGGCACTGGGCCGCCGGCGTCGTGAAGCGGGCGTTCGGATGTGCCGACGGGGTCTCGGACTCGGGAGTCCAGTCATTGCCGTGCCAGTCGATCAGGTGCTCGGGGGGCTCGCTGGTCATCCCCTCCCACCAGATGTCACCGTCGTCGGTTTTGGCGCAGTTGGTGAAGATCGAGTTGCTCTCGATCGTGCGCATCGCATTGGGGTTGGTCCCCTCGCCGGTGCCCGGGGCGACGCCGAAGAAGCCTGCCTCGGGGTTGACCGCGTAGAGGCGGCCGTCATCGCCGAACTTCATCCAGGCGATGTCGTCGCCGACCGTCTCCACCTTCCAGCCCGGCAGGGTCGGGATCAGCATCGCGAGGTTGGTCTTGCCGCAGGCGGAGGGGAAGGCGCCGGTGACGTACTTGACCTCGCCCTCGGGCGAGGTCAGCTTGAGGATCAGCATGTGCTCGGCCAGCCACCCCTCGTCGTGGGCCATCGCCGAGGCGATCCGCAACGCGAAGCACTTCTTGCCGAGCAGCGCGTTGCCGCCGTAGCCCGAGCCGAAGGACCAGATCTCACGCGTCTCGGGATAGTGGACGATGTACTTGTTGTCCTCGTTGCAGGGCCAGGGGACGTCTTCGATCCCTTCGACCAGCGGCATGCCGACCGAGTGCACGCAGGGGACGAACTCGCCGCCGGTGCCGAGCACGTCGAGCGCGGCGGCCCCCATCCGCGTCATGATCCGCATCGAGGTGGCCACGTAGGCGGAGTCGGTCAGCTGTACGCCGATGTGGGCGATCCGAGAGCCCAGCGGGCCCATCGAGAACGGCACCACGTACATCGTGCGGCCGACCATGCAGCCCTGGAAGAGGCCGTTCAGGGTCTCGCGCATCGAGGTCGGATCGCGCCAGTTGTTGGTCGGGCCGGCGTCGGACTCCCGCTCGGAGCAGATGAAGGTTCGATCTTCGACCCGTGCCACGTCGGCGGGGTCGGAGAGGGCGAGGTAGGAGTTGGGGCGCTTGGCGTCGGAGAGACGCTCGAAGGTGCCCGCGTCGATCAGCGCCTGGGCGAGGGCGTCGTACTCCTCAGCCGAGCCGTCGCACCAATGGACGGCATCGGGCTGGGTCAGGTCTGCGATCTCCCCGACCCAGTCGAGGAGCTTTGCGTGCGTGGTCGGCGCTTCGGCCGCGATGGTTTGGCTCATTCGCCGAACTCTATTCATTGGGGCTGAGGTCAATGAGGCTGAGGTTTGCGTCGCTGTCGCGGATCTTCAGCGTCGCCGTTTCCGTCTTGCCGCCGGAAATGCTGACTTTGCAGGTGAAGGTCGCCCCGGCTTCGACCTCGACGCCCGACGGGCACTGCACCGAGGCGATCTTGGCGTGCTGCGAGCGTTCGAGGCTCGCCTTGACCTCTTCCTGGGTCTTCGCCTGGTCGATCACGGTGCCACCGCCGCAGCCGGCGAACGCGAGCAGAGCGATCACAGCTATCGCGCCGAGCATCCCGGGGAACCTCGCCATGAAGGGAGTATTTCAGGCGTGTCTCGGGCGGGTCCTGTCACCCACGTTGGATAGGGTTCCGCGCCGCGATGAGGTTCTTCGAGCACGAGGCAAGGCAGATCGTCGAGGCAGCGGGGATTCCCGTCACCAAATATGGCTTCTGCACGTCCGCTGAGCAGGCGCGCAGGGCCGCCGAGGAAATCGGCGGGCCGGTCGTGATCAAGTCACAGGTGCTCAGCGGCGGGCGGATGAAGGCCGGTGGGGTCAAGTTCGCCGATACGCCCGAGGAGGCGGCGGCCCATGCCGCGGACATCCTCGAGCTCGAGATCAACGGCCACATGCCGCGCGGCGTCCTCGTCGATCCCAAAGCCGAGGTCAAGCAGGAGTACTACGCGAGCGTCGTCTGGGACGGCACCGCGAAGCGGCCGCTGATGCTGTTCAGCGACATGGGCGGGATCGACATCGAGGAGGTCGCCGAGAGCCACCCAGACCACGTCGGCCGCGGCCACGTCTCCAACCTGCGCCCGATCTTCGACTTCGAGGCCAAGCAGGTCGTCGCCGCGACGGGCGTCACCGGCTCGCAGCTCAACCGCGCGACGCCGATCCTCGCCAAGCTCGCCCGCCTCTTTCGCGACAACGACATGACCCTGGCCGAGATCAACCCGCTGGCCGAGCTCGCCGACGGCAGCTTCGTCGCCCTCGACGCCCACATGGAGATGGAGAACGAGGCGGTCGGCCGCCAGAAGGGCCTGCTGCGCAGGCGGCTCGAGATCGCCGAGGACGACACCCGCGAGACCTACGAGCCCTCCGACTTCGAGCGCCACGTCGCCGCGATCGACGCCGCCGACCACCGCGGCGTGATCCAGGGCAAGGACCACGGCTTCGAGGGCAACCTCGGCCTCGTGATCGGCGCCGGGGGCGGCTCGCTGACCCTGACCGACGCGGTGCGCAGCCAGGGCGGCAAACCGGCCAACTACTCCGAGATCGGCGGCAACCCCTCGGTCGCCAAGGCCTGCGGCCTGGCCAAGGAGGTGCTGGAGAAGGACGGCGTCGAGAAGATCGCCGTGATGATGTCGATCGTCTCCAACACCAGGGTCGACATCGTCGCCCGCGGCGTGATCAAGGCCTGCCTCGAGCTCGGCAAGGACCCCGGCGAGACGATCGCGATCTTCCGCATCCCCGGCGCCTGGGAGGACGAGGGCTTCAAGATCCTCGAGCGCTACGGGGTCGAGTCCTGCGACCGCTCGGTCTCGCTCTGGGAGGCCGCCGGCCGTGCCGTCGCCAAGATTCAGGGAGCGACGGCGTGACGGGGCTTGGCGACTTTCCCGTCTATTTGACGGATAACTCGCCAAGGGGGGAGCGTCGATGAGCATCCTGCTCGATAAGGAGACGACCTTCATCGTCCAGGGGATCACCGGCCGCGAGGCGGTCAACCTGACCCGCGAGTGCCTCGACTACGGCTCCAAGGTCGTCGGCGGCGTCACCCCTGGCCGCAAGGGCCGCGAAGTCCACGGCGTGCCCGTCTTCGACACGGTCGCCCAGGCGGTCGAGAACCACGGCGGGCAGATCGACGGCTCGGTCGTAACCGTCCCCCCGGCCTTCACCAAGGACGCCGTCCTCGAGGCGATCGAGAACGGGATCAAGCTGATCGTGATCGTCACCGAGCGGATTCCACGACGCGACGTCGCCCAGATGGTCGAGCTTGCCGACCTGCGCGGGGCGCGGATCATCGGCCCCAACTGCCTCGGCCTGATCGTCCCCGAGGTCTGCAAGATGGGCGGCATCGGCGGTCCCGCAAAGGACGCGGCCAAGGCCTACGCCCCCGGCCCGGTTGGCGTGATGAGCCGCTCGGGCGGGATGACCACTGAGATCTCCTCCTCGCTGACCCAGGCCGGCCTCGGCGTCTCCACCGCGGTCTCGATCGGCGGCGACGCGATCATCGGCTCGACCTACGCCGAGCTGATGCCCTACTTCGAGGCCGACGAGCAGACCGAGGCGATCGTGATCTACACCGAGCCGGGAGGCCGGATGGAGGCGCAGCTCTCCGCCTGGGTCAAGGAGAACGACTCACGCCTGCCGATCATCGCCTTCATGGCCGGCAAGTTCATGGACGACGAGGAGATGAAGGGGATGAGCTTCGGCCACGCCGGCACGATCGTCGAGGGCGTCGAGGACACCGCGACGGAGAAGATCGCCCGCCTCGAAGCGGCCGGAATCCCCGTCGTCGAGCGGATCGACGAGATTCCCAACGCCGTCAAGCAGAAGCTGGAGGCGTCAGCCTGATGGCCGAGGCGCTGAACAAGGTCTTCATCGACGTAGAGGTCGACGCCTCGGTCGCCGGCGACGCCGCCCTGGCGAAGAAGCTGGAGGAAGTCTGCCCGGTCGACATCTTCAAGGCGACCGACACCGGAGTCGAGATCGTCGAAAAGAACCTCGACGAGTGCGTCCTCTGCAAGCTATGCATCGAAGCGGCTCCCGCGGGCACGGTCCACGTCCGCAAGCTCTACGACAGCACCGAGCTCGCTTAAGCGACGGCGCTCGCGCCGAGCGTCGCCAGCGCTTCCTCGCGCAGCCGATCGGGGACCCTGACCATCCCGCGTAGCGCCTCCAACGCCGTCCGATCGCCCTCGATCTCGACCCCCTGCTCCGCCGCCGCGCCGACGACGAGCACCGCGATCACGCCGATCGGCGTACCGGTGAGGGCGAGGTCGGGATCGCCCGCCTCGCCGCGCTCGGCGGCAATCCAACCGTCCTCGACCCGGAGGCGGGACGCGTGGCCTTCGCTGTGCAGGCCAATCGTCAGCTCGGCGTCGGGCGAGGGCTCGAGGATCACCCGCAGAGCACCCGGCAGCGAGGACGGCTGCAAATCGATCACGTCGGCCAGCTTCTGCAGCCCGAGGCCCCAGCGGCCCAGCTCGTTCAGTGGCCGTTCCAGCCCACGTCCAAGCTCGGTCAGCTCGTAGACGCTCGCCGAGGCGGGCGGGTCGAGCTCGCGCCGGGCGACGATCCCATCGGCCTCGAGATCGCGGAGCCGCTTGGTCAGCACGTCGGTTGGGGCTCCCCCAACCGAACGGGCGAGGTCGGAGAAGCGCAGCGGGCCCAGCATCAGCTCGCGCACGATCAGCAGCGACCAGCGCTCACCGACGCTGTCGAGCGCGCAGGCAAGGCTGCATGGCTGGTCATATTCGCGACGACTCACAGCCCCACTCTACCAGTGGTAATTTGAATTTCAAAGTGTTCACTTTGAAATCTGGTACCGTGCTGCGCCGTGAACCGGATCGCGGACCTGACCTGGATGCACCCGAAGCGGGTCCTCGCCGCGGTCGGCGTCTTTTTTTTGATTGCGGTCGCCTTCGGCCACGACGTCGAGCACCACCTCAAGGCGGCCGGCTTCACCGACCCCTCCTCAGAGAGCGAGAAGGCCACCAACCTGCTCACCGGCGCCCTCGGCTACGACCCCAATCCCGGCATCGCCCTCGTCGTCCGCGCTCCCGGCGGCGGCCCCCTCGACGTCAAGAGCCCTGCCGTGCGGCGCGAGGTCGGCCGGCTCAGCAACGAAATGGCGAGAGCCGACCACGTCGGTCGGGTCGTCGACCCGCTGCGCAACCCGCGCGCCGGGGCCGAATTGATAGCCAGAGACGGCCGCTCGCTGATCATTGTCGGCAACCTCTCCACCGCCGACTCCGAGGACGCCGGCGGGATCGCTGCCGAACAGGCGCAGCCGGCGATCGAAAGGAGCAAGCTCGACGTCACGATGGGCGGCTTCGCCCCGAGCTTCAACGAAGTCAACGACCAGACCAAGACCGACCTGACCAAGGCGGAGCTGATCGCCTTCCCGCTCCTCGCCCTGCTCCTGCTGATCGTCTTCCGGGGTGTGGTCGCCGCCGGCATCCCGCTGCTGATCGGCGGGATCTCGATCGTCGGCACGCTCTTCGTCCTGCGGCTGATGTCGGAGTTCGTCGACACCTCGGTCTTCGCCCTCAACATCGCCACCGGGCTCAGCCTCGGGCTCGCGGTCGACTACGCGCTGCTGATGGTCTCCCGCTACCGCGAGGAGATCGCCGACGGCGGCGCCACGCGTGAGGCGCACCGCAAGACGGTGCTGACCTCGGGCCGCACGGCGCTCTTCTCCGGCTTCACCGTCGGCGCCGCGATGGCGGCGCTGGTGATCCTTCCGCAGCGCTTCCTCTACTCGATCGCGGTCGCGGGCGCCTCGGTCGGCGTGCTCTCGGCGGTGCTCGCCGTCCTCATCGTCCCCTCGCTGCTCGCCCTGCTCGGCACCCGCATCGACGCGCTCTCGATTCGTCGCGGTCCCGCCGTCTCCGACGAGTCCGGTGGCTGGTACCGGCTGGCGCGCGGCGTCATGCGCCGACCCGTCGCGGTCGCGCTGGCAAGCTCGACGCTGCTGCTCGCGGCCGCGGCACCGCTGCTGTGGACGACCCTGACCGGTCCCAGCGCCCAGGCGGTGCCGCCCGGGAAGCCGTCCTACGAAGCCAACAGCTACCTCGACGCCCACTACTCGCGCGGCATCAACGAGGCGGTCACCGTCACCGCGGTGCCAGCAGGGCCGGGCTGGCAGGCTTCCGGCGGCGGATCCTGGCAACCAGCGGAGTCGTCCGGGGCACGCCCTTTGCCCGCGCCTCCGGGCAGGTCGCTTATGCCAACTTCGCGCTCGCGGGCCCAGCGCTCTCGGAGCCCTCCCAGGCCAGCGTGAAGACGATTCGCGGCTTGAACCCACCCGCTGCGACGGCCGCGCTCGTCTCGGGCAACACGGCCGGCTTCATCGACCAGAAGCAGAGCCTGATCGAACACCTGCCGCTGCTGGTCACGATCATCTGCGCCACCACCCTGATCCTGCTCTTCCTGCTCACCGGCTCGGTGATCCTGCCGCTGAAGACGCTGCTGATGAACGCGATGACGCTGGGCGCGACGCTGGGCATACTCGTCCTCGCCTTCCAGGACGGCTGGCTCGACGGCCTCTTCGCCTACAAGGGGCCCTCGGCGGTCGAGGTGACCAGCCTCGTCTTCCTCTTCGCGGTCATCTTCGGCCTCGCCACCGACTACGCGGTGCTGGTCATGGCGCGGATCAAGGAGCAGCACGACCTCGGCAAGAGCAACGAGGAGGCGGTCGCGATCGGCATCGCCCGCACCGGCCGCGTGATCACCGCCGCCGCCCTGATGATCGCCGTCGTCTTCCTCGCCTTCGGCGTCAGCTCGGTCTTCTTCATGAAGGAGATCGCGGTCGGCATGGCGGTCGGGGTGATGCTCGACGCCACCGTCGTCCGCGCCCTTCTCGTCCCCTCGCTGATGCGCCTGCTGGGAGAGTGGAACTGGTGGGCGCCGAAACCGCTGCGCCGCATCTACCTCCGCCTCGGCATCTCCGAGGCTTAGCCCCGGTGCGCCTGGAGGGGGATGGCGAGTGCGCCTCTGCGGAAATTGAAACCCCAAGCGCTCGCGCTTGGGGTTTCAATTCGACTGGAGGGCGACCGGGCTCCTCCTACCATCCACCGGGTCATCGAGCAATCCTCTAGGTGCGATAGCTCACATTACGCATATATAAATTTATAGTCGGGTAACGTAGCCACCGATGGCTGCGACTTCGACACGCTCACGGCTCTCGCGCAGCGACCGCATGGCGCAGACGCTGCTTGCCGCTCACTCGCTCTTCGCCGAGCGCGGCTACGCGGCGGTGACCATGGACGAGGTCGCTGCGGCCGTCGGCGTCACCAAGCCGCTGCTCTACAACTACTTCGGCAACAAGGAGCGCCTCTACATCGCCTGCATGGAGCGCTCCGGCGACGCACTGGTCAAAATGATCCGCGAGACCGTCGGCGAGGCGAGCAGCCCGAGCGAGGCGCTGAACGAGGGGCTGCGCGCCTTCTTCGCCTTCCTCGACGCCGACCGCGCCGCCTGGGCCGTGCTCTTCGACGAGACCCTGCCCCATAGTGGCGAGGTCGCCGACCGGGTCGCCGAGTACCGCGGCCGGCTGATCTCGCTGGTCGCCGAATCGCTGCTCGCGCAGCTGCCGGCGAAGCGCCCCGCCGGCGCCCAGATCGAAGTCGAGGCGCTCTCCGCCGCCCTGCTCGGCGCCGCCGAGGCGCTGGCGCGCTGGTGGCTGCGCACAGGGGCGACCACCGCCTCCGAGGCGGCCGAGCTGCTGATCGCAACGATCGAGCCGGGCCTGCGCCTGCGCTCCACCCCATCTGCCAAGTCCTCCCGACCCAAACCGAAAGGCGAACGCAGTTGACCGATAGACCACGCCGGGTCGCCATCGTCGGCGGCAACCGGATTCCCTTCGCACGCTCCAACAGCGCCTACTCTCACGCGTCCAACCAGGACATGCTGACCGCCGCCCTCGACGGGCTGATCGACCGCTTCAGCCTCGACGGCGAGCGAATCGGCGAGGTCGCCGGCGGCGCCGTGCTCAAGCACTCCCGCGACCGCGACCTCGCCCGCGAGAGCGTGCTCAGCACCCGCCTCGCGCCCGAGACGCCTGCCTACGACGTGCAACAGGCCTGCGGCACCGGGCTGGAGACGACGATCCTCATCGCCAACAAGATCGCCCTCGGCCAGATCGATTCCGGCATCGCCTGCGGCGCCGACACCACCTCCGACGCGCCGATCGCGCTCAACGAGCAGCTGCGCGAAACGCTGCTCGAGGCCAACCGGCAGGGCTCGACCGCGGGAAAGCTGCGCACGCTGACCCGGGTCCGGCCCGGGCACATCATGCCCTCGATCCCGCGCAACGAGGAGCCGCGCACCGGCCTCTCGATGGGCGAGCACTGCGCGATCATGGCCACCGAATGGGGCATCGACCGAGCTGAGCAGGACGAGCTCACGGTCGCCAGCCACGCCAACCTTGCCGCCGCTTACGAGCGCGGCTTCCTCGACGGCCTGCTCACCCCCTACCTCGGCCTCGAGCGCGACCAGAACCTGCGGCCGGACTCCAGCCTCGAGAAGCTGGCCAAGCTGAAGCCGGTCTTCGGCGGCCCGGAGGGAACGATGACGGCCGCCAACTCGACCCCGCTCAGCGACGGCGCCTCGGCCGTGCTGCTCGCCTCCGAGGAGTGGGCGAAGGAACGCGATCTGCCGGTCCTCGCCTACGTCACCGAGGCGCAGACCGCGGCAATCGACCACGTCCACAAGCGCGAAGGGCTGCTGATGGCGCCGGCCTACGCGATGCCGGCAATGCTCGACCGCGCCGGCATCGACCTCGGCGAGTTCGACTACTACGAGATCCACGAGGCCTTCGCCGCCCAGGTGCTCTGCACGCTGAAGGCCTGGGAGGACCCGGGGTTCTGCAAGGAGAAGCTCGGGAGGGACAAGCCACTCGGCTCGATCGACCGCGGCAAGCTCAACGTCAACGGCGGCTCGCTCGCCGCTGCCCACCCCTTCGCCGCGACCGGCGGGCGGATCGTCGCCGGCCTCGCCAAGCAACTGCACGAAGACGGCAAGGGACGCGGCGCGATCAGCATCTGCGCCGCCGGCGGCCAGGGCGTCGTCGCGGTGCTCGAGAGCGCCGGGGGGCCGGCATGAGCGACCGCTACTCGCAGGTCGTCAACGCTCCCGTGGTCTCGACGCTGGCCCGCCAGCTGGGCCTGCCGCAGCCGGTCGCTCTGGACCGCTACAAGGCCGGTGCGGCGGTCGTCTCCGGCCGGGTGCTCTCCGGGGCGGCGCCGGGTGGCCGGCTCGGCAAGGCGATCTCAGCCTTCCTCGACCAGATCAAGGCCGAACGGGCCGGCGCCGAGGGCCCGGCCAAGGCGCTCGTCTTCGATGCCACCGGGATCGCCGACTCGACCGAGCTGGTCGAGCTGCAGCGCTTCTTCTACCCGGCGGCAGGCCGCCTGCAGCGCAGCGGCCGCGTCGTCGTCCTCGGCACGCCGCCGGCGCAAGCGGGCTCCCCGCGCGCTGCCACGGCGCAGCGGGCGCTGGAGGGATTCACCCGCTCGCTCGCCAAGGAGGTCGGTGGCAAGGGCTCGACGGCGCAGCTCGTGCTGGTCGAGCCCGGCGCTGAGGACGAGCTTGCCTCGACCCTTCGCTTCCTGCTCTCGCCGCGCTCGGCCTACGTCTCCGGCCAGGTGGTCCGGGTCGGCGCGGCAGTTGCCGGGAATCCCGAGATCGATTGGGAGCAACCGCTGGCCGGCGAGCTGGCGCTGGTCACCGGCGCCTCGCGCGGGATCGGCGAGGCGATCGCGACGACGCTGCGCCGCGACGGGGCCGGCCTGATCCTGCTCGACGTGCCGGCGCTCTCCGCCGACCTGGCCAAGGTCGCGGAGCGGCTCGAGGCGGAGACCATCGAGCTCGACATCACCGCGGAAGAGGCGCCGGCGCAGATCGCCGAGCGGCTCTCCGGCGGGGTCGACATCGTCGTCCACAACGCCGGCGTCACCCGCGACCGCACGATCGCCAAGATGCCGGAGGAGCGCTGGTCCTCGCTGATCGAGATCAACCTCTCCAGCGAGGAGCGGATCGACGACGAGCTGCTCGAGCGCAAGCTGCTGCGCCCCAACGGCCGCATCGTCTGCGTCTCCTCGATGAGCGGGATCGCCGGCAACTCCGGCCAGACCAACTACGCGGCCTCGAAGGCGGGCGTGATCGGGATGGTCGAGGCGATGGCTCCCGAGCTGGCGAAGCGCAGCGCGACGATCAACGCCGTCGCCCCCGGCTTCATCGAGACGCAGATGACCGCGGCGATGCCGATCGCCCCGCGCGAAGCCGGCCGCCGGCTCAGCAGCCTCTCCCAGGGCGGCCTGCCGGTCGACGTCGCCGAGACGATCGCCTGGTTCGCCAGCCCGGCCTCGACCGGGGTCAACGGCAACGTCGTCCGCGTCTGCGGCCAGAACCTGCTGGGGGCGTGATGACTGCGCGCAGGCTCGAGAGCTCGCCCAGCATCCTGCCGCTCTACGCCCGTGCCGCGGCGCCGATGATCCCCGGCGCCTCGCTGCTGCCCTTCGTGCCCGGAGGAGGCGGCGAGATCCCGGATCTCGAGCTCGACCTTGCCGGGGTGCGAGCCAAGCCCGAGGACGTAGCCGCCTACGCCAGGGTCTGCGGCTTCGCCCTGCGCGACCACCTGCCCCCCACCTACCCGCACGTACTGGCCTTCCCGCTGCACATGGCGGTGATGGCGGATGGCAGCTTTCCCTTCGGCGCAGTCGGCCTGGTCCACGTCGAGAACCGGATCGAGCAGCGCCGCCGCATCGGCCTCGGCGAGGAGCTGACGATCCAGGTGCAGCCGACCAAGCTGCAGCCGCACTCGAAGGGACGCGCCTTCTCGCTCCTCACCAAGGCCACCGCGGACGGCGAGCTCGTCTGGGAGAGCACCAGCACGATGTTGCGCCGCGGCAGCGGCAACGGGGACCCGAGCGGCAAAGTCGTCGAGGCGTTCGCGACGGTCCCGGACGACGCCCCGGCCAGCGCCGAGTGGCGCCTCGGCGGCGACCTCGGTCGCCGCTACGCCGCCGTCTCCGGCGATCGCAACCCGATCCACATGCACTCGCTGACCGCCAAGCCGCTCGGCTTCCCGGGCGCGATAGCCCACGGAATGTGGACCAAGGCCCGCTGCCTTGCAGCGCTGGAGAGTCGCCTGCCCGGCGCCTTCAGCGTCGAGGCGCGCTTCCGCAAGCCGATCCTGCTCCCCGGCCGGGTCGAGTTCGCCAGCGCGTCAAATGGAGGCCAAATCGACTTCGCGGTGCGCGACGCAAAGCGCGGCACACCGCACCTCGACGGCTGGATCCAGCCGCTCGAGGAAAAACCCCAAGACGGGAGGAGGCAGTAGAGATGACCGTCACCGAAGAGAAGGGCATGGCGGAGCGCAGCATGGGGCTCGGCCTGCGCTGGCTCAGCAAGCTCGCCGGCTCGGACCTGCTCGACAGGATCCGGATCCGCAAGCAGGTCGAGCGGGCGCTTTTCACCGGCACCAAGAACGGCTTCCGCTCGGCGACCGCCGCGGGGCGCACCTTCAAGGCAGCGCAGAGGCTGACCGGGCCGGCGCGGCAGGCGCCGAGCAAGCCCCGCGCCCTCTTCGACATCAGCCCCGACGACGAGCAGCAGATGCTCAAGGAAGGGGTGCGCGACTTCGCCGAGGCGAAGGTGCGGCCGGTCGCCAAGCAGTCCGACTTCGACAAGGCAGCGCCGGCGGAGGTGCTCGCCCAGGCCAACGAGCTCGGCATCAACATGCTTGGCGTCCCCGAGGAGCTGGGCGGCGTGATGCACGAGCAGGCCGCGGTGACCAGCGTCCTGATCGGCGAGGCGCTTGCCCACGGCGACATGGGAATCGCCTACGCGGCGCTCGCCCCCGGCGCCGTCGCCACCGCGATCGGCCACTGGGGGACGGCGGAGCAAGAGGCGACCTACCTGCCGGCCTTCACCGGCGAGGAGACCCCCGCCGCAGCGCTGGCGATCCTCGAGCCGAGGCCGCTTTTCGACCCGCTGGCGCTCGATGCGAAGGCGCGTCGCGATGGCGAGGACTGGGTCCTCGACGGGGTCAAGTCCCTCGTCGCCCGGCCGGGCGACTGCGAGCTCTTCGTCGTCGCTGCCGAGGCCGAGGGCCTCGGGCCGGCGCTCTTTGTGATCGAGTCGGGCGCCTCCGGGCTCTCGACCGAGCCCGAGCCGGCGATGGGGCTGCGCCCCGCCGCCACCGGCCGCCTCCTGCTCGAGGGGGTGCGCCTGCCCGCCGCGGCTCTGATGGCCGAGGGCAAGCGCGAGGCCTACGTCGAGTGCGTACAGCGGGCTCGCGTCGCCTGGTGCTCTCTGACGGTCGGCGCCGCCCAGGCGGTCCTCGACTACGTCATCCCATACGTCAACGAGCGCACCGCCTTCGGCGAACCGATCTCCAACCGTCAGGCGGTCGCCTTCGGCGTCTCCGACATCGGCATCGAGAGCGACGGCATGCGGCTGGCCACCTACCGGGCGGCCAGCCGCGCCGACCAGGGTCGGGAATTCGCTCGCGAGGCATCCCTGGCCCGCCGCCTCTGCGCCCAGAAGGGAATGCAGATCGGCTCCGAAGGGGTGCAGCTGCTGGGCGGCCACGGCTTCGTCAAGGAGCACCCGGTCGAGCGCTGGTACCGCGATCTCCGAGCCGCGGGCGTGATGGAGGGCGCCCTGCTCGTCTAGAGCGAAAGGAAGCCATGATCAATCTCGAGATACCGAAGAAGTTCAAGCCGCTGGTCAACCAGGCCAACCAGGTTGCGCAGGAGGTCTTCCGGCCGATCTCGCGCAAATACGACGAAGCCGAGCACTCCTACCCCAAGGAGCTCGACATGCTCGCCTCGCTGATCGACGGGATGAACGAGGGCAGCGAAATCGGTGGCGCCGGCGCGACCGGCGTGCGCCGCGAGTCCAACGGCGAAGGCGATGGCGGCAACCGCAACGGCTCCAACCTCTCCACCGTGCTCGGCATCATCGAGCTCTGCTGGGGCGACGTCGGCCTGCTGCTCTCGATGCCGCGCCAGGGCCTCGGCAACTCGGCGATCGCCTCGGTGGCAACCGAGGAGCAGCTCGAGCACTACGGCGGCAAGTGGGCGGCGATGGCGATCACCGAGCCCGAGGCGGGCTCGGACTCCGCTTCGATCCGCACCACCGCGGAGCTCGACGGCGACGAGTACGTGCTCAACGGCGAGAAGATCTTCGTCACCTCGGGCGACCGCGCCGACCTGATCGTCGTCTGGGCCTCACTCGACCGCTCAGCCGGGCGAGCGGCGATCAAGTCGTTCATCGTCGAGCGCGACAACCCTGGCCTGAAGCTCGACCGGCTAGAGCACAAGCTCGGCATCCGCGCCTCCGACACGGCCAACTTCACGCTGCAGGACTGCCGTGTGCCGAAGGAGGCGCTGCTCGGCAGCTCCGACGTCGAGGACAAGAAGGGCTTCGGGGGCGCGATGCAGACCTTCGACAACACCCGGCCGCTGGTCGCCGCGATGGCTGTCGGCGTCACCCGCGCGGCGCTGGAGGAGGCGAGGGCGCGGCTGGCCGAGGCCGGGGTCGAGATCGACTACGACACGCCGGCGCTGAGCCAATCCGCGGCGGCGGCTCGCTTCCTCGAGATGGAGTCCGACTACGAGGCGGCGCACCTGCTCACCCTGCAGGCGGCCTGGATGGCCGACAACGACAAGCCCAACTCGCTGCAGGCCTCGATGGCGAAGGCGAAGGCTGGGCGCACCTGCGTCGAGGTCGCCCTCGGCTGCGTCGAGCTCTGCGGCAGCCTTGGCTACGGCGAGAACGACCTGCTGGAGAAGTGGGCCCGCGACGCGAAGATCCTCGACATCTTCGAGGGGACTCAGCAGATTCAGTTGCTGATTGTGGCTCGGCAGTTGCTTGGTAAGTCCTCCAGCGAACTGCGGTAGCGCCGGGAGAGCCGGTGCCCCTCCCGCTGAGGCCGTTGCGCAGCAGATCGTGGCTGGAGGTTCAGGCGTGGTCCCTGAGCCTCATCGAGAGGGGCACCGGCTCTCTTTCACCACGCCCAGCTTCACGTCATAGCTTCGTAGGGCAGACTGCTCGCCGTGAACTTCGTCGAGGATGTGATGGAACAATCTCCGGCTTCGCGGCTTGGGATCGTTGCTATCGACGCCGAAGGAAATCGGCGTGATTGGTACTTCGGTGAACTGATTGCTCAGTCGGCCGGGCTCTCCGGTGCTTTTGCGGCGCGGGGGGTGCGGCGTGGGGACGTGGTGATGACGCTGGTGGGGAATCGGATCGAGTGGGTGCTTTCGCTGCTCGCCTGCTGGCGGATGGGGGCGGTGGCACTACCTTGCAGCACGCAGTTGCGGCGGCAGGACCTGGCGCTGCGGGTGGCTGCTGCGAACCCGAAGCTCTGCGTCGGAGAGGACAGGCTGCTCGCGGAGCTGCCCGGTGGCGTCGAGACGATGACTATGGCCGAGGTCGCCGCGGCTCTCGACGAGGACCGCCCGCAGGAGACGCCGGCCGCGATCGAGGCGATCGAGGCCGAGGACCCGGCGCTGATCGTCTTCACCTCCGGCACCACCGGCGAGCCGCGCGGCGTCGTCCATGCCTACCGCTACCTGCTGGGCCAGCAGGGCCAGGCGGAGCACTGGTTCGGCTCGCGCAAGGGCGAGCTGGCCTGGTGCACGACCGCGACCGGCTGGTCGAAGTCGGCTCGCAACGTCTTCCTCGCCCCCTGGCTGACCGGCGCCGCGGCCGTGATCCACGACGGCCGATTCGATCCCCCCGAGCGGCTCGACTTCGCCGAGACGCTCGGCGTCAACGTCCTCTGCCAGGCGCCGACCGAGTACCGGATGCTCGCCAAGCGCACCGCCCTGCGCCCCCTCCCGGCCCTGCGCCGCATGGTCTCCGCCGGCGAGCCGCTCGAGGCGGAGACGATCGGGGCATTCCGCGAGGCCCTCGGCATCGAGCCGGCCGACGGCTATGGCCAGACCGAGACCGGACACATCAGCGGCAACCACGTCGGCGAGCCGATCCGCCCTGGCTCGATGGGCAAGCCGCTGCCGGGGGTGGAGACGCGGATCGTCGACGGCGAGCTGCAGCTGCGCGCCGCCTCCTCCCCCACCTTCTTCTCGCGCTACCTCGACGGCGAGCGCTTCGAGGGCGAGTGGTGGCGGACCGGGGACCTGGTTCGCGAAGACGCGGACGGCTGCCTCTACTTCGAGGGCCGCGACGACGACATCATCCTCTCCTCCGGCTACCGGATCGGTCCCACCGAGGTCGAGTCCGCCCTGCTCTCCCACCCCGACGTCGCCGAAGCGGCCGCGGTCGCGGCCCCCGACCCCGAGCGCGGCGCCGTCGTGCGGGCGATCGTCGTGCCCCGCGATCGCGAGCCCAGCGAGGAGCTGGCGCGCGAGCTGCAGGAGCACTGCAAGCGCGAGACCGCGCCCTACAAGTTCCCCCGCATCGTTGAGTTCGCCGCCGAGCTGCCGAAGACGACCAGCGGCAAGATTCGGCGGGCGGCGCTGCGTGAAGGGTAGGCAGACGTCGAGTGCCCCATCCCAAAACGCGGGGCAGGAGCCGCGCTTGAGTGTTTTGGGGAGGGGCGCCCGCCGTCCTTCCCGTGCCGGTCGGGACTACCGCCTTACCCCTGACGTAGCTCGGCCCGCTTGATCTTGCCGCTGGTCGTCTTCGGTAGCTCGGCGGCGAACTCGACGATGCGGGGGAACTTGTATGGCGCGGTCTCGCGCTTGCAGTGCTCCTGTAGCTCCCTGGCCAGATCCTCGCTCGGCTCGCGGTTGCGGGGAACGACGATCGCCCGGACGACGGCACCGCGCTCGGGGTCGGGGGCGGCGACCGCCGCCGCTTCGGCGACGGCGGGGTGGGAGAGCAACGCGGCCTCGACCTCGAAGGGGCCGATCCGGTAGCCGGAGGAGAGGATGATGTCGTCTCCGCGGCCTTCGAAGTGGAGGTAGC
>DASXKW010000009.1:0-22328 GCA_036496625.1 Solirubrobacterales bacterium | reverse complement strand
ACGCCGTTGAGCAGGTCGAGGACGAAGCGGATCGGGTGGCCGATCCGCGGCGGCGCGAACTCGGTCGTGTAGATGGCGACCAACAGACCGACCGGAATCGCCATCAGGGCGGCGAGCCCGACCATGACCGCGGTGCCGACGATCGCGTTGGAGATGCCGCCGCTGGTGTCGCCGAACAGACCGGTGGGCGTGGTCAGGAAGTGGATGCTGAGCGCTCCGACGCCCTTCGAGAGAACCGATCCGACGACGATCAGGAGCACCGCCACGGCGAGCAGGGCGGCAACGGTCGAGGCGACCTCGACCAGCAGGTTGACTCGGTTTCGCCGCTTCAGGTTGCCGCGGTCGAGAAGCAGCGCGTGGCCGGCAGGGGCATTCACGGAATCACCTTGCGTTCACGCCCAATCGCCGCGGATTCGAGCACCCGGAAGTCGCCGTGCCGATTGGGGCGCTCACAGCGCCTCCGCCTCGGTCGGCGTGACCTGGAAGTCCTTCAGCTTTCCGCGCTGGACGATCAGCCGAGCGACGATGTTGACGATCACCGCGAAGACGAGCAGGATCACGCCGAGGTAGGCCAGCGAGGGCTTCTGCAGCGCCCCCGGCGCTCCCTGGAACTGGGCGGCGATCTGGGCGGCCATCGTGCTGCCGGTGTGGAAGAGCGAGACGTTGATCCCGGTCGCGCCCCCGATCACCTGGGCGACCGCGATCGCCTCGCCGATCGCGCGGCCGAGGCCGAGGATCGTGGCGCCGACGATGCCGGCTCGCGAGTAGGGCAGCACGACCTGCCTGACCATCTCCCAGCGGGTGGCGCCAAGCGCGTAGGAGCCCTCCTTCAACTCGCCCGGCACCGTCTCGAAGACCTCGCGGGTGACGCTGGTGATGATCGGCGTGGTCATGATCGTCAGGATCAGCGCCGCGGTGAGGTAGCTGAAGGCCGACGGGTCGCCGCCGAAGATCGGCAGGAAGCCGAAGGCGCTCTTCAGCGCCGGCTCGATCGTGTCGTGCATGAAGGGGCCGAGGACGAGGATCCCCCAGAGGCCGAGGATGACGCTGGGGATCGCCGCGAGCATGTCGACCAGGGTCGCGACCGGGCGCCGCACCCGGGCCGGCGCCAGCTCGGTCAGGTAGATCGAGATCGCCACCGAGAGCGGCGCCGCGAAGATCAGCGCGATCGCCGATGTGACCACCGTGCCGTAGATGAATGGGGCGGCGCCGAAGCGTTCGGTGACCGGGTTCCAATCGTTGGTGGTGATGAAGCCGATGCCGAAATGCGCGATCGCCGGCCAGGCGAGGCGGACGACCTCGTAGGCGATGCCGGCGATGACAGCGACGGCGAGCGCTGCCGCGAGGCCGGAGAGGCCCCGCAGCAGCGGGTCGCCGATGCGATCTATGCGGTTGCGCCGGGCCCGCAGAACCGGGTTGCTGAGGGCTCCGGCCTCCACCTAGCTGCCGATCTTGGCGATCGCCTTCTTGTCGGCGGCGACGACCTGCTTCGGCAAAGGCGCGAAGTCGAGATCGGGGCCGAATTCCTGGGCGGCCGGGCTGATCGCGTAGGTGATGAACTTCCTCAGCGCTTCGGCCTTTTCGCTTTCCAGCGGCACGATCACGTAGGTGTAGGTCGAGATCGGGTACGCGTCCTTTGCAGAGGCCGGCAGGTTGGCGAGCGAGATTTCGTTGTTCGGGCCGATCTTGCTGACCGCGCCAGCGGCAGCTTCGACGCTTTCCACGCCCGGTTCCGGGAAGTTCCCGGCCGAGTTTTCGACCAGCGGCATGCTGAGTTCGTTGGAGATCGCGTAGGCGAGGCCGACGTAGCCGATCGCGCCGTCGGTCTGGGAGATCGCAGCCGCGACACCGTCGTTCTTTTCGGCGCCGACGCCGGTCGGGAACTTGACCGTGGTCGAGACGCCGACCGTCGATTTGAATTCGGGGCTGACCGTCGACAGGTAGTTGGTGAACGCGTAGGTGTCGCCGCTGCCATCGCTGCGATAGACGGGGGTGATCTTGGTGCTCGGCAGGCTGGCGCCAGGGTTGAGCTTGGCGATCGCCGGATCGTCCCACTGGGTGATCTTGCCGAGGTAGATTTCGGCGAGGACGTCGCCGCTCAGCTTGAGGTTTTTGGGCGCTCCGCTGACGTTGTAGGCGGGCACGGTCCCGCTCAGCGCCCAGGGGATCTGCACGACGCCTTCGGCTTCTTCGAACTGTTCCGGGGTCAGCGGGGCGTCGGAGGCGCCGAAGTCGACCGAGCGCGAGGTGATCTGGTCGATCCCCCCGCCGCTGCCGATCGCCCCGTAGGTGACCGTTTCTTCGGACTTGCTCTCGTAGTCGGCCTGCCACTTCGACATCAGCGGCGCGACGAGCGTGCTGCCGGCGCCGACCAGCGGCGAGCTGGACGAGCCGCTGCCGCTGCTCGAAGACGAGCTGCCGCAGGCCGCGACTGCGATTGCAAGCGCCAGGGCGAGTCCGACGCTGAGAAGTCTCTTGGTCACGCGTATCTCCTTAGGTTGGAAGCGTTCTGCATTTCGCAGCCACATTCTCAGCGGCCTTTTTGCAGCTTGTTACCTGCGTGTATCGAGAATGTGAAAAAGATGTAAAAGAGCCGTTGGGAGAGCCGCGACCCGGCATCAGCCGTCCGGAGAGAAGCGGTAGCCGATGCCGCTGTGCGTGTGGATCAGGCGCTGGCCCGGCAGCGCATCGCTCAGCTTCGAGCGCAGGCGGCTGACGTAGACGTCGACCGAGCGGTCATCGTGGCGCGGCTGACGCCCCCAGACCTCGCTGTAGAGCTCCTCGCGGGTGAGGATGCGCTGCGGGTGCGCCGCCAGCGTGGTCAGAAGCTGCAGCTCGCGCATGGTCAGGCTCAGCGGTCGGCCGTCGACCAGCGCCGTGTGCTCATCGGACCGAATCTCCAGCATCGAGAGCGAGGATCGCCGCAGTGGCGGAGCGCGCCGTTACGCGGCGGTAAAGCTGCTGTGAACTATTTGTGAATCGTCGACCGTGGGCGCTTCGCCGGGGCCGATCTCCGGCGCCGTGCCCGCGCCGGCCTCGGGGTCGAAGCGATAGCCGACCCCGAAGTGAGTGTGGATGTAGCGCCAGCCGGGCGAGCGCTTCTCCAGCTTCTGGCGAAGCTTGCGGATGAAGACGTCAACCGAGCGATCGCCATGGGCCATCGCATAGCCCCAGACCCGCTGGTAGATCGCCTCGCGCTCGAGCACCTGGCCCTTGGCGTCGGCGAGGAGCTGCAGCAGCTCGAACTCGCGGCGGGTCAGGTCGAGGCTGGCGTCGCCGACGAAAGCCTGGAACTGGTCGGCGCGGATCTCCATCTCGCCGACCACGAGCGGGCCGGCTTCGGCGCCGGCCCGGCTGCGACGGCGGCGGCGGGAGACGGCCTCGATCCGCGCCATCACCTCCTCCGGGTGACACGGCTTGCCGATCCAGTCGTCGGCCCCGAGCCGCAGCGCCCGCACCCGCTGCGCGACGGTCGAGCTGCCGGCGCAGACGACCACGCCGAGGTCGGGAAGCATCGCGCAGATCCGCTCGAGGTAACCCCAGGCTTCATCGCCCAGCACGGTCATGTCGAGCAGCAGGGCGTTCAACTTCATCGCCACCAGCTCCTCCGGCGGGATCGCGCTGCTCAGCACCCGCTGCTGCCAGCCGGCCATTTCGGTTCGCTTCGACAGCACGGTGACGAAGCCGCTGTCGTCGTCTATCACCGCGAGCCTGATGGTCTGCTGTGCGTTCAAATGGCGAGCGCCGGTTTGGCGGCAGGAGTGCCTCAATCCATGACGGCAGGATTGTATGCGCCGAAGACGACGATCGCATCGCCAAAACCCCTGCGTTCACAGGATTTTCACAGCTCAACGCTCGTAATTTGCGGGAAAGTCGCCACTCAAGATTCTCTGGATGTTCACCGCGAGTCCCGGGTGGGTAGGCACACTCGAGTCCACGAGACTCCTCTCTCGTCATCGCGAACGGCCCACTGCCCCGGGCCGTTCGCCATTTCTGGGGCCAATCGGCGCGGGGCGACGGCGGGGTGCGCTAAATTGCCGGGCGTGAAGGTCCCCTCGCGCCGAACCGGAATAGCCGCCGCCCTCTGCGCCGCATTGCTCTCGATGCTGCTCGCAGTCCCGGTCGCCTTTGCCGAGAACGGCGTCGGGCTGGCCGGGCCGACGACGGACAAGACGGTCACCTTCTTCTGCTTCGGCGTGATCGGCTTCTTCGCGGTCCTTGTGATCGTGCTCTCGATCGTCCAGGGCCGGCTCGAGGCGCGCAAAGAACGCAGGCGCTACGACCTCGAGCGCTACGGCTGAGGGCTCAGTCGAGTCTGAAACCGCTTAGCAATCGTTTCTCGGTCTCGCCCTCGATCTTCGCCACCACTTCGACCCTGCCCTCCAGCGGCGTGCCGCGGATCTTCGTCGCCAGCAGGTCGTCGACCTGGAAGATCCCGGCTGAGTTATTGAGCTCGATCTCGATCCTCACCGCCCGCTCGTCCCCTGCCTCGATCCGCACCTCGTCGACGGCTGCCGCCGAGATCGAGTGGATTCCCTCCTGGCCGGCTTCGATCGGCAGCCGGGTGCGCCCCTGCGCCATGTCGAGCGCGTCCGCGACGCGGACCACGCCGGCCTCCAGCGTGTAGGGCTCGCCACGGCGGCGATGGCCGATGATCGCGTGGAGGATCTCCGCGGTGACGATCGTCCGTTCCGGTTGGCGGTAGGAGCCGGCAAGCAGGCGCTCGAGGGCGCCGTTGGCGAGAAAGAGGCTGTAGGCCTCGTGGTCCTGCCGATGGATGGACATGCCCACGTCGTGCAAGAGCGCGCCGCCTGCGACGACCACCTCTGCGTCCCGGGGCGACATCCCGTGGTCGGCCACGACCGCAGGCTCGATGCCCGCCTTGACCAAGAGTCGCAACAGCCGCAGGGAGATGTTGAGGACGATCTGCATGTGCACCCAGGAGTGGTCCGACATCCCCAGCCGCTCGGCGTGCACCTGTGCCATGTACCACCAGGCCCGCACCTGCTCGTCGCCGTTGACGGCCTCGAGGAAGCCCTCGAGCTTGCGGTTGCCCCGGGTCGGAGCGCGAACCTTGGCCTCGGCGACGGCTTCTTTCGGAGGCTTCCGCGCTGGTCCCCTGGGGTCGGGGGTTGGGACTGCCTCGCTCACCGGCCTGATCCTGGCAGGCGCACCGGCGGGGATCAGCCGCAAATGGGCCAGGGGCTGGAGCCGGACCGCGAGTACAGGAGAGCCGCCCGGTAGTCCTGCTCGGCCGCGGATGCTGCCGCCGGGTCCCCGCTGCCGCCCACCGATTCCCAGGTTCCGTAGTCGAACTGGTACTTGCCCCGGTAGGCGCCGTCGGCCGAGACGGCCGTGGGGTCGCCGCCGGACTCGCAAGATGCGATGGCGTCGAGCGTCGAGCGCGAGACGTTGCCGGGAAGGTCGGCGTAGAGCCTGCGCTCTTCGCGGGCCAGCGTGGCGCGATGGGCTCGTCGGGCCGCTTCCATCTCGGCAAGCGTGAAGCGGATCGTCTTGTGGAAGCGCATGACCGGCCTCTGCAAGACGTTGATCTTGGCCGGGACCGCATTGGCCACGCCGATTTGCGGTGGCGCCTGATTCTCGCCGGCTGCCAGGGCAGCCGTGGGAAAGGCGATGCAGGCGATCAGGACAGGGATGAAATATGTGCGTTTTGTGAGCAAGCGGAGGACCGTTGCGGCATTTGCGGCCTCGGAACGTGATCGCGCGCACACTTATCCCTTCAGAGTATGTATTATGCAGGCATGGCTGCAAACGACCGAAACGACCCGATCCGGCGTCCCTCGTCGGATTCCGATCTCACGGCGGTCGAGTTCTGGCGGGAGTTCCCCGACGACGCCGCCTGCCTGGACCGCCTCTGGCGCGAGCGCTACGCGCCGGATGGTCATCACGCTCATTGCCCGGTCTGCGAAAGGGAACGGAAGTTCCACCGCACCAAATCGCGGGCCTCCTACACCTGCGATTCGTGCGGCAAGCACCTGCACCCCATGAAGGGGACGATCTTCGAGAAGTCCACGACCTCTCTCCAACTTTGGTTCTACGCCACGTTCCTTATGGCCAGCACTCGGTGCGGCATATCTGCCAAGCAGCTAGAGCGGGAGCTTGGGGTGACCTACAAGACCGCCTGGCGCATGTTCAACAAGATCCGAAACGAGCTGATGTCCGACCAGGACGACGAGCCACTGCCCGGCCTTGCGCCGCCTTCTTGAGCAGATCGTCAAGATCGCGCCGTGCCGACACCGGGATCTCAATCGGCTCATAGGGCTTGCCCGTTTTGGGGTCGATCCCTTTGGGCGTGGTCTTCTGCTTTCGCTGATCGGCCATCGTCTTAAGCTAGCTCCCTGAGTCGCTGGGTTCACGGGAGGGCGGCGCATGCGAAGACGCCGCCCTCCCTGTCCATCGAGCAAGCGCCGAGCGTCCGCGCGAGGAGCTTCGTGCTGACGACTGCTCCCTAGATCCAACGCTCGGTGCATGGGCGATGCTAGACGGCTAAAGCGCGGTTTTTGGTGTTTTAACGGACAAGCCTGAGCGATGCTCAAGCCGTCGCCGGCTAACGGCCTTTGCTGCGCTTCTTTGAGGGTTTCAAGTTCTTTCCCAGCGCCGAACCGAAGACCAGCAACACAGCCGTCATGGGTATCGATTCGCCATCGCCTTCGCCATTCGCCCGCCGAGTGGCCGATTCGCCCTCGATTGCGAGGTACCGTTCGAAGAACTCGGCCGCCGCCGCCTCGGCATCTTCGCAGCCTTTGCCGTCGAGGATTCTTGGGTCCCGGCCGACAACACAATCATCGCGCTTATCGAAGGTGCCGGTTTCAAGTGACGTGCCGACATCCTGCTCGATGTCTGACAGAACATCGCCGAACATAGTGCGCTGCGCCGATTTGGGCATCAGCTTCATCACCCACGAAGGGATGAAGACGCGCTCGCTGGCCCTGTAGTAGTGCTCGACTGCTCCACGTCGCGGCTCGGTCTTGACCATCTCAATGCATTCGAAGTCCTTGAGAACTTTGATGTGGTAGCTGACCTGGCTTAGCCCCTCTTCAAGCTCCTTGTGCAGTTCGTTGGGGCTCGCCATCCGATCATTGAGGATCGCGAGGAGCTCTACGCGCAGCGGATGCGCCAGAGCCTTAATGAGCTTCTGATCTACGGTCTTGCTGGACGCCTCGCGCTGTCGCTTCTTGGCTTTCCCCCCTGCTTTGGGTCTGCCTGACTTCTTTGCCGCCACGTTTCTTCTCCTCTTTCTCAGCCGTCTAGGTACTTGTAGGTCCGTAGATCGGTATGGACATGCCGATTAGCGAGAAAGCTATCCGCTTATCGCTCTACTTGTCTCAATTGCTCTAATCTTCTTTTTTTAATCAAGAAAATTTCCGTCAATTGAGAAGGGATGAGATGCCATGACGATCAAGCCGTGCCCGACCGTCGTTCCGTCGCTTTCGTTGCTCAAGAACCGCTGAGGTTTGGGGCAGGACTTGGCGGCGCTGACGACGCGCCAAGTCCTGCTCAGGCCGTGCGGCACATTCCTCACACTGCAAGTGCCGACTGCAACTGCCTCAGGCGCGAGGGCCGTTGCGACGGGACGAACGATGAACAGCTTCTTGCGGCTCAGACGGCGGGGAGCGAAACCGCGATGATCCCGGGATCGCGGACCAGCCGACATCGCGACTGCTCCTTGCCTGCCCCGACCGACCCGGCCTGATCGCCGCGGTCAGCGGCTTCCTCGCCGACGCCGGCCTCAACATCGTCGACGCCGACCAGCACTCGAGCAACGAGGGCCGCTTCTTCATGCGGATGGCGTTCGACACCGCTCCCGAAGGCGAGCGCGAGGAGATCTACCGGCGCTTCGAGGTGGAGATCGCAAGCCGGTTCGAGATGGACCACCGCTTCGCCGAGTCGAGCGAGCGCAAGCGGATCGCGATCATGGCCTCGCGCGAAGACCACTGCCTCTCCGACCTGCTCTGGCGCTGGCGCAGCGGCGAGCTGGGCGCCGAGGTCGTCGCCGTCGTCTCCAACCACGCCGACCACCGCGATCAGGTCGCCTCGCTCGGCCTTCCCTTCCACCACGTGCCGATCAAGCCGGAGGCGAGAGAGGAGGGCGAGGCTCGGGTGCTGGAGCTGCTCGCCGGCGTCGACCTGCTCGTCCTCGCCCGCTACATGCAGATCCTCTCCGGCGATTTCCTGCGCCGGCTCGGCGTCCCGGCGATCAACATCCACCACAGCTTCCTGCCTGCCTTCGTCGGCGCCGACCCCTACCGCCGCGCCCACGAGCGCGGCGTCAAGCTGATCGGCGCCACCGCCCATTACGTGACCGAGGAGCTCGACGCCGGGCCGATCATCGACCAGGACGTGACCCGGGTCAGCCACCGAGACGAGGTCGGCGACCTGAAGCGGATCGGCCGCGACATCGAGCGCCTCGTCCTCGCCCGCGCGGTGATCGCCCACGTCGACGACCGGGTGCTTCTCGACGGGCCTCGCACGATCGTCTTCTGACCCGCACTGGCTGTCTAGCCAGTTTTTGCTCTATGGTGCGACGTCGATGGAGCAGGCGACGATCCCGCACCCGTCACCGGTCCCAGCCCACAGCGGGTCCCCACCCGGCTCGAGGGCGCCAGCGCTGCTGCAGGCACTGCGCTACGTGCGCGACCCGCTCGGCTTCCTGGTCCGGCTGCAGCGCCGCTACGGCGACATCTTCACGCTCTCCTTTCCCTATTTCGGCCGGCTCGTCTACGTCGCCGACCCGGCCCTGGTCAAGCAGCTCTTCACCGGCCCGGCCGAGCAGTTCCACGCCGGCGAGGCGAATGCGACCGTGCTGGAGCCGGCGCTTGGACCGAACTCCGTGCTGACCCTCGACGACGGCGCCCACATGCGCCAGCGCAAGCTGCTGCTGCCGCCCTTCCACGGCCGGCAGATCGACAACTACGGCGCGCTGATCCGCAGGATCACCCGTGAGGAGATGCAGAGCTGGCCAGTCGGCGAGCCATTCGCGCTGCGGCGGCATACCCAGCGAATCACGCTGGCGGTGATCATGCAGGCCGTCTTCGGCGTCCACGACGAGGAGCGGCTGACCCGCTTCGGGGGCCTGATCGAGACCTTCAGCGACCGCGTCAGCGCCGTCCTCGCCTTCCCGATGCTGCGCCGCAACCTCGGCCGGTGGAGCCCCTGGCCCCGTTTCCTCCGCGCCCGGGCGGCGCTGGACGAGTTCATCTACGAGGAGATCGAGATGCGCCGGGCCGAGATCGCGGTCGGCGAGGACGCTCACGACGACGTGCTCTCCCTGCTGCTCGACGCCCGCTATGACGACGGCAGCCCGATGAGCGACGAGGAGCTGCGCGACGAGCTCGTAACCGTGCTCGGCGCAGGCCATGAGACGACGGCGACGGGCCTCGCCTGGGCGATGGAGCGGCTGCTGCGCACGCCGCGCGCGCTTGACGCGCTGCGCGAGTCCCTTGCCGCCGGCGAGGACGATTACCTCGACGCGACGGTGAAAGAGACGCTGCGGGCACGGCCCGTGATCGTCGACGTTGCCCGCAAGCTCACCGCCCCGGCTCGGATCGGCGACTACGAGCTGCCGGCCGGCAGCTTCGTGATGGCGGCGATCGCCGCCCTGCACTACCGCGAGGACCTCTTCCCCCAGCCCCAGGAGTTCCGCCCCGAGCGCTTCCTCGAGGACAAGGCCGACAACTACGCCTGGATCCCCTTCGGGGGCGGGGTGCGGCGCTGCATCGGCGCCGCCTTCGCCGAATACGAGATGCGGATCGTCCTGCGTGAGTTCGTCGAACGCGCCGAGCTCAGCGCCCCCGACCCCGTGCCGGAGAAGGTCAAGGTCCGCAACATCACCCTCGCTCCCGGCAGGGGCGCCGTCGTCAAGCTGGATCGCCCGCTGCGCTGACCGCCCGCTCGGCTTCCTCCCAGCGCTCGTAGAGCTCGGCCAGCTTGAGCTTCGCCGCTTCGTGGCGCTCTTCGGCCTGCTCGACCCTGGCCGGAGTCGACCAGGCGGCAGGATCGGCCAGATCCTCCTCGACCTCGCGCAGCTCGGCTTCGGCGGCCTCGATCCTCTCCGCCAGGCGGCTCGCCTTGCGGGCGGCTTTTTTCGAGATCGTGCCGGGGCTGCGGCGCTTCTCCGCCTTGCTCAACCGTTTCTCCGCCGCGGCGGACGCCGATGCTGCTTCCGCCCGTTCGTCGCGATCGTGCTGATAGGTCGCCCAGCCGCTCGCGTAGCTGCGCAGCTCGCCGTCCTCGCAGACCAGCGTGCGACTGCCGACCGCCTCGAGCAGGGCGCGGTCGTGGGAGACGAGGATCAGCGCGCCTTCGAAGGCCGAGAGCGCATCCTCGAGCGCCTCGCGGCTCTCGATATCGAGGTGGTTGGTCGGCTCGTCGAGGATCAGCACGTTGGCGCCGGAGGCGACGAGGATCGCCAGCGAGAGGCGTCGCTGCTCGCCGCCGGAGATATCGTCGAGCGCCTTCTCCGCCTCGGCGCCGGAGAAGAGGAAGCCGCCGAGCAGGCGTCGCGCCTTCGGGCCGCTCAGCCCGGTCTCGCGCTGGGCGGCTTCGAGCACCGACCCCTCCCCCGCCGCCGTCTCGGCGTGTTGGGAGAGGTAGCCGATCTTGACGTTGTGGCCGGTGCGCACCGAGCCGGCGGCGGGCTCGCGCTGCCCGGCGAGGGCCTCGATCAGGGTGGTCTTGCCGGCGCCGTTGGGGCCGACGAGGACGACGTGCTCGCCGCGTTCGACTTCCAGCTCGGCGCCGGCGAGCAGGGTCCGCCCCGGCACCTCGATCGTCGCGTTGACGAGTTTGAGCACGACGCGGCCCGGTCGCTCCGGTTTGACGAAGGAGAAGCGCAGGTTGCGCCGCTCCCGCGCCTCCGCCTTGGCGCCGTCGCGCTTGATCTTGTCGATCTGCTTCAGCCGCGACTGCGCCTGTTTCGCCTTCGTCGCCTTGTAGCGGAAGCGCTCGACGAAGCGCTCCATCCGCTCGATCTCCGCTTGCTGGCGCTCGATCGCCTTGCCAAGCGCGATCTCACGCGCCGCCTGCTCCTTGCGCCAGGCGTGCCAGGGACCGGCGAAGAAGCGGCCGCGCTGCGCCTCCAGCTCCAACACCGAGGTGCCGACCGCCTCGAGGAACCAGCGGTCGTGGGCGACGAGGACGACCGCGGCGTCGAGGTCGACGAGGTAGCGCTCCAACCACTCCAGCGAGGGGATGTCGAGATGGTTGGTCGGCTCGTCGAGCAGCAGCAGGTCGGGGCGGGTGGCGAGCGCGCGGGCCAGCGAGGCGCGGGTCAGCTCGCCGCCGGAGAAGGTGGAGAGTCGGCGCCCCGCCGCCCGCTCGCCGAAACCCAGGCCGCCGAGGACCGCAAGCACGTCGTCGCGCCAGCGGTATCCCCCGCCGGCTTCGAGGCGCTGCTGGGCGACGGAGTAGGCGCGCATCGTCTCCTCGTCGGGCTCGCACCGCCCCATCGCCTCCTCCAGGCGAGACAGCTCCGCCTCGGTCTCCTGCATGTCGGTGCGACCGGAGAAGACGTAGTCGCCGAGGGAGATCGCGGCGTCGCGCGGGGGCCGCTGGTCGTGCAGGGCAACCCGGGCGCCCTTCTGCAGCGCGATGCTGCCCGAGTCCGGCGGCCGCTCCCCGGCCAGCACCCGCAGCAGGGTCGACTTGCCGGCGCCGTTTCGCCCCGACAGGGTCATCCGCTCGCGCGGCTCGAGCTTGAAGGAAACGTCCTCGAAGAGCAGCTTGCCGCCCGCGTAGAGGTCGATGGTCGTGGCTGTGGCGATGGCCATGGGCGACCCTGACATTACGCGGCCCGCGTGCGTCGAGCGTAACCTGCCGGCATGGAACGCGAGGAGTTGCGAGCGGCGCAGGCTCCGCTGAAGGAGCGCTACAAGGAGAATCCCGAGGCGGCGGTGGTCACCCTCGCCGCCGCCGGCGAGCTCGGCGAGGGCATTTCCTGCTCAGTGCAGACCGGGCGCGCTCTCGCCGAGGCGGGCCTGCATCCGGCTTCCGGTGGCGACGGCAGCCTGCTCTGCTCCGGCGACATGCTGCTCGAGGCGCTCGTCGCCTGCGCCGGGGTGACGCTGCGGGCGGTGGCGACCTCGCTTGGGATCGAGGTCGAGTCTGGCAAGGTGCGCGCCGAGGGCGACCTCGACTTCCGCGGCACCCTCGCCGTCGATCGCGAGGCGCCGGTCGGCTTCTCGGCGATCCGCCTCTCCTTCGAACTCGATGCGGATGCCGACGCCGAGCAGCTCGAGACCCTGTTGAAGCTGACCGAGCGCTACTGCGTCGTCTTCCAGACCGTCGCCGGCTCGCCGCAGCTATCGACAACGCTCGAGACCGCCTAACGCGGGGTTGCCAATGGCTGGTCCGCTGCGACACCTCGGCGATCTGACCAAGGCGCGGATGACGCGACGCGCCACCGAGCGCGAAGACGGACAGGCGCTGGATGAGTTGGAGGCGAGGCCGCTGGAGCTGCCGGCCAGGCTGGAGCTCGAATGGCTGGGCGTCTCCGGCTACCGGATCAGCTTCGAGGGACAGACGCTGTTCGTCGATCCCTACCTCTCACGCGTGCCGTTCGGCGACCTGCTGCGGCGCCGGCCGACCCTGCCCGACCCTGCGGCGCTCGACCGCTTCGTCCACGCGCCGGGAGAGGTCGCGGGCGTTCTCGTCGGCCACACCCACTTCGACCACGCCGTCGACGCGCCGGCGATCGCCCGTCGCTTCGGCTGCAAGGCCTACGGCTCGGACTCGCTGCTGAGGCTGATGGGCCTGCACGGGCTCGCCGAGCAGGCGGTCGAGGTCGAGCCGTACCGGACCTACGAGCTCGGCCCCTTCGCGGTCAGCTTCACCCCCAGCGTCCACTCGAAGCTGCTGCTCGGCCTCGCCGTCCCCTACGACGGCGACCTCACCTGCGAGCACCTCGACGCCCTCTCTCCAGGCGCCTATCGCTGCGGCCAGGTCTGGGGCATCTCGATCGAGGTCGCCGGGCTGCGCTTCTACCACCAGGGCAGCGCCAACCTGATCGACGAGGCGATCCGCGAGCGCGACGTCGACGTCTTCCTCGCCGGCATCGCCGGACGCAGCTTCACCGAGGACTACTGGAAGCGAATCCTCCCCCGCCTCGACCCCAAGGTGATCGTTCCCACCCACTACGACAACTTCTTCCGCCCCCTCGACCGACCGATGGAGTTCGTCTCCAACGTCCAGCTCGCGGCGCTGCCCGACGAAATCGGCGCGGTCAGCGCCGACGCCCGGCTGGCAGCTCTCCCCCGCGCAGATATCTCCACAGACGCGTGACACCCTGCGCGCCACAGGGCATGGCCTACTTCAGTGGCTACAACGCGGCACAAGCGTTTGGCCAACACCGAGATCCTCAGTTTGTCGCTCAGCGAATCAATGAAGGTATTGGGGAAGGCTTCAAACTGATGTGGCCCATGTCGATTGTCGCTCTTATCATCGTGGTGTGGACTTGATCGCGCACCTGACAAGATCCCCCCGCAGCGCGTCTGTCGCAGGCACGGTCACTGCGGCACTCGTCGCTATCGCGGTGTTCATCTTCGGCGCACCACCCTGGATACTCGTTCCGGCTGTCTGGATCGGAGCAACGGTGTATATCGAGACAAGCTCATGGGCCGACCGCCGTCTGGGCCGGCGGTAGCTCCAGTCAATTCGCGAAGTGCTTGGCGGCAATCTGGTCGATTGTGCCCTTGGTGCGCATCGTCCAGGAGCCGAGAATCGATTCGATCGCCTTCAGGTCGAGGTCGGATTCCGAGATGCCGCCGCTCGGCAGCCAGTAGAGCTCACGGCCCTCGATGGCGAGGCGATCTTCGTCGCTGCCGAGGCCGAGGGCCTGCTCTCTGCTCTTCTTCGCGGGGCTCTCGAGAAGGAACGCGACCTGGGGCTTTCCCTTCGACGCTGCGACGAGCGGCGCATCGAATGCCTGCCGCGCCGCCACCGCCCGCAGCTCGGCGGCGCTGCGCAGGAACACCGGCACCTGGTAGCCGAGAGCCTCGCCGAGGCCGGCTTCTATCCGCGCCGTCAGCTGAGTCTCATCGCTCTGATCGGAGCCGAACACGACGTTACCGCTGGCGCGAAAGCAGGCGACGTCGGCGAACCCCAGAGTCACGAACTCGTTGCGCAACTCGTCGTTCTTGATCCGCCGGCCGCCGAGGTTCATACCGCGCAGGAGGGCGACGTACTGGTTCATTTCACAACCCTATGATCGATGGAGGCGCCGAGAATTGAACTCGGGTCCGTGGACGTAGTGCGATGGTGTCTACAGGCATAGCCGGCGCTTCAGTCTCGTCTCCCGGGGTCCGCGCCGGCGGGCACTGCGGGAGATAGAGCCCTCTGAATTGTCCCCTGGCAGACGGGGCGATCCGCCTGGGTGAGCCCGCGTTCTGAAGCCGGCTGCCCTCCCTGCGGGCGAGGGAGGACCGACTCTCATCGCCTAGGTTCTAGCTAGGCAGCGAGGGCGAACTCATGGTCCGCACGTATTGGTTTTTGCCGGGGTTTAACGAGGCCTCCGGCAACCTCGACCTGCAACCGTTCGCACGGACCGACCACGTCGAAGCCTGTCGCCCCCGTGCTATGTGGACCGATTGTACGGCTTCGGGTAGGAATACCGGATGGCCGAACGGCAATTCGACGCGATCGTGCTCGGCGCCGGGGCGCCGGGCGAGGTCTGCGCCGGACGCCTGGCCGACGGCGGGCTCTCGGTGGCGATCGTCGAGCAGCACCTGGTCGGCGGCGAGTGCTCCTACTACGCCTGCATGCCCTCGAAGGCGCTGCTGCGCCCCGGCGGCCTGCTGGATGAGGCGCGTCGGGTGCCCGGGGCAGCCGAGGCGGTGGCGGGCGAGCTCGACGCGCAAGCGGTGCTCGACCGCCGCGACGAGGTGGTCCACGACCTCGACGACTCGGCCCAGTTGCCCTGGCTGGAAGACCGCGGGATCGAGCTGCTTCGAGGCGAGGGGAAGCTCGATGGCGAGCGCCGGGTGCGGGTCGGCGACGACCTGCTGACGGCGCGGGTGGCCGTCGTCGTCGCCACCGGCAGCGGCGCCAGGATGCCCCCGATCGATGGGCTCGACTCGATCCGGGCCTGGAACAACCGCGAGGCGACGACTTCCAAGCGCGTGCCGGCGAGCATGGTCGTCCTCGGGGGCGGCCCGGTCGGCTGCGAGCTGTCGCAGGCCTGGTCGACCCTCGGCACCGAGGTCACCCTGGTCGAGGGCGACGCGCGCCTGCTCTCGCGGGAGGAGCCCTTCGCCGGCGAGCAGGTCGCCGCCGCGCTGCGCGAAAGGCATGGCGTCGACGTGCGCGCCGGCGCCCTGGCCCAACGCGTCGGCCGGGCCGGCCCCGGCGTGGCGGTCGAGATCGCCGGCGGCGGCAGCGTGGAGGCCGAAGAGCTGCTGATCGCGGTCGGGCGCAAGCCGCGGACGGAGGGCATCGGCCTCGAGTCGATCGGCCTCGAGCCCGGCAAGGACGGCTTTCTGGAGACGGACGGGCGACTGCTCATCGCCGGGCGCAACTGGCTCTACGCCGTCGGCGACGTCAACGGCCGCGCCCTCTTCACCCACATGGGCAAGTACCAGGCCTGGGTCGCAGCGGAGAACGCGCTCGGAGGCGAGGTCGAGGCGGTAGCCGAAGGGATCGGCTCGCCGCGAGTCACCTTCACCGACCCCCAGGTGGCCGCGGTCGGCAAGACCCTCGACCAGGCCCGCGAGGCCGGGATCGACGCCCAAGCGGTCGACGTCCCGACCGACGGCACCGCCGGCGCCAGCTTCCAGGGCAGGGAAACCGGCGGCACCTCGCGACTCGTCGTCGACGAGGCGCGCAAGGTCGTCGTCGGCGCCACCTTCACCGGCTTCGAGACCGCCGACCTCCTCCACGCCGCCACGATCGCCATCGTCGGCGAAGTCCCCCTCCCAAAGCTCCGCCACGCAGTCGCGGCCTACCCCACCCGCAGCGAGATCTGGCTGAAGCTGCTCGAGGCCTACGGGATCTAGACCGTCGAACGACGCTTCAGGTCTTCGAGCACATCCTGGGGAAAGCCGGGCACCTCGTCCAGCTCGTCGACCGAGCCGAAGCGGCCGAGGCGCTCGCGGTGGGCGAGCAGCCGGGTCGCCTGGGTGACCGAGAGGTTTTCGGCGCGGAGCTGCTCGAAGGTGACCGAGTTGAGCTCGATCGTGCCGCTGGATGACGCGGCCGCGGGAGGCGGCATGGACGACGGGGCCGGTGCGGGGGGCTGCGGCGCGCGCGTCGGAGGCATCGGCTGCGGGGAAGGCGGCTCGGGCGCGGGCGGCGGCGGAACCGGTTCGGGAGCCGGAGGTCGTGGAGTGGGCTCGGGCGGTGGCATCGGCGGCCCGGGCGCGGGCGATGGAGCCGGCGGCTGCGGAGGCGCGGCCGCCTGGGCGCCGCTCGAAGTCTGAACCGCCTGGATCACCGCCTGCTCGGCCTCTGCCGCGCGGCGCTCGGCTTCGCGGGCGCGCTCCTCGGCCTGGGCAACGCTGTCGCGGATCTCCTGCAGGCGTCGCTCGCGCTCCTGCTCTTCTGACTTCAGCTTGGCGAGCCGCTCTGCTTCGGCGGCACGGCGCTCCGCCTCCTTGGTCCGCTCTTCGATCTGGCGCAGGCGATCCTGAGCCTCCGCCATCGCCCGCTCCTGCGCTTCGCGCCCCTGCTGCAAGCGGTGCTCGGCGGTCTGCAGATCGGGAGTCGGGCTCGGCGGCGCGGGGGCCGTCGGCATCGCGGCGGGCGGCGCTGCCGACGGGGGCGGCGAAACCGCTCCCATGCCCTGGGTCACCTGCCCGGCCTGGGCTGTCCGCTCGTCGGCCTCGCGCTGCAGCCGTTCGGCCTCGGCTATGCGCCGGTCGGCCTCGGCGCGAATCCGCTCCTCCTCGCGCTGGATCTCCTCGACCTTGGCGCGGACCCTCTGCTCGGCGGCCGCGGGGTCGTCATAGCCGGCCGGGGCTCCGGGCTGCGCCATCGCAGCGGGCGGAGGCGGCGGTACCGGCGACAGCGGCTCGCTTGGCGCGGGTGAAACCGGCGGAACCGCCTGCACAGCCGGGGCCTCGGGAGCCGGCGCAGCGGGGGGCAGCGGAGAGACGGGCGACGCCGGCTGGGCCTGTCCCCCTTGCTCCAGCTGTTCGCGCTCGTGCGCGACGCGGGCTTCGCTGAGCTGGCGCTCCGCCTTCGCCGCTTCCTTTCGCGCCCGCCGGCTGTCGGCACGACCTCCCGCTGCGGCCGGTTGCTTCCTGCCGCGTTTGCCGCGCTTTGCCAAGCGTTCTTCCTTGCGCCGTTTTGCCTCATCCTGGCGGCGCCTGCGGTGCTCGAGCCGAGCGGCGCGCTGCTGCTCCCGCGCCAGTTTGCGCTTCTCCTTCGCATCGAGAGGTCGGCCGGTGGCGGCTGGCGGCGGTACCGATGCGGTCAGGGGGGCCGGCGGCGTGACAGGGAGCTCGGCAGTCTGATCCTGGGCAATCGCTCCGGGGGCCGGCGGGGGCGTCCCGGGTGCCGGGGCTGCGGGTCCGGCGGCGGCCTCTTTCGCGGCCTTCTCCTTGCTGCGGCGCTGGGTGATGCTGATGACCAGCAGGAGCAGGAGCACCGCCGCGACGAGACCGGCGACGAAGTACTTGATGTTGTCGCTGACGAAGTTGCCGGCGCTGCTCGGGAAGGAATCGGCCTGGGCAGCGGCCGGAACGGCCAAGGCCAGCGCCAGAAGGGTCGCCGTTGACCAAAGCAGGGCAAACCTGGATCGCATAGGTCCCCGAAGCTACCTCATCCGGCCCTTGAATTCGCGCTCGACTTCGCGGCGCACATCACGGTCCGCGATCTGCCGGCGGCGGTCTCGCCCCTCCTTGCCGCGGGCAAGGGCCAGCTCGACCTTCGCCCGCGAGCCCTTGAAGTAAATGCGAAGCGGGATCAGGGTCAGCCCTTTCTCCGCGGTCTTGCCGATCAGCCGTTCGATCTCGGCCTTGTGGAGGAGCAATTTTCGCGGCCGCTCGGGCTCGTGATTCTCCCGGCTGGCGGGCTCGTAGGGGGGGATATGCAGGTTGCGCAGCCAAACCTCGCCCCTGTCGACAAGCGCGTAGGCGTCGGTCATCTGCGCCTTGCCGCCCCGCAGCGACTTCACCTCGGAGCCCCTCAGGACGATCCCGGCCTCCATCTTCTCGATCGGTTCGAATTTGTGCCGGGCACGGCGATTGGTGGCGACGTCGCCGGAGGCGGGCATGCGCTGCTTCTTCGACTTCTTAGCCATCCGACCGCTCCAGATCCGCCCGTCCGCGCGCCGCCTCGACCCCGGTCACGCGGACGGATATCGGATCGCCGATCCGCACCGCGTTGCGGGACTCGCGGCCGACCAGCGCGGTCTCGGTCTCGTTCAGCTCGAAACGCTCCTCCCCCATGGCGCGGGCCGGCACGAAGCCCTCGTAGACATCGCCCAGCTCGCCGCCGAAGGCGACGAAGGCCCCGGCCCGGATCAGCCCCGAGACCTCGCCCTCGAACCCCGCCTCGGCGCCGCGCTCGAGCAGCTCGCGCTCGAGCAGATAGGCGGCGCAGACGTCGTCTGCATCGCGCTCGATCCGTGCCGACTCACGCTCGCGCTCGCTGCAATGCCGAGCCACCTCGCGCGCCTCCGCCCCGCGCGGCGCCGCCTCCCCCTCCCCCAGCGTCGCCAACAGCGCTCGATGGACGAGCAGGTCGGGATAGCGCCGGATCGGCGAGGTGAAGTGACAGTACGCGGGGCTGCCCAGGCCGGCGTGGCCGCTGTTGCGGTCGCTGTAGGAGGCCTGCATCAGGGAGCGGAGCACCAGCGATGTATACGCCTCGCGGCCGTGCCCGCGCCGCGCCGCCTCCTCGATCGCCAGCCGGCTCGCCCGCGCCGCAACCTCTCCCGCCTGGGTGGGCGCCAGGCCCTGGCCAAGCGGCGGGGTCGGCACCCCGAGCGCATGCAGCTGCCCGACCATCCGCTCGACCCGACCGGGGTCCGGCTGGGCGTGGACCCGGTAGACGGTGGGCACCCGCTTGCGCTCCAGCAGCTGTGCGACCTGCTCGTTGGCGAGGATCATCAGCCGCTCGATCAACCGGTGGGACTCGGTCTGGGCGACGGAGCGGGCGCCGAGGACGTTGCCGGCCGCATCGAAGCGGAACTCGGGCTCGCTGGACTCGACCGCGAGGCTGGTCGGGCCACGCTGCTCGCCCAGCGCGGCGGCGGCCTCGCGGGCGACGGCGACGGGCTCGGCAACCCCCCCGGGCGCCGGCCGGCGGCCCGCAAAGACCAGGTCGAGCTGGTCGTAGTCGAGGCGGGCACGCGAGCGGATGCGACTGCGGTAGAAGCTGGCGGCGCGCGGCCGCCCGCTCGGGCCGAGCTCGATCTCGGCGGTGACCGCGAGGCGCTCGACGCCCGGCGACAGGCTGCAGGCATCCTCGCTGAGCGCGCGCGGCAGCATCGGCTCGACAGCGCCGGGGACGTAGGTGCTGTTGGCGCGACGACGAGCCTCGAGGTCGAGCGGCGTGCCCGGCTGGACGTGGGCGGCGACGTCGGCGATGTGGACCCAGACGCGCAGGCCGCTCTCCTCGCGCTGGGCGGACACCGCGTCGTCGAAGTCGCGGGCGCCGGCCGGGTCTACGGTGAAGGTGGGCAGGTCGGTGAGGTCGCGGCGGCGGACCTCGCTGCTCTCCGCGGCGTCGGCAGCGCGTCCAGCTTCGACCTCGAGCGCAGCGGAAAAGCCACGCCGGCCGAGGCGCTCGGCCAGCAGCGCATCGACCGCCTCGCGGGCGTTCTTCGGCTTGGCGCCCTCCCGGCCGCGCCCGCTCAAGGAAGCCCCTTCCGGTGCGCTTTATGACCGTATAGCGGGCAGAAGTCGCACCGGAAGCTCATTGCTGGGCCCCCAGCACCTCCAGGGCGCGTTCGAGGCCCTCGTCGCGCACCGTCTGCGGCAGGTTCGGCGCCTTCACGTCGGGGTGGATGCCGTGGCTCCTGGCGAGGTTGACGCCGTCGGGGGTGAAGTATTCGCCGATCGTCAGCTTCAGCGCGCCGCCGTTGGAGAGGTCGATCTCCTGCTGGAAGACGCCCTTGCCATAGGAGCGGGTGCCGACCGTCTTGGCGCCGGCATCGTCGGCCAGCGCCGCGGTGAGGATCTCCGCCGCCGAGGCGGTGTTGCGGTCGATCAGGACGACGAGCGGCACAGCGGGCAGGTTTTCGCCGGAGGTCTTGTAGACGGCATGGCCCTGGGTGCGCGAGTTGGTGGTGACGACGACTTCGTCCTTGGGAAGGAAGACGCCGGCGCTCAGCACCGCCTCCTCGAGCAGGCCGCCGCCGTTGCCGCGCAGGTCGAGCACGATCCCCTCCGCGCCTTCCCTCTCGACTTTCTGCACTGCTTCGCGCAGCAGCGCGTGGACGCCTTCGCTGAAGGAGACCATCCGCACGTAGCCGAGCTTGCGGCCGCCCACTTCCTCGACCCTGCTGGAGACGACCGGCAGGGATATCTGGGCGCGGGTGATTTCCAGCTCGCGAGTCTTCTTCTGCGGCGGGCTCTGGACGCCGACCGTCACCTCGGTCCCTTCCCGGCCTTTGATCTTTTCGGTCGATTCTTCGCTGCTCTCGCCGGCGATCGAGTCGCCGTCGACGGAGACGATCAGATCGCCGTGTTCGATGCCAGCCCGATCGGCCGGGGAGCCGGCGAATACCTTGTCGACCCGCAGGCCCCGCTTCGCCTCCGAGACCGTGAGGCCGATCCCCGAGAACTGGCCGGCGATCTCCTCGTCGAAGCTCTCCAGCGCTTCCGGTGAGAAGTAGTCGGAGAAGCGGTCGTGGTGGCGCAGGCGCAGCTCGCGGACCATGCCCTGCAGCGAGGCGTTGGTCAATTCGCTCGAGCCGACCGACCGGTAGTAGTTGTCCTTGATCAGTTCGGTCGCTTCGAGGTTGAGCCCTGCCGAATCGTCGACGAAGCGGTCGCGGAGGAATTCGGGCAGCTTGCCGGGGTGGCCGCCGAGCCAGATGCCGGCGCAGAGAACCACCACCAGCGCAGCCACGAGGGCCGCGATCCCCCAGCCCCTCACGCCGCGCTCAGACCTTCAGGAAGCGCCGCAGGGTGACGCCGGAGCCGATCGCCGAGACAGCCACCGCGGCGCCGAAGAGGATCGCCACCAGCGCCGGGAAGGAGAGGGTGCTGTTGTTCTGCGCCGCCAGGAAGGAGAAGGTGCTGCTCAGCGGGTCGACGATGGTGATCTTGCCCAGCCACAGGATCAGTATTGCTACCAGCCCGCCCGTGAAGCCGACCACCACGCCCTCGATCATGAACGGCCAGCGGATGAACCAGCGGGTCGCGCCGACCAGGCGCATCACCTCGACCTCGCGGCGGCGGGTGTAGATCGAGAGCCGGATCGTGTTGCCGACCAGCATCAGCGAGGCGATGATCAGCAGGGCCGTGATCACGGTCAGGACGATCTTCAGGGCGCTCGTCACCTGCTCGATCTGCTGCGAGCCTTCCTGGCGGTCGAAGATGTTGTCGACGACGGGCGAGATCCGCTGGGGATTCCCGTTCGGGCCGTTGTGGATGATCGCGGCCTGGATTCCCGACAGGTTGGAGGCGTCGTCCGGGGTGATCCTGAAGCTGGCCGGCAGGGGGTTTTCGTGCAGCTCCGAGGTCAGTTCCTGGGCCTTTTTCTTGCCCAGTTCTTCCTTCAGTTCCTTGAGCGCCTCGGTTTTGCTGATGAACTGGACCGAGTTGACGTGAGGGACGGCCTCCAGCCTTTCGCGCGTCGTCGCGATGTCGGCCTTGGTCGCGTCGGCGAAGAGGCCGACCTGGATGTTGAGCTGGTTGCGCACCTGGTCGCTCTTCGCCTGCGTGGTCTGGAAGACCGGAATCAGGACGCCGAGCAGGATCACGGTGGTGACCGTGGTGACGATCGCGGCCATGCTCGGAGCGCCGTTGCGGCGCAGCGCCCGGAAAGCCTCCTGGGTGAAGAAGAAGAATCGCGGCATCTAGATCAGCGAGTCGTGTCCGTTGGTCTGGCCCTCGGGGGCGACGCCCATCTCGGCGCGCATCCGCAGCCCGAACTCGGTCGTCGACTCCTCGGTGTAGCCGCCGCTGACCTCGTCGCGGACGACGCGGCCCTCGTAGAGCTCGATCACGCGGCGGCGCATGTTGTCGACCATCTCGCGGTCGTGGGTGACGACGACGACGGTGGTGCCGGTCTTGTTGATCCGGTAGAGCAGCTGCATCACGCCGATCGAGGTGACCGGGTCGAGGTTGCCGCTGGGCTCGTCGGCGAGCAGCAGCGGCGGGTGGTTGACGAAGGCGCGGGCGATCGAGACGCGCTGCTGCTCG
>DASXKW010000008.1:0-25395 GCA_036496625.1 Solirubrobacterales bacterium | reverse complement strand
CGCGGCGCAAGCCGCGCGTTTTGGGAGGGGTCACGCCCTTCCCTTCACCGACTGCTCCTCGAAGTGCTTGGAGAGCATCGTTACCTGGCCCTGGTAGTTGGAGCCGAGGCCGGCGCCGTAGAGGCGCTCGGCGGGGGCGCTGGTCCGCTCCAGCGCCAGCTTGCAGACCGGCTGGCGGTGCTCGACCATGAAGGAGACATCGCGAGCGCGCACCTCGAGCGCGGCGCGGCTGCCGTGGCGGTCGCCGGCGGGGTCATAGCCGAAGCCGGGGTCGAAGAAGCCGGCGTAGTGGGTGCGCAGCTCTCCCGCGGTGGGGTCGTAGGCCATCATCTCGGCGGCGATTTGCGGCGGGATGCAAACCCCCTCGGCGGAGAGCAGCAGGTAGAAGATCTCCGGCTCGAGCACGATCCTCCCGCCCGCCTCGGGGAAGACCGGGTCCCAGAAGTCGGTCCAGCGGTAGGCGCGGACCCGCGAGAGGTCAATCGGCAGGCTGTTCTTCTTCGCCCGGTAGCCGACGATTCGGTCGCTCGGCCCGGAGAGGTCGACGCTGAGGAAGAGCCCGTCGGCGAGCGCCAGCTCGGACTCGCGCAGCGCGTGGGAGTCGAGGTAGAGCAGCGGGAACTCGTCCTGCAGGGCGCGGATCTCCGCATCGCCGAGGCGCACGTCGCCGCGGGCCAGTCGCAGCTGGTTGAGCGAGAGCCCGGTCTTCACCTGGATCGCGAAGGAGCGCGGCACGACCTCGAGGTAGAGCTTGCCGCGATAGCCGGCCCGGATCTCGTCGAAGCGGTGGTGGCGGTCGGTCAGCACCCGGGTGAAGACGTCGAGGCGGCCGGTCGAGCTCTTCGGGTTGGCCTTCGCCCGCACGTCCTCGGGCAGCGCCAGCTCCTCGATCAGCGGCACCAGGTAGGGACGGTCACGCTCCAGCACAGCTCCGTCGCGCAGGTCGATCCGCTGGAAGGCGAGGCCCTCGATCTTCTCCTCCACCGTCGAGTCAACGTCGGGCAGGAAGGAGCAGCGCAGCGCCCAGGCGTGGCCGCCGAGCCGCAGGTCGATGCTGGCCGGCTGGATCGCCTCGGGGCGGATCCGGTAGTCGCCCGAGCTGACCCACTCCGCCGCGATCGCCTCGCTCAGCGCCTGCGAGGGCAGCACGCCGTCTGCCGCTGCGGCGGCGTCCCCGCCGACCGCGCCCGCCGTCGCTGCCGCCGCCTCGCTCATCGCTCCGAGATTATGCGGCGTGCCTCGGCTGCGCCCAGGTACGGGGTGAGCGCAAACTCCGCAATCTCCGGCAGGAACTCGCCGAGCTTCGCCGTCTCGCCGGAGAGGACGCGCCGCGCCAGCAGCGAGGCGATGCCGCCGACAATCGCCTCGTCGGTCGCCTCGGGCGGCGGCCCACCGCCGGCCGGCGCCGGCGCCCCATCGCGCAAGTCGGGGACGAAGCTCTCCAGCGCCGCCTGGTAGCGGTCATAGACGCCGCGGCCTGCGCGCAGCCCCTCGACCAGGACCAGCCCGGCCTGCGCCGGCTCGGCGGCGAGTAGACCGAGCAGCGCGGCCAGAGCCGCGAGCACCCCCCTCGCCCAATCGTCGGCCTCGTCGCAGGCCGCCCGAACGCGCTCGCGGATCCGCTCGACCGCGTCGTCGTAGGCGGCGACGAAGCAGGCGTCCTTGCTCTCGAACTGCTTGTAGAAGTCGCTCTTGGAGACGCCGGCGCGCTTGCCGATCATCGAGACCGTGGTCCCCTCGTAGCCACGATCGTCAAGGCACTCGGCGAGGGCGGCAAGCAGCCGCTCACGCTGGTTCTGCGCGATGAACTCGCGGGGAAGGCCGTGGCGGCCGCGGGGCAGTCGTTCCACTTGACGCTGGAGTCTGCCAGCGCGCGGCTCTACGCGTTTGCTCGCTTCTTCGTCGCCTCGGCCGCATCGAGGAACGGCGCGAGCATGAATTCGGACAGCTCGGGCAGCAGATCCTCGGCTTTCTCGGTTTCCTGGCGGCGAATCTGCTGGTAGATGATCCAGGCGACGCCGCCGACCAGCGTTTCTTCGATCGTCCCCGGCAGCTGGTCATCGTGGGGAACGGTGCGGGCGGTCAGCTCGACGAAGCGCCCCATCGCCTCCTCGTAGCGCTCGGTGGCCGCCGGGGTCGCGGAGAGCGCCTCGATCATGCACATGCGGGCCAGGGCCGGGTTCTCGGCGACGTAGCGCAGGAAGGCGGCGAGGCCGGCCCGCACGCGCTCTTCCCAGCCGCCTTCGACCTGGGCGCAATCCTCCTCGACCCGCCCGATCGCCTCGTCGACGGCAGCTTCGAAGGCGGCGAGGAAGACTTCCTCCTTGCCCTCGAAGTTGTCGTAGAGCGTTTTGCGGGCGACGCCGGCGCGACGCACGATGTCGCCGATTTTGGTCGCGTCGTAGCCGTTCTCAGCGGTCAGCTCGGCGATCGCGTCCATGATGCGGCGGCGCTTGTGGACGGCGACGAACTCGCGCGAGAGCTCGGGGCGGACCGGCAGTGCGTCGGAGCGGATCCCGGACCTCGCCTGTGCGCGCGGCGGCATCGATCAAGGATACCTCCGCAACCCCAAAACCTCTTGCACGTCGGCGACTCAACTGGTACCCTAGAAAGACTTCTTAGGTTTATAACAGAAACGGTTGGGTTTCTTTATGGCTTCGAACAGGGTGGAACTGAGCCAGGACATGCTGCTCGCCGCGCTCGGCGACAGCTGGCCGCCGGCCGAGGTGAGCGCCGCCGCCGAGCTGCTCTCCGGCGGCGAAGGACAGTTTCCCTCAGGCATCCGCTCTCTGCCGCCCGACCTGGTCAGCGCCGTCCAGCGCGAGCGCCTGCTGGCGGCAATGCTGCGGGCGACCAACGAGCTCGCCTACCGCGAGGTCAGCGTCCAAGACGTGCTCGACCGCGCCGGCGTCTCCCGCCCCACCTTCTACGAGCACTTCGAGAACAAGGAAGACTGCTTCCTCGCCGCCTTCGACAGCGCCGCCGGCCGCCTGCGCCGGCGCCTCGAGGTCGCCGCAGAGGGCGGCGAGACCTGGCGCGAGCGCCTTCGCCCGGCGCTCGAGGAGCTGCTGCGCTTCGTCGTCGATGAGCCCGACGCGGCGATGTCGCTGATCGTCGACGCCCGCGCCGCCTGCCCGCCCGCGCTGCTCCGTCGCGACGAGCTGCTCGACCACTTCGCCTCCTGCCTGGACACCCAGGTGCGCGCGGAGGCCCCGGCCGACGCGCCGCCTTCGGCGATCGCCGCCGCCGGCATAGTCGGCGGCATCGAGGCCCTGCTCTACTCCCGCCTTTACCGCGGCGAGACCGCCGGCTTGGAGTCCCTGCTGCCCTCGCTGATGTACTTCGCCGTGCTGCCGTATAAGGGGCACGAAGTGGCGAGCGAGGAGCTGGCCTTGGCGGTGGGCTGAGGCGACGGGCTATCGCAGGTCGATGATCTCGGCCGGGTCGGCGAGCTCGATGATCTCCGGATCTCCCGTCCACAGAGGAGCTTCGTAGCGCCGGGCCGTGGCCAGGGCAAAGCAATCGGCGAAGGAGAGGCCACCGGAGGACTTGATCGTGGCTGAGTCCCTGACGAGTCTCCAGTCCGGATCGACGACGTTCAGCTCGGCACGAACCCTTTCTATATCCGCAAGCCCTTCCTTCGCGCCGTCGACCCGAAGCCGCATGTAGAGAGCCTCGCCGAGGTTCAGCGAGCACATCACCGGTGTCTCGGCCAGCCAAGCCGTCTCGACCCGAGCCGCCGCCGGCTCGTCCTTCAACAAAGCGATCAAAGCCCAGGTGTCGAGGACAACTGTCAACCGCGCCCCCGCGCCTTGCGCTTCTCGAGCTCGCGCTCGATCCGGCGCATGGCCTCCAGCTCTACGGTTCCCCCGCCTGCGGCGTCTGCCAGCAACCCCCGCAGGGACGCGACCCGCCGGTCGCGCTCTCGGGTGGAGTCCCGGTGGCGACGGATCACAACCTGGCTCTCTCTGCGCTCCACATCAACCTGATCACCGGGTGCGATCCCCAGTTCGTCGCGAATCGCCTTCGGAATCACGACCTGCCCCTTGGGCCCAACCCGATAAGTCATACCACCGAGTATAACTGGATGGAGTGGCTGGACAGCTTTATAAGAGCCGAGGGTCGGAAACTCTCCCCTTCGGGACGCGGATCAGCTGCTGCGGGGGCTCTTGCGGTGGCGCTTGCCGTTCGGCACCGGCGGCTTGGGACTTGCGGCCCTGCGCAGGGTCTGTTCGCCGGCCTTCTCGACGGCCTCGGCCATCGCGATCTGGAAGACGCCGAGGAGGGCGTCCGAGGCGAGGGGCTGGAGGCGGTCGAGGGCTTCGCGGACCTTGGGCCAATCGTCCTCCGGTCGGCCCGCCTGGTCGAATGGCTGCCAGATCTCCTTGCTGAAGAGCTCGATGAAGGCGTGAGCGATGACGTCGGCCTCGCTGCGGACTTTCTCCGCCGTGGCCATCGCGCGGTCGCGGCCGAAGCCGAGCTCGGCGAGCGCGACTGCGGCCCGGACCAGGCGCGGGCTGATCGCCTCGATCTTCCCGTCGGGAAGGCTCCGCAGGGCGCCCATGGCTTCGGCGCGGCGGGTCAGGTCCGCTTCCTGCTCCTCGTCGATCTCGTCTTTCCAGGGGTCGGCCAGCTCCTCGGCCTTGATGATCTCGGGCGTCTCGTCTTCGACCGAGGCGCGCAGGGCGCGGGTGAAGTCGTAGATTTCGGCGGCGGAGTCGTCGCCTCCCTCGAGCACACGGCGGATCGCCTCCAGGTTGAGGCCGTCGGCCTGCATTTCGCGGGTCAGCTCGATCCGCGAGAGGTGCCCCTCGTTGTAGTAGCCGGTCCGCCCCCGCACGACCGGCGGCGGCAGCAGCCCGCGGGTCTGGTGGGCGCGGATGTTGCGCACGGTCATCCCCGTCCGCTTCGCCAGCTCGTGGATCGTCATCTCGCCCTTGGCGGGCTTGCTCCTCGGCTCTGGGGTCATCCCCTCATCGTAAGCGGCAGCCGCTGACCGTTCATCTGCTCGGCTGCATCCGAGCAGATGAAGGCGATCGCGTCGGCGATGCTCTCTGCCGGGGTAAAAGTTGGGAAGTCCTCGCCCGGGCTCTCCTCGCGCATCCGCGGGGTGAGGATGGCGTCGACGACGACGATGTTGGCGGTCGCGGCGGCGCCTTCGAAGCCGTCGGCGAGGGCGAGCGTCCAGGCCTCGGCGGCGGCCTTGGCGGCAGCATAGGCGGCGTTGGAGTTGGAGGGCGCCTGGGCCTGCTTGGCGGAGACGAGGACGAAGCGGCCCTGCTCGCCGGCGAGCAGCGCGTCGTGGAAGGCGCGGGTGGTGTGCTGGACGGTGCGGATCAGCAGGTTGTGCAGCAGGTCCCAGTCGGCGAGCGGCTCCTCGTGAAGCGGCTGCCCGCCGCGCCAGCCACCGACAAGGTGCAGCAGCGCATCGACCCGCCCGAAGCGCTCGAGCAGCGCCGCGGACCAGGCCCGCGTCGCCTCCTCGTCGAGCAGATCGACAGCGCGGCCGTCCCAGCGCTCGGGCGGCAGGCCCAGTCCGGCGCCGACCGAGTCGATGCGATCCTGCGAGACATCGGCACCGGCGATCGTCGCGCCGGCGGCGGCGAGTCGCTCGGCGACTACCGGCCCCAGCCCGCCGGCAACTCCGGCAATCGCAACCACACGGCCGTCGAGGCTACTCATATGGGGGAGGCAGGATTCGAACCTGCGTAGGCATAGCCAACTGGTTTACAGCCAGTCTCCTTTAACCACTCGGACACTCCCCCGGAGAGGGACGATTCTAAGGGACGGCGAGGGTGGTTACGCGACGCCGAGACGCTGGGCCATTTGCTCGTTGAAGGCCGTCAGAGCCGACATCGGGCGCATGAAGACCGTCAGGACCGCCACGCGGCCGGCTTCGTCGAGCTCGAGGAAGTCGATGCCCTCCAGCTCGCGGTCGCCCACCCGGGCCTTGAAGCGGAGGGCGACGGTGCTTCCCTCGGTCAGCTCGTCGACATAGGTGAGGTCCTCGAGGGTGGCGGCGACGTGGGTGAGGACCTGGCTGACGATCTCGCGGCCCTCGAAGCCACGGAAGAGGATCGGGCTGTGCAGCTCGACGTCCTCGCGCAGGGTCTCGGTGAGCAGGTCGAGGTCCTTGGCTTCGGCGGCGCGGCGGAATGGGTGCGAGCCAGCCATATCCCCAACTCTACGTGCGAATGGCGCTTTGGTGGCGATATGTGCCACTAAGGCGCCATTCGCACCTGGAATACTCGGCCCCCCGTGCCGAGCGACAAAACCATCTCGCGCTTCACGATGTCCCTCGGCGCCACCGGGCTGCGCTGGACCGGCGAGCTGAACGTGCCGCTCTACAGGCTGAGCGGGGGGCGGATCGGCGGCAAGGTCGGCCGCGCGCCGGTCCTGCTGCTGACCACGACCGGCCGCAGGTCCGGCGAGCCGCGCACCGCGCCGATCGTCTACCTCGCCGACGGCGAGAAGACGGTCGTGATCAACACCAACGCCGGCAACGCCCGCATCCCGGCCTGGTCGCTCAACCTGAAGGCCAATCCCGAGGCCGAGGTCGAGCTCGGGCGCAAGCGCATCGCCGTTCGGGCCCGAGTCGCCGAGGGCGAGGAGCGCGCCGACCTCTGGCGCAGGCACAACGAGCAGTACTCCGGCTTCGACGACTACGCGGCCAAGCTCGACCGCGAGATCTCGGTCATCGTGCTCGAGCCGCGCTGAGCGTCAGCCGGCTTCGCGCAGCATCTGCGCCTCGGGCAGGGCGCGCAGCTTCTTCAGCGTGTTGGTCTCGATCTGGCGGATCCGCTCGCGGGTGACGCCGAAGGTGCGTCCCACCTCCTCCAGCGTCAGCGGCTCGAGGCCGGAGAGGCCGTAGCGCAGCTCGATCACCTGGCGCTCGCGCTCGGGCAGGGCGTCGAGCGCCCGCCGCACCCCCTCGCGCTGCAAGTGCTCGCTCGCTTCCTCGAAGGGCTCGGCCACTTCCTCGTCGGCGACGAAATCGCCCAGCTCCGATTCGTCCTCGTCACCGACCGGCTTCTCCAGCGAGACCGGCAGCTGGGAGACGCGGAGGATCTCCCGCACTTCGTCGAGCGGCCAGCGCAGCTCGGCGGCGATCTCGTGCGGCTCGGGCTCACGGCCCAGCGACTGGACGAGCGCGCGCTCGACATGGGCGACCCGGTTCAGCTTCTCGACCATGTGGACGGGGATGCGAATCGTCCGCGCCTTGTCGGCGATCGCCCGCGTCACCGCCTGGCGGATCCACCAGGTCGCGTAGGTGGAGAACTTGTAGCCGCGCCGGTAGTCGAACTTCTCCACGGCCCGGATCAGGCCCAGCGAGCCCTCCTGGATCAGGTCGAGGAAGCTCAGCCCGCGTCCCAGGTAGCCCTTCGCGATCGAGACGACGAGGCGCAGGTTGGCCTCGACCATCTGCCGCTTGGCGAGCATGTCGCCGCGCTCGATCCGCTTCGCCAGTTCGACCTCCTGGGCGGCGGTGAGCAGCTCGACCTGGCCGATCGAGCGCAGGTAAAGGCGCAGCGAGTCGAGGCTGGGCTCGACCGTCAGGTCCAGCTCGGCCTTCTTCGAGCTGCCGTTGGTCGCCTCTTCGCGCTGTTCCTTGTAGGCGCTGACGCCCTCCTCGGCGATCACTTCGACGCCCTGCTCGACCAGGTGGACGTGAAGTCCCGAGATCTGCTCCTTGGTGACCTCGACCTCCTCGAGCGTGCCGGCGATCTGCTCGAAGGTGAGGTAGCCGCGTTCGCGGCCCAGCGCAATCAGCCCGCGAAGCTCCTCCGGCTCCGCAAACTGCTGCCCATCCGAATCCTGATCGAGTCCCTGCGGGACCGTCTCCAACGGTTCGATATCACTGCCTCCGGTCCAACCCTCTCCCATTCCCGGGGTGCCGACCCCAACGCTCCGGCCGTGGCGAAGTATAGGCAGAAAGAAACGGTTCTTTCGGCGCGGCAGCCGCCGGCCGGGCGACCGAGTCGCTTACCCTTCATAAGCCGTGGCGACCCGTACTGCGATGACCCCGTCACTCACCGCGCCTGACGTGCAGGCGTCGGTGCCGGCAACCCAGGTCAGCCTCTCGCGGGTCGGCGTCACCGGGGTCGAGAAGGTGATCCGGGTCAAGGCCGACGGCGCCGCGAACCTCTACCACGCCAACTTCGAGTGCTTCGTCGACCTCGAGCCGCGCCAGGCGGGCGTCCACATGTCGCGGTTCGAGGAGGACGTCGGCGAGGCGATCGACGAGGTCGTGCTCGGCGAGGCCTTCCGAGCCGAGATCCTCGCCGCCCACATCGCCCAGCGGGTGCGCGAGCGACAGCACGGCCGCCGCGCCGAGGTCTCCGTCAACGCCCGCTACCCGGAGACCGTGAAGACGCCGGCCACCGGTCGCCCGACCCAGGAGATCTACGGGCTGTTCGGCACGGCCGTCGCCTCCGAACGGGGGACGCGGACGCTGACCGGCGTACAGGCCCAGGGCATGACCGCCTGCCCGTGCGCGCAGGAGATGGTCGCCGAGCTGGGCCGCGAACGGCTCGCCGCCGGCGGCTTCGAGCCCGAGCAGATCGAGCTGGCGATCGAGGCCGTGCCGGTCGCCACCCACAATCAGCGGGGCATCGGCACCCTCTACATCGGCTGCCCCGAGGGCGGCGCCAAGTCATGGATCGACGCGCCCGAGCTGCTGCGCATCGTCGAGGGCTCGATGAGCTCGGAGATCTACGAGCTGATGAAGCGCCCCGACGAGCTCGCCGTCGTCGCCAAGGCCCACTCGCAGCCGCGCTTCGTCGAGGACTGCGTGCGCGAGATGATCCGCGCCGTGGTCGAGGGCTACCCCGACCTGCCGGCAGAGGCCTTCGTCATGGCCAGCCAGGAGAACCTCGAGACCATCCACCGCCACAACGTCGTAGCCGAGCGCTACGGCACCCTCGGCGACCTCCGCCAGGAGCTCGCCTCCGGAGAGCACCAGCAGCGCCACACGACAATGCGCGAGTGGCTCGAGTCCCCGGCGACCTGAGCGCACTCTCAACCCCCGAGCGCCCGGTGAAACGCTTTTTCGTTGGGATGGGACGAAAAAGCGTTTCACCTTGGGGGTGGTGGGGGTGGAGATGGACATGGGCCGACCTTGGCAGGCGGTGACGCGCGTGGGGTGCGTCGGGTGTTACGGCTTGCGCGTCGCTATGTGACCGCTTCGGGCTTCGCGCTCTTGCTCGATCCGGCGGCGCAGGCCGAAGAAGTAGTCGGCGCCGCTGATCAGCGTGGCGGCAACCGCCAGGTAGACCAGGGCGTTGACCCAGGCCGGGGCCGGGTTGGCGGCGATCAGGGCGATCACGGCGGCGATCTGCAGAACCGTCTTCGCCTTGCCGAGCCAGCTGGCGGAGATCACCACGCCGCGCTCGGCGGCGACCGCGCGCATCACGGTGACGGCGAACTCGCGGGCGATGATCACCATCGCCACCCATGCTTCGACCCGGTTGAGCGAGACGAGCGAGACCAGGGCGGCGACGATCAGCAGCTTGTCGGCGATCGGGTCCATCAGCTTGCCGAAGGTCGTAATCGAGTTGCGCGAGCGGGCGAAGTAGCCGTCGAGCCCGTCGGTCGCGGCGGCCAGGGCGAAGACAGCCGCGGCGAGCGCGTCGCCGTTCGGCGTCTCCCCCAGCAGCGCAACCACCACCACCGGCACCGCAAGGATCCGCAGCAGCGTCAGCGCGTTGGGCAAATTGAGCGGAAACATCCGCTCACTCCCCCTCCTCCGGGGACCGGCGGGCCGAAAAGTCGACTGGGGCCGCGGTTTTCGGCCCATCGGCGGCCAGCTGGGCGTCGCGATGGGCGAAGTACTCCTCGCCCTCGATGCTTATGTGGGGGACCCAACGGCCCAGCCACTTGGGCAGCCACCAGGCTCGCTTGCCGAGCAGGACCATGATCGCCGGGACCAGCAGGCAGCGGACCAAGGTCGAGTCGATCGCGATCGCCACCGCGAGGCCGACCCCGAACTCCTTGACGATCGGGTTGCCGTTGAGGACGAAGCTGGTGAAGACGCAGACCATGATCGCGGCGGCGGAGGTGATCACGCGGCCGGTGTTGGCGAGGCCCTGGATCACCGCCTCCCGCTCGTCTTCGTCTTCCCGGAAATGCTCGCGCATCTGGGTCAGCAGGAAGACCTCGTAGTCCATCGAGAGGCCGAAGAGGATCGCGAACATCAGCAGCGGCACGAAGCTGACGATCGGGATCGGGTGGTCGAGGCCGATCAGCGACGAGCCCCAGCCGAGCTGGAAGACCGCGGTGACGACGCCGTAGGCGGCGGCCACCGAGAGCAGGTTCATCGCCGCCGCCTTGATCGGCACCAGCAGGGAGCGGAAGGCGAGCAGCAGGACGATGAAGCTGAGGCCGACGACGATCGCGATCATCAGCGGCAGCTTGTCGCCGATCTGGGTGGCGAGGTCGATGTAGCCGGCGGTCTGGCCACCGACGTAGGAGGTCGCGCCGGTCCCCTTCAGAGCCGCCGGGATCGTCGTGTCGCGCAGGTCTTCGACCAGGCTGACCGTCTCGTCCGCCCACGGCGCCGACTTGGAGATCACCGTGAAGACCGCCACCGTCCCCGCCTTGTCGAGAGTCGGTTCGGAGGCCCCGACCACGTCCGGCGCTTTGCCGACCGCTTTCTCCAGCCCCGGTAGGACCTGCTTCGCTTCCGCCGCGCTGTCGAATTCGGAGGCGACCAGCAGCGGCCCGTTGACGCCGGGGCCGAACCCGAACGTGAGGCTGTCGTAGGCCTGGCGAGCGGTGGTCGACTTGGGCAGGGCGCTGAGGTCGTTCTGGCCCAGCTCGAGCTGGAAGATCGGGATCGCGAGCACGATCAGGATCGCCAGGGCGGCGAGCGCTGAGCGCCAGGGGCGGTCGGCGACGCCGCGGGCCCAGCGCGTCCAGCCGTGCGGCTCGGCGTCGTCGGGATGGGTCTTGCCGAGCTGAACGCGCAGCGAGTTGATCCGGAAGTCGAGCGCCCCCAGCATCGCCGGCAGCAGCGTGGTCGCCGCCGCGACCGCGATCACCACCGCGATCGCCGCGGTGAAGCCGAGCGTGCTGACCAGCGGGATGCCGGCGAAGGCGAGCGAACAGAGCGCGATCACCACCGTGAAGCCGGCGAAGACGACGGCGCCGCCGGCGGTCGCGGTGGCGCGGGCGACCGACTCGCGCAGCTCCATCCCGTCCTTGAGCTGCAGCTTGTGGCGGGTGACGATGAAGAGCGCATAGTCGATGCCGACGCCGAGGCCGATCATCGTCGCCAGGGTCGAGGCGACGCTCGGCACCTGGACGACGTGCTCGAGCAGGCGGATGATCGAGAGCGAGCAGGCGAGCCCGAGGATCGCCGAGAAGATCGGCAGCACCATCGCGGTCGCGGTGCCGAAGGCGAAGAGCAGGATGACGATCGCGGCGGCGATGCCGATCGCGTCGCTTGCGCCGGTGTCGGGCTTGGAGAGCGCCTGGCCGACGTAGCTGCCGACGGCAACCCTGAGCCCGGCGGCTTGGGCCGGTTTGCCGGCGTCGAGAACCGCCTGGGCCTGCGCTTCGTCGAGTTCGCCGGGGCCGATGCCGAGCACGACCGGCACGTAGGCGACCGAGCGGTCCTTGCTGAGGAAGGCGGCGCCCGCAGGGCTGAGCGGGTTGACGGCCGAGTTGACGTCGTGCATCGCTTCCAGCCGCTTCACGGTCTGGCCGATGGCGTTGGCGTACTTCGGCGCCGTCAGCGCGGCGCCGGCCTTCGCCTGGAAGACGAGCGGGTTGCTGCCGTAGGCCTGTTCGGGCAGGTTGTCTTCGAGCAGTTCGGTGGCGGCAGTCGAGCCGGTGCCGGGAAGGGTGAGGTTGTCGTTGGTCTTGCTTTCACCCGCCTGTCCAGCAAGGACGAGACCGACGGCGAGCGCGATCCAGACGCCGATCGTCGGCCAGTGGTGTCGGGAGCAGAAGCGCCCGATGGCGTAGAGAGGCGCGGTCACGCCCGCATCATCGCCGTTTGCTCGGCCGATCGACCTGAAAGCGACCCATATCTCCGCTTTCAGCCCCCGTCGGCTGGGTCTTGGGGGGCGGTTCGTCGCCGGACTCGAAGGCATTTGGAATTGAGGCGGCCTGGCTGGCGCCGAGGCCCTGACGGAGGATCGCCAAGTGCTGGGCGTGGCTGGCGGCGAGCGCTGCGGCGAGCGTGCGCGGCGCCGCGAACTGCAGGTGCGCCGCGCTGCCCTGCGCCTGGGACAGCGCCGCGTTCTCCTCTTCGTAGGCGAGCACGAGCGCTTCCGCCTGGCTGCGCGGGCCGGGAGGCTCCAGCTCGGTCGCTTCGGCTTCGGTTCGCCCGCCCAACCCGCGGATCGCCCTGGTCAGGGCATCGACGTGAGCCTGATCCTGACCGCGGAGCTCGCGCGCGACGGCGAGCATCGGCCCACGCAGATGCGCCAGGGCCGGCTGGTAGGCATCGACCGTAGTCAGCTCCTGAGCCAAGACCGAGTTGAGGACTTCGACGTCGGCCGCCTTTTCGCTATCGGTCGCAGCGCCGTTCCCGCTGCGCCCGCAGCCGGATGCGAAGAAGACCAGGCCGGCGGCCAGAAAGACGGCGACGCGACCGAGGCCGCGCCGCCACCTGCTGAGGCATTTGCTTCGCTCCGTGCCCATAGAGGGGGCGCGAAGCATATGCGTAGTTCTACTACGTTTTCGCGCTGAGCGCTAGGCCTTCTTTGCGGCTTTCCGGCTCTTCGTTTTCTTGGCGCCTTTCCTGGACTTTGCGCCAGGCGATAGACCTTCGAAGCCCATCATCACGGTTGTGGCCGGGATTCCCTCCTCGCCAGTCTTAGCCAGACGTTTGGCGCTGGCAGCGTGGATCGCTATGACGCGATGAAGCGTTTCCTCGAGAAGCTCAACGGATTCATTCCATCCCTGCTCATCGACCACCCCGGGGGTCCAGCTGACATGCCGGTCTTCGCGCGCATCGAAGGTGCCGCCGTTGAGGGCGCCAATCACATCGTCGATGAGCATTTTCACAAATGCTGCGCTCATCCCCGGCTTAATCGAATCCGGCAGCTTCTGCCACTCAGCGTCGCTGAGGAACGCTCTTGCCGTAGCCCGGTAGTAGTGCTCGACCGCGCCTCGGCGCGGCTCGGTCTTGACCATCTCGATGCATTCGAAGTCCTTGAGGACTTTGACGTGATAGCTGACCTGACTCAGGCCCTCTTCTAGCTCCTTTGAGAGTTCGTTGGGACTGGCCATCCGCTCGTTGAGAATGGTCAGGATCTCGACACGCAGGGGATGCGCGAGTGCCTTGACCAATTTCTGGTCGACCCCGGTGCTTTTGCCCTTCTTGCTCTTGCTCTTGCTCTTCGTGGCCAAAGGACTCCTCCGATATTCATTACGGGACCTTGAACCACTCCATCGTATTGGACACAAAGCCAAATTGGCAAACCGAAGATCTCCTTTTGCAGGCGTGAATCTTATTACTGGAACTTTTTCCAGCATTTGGTTGGTCTAAAGCGTCGTACCGGATGGGTCGCGACCCCAACCGCAAAAGCTGACGTTTGCGAAAGGGGTGAGGCAGGGTGAAGATCGTCACGGCTGACAACGTCGTCCCGCTGCTTGCGCTTAGCAAGGCCCGCTAGGGCAGCAACGGGCAGGTCCGATCTCAACCAAAGGGATCGGATCTGCCCGTGTCCGAACATGATTCAGTTCCCGAATGGGCGTACAGCGGCAGCCAGAGGAGATGGCTCACAATCTTGCTGCACTCAAGGAAGAGATTCACTCCTGCCGGCAATGCCCGCGCCTCGTCGAATGGCGCGAGGCAAGCGCCGCAGATCCACCCCGTCGCTTCCGCGGCGAGGATTACTGGGCCCGACCGCTGGGCGGCTTCGGCGACCCGGCGGCGCAGCTGGCGATCGTCGGCCTGGCGCCGGCCGCCCACGGCGCCAACCGGACCGGCCGCATGTTCACCGGCGACCGCTCCGGCGAGTGGCTCTACGCCGCCCTGCATCGCGCCGGCTACGCCAATCAGTCGACATTCGAGCGGCGTGACGACGGGCTGCAGCTGAGCGACGCATACGTAACCGCAGTGGTCCGCTGCGCGCCGCCGGCCAACCGGCCCACTCCGCAGGAGCGCGACAACTGCCTTCCATATCTCGAGCGGGAGCTGGCCTTGCTCGAGCGCTGCAGGACGATCGTCGCCCTGGGCGGCTTCGCCTGGGACGGAGCGCTGCGCGCAATCCGGGCCCTCGGGGGCGAGGTGCCGAGACCCAGACCAAGCTTTGGCCACGGCGCCGAAGCCGAGGCCGGCCGCTGGACGTTGCTGGGCTGCTACCACCCGAGCCAGCAAAACACCTTCACGGGCCGCCTCACCGAGCCGATGCTCGATTCGATTTTTGCTCAGGCGGCAGCGTTGACGAGCGACAACTAGCGGGTTCGAGTCTGTGAAATCGGCGTCGACGGCGTCTCAAAGCCAAGCAGGCCGATGGTCGCTGGAATGCCAGGCGCACCAGTTGCCGCGACGCGCTTCGCGGATCGTTTCTGGATCTCCATAAGCCCGGCAAGGGTTTGGTCCATCAGCCTCATCGCCTCCTCCCAACCGGACCCGTCGAACACAACCGGCATCCAACTGATGTGCGTCCTGTCCCCCCTCCCGAAGACCCCACAGCGGACAGCAGCAACGGCATCGTCAATGATTGCCTGTACCCAACTGACCGCTGTATCCGACCTCACTGACGCCGGAACTTTCAGCCAAGCGCGATCATCAAAGAACATCGTCGCCTTGGCCTGAAAGAAGTGCTCTTCGGCGCCGCGCCGCCGCCTGCTTTCGACCCGCTCGATGCAGCCGAGTTTCTCCAGCTCCTCCACATGGCTGTAGAACTCCGGCACTCCGAGGTCGAGATCGCGGCCGATTTCGCTGCTGCTGGCGATCCGTTCGTTGAAGACCGCGAGCAGATGCTCGCGCATCGGATGCGAGAGGGCCTTGATCAAACGGCGGTCGATGAACCGCTTCAGCCTTTTTTCCGCGATCACGTCCTTGATCGATCTTGCCGCCATCAGTTCTCCTCCTATTGCTTACGAATACTGGGTATCAGGATAGGTCGCTCGCCGTACCGCAAACCGTAGAAAGCATCGATTCACAGTGCTAATCGAAACTAATTTGAGTAATCGGCCGGTCTCAAGCGTACCCAGAAGAGGAAGGGCATCGCATGACACGACCGCGACTCAAGCGCACCACGCAGCAAATGGAAGCGCCAAATGGCGACCTTTACCTGCTCCGGCCCAGCGCCGGCGCGGACATCCACATCGAGGATCCTGACGAGGAGGGGCGGCGGCTGCTCGCGTCCCTCGACGGGACGAGGACCCGCGAGGAGCTGATCGAGGAGTTCGGCGCCGGCGAGGTGGACGACCTGCTCGCCCAGTTCGAGGAGCTCGGCGTCGTCGAAGACGCCTCCGACGACGACCTGATCGCCGACCGGGTGATCGAGCGCTTCGATCGGCAGCTGCGCTACTTCAGCGACATCACGGGCGGCCCACCCGCGTCCGAGTGCCAGAAGAAGCTCGAAAGCTCCCGGATCGCCGTGCTCGGCGTCGGCGGCCTCGGCGGCTGGTCGGCGCTCAACCTGGCCTGCTGTGGCGTCGGCGAGATGCTGCTCGTCGATTTCGACCGGGTCGAGCTGAGCAACCTCAATCGCCAGGTCCTCTATTCCGAGGCCGACATCGGCCGCTACAAGGTCGCGGCCGCGGGGGAGCGCCTGCGGGCGTTCAACTCGTCGATGCGGATCGAGACGCGGGTTCAGCGCCTCGACAGCGAAGCGGCAGTCGCCGAGACTATCGCCGGCTACGACATGGTCATCGACGCCTGCGACTGGCCGGCGCACGACATCGAGGGCTGGATCAACTCGGCCTGCTTTGCGGCCCGGATCCCCTTCATCGCGATGAGCCATTTCCCGCCGATCGCGCGGGTGGGGCCGCTCTACGTGCCGGAAGTGACCGGCTGCTTCGCCTGCCAGGAGATCGGCTATCGGCGCACCTACCCGCTCTTCGACATCGCGGTCGAGCAGCAGCGCGGCAAAGAGTCGCCGGCGGCGACGCTGGGCCCGGCCTGCGGCCTGATCGGAGGGCAGATCGGCCTCGACGTCATGCACCACCTCACCGGCCTGGCCCGGCCCTCGACGCTGGGCGTTGGCCACATCTACGACCTGCGCACGATGGAGGTGGAACGGGAGCCGGTGGTTCCGGAGCCGAGCTGCCCGGTCTGCGCAGGCATGCAGCCTTCGTCCGGCCAAGAGCTTCAAGAAACGGCGCCGCGATAGAGAGGGTGGCGGGGGAATGGGGCTGGCCCGCCACCCGCCATCGCTCCCCAACGATTCAGACCTGAGTAGCGATGAAGCCGATCAAAGCGGCGATAACCACGCCCCCCATCTGGAGTGTCGCGCGGGTATAGGCGTCAAATCGCGCTTCGAAGCGATCGAAGCGGCTTTCGAAACGATCGAAGCGTTCGTCAACCCGCTGCTCGAGATGATCGACTTTTACCTCGACGCGGTCAACCTTGCGGTCGAGCGTGTCCAGCCGCTGGTCGGTCCATGCCTCTCTCATCGCCTCCATGATTCCATTTTAGAGGGCACCGCAGCGCATATGTTCCGCAGACATTGGGTTTCTGCAACAGAACGATCACGGGAGACACTACGCGGGCCTCCTACGGACGATGCGCTCGACCGTCGGCACGAAGAAGAGGGCCAGCCAGCAGTGGCCGGTCACTCGCCGAAGAAGCGATGGTGGACGACTCGCGAAGACCCGTCGCTGAAGGCGACGTCCGCGAGAACTCGATCTCCGCTCTCGGCCCGATGCTTCTCCTCCCGAACTCTTGCCATGGCACCATCTCAACGCCGAGGACGACGGAACCCCGCCTCCGCCCCACTCCTACAATGGTGCCCACCCGCCGACGTAGCTCAGTTGGTAGAGCACTTCACTCGTAATGAAGGGGTCCCCGGTTCGAATCCGGGCGTCGGCTCTCAAAAGGACACGCCTCACAAGTGGTTGGATCTGGCCGCCCTGTTCGAGCGGGTCTTCCGCGCAACGAGATTTACCGAATCGCTATCTCACAGCCGCGTCGATCGCCGATCCCCCACTTCCAGCAGCACCAGCAACAGCAGGCATGCTTTCAGGCGCTCTCCACGACGCCGAACCTTTCGATCCACTATGTAGCCGTAATCTAGCTCTCTATGGGAGCTGAAGGCGCGAAAACGTCTCCGTCCGCCATTGGCTGGGGGAGACGCTGGGTGACGTGGCTCATATGGGGTGTGGCGATCTTCTGCGCATGGGGCGCTGTTCTGGTGATCTGGCACCAACTGACATTCCCGATCGGGATCGCTAAGGATCCGGTACGCACCGAGGGGACCGTTAGCGCCAAGGTCATCAACGGATTCGGAGGCGATCCGGCTGTGCAGTATCGCTACACGATTGCGGGGCGAACCTACAAGGGCGAAGGGAACGGAGAACTCGGACACCAAAACCCCGAATCCATGCGACCTGGCGATCTGGTTGCGATTGAGTACGCGGCAGATTCACCTTCGGAGTCCTGCACTTGCGACGCAGTCGCTAAGCGGCCGGGCTCAACCGCGGAAAACGTCATCGCCACCGTGCTGCTGTGCGCCCCGCTCTGCATCCTGCTCATCCGGCGATGGGCACCGCGACGCGCTCGCTTGGCCTAGCACCAGCGCGCCGTCAAGCGCAAGCCGCGCAGATGACCACAGCGGGCGGATGAGGCCTGCAGGACCTGCAATCAGGGCGACCCTCACGGGCGCCACGCTCGAATACGGACCCCTGGGTCCATCTGGCGCTGACGTTCCAGACCACCCGAACCTCGGACCAACCCTGGCCCCGGTTCGAATCCGGGCGTCGGCTTAGAGCTCGGCCATCGGCGGGCTCAGCGAATTCGAACCAGCGCGGGTGTCGTCGACCGCTACGGCGAGCAGAACGGCGCTCGATGCCGTGACTGCGACCAGGAGGCTGAGTGGGGCCGTCGCCGCAGCGAGGACGATCAGAGCGGCGCAGGCGAGGAGCCGGGATTGGGGTATCCGACCGGTTGCCCGGCGCATGAAGGCCAGCTGGGAGAGCAGGAAGATCAGCGGGCCGCCGAAGATGAGCGCGCTTGCGCTGAGGGGAACCGGATCGGCCGGGGCGGCGATCGCCAGCTCGTCCCCCACGGCGATCGCGATGATGCCGATCACCATCAGGATCAGGGCGTAGTTGCCGAGGCCGACTATTCGCGAGGCGTCGGCGGCGCCGTCGATCGCTTTCATGCCGATGTCCTCGGCACGGTGGAAGTAGCACCACCAGAGCGCGACCGTGCCGGTGAAGGCGACGGCGAGGACGAGCAGGCGGTCGGCCTGGACCGGCTGGTCGGCGAAGGCGTTGCCGATCGTTAGGACGGTCTCGCCCAGGGCGATCAGGAAGAACAGGCGGAAGCGCTCGAGCAGGTGCTCGGCGTAGATCTGGCTGTCGGAGCTGAAGGGGCTCTTCCGGCCCGGCAGGGGATGGCCGGCGATCACGCCGCCGTAGGTGATCAGCACCGCCGCGGCCCAGAGCGCGAGGCGAGCGTCGCCGCTGGCCGCCACGCCGGCGATCCAGATCGGCGCGGTCCCGACCTCCCAGACCAGCGCGTTGACGAAGTGCATGTGGAGCCTGTGGCCGCGGAAGGCGGCGACGGCGAACGCCGTGCGGCCGATCTGGATCGCGAGGTAGCCGATCGCGAAGAGGGCGGCGCGGTCGCCGAACGCCTCCGAGACCGACGTCGACATGAGCAGGCTGGCGAACATCAGGCCGAGCAGCAGCAGCCGGACGGGCTGGCGGTCGCCGTCGAGCCAGTTCGAGGTCCAGACGGTCATGAACCAGGCGTACATCACGGCGAGGGTCAGGACCAACGTCTCGATCATGCCGCGAGCATCGACGTGCTCGAGCAGGTTGTGGGCAAGCTGGCTGACCGTGAAGACATAGACGAGGTCGAAGAACAGCTCCAGCGGCGTCACCGATCGGGCGACTTCGCGGGGCCGGATCAGCGAGGGCATGTCGACTCGATCGCCTCGGCGTAGACGCCGTGGATGGCGCTTCGCGGCCGCGGCCCGACGACCCCATATCCCTCGTCCATCGCCTGCGCGAGCGTCCTCTTGAAGGTCTGGCCATGCCAGGCATGGGCCTCGACCGCACGCCCGACGTGCAGATGCACGAGCTCGTGGAGGAGCGTCTCGAGGATGTCGCCGGGGCGAATCCCGGGGTAGGCGGTGACGGAGAGTCGGAACTGGCTCGGCACGGCGAAGCCAAGGCGGTTCGGGCGCCGCCGCGCGCGCCGCACCTTCAGCTCGGGCTCCCGCGCGGCCAGCGGCCCGGCGGCGAAAGCCGGCAGCTCCCGCAGCCGGCGCATCTCGTCGCGAAGGGCCACCCCCGCCACCAGATAGTAGGACGGATCGCGCCTCACAACCGGAGCGGTCTCAGCCGCTCTGGCCGTCGAACTTGTAGCCGACGCCGCGCACGGTGACGACGAGCTCGGGGCGCTGGGGGTCGCGCTCGACCTTCTGGCGGAGGTTGGAGATGTGGACGTCGCAGGCCCGCTCGTCGCCGTCGAACTCGGTCTGCCAGAGCTCCTCCATGATCTGGCGGCGGGGGAAGACCTCGCCGGGGCGGCCGACCAGGAGGCGCAGCAGCTGGAACTCGGAGCGGGTCAGGTTGACCGGCTCGCCGCGCACGGTGGCGACGTGGCGGACGAGGTCGATCGCGACCGGGCCGGCTTCGATCTTGACCGCCTGATTGAGCGGGCCGCGGTCGAGTTCGCGGCGGCGCAGCTGAGCACGCACGCGGCCGAGCAGCTCGCGCACCGAGAAGGGCTTGGTGACGTAGTCGTCGGCGCCGACCTCGAGCCCCACGACCTTGTCCACCTCCGCGTCCTTGGCGGTGAGGACGATGATCGGCACGGCGCTGCGCGAGCGCACGTCGCGGCAGATGTCGAGGCCGCTGGGGCCCGGCATCATGATGTCGAGGATCAGCAGGTCGTAGGGGATGCCGTCGCCGCCGACTTTCGCCGCCGCCTCGTCGCCGTCGGCGGCGACGTCGACGTCGAAGCCGTCCTGGGCGAGCGCGTAGCCGACCGACTCGCGGACCGAGGGCTCGTCGTCGGCGACCAGGATGCGTCCGCTGCTCATCCTCAGGCCACCGGGGTCGGGCTCGGCTGGGCGACCGGGAGACGAACCCAGAAGGTGCTGCCCTCGCCCTGGACGGAGGTGGCGCCGATCTCGCCGCCCATCACGTCGACCATGCGGCGGGCGATCGCCAGGCCAAGGCCGAAGCCCTCCTGCTTGCGCGACTCGCTGCGCCGGTAGAAGCGCTCGAAGACGCGCTCGATCTCCGCCGCGGGTATGCCTGTTCCTGTGTCGATGACTTCCAAGATCACGTCCTTCTCGCCGTCGCGGCGGCCGCGTACGGTAACGGCGCCGGGGGGTGGCGTGTTCTTGAAGGCGTTGGTGAGCAGGCCGATCATCACCTGGCGCAGCAGCGTCGGGTCGCCCTTGGCGGTCAGATCGGGCTCGGACTCGACGATCAGCTCGACGTGTTTGGGCGCCTCGACCGCCGCGACGACGTCGCGGATCGCGATCGACACGTCGACCACCCCGGTCTCCCCCGCCCCCAGCGACTCGACCCGGGCCAGGGTGAGCAGCGCCTGGGTGAGGCGGTTCATCCGCTCGGCGTCCTCGGCGAGGCGGGCGAGGAAGTGGTCGCGCGCTCGCGGGTCGTCCTTGGCGCCGTCGCGCAGGACCTCGATCGCGCCGGAGATCCCGGCCAGCGGGTTGCGCAGCTCGTGGGCTGCGTTGGAGACGAAGTCGGCTTCGGCGAACTCGCGCCGCATCTCCTCGGTGCGATCGCGAACGACAGCCAGCACCGCCCGCTCGCCGGGCAGGGAGCGGGCCTGCATCGCGTAAGCGCGATCGCCGATCCGCAGCGCCGGGTGGGCGGTGAAGCCGATTTCGGCGGCGCGGGCGAGGAGCGGCAGCATCGCCTCGGGCGGCCGGCCGCGATCGAGCAGCTCGACGGCGGCGCTGTTGGAGAAGCGCACCGGGCCCTCGTCGTCGACGACCATCACGGCGTCGTTGAGGCCGTCGAAGATCGCCTCGAGCTTGTTGCGATCGGCGGTGAGCACGCCGAAGCTCTCCTTCAGCGAGGCCCGCATCGACTCCAGGGCGCGAGCGAGGTCGCCGATCTCATCCGGCCCGGAGACGGCGAGCGGCGCGTCGAAAGAGCCCGAGGCCATCTCGGCGGCCGCCTGCGCCAGCCTCGAGACCCGGTGGGCAATCGCGGCGGCTATCAGGAGGCCGGCGAGGACGCCGATCAGGACGGCGACGACCAGGGCCCGCTTGTTATCGCCAAAGAGGTAGACCGAGAAGGCGGTAATCAGAGAGACCGCCGCAAACGCGCCGGCAAGCCACAGCCGCATCCCTATCCGTCTCATGAGCAGTTACTAACACAAAACCAATCCCGATCAAGGGCGTGTCTGACCCTAAGGGCCCATATGGCCCCTTGAGGTCAGACACGCCTCCTGGGTCAGCGGTGCCGGGCGGCATGGGAGAATCGTTCGATGCGGACGCTGGTCTTCATCCCGGCCTGGAACGAGGAGGGCCCGATCGCGGCGGTGATCGCCGGCGTGCGCGAGGCGCTGCCCGAGGCGGATCTGCTCGTGATCGACGACGGCTCGACCGACGCGACGGCGGAGCGGGCGCGCAAGGCCGGCGCGCTGGTCGCCTCGCTGCCGTTCAACCAGGGACTCGGGGCGGCGCTGCAGACCGGCTACCTGCACGCGCTGCGCGAGGGCTATGAGTTCTGCGCCCACCTCGATGCCGACGGGCAGCATCCCCCGGCGGAGGTTGCGCGGCTGCTGGAGGAGGTCTACGCCGACCGCGCCGACCTGGTGATCGGCTCGCGCTATCGCGAGCGCAGCCCGGCCGAGAGCGACGACTACAAGCCGACCCTCTCGCGGCGGATCGGCACCGGCGTCTTCCGCTTCTTCCTCACCCTTGCGACCCGGCAGCGCTTCACCGACACGACCAGCGGCATGCGCGCGGCCGACCGCAGGGTGATGGCGCTGTTCAGCGAGCGCTACTCGCCCGACTTCGCCGAGATCGAGTCGCTGCAGCTCGCCGTGCGCGAGGGCCTGCGGGTCGAGGAGGTGCAGGTGCGGATGCTGGAGCGGGCCGGCGGCACATCGTTCCTGACCCCGCTGCGATCGGCCTTCTTCATCTTCAAGGGGATGATCGTGCTGCTGGTCGGCCAGTTCCGGCCGCGGCACGCCGGGGTCGAACAATGAGCTCGCTGGCGCTGGCGGCGGCGCAGAGCCCCAAAGTCCACCTCACCCCGCAGACGAGGATCATCGCCGCGCTGCTGGCGCTGGCCTTCATGGCGCTGGTGCTCGAGCTGATCCGCCGCGACCGGCTGCAGGAGCGCTTCAGCGTGGTCTGGTTCGTCGCCGGGCTGGGAATGCTGATCGGCGCCGCCTTCCCCGGGCTGCTGACCGTGGTCGCCGACGCAATGGGGGTGCGCGACACCAACGTGGCGCTGTTCTCGATCGTGCTCCTGCTTCTGCTCGGCATGGCCCTCAACTTCAGCGTGATCATGTCGCGCCAGGCGGCCCAGATCACCCGCCTCGCTCAGGAGCGGGCCCTGGAGAAAGCGCGGGCGCAGGCGAGCTCAGGCGAAAACGGCCGCGAGGCGAAGCGCGAGCGCCTCGAGAGCTAGCTCCTCGGAGACGTTGAGGTCGAGGCGGTGGCGGGTGTCCTGGACCAGCTCGGCGGCGCGGCGGGGGCGGGACGGATCGAGTCTGGCCGCGCGGGACTCGATGTCGGCTAGATGGTCCCGGTTGTAAACAACCTCGGCGGCGCCGGAGGCTGCCGCGGCGAGATCGCGAAACCAGCTCGCATTCAGCTCGAGGGCAAGATCAAGCGTCTCCGTTCGGCGGCGGCGGCCGGCGCGTTTGGCTTCATCGGCGATGTCGCGGGCGCTGCGCTTTACTCCGGCTTCGGCTTCTTCCTCCAGGGTCTTTCGAACTGCCGATTCAGCTTCTTCGCCTTCTGACTCAGCGGCTTTCAGCAGCTGCGTCCAGGGTGAACCCGAAGCGGTTGGGGCGGTGGGGGGCGACTTGGCGGACGCGCTTTCGCGCTGAGCGTCCGGCGAGTCGCCTCCCACGGCCCTTCCCAGTTCAAGCGCTCTGGCACGGAGCTGAAGGCCGGAGTCCGAAAGGAGATAGCGAGCTCGGGCGAGATCACCGGCGGAAAGGCGGGCTGCGGCGGCGAGATCGTCGGGAGAGCCGGCGCCCGCAAGCGCGGCTTCAACAGCTTCTATGGAAAGAGGGACGAAGTCGACCGGTTGGCAGCGGGAGGCGACCGTCTCCAGCAGGGCTGTCGGTTTCGAGGTGAGGAGAATCAGGTGGACGTAAGCCGGGGGCTCCTCCAGAGTCTTCAGGAGCGCGTTTTGGCTCTCGTCGCGCATGGTCTCGGCGGCCTCGATCACGAATACCCGCTTCTCGGCTTCGAACGGCCGGTAGGAGGCGGCGCGGATCACCTTCTCTCGCACCTCCTCGACCATGTGCTGGGCGCCGCGGGGGACGAGCCAGACCAGATCGGGGTGCGGCGAAGGGTCGATCAGGGCGCGGCGGCGAGCATCGTCCCCATCCGCTGCCCCGGCCGCGAGGATCTCGGCGGCGAAGGCACGCGCGACGGCGTTCTTGCCGGCTCCGCGAGGCCCGCGGAAGACGTAGGCGTGGCTGGGACCCGTGGCGAGCGCTGCGCTCAATGCCACCCGCGCCCGTGGCTGATGCTCCGTGCTGCTCTCGATTGATTGAAGGTTTGTGGGGGTCATAGGACCCCAAATCCTTCAATCAACGCCGACATGGGATCGAACAGCGTCTATCACGCGGGCGTGGACCTCCTCGACCGTGCCGCTCGCGTCGACTGCGACCACGCGGTCCGAGGCGATCTGGGCGATCTCCTCGTAGGCCTCGGCGACGGCGCGCTGCAGGTCGAGGCCCTCGGACTCGAGGCGATCGTCGCCGTCGGCGCGGCCGAGACCGACCTCCGGGTCGACACGCAGCAGCACGGTGACGTCGGGCCAGAGGCCGTCGATCACGGTGTCGGTCAGGGAGAGCACGTGGCTTGTGCCAAGCTCACGAGCTCCGCCTTGGTAGGCGACGCTGGAGTCGGCGAAGCGATCGGCGACGACATGCTTACCCGCCTCGAGCGCCGGGCGGATCACGCGGCTGACCAGGTCGGCGCGGGCGGCGGAGAAGAGCAGCAGCTCGGCAAAGGGATCGATCTCCAGCGCCGGGTCGGCGAGCAGCTCGCGGATCCGCTCCGCCGCGCCGGTCCCCCCCGGCTCGCGGATCAGCAGGGTCTCCGGACCGAGGGCCTCGGCCAGCAGCCTCGCCTGGGTGCTCTTGCCGGAGCCGTCTATCCCCTCCAGGGAGATGAACAACTCGGCGCGACCTCAGCCTTTGGCCGCGGCCTTGGCGCGCTTGCGGCCGCGGGTGGCGGTGTCGGCTTTCGACCCCGCCTTGACCTTCGTCTTCGTCTTCGTCGCCTTGTCCCCGTCGCCCTCGGGCAGCGGCTGCTTCGCCATCGCTTCTTTGGCCGCTTTCGCCGCTTCGCGCTCGGCGCGGCGTTTCTTCATCTCCTGCATCGACTCGCAGTCGTCGTTGAGGCAGAGGTTCCAGGGTCGCCCGCGGAAGGGCTGGACTTTCAGCCGCGGCGTCTCGCCGCAGATCGAGCAGCGTTCCTCGAGTTTGAAGACGTCGCCGCGCTGGGGCAGCGGGAAGGTCTGGTCGCAGGACTCCGGATCGTCGAGGGTCCAACCGCTGCAGCCGACGAAGCGCTTGCCCGATTTCTTCGCCCGGATCACCCGCAGCATGTGGGGGGATCCGTCCTCCTTCTTGCGGCCTGCTTCTTCGCAGACCTTGCAGGGGCCGAGGATGCGATCCTCGTCCATCCCCTTCCAGACGACTTTGGCGAGGTCTTCGCGGCTGGCGTCGATTTCGGTCCAGGTGTTGTGGAGCAGCGCTCGGCTGTCGCCGACGACGCCGTCCTTGGTCATCTCGCCGGCGGCGATCTGGTCCATCTCGGACTCCAGCTGGGCGGTCATCTCCGGCGTCGCCATCGCCGGCACGTACTTCTTGAAGGCGTCGTACATCGCGATCCCGGTCTCGGTCGGGATCGGCGGGTTGCTGTAGACGTAGCCGCGGTCGAAGAGCTTCTTGATGATGTCGGCGCGGGTCGCCTTGGTGCCGAGGCCGCGCTCCTCCATCATCTCGACCAGCTTCGCCTGCGAGATGCGGCCGGGCGGCTGGGTCTCCTTGTCGACGATCCAGGGCTCGCCGTCGAG
>DASXKW010000007.1:0-1831 GCA_036496625.1 Solirubrobacterales bacterium | reverse complement strand
CTTCTTCTGCGGAGCGTTCGGGTAGACCTTCAGATACCGCTCGAGCGCATTGGCCGCGACCTTGTTGTTCCCGGCGTTCTCCGCTGCCGTCGCCAGCTCCTGGAGGAACACCGCATTACGGGGTCGGAGCTTCGACGCGGTCTGGTAGTCCTTCACGGCGCGCCCGTAAGCGCCGACGGCCTTCTGATACAGCAGCGAGGTCCGGGCCGACGCCTTCTGCGACGCGTCCGCGTAGGTCGGGTTCTGGCCGACCGCCGACCCTAGCGTGCCGCTGGGCAGGAACTGGGCGCTCGGGTCTGCGGCCTGCGCCGCCTGCTGCGCCTGTTGGTACTGCGTCGCGGCGTTGCTGCCGGCCGTCAGCTCGAGGCCGCCGAGCTCGCCCCACGTGGTCGCGTCGTCCTTCTTCACGGCGAGGTAGCTCGTAAGCGCCTTCATGGCCAGGGCGGGATTGCCCTGCTGCTCGTACGCGGTGGCGAGGTCGCGGTAGCCCTTGGCGGGATCCTTCTTGATCTCGTCCTGGGCCTTGGAGACGGAGCTGCCGCCGCTGCCGCCCAGGATGCTGTTGTAGAGGCTCTCCAGGCCGCCGCCGTTGCCGGAGCCGACCCCGAGGCCCGCGAAGCTCAGTCCGAAGATGACCGCCAGGAGGAGGTACAGCCACCTCTGGTGCCGCCGGAGGCGGACGAAGAAAAGCTGCTGATTCGGGTTGCCGCCGCCGCTGTGCCGCCGTCGCCCGCGCGCGCGCGTTTTCGCGGGCTGCGCCTTCGCCTTCGCCTGCTGCTTCGCCTTAACCGCTGCCCTGGCCATCAGCCGCCCAGAGTAGCCGAGGCCGGAGCCGCTTTCGCCTGGCGCCGCTCGACGAGCACCGCGAGCCAAATCGAACCCTCGAAGAGGATCCACATCGGCAGGAGCTCGAGGAACGTCGTGACGGGATCCGGGCCGGGCAGCGCTAGCGCTATGGCCGCCGTGATCAGGTAGCCCATCCGCCGATGCTTGCGCAGGGTTCTCGAGCTGAGAACGCCGAGAGAGACGAGCCCACTCACGACGAGCGGCGTCTGGAAGACGAGCACCACTCCGACGAGCACGGTCACGACGAAGCTGTAGTACGAGGAGGCGCGGATCAGCTGGCGGAATTGCGCGTCGTCGTAGTTCGTGAGGAAGTGAACGGCGCGCGGCAGGAGGACCCAGTAGCCGAAAGCCACGCCTGCCGCCGCGAGGAGGAAGGCGCAGGCGGAGAGGACGAGCACCTTGCGTTCGGCCGAGGGGTCGAAGGCCGGCGCGAAGAAGAGCCAGAGCTGCCAGAGGACGATCGGCAACGCCAGCACGAAGCCCGCGTAGATGCTGACCATGATGGTGATCGTGAACGGCTCCGTCACTCCGAGCGTCACGGGCGGCTTGTGGTCAGCCGGCAGCGGGCGGTTCAGCCAGTCGAGAAGGTGCGTGTGGAAGAAGTAGGCGAAGATCGACGCGACGGCGATCGCGCCGAGCATGACGAAGAGCCGACCGCGCAGCTCCTCGAGGTGCTCGCCGAGAGTCGCCTCCTCGGCGTGGCCGAGACGGCGCGGAAGCCTCGCCATGTCCTTGCTAGACGGTCTCGCGCTCGGCCGGCGGCGTTGCCGTCGTCGCCGTTGCCGTCGTCTCCGTCGGCTCGGCGGGCGGAAGCTCCGGCTGCGCGTCGTCGTCGTCCGAGGATTGGCCCGTTACGGCGTCCTTGAACTCGCGCATCCCGTGTCCGAGCGACTTGCCGATCTCCGGCAGCCGCTTGCCGCCGAAGAGGAGCAGCGCGATCAAGAGAAGCAGGACAATGTGCCAGGGAGTCTGGAAGTACCCCATG
>DASXKW010000006.1:0-295271 GCA_036496625.1 Solirubrobacterales bacterium | reverse complement strand
CTCAAGCGCCACCTCGCGCGCCGAGTCTGGAAGCTGTTGGTCAATTCCGAAAGAGAGATATCCATGACCACCGTCGACGCTCAGAGAGACAAGCTGGCACCGCAAATCGCGGTAGCGGCTTGACATAGGAGCAACCGGTGCTTTTTCGGCAGGTAATTCACGAGGATCTCGGCTGCGCCTCTTACCTCGTCGGCGATACCGCCTCCGGCGTCGCCGCCGTGGTCGACCCGCAATGGGACATCGACCCCTACCTGCGCCTCGCCCGCCTGCACGGGGTGCGGATCGAGCACGCGCTGGAGACCCACAACCACGCCGACCACGTCTCCGGGCACGGCCGTCTCGCCCGCGCCAGCGGCGCCACGATTCACGTTCACGAGCTGGCCGAGGCCGAGTACCCGCACGACGCCTTCGCCGACGGCTGGATCCTGAAGCTGGGCGACGGCGCGACGATCGAGGCGATCCACACCCCCGGCCACCGCCCCGAGCACACCTCCTTCCTGCTCCGCGACTCCTCGCGCGGCGACGATCCATGGGCGGCGCTGACCGGGGATTGCCTCTTCGTCGGCGACGTCGCCCGCCCAGACCTCGCGGTCGAGCCGCGCGAGGGCGCCGCCGGCATCTACCGCTCCCTGCGCGAGCGCCTCCTGACCCTGCCCGAGGAGACCGAGGTCTGGCCCGGCCACCTCGGCGGCTCGCTCTGCGGCAGCTCTGGGATCGACCTCAAGACCTGCTCGACGATCGGCTTCGAGCGCCGCCACAACCGAGCGCTCAGGTTCGCGAGCGAGGCCGAGTTCGTCGCCGACGCGGTCGCCACGATCGGCGGCAAGCCGCCCAACGTCGAGCACATCGTCGCGCTCAACTGCGGGCCGTTGGTCGAATCGATCAGCGCGCCGACCCAGCTCACCCCACACGGCCTCGAGGCCGCAATCGTCGACGGCGCCCTCACGGTCGACTCGCGAACCAACGAACAGTTCGACGAGGCTCACATCCCCGGCGCGCTCAGCGCTTCCGGCTACGACACCGGCTTCGCGACCAAGGTGGCGCAGGTGGTGCCGGTGGACGCGGAGCTGCTCGTCGTCGCGGCCTCCGACGGCAACGAGCTGGAGGCGGCCGAGCTATTGGCCGCGGTCGGCCTGCGCGTGCGCGGCTTCCTCGCTGGCGGGATGACCGCCTGGCGCGCAGAGGACAGGCCGGTCGAGCGGATCGAGGCGATCGATCTCGCCGAGCTGGCACGACGCATCGCCGGCCCCGACGGTCCACTCGTGCTCGACGTGCGCAACGCGGCGGAGTTCGAAGCCGCCCACATCCCCGACTCGCTCCACATCCCCTTCGGCCAGCTCCGCGACCGCCTCGGCGAGCTGCCGCGCGAGCGCCCGATCGCGACGATCTGCAAGGCCGGCAAGCGCAGCGGCCTGGCTGCATCGATCCTGCAGCGCGAAGGCTTCAAGGACGTGATCCACGTCAGCCGCGGCAACGCCGCGAACTGGTCCTAAAAACGCCGCCGACGGGCCGAAAACGCTACCCGGGCTCCGGTTTTAGGCCCGTCGGCGCTAGTAACCGGACGGGTGGCGGGCTACGAAGCCTTCCGGGGAATCGACCGGTGAGGAGTGCCAGCGGGGACCGGGGCCGCCCACGGTGTCGAAGGCGAGGCCGGCGATGATCATCCAGGCGTGTTCGGCGTTGGCGTAGACGGTGATCCAGTGGCCGGGGCCCGGTTCCCCCCAGGTCTCCAGGCCGGTCGAGTCGAGCGGGCTTTCCAGGAAGCCACCGCCGTGCAGGGCGAAGCTGACCGATCCCGAGCAGTCATAGCCGGAGTCTTCGAAGGAGCCGTGGCCGCCTCCCCAGATGTAGGGGGTGGTGGCGATCGAGTTGGCGGCTTCGATCGCGCTGGCGACCGCCGCGGGCGCCGCGCTCGGCACGCTTGCCTGGCTTTCGGAGATGAATTCGGCGGCCTCGCCGGGGGTGAGCGGCGCCGGGGTGCCGGTCACCGGCGCCGGGGTGCCGGTCGTGCTGGCGATCTGTTCGGAGATCGCCGAGAGGTTGTCGCTGAGCGCCTGTTCGCGCGACTCGAGCGCTTCGAGCGCTGCCTGGCGCGCTGCCTGGGCCGACTTCAGTTCGGCAAAGCGCGCCTCCGCCTTTTCGCTTGCCGCGGCGACTTCGCGCTCCTTGACCGCGATCGCGTCGCGAGCTTCCTTGATCTGCAGGCGGACCGCCGTCATCCGCTTGACCGCGGCGCGGGCCTGGTCGCGCAGGCCCTTCACCCGGGAGGCGACCGAATCGTCGTATTCCTGCACCTGACTCAGGTAGTCGGCGCGGCTGCTCACTTCCGACCAGCTCGACGAGTTGAGGACGACGTTGAGCATGTCGGGGCTGCCCGCCTCGTAAATCGAGACAAGGCGATCGCGCAGGACGCCCAGCGCCCGCTGCAGGTGGGCGCGGATCAGCGCCAGGCGATGCTTGTCGACCGCCAGCTTCGCGGTCGCGCTTTCGAGCTCGGCCTGCTTCGCCGAGAGTTCGGACTGCACGGCAGCCTGCTGCCGACGCAGCGCCGAGACTTCGCCGATCATCGAGTCGATCGCGTGGTTCTGTTCGGCGATCGTCGTCGCCAGCGCGCTTTGGCTCTGGCGCACGTGGCTGAGCTTGCCCTGGGCGCTCTGGAGCTTTTCTTCGAGGTCCTTCGCCGGGGCCGAAGAAGCGGCCACGCAGAGGACGGCGAGGAGCAGCGCCGCGGGCAGCAGCAGCCGCCAGGAGTTACCGCGAAGGAGAGCGCGCATCGACGGCGCACGGTAGCGAAGTGGCCCAGGAAATGTTAGGAGTTGCTAATAACTTGCAACTTTGGTTGCAGAAATCGACCCCTTGCAGGAGAAATCGTCGGCATGGCGACGTCGGCGCCCCCTAGCGTCGCCTGATCGACCAGATCAAGGACGCAGGGAGCGTGGCGTGCTCTTCACGCGAGCGACCGAGGACGCCGATATGCGCCCGGTCAGGCGACGCTAGGCCAGCAGCTTGGCCTTTGCCTTGTCAAACTCCTCGGCGGAGATCGCGCCCTTCTCCTTCAGGTCGTTCAACTTGTGGAGCTCGTCCGCCGGGGACGCGTGGGCCTGTTCGCGGACGTAGGAGTCGAAGTGCTGCTTGGCCTCTGCCTGAGCCTTGATCGTGCGGTCGCGCATGCCGCCGCCGCGGGCGATCAGGTAGATCAGCGCGGTCAGGAACGGGATGAAGACCAGGAACAGGACCCAGGCCGCCTTGGCCCAGCCGGAGGTTTCGTGATCGCGGAAGAGGTCGGTGAGGATCGTGATCAGGATCCAGATCCAGACCACGAAGAAGAAGACCTCGAAGGCGACGAGAAGCGCTTCTCCGAGGTTGATGTTGGCGAGCGGCAAGGTGAGTCCTTTCGGGGAATTTGCGGGGCGCGCGAGAAAGCGCTCCCCGCAAGCTACCTCAGCGGACGACGATCTTGCCGTGCATGAAGTTGTGGATCTTGCAGTGGTAGCTGAACGTGCCCTTTTGTTCGAAACGCACCGCGAAGCTCTGGCCGGGCTTGATGTGGCCGCTGTCGAAGACGCCCTTGTCGGTCGCGGTGTGGGCGACCTTCGCCGAGTTGGAGAAGACCACCCGGGTGCCCTTTGCGACTTCGAGCGTGTGGGGGTGGTACTTGAAGTGGTTGATGTCGACCGTCGTCGAGCCGCTCGCCTGCGCCGATCCGGACTGGGCAGCAGGCGCTACCTGACTGGTCAGCAGCGCGGCGGCGAGGACGAGGAAGGCGATATAAGCCGCGATTCGCTTCATCGGCATTGTCTACGGGGCAGTGCTGAGCGAGGTTCAAAGGCGCTGTGAGAAGAGCACCGCGGCGACGGTGGTAGCGAGGTTGAGGCTGGAGACCCCGGCGCGCATCGGGATCGCGAGGCGCTGGTCGGCGCGCTCGAGCAGGGCGGCGCTGAGCCCGTAGCGCTCGGTGCCGAAGGCGAGGATGGCGCGGGGCGAGAGCGTCGCGGGATCGAGGCTCTCGCCGTCGGGGTCGATCGCGACCAGCGGCCGGCCGGCCTCCGGCAGGTCCCCGACCTGGGCCACCGGAAGGGCGAAATGAAGGCCGGCTGCGCCTCGCAGCGCCTCGGGGTGCCAGGGGTCGTTGCTGCCGGTGGCGAGGACGCCGGCCGCATCGGCGGCGGCGGCAACCCGCACGCAGGCCCCCATGTTCCCCATCGTGCGCGGGTCCTCGAGCAAGACGATCGGCGCCGGCCGCTCCGCCGCCAGCGCCGCCGGCACGTCGACCACCGGCCGCCGCGCAAGCGCCACGACCCCTGTGCGGGGGGCATGGGGAACCATCTGCGCCAACGTCTCGGCATCGACTGGAGCGACCCGCTCCGCCAGCGTGCCGGCCAGGTCGGGGGCCAGCTCGGCCGCCAGCCGCTCCAGCTCCTCGCGGTCGGACGCGACCGCTTCGACGAGGTCGGCGCCGAAGCGCAGCGCGTGCTTGAGCGCGTGGAACCCCTCGAGCACCGCCAGGCCACGGTCGCGCCGGGCGGCTCGGTAACGCTGCGCGACGGCCTCGCTCACCGCCCCATCATGACTCGAATCAGTAGACCGAAGCCGAGCCGACGCTCTCGGCGTAACCGTCGTCGCCGGAGAGCGAGTCGAGGAAGGAAGTCAGGTAGCGACCGACCACCTTGCCGTCCTGCGCCGGCCACTGCGGCTGCTCGCCGAGGCTGGACGTCTCCCCGTGGCCCCCGGTCGGGCGCCCGTAGAGGTAGCGCGGCTCGCTGCCCGTCCAGAGCACCCCGCGCAGCACCGGCTCGAAGGTCGCGGGCTCGATCTCGGCGCCCGCCTCCGCGGCGATCGCTTCGGCGACCGCGTCGGCCTGCTGGGTGGCGAGCCCGCCCTGCTTGACCGGAAAGGTGGTGATATCGCCAGCGGCGAAGACGCGCTCGAGGCCGATTGCCCGGCCGTGCGAATCGACGCCAACGAAGCCGTCGGGATCGTGGGGGATGCCGGCGATCCGCCGGCCCTCCAGGCGCGGCAGGCTGATCACCGCATCTGCTTCGATCTCCCCGGCGGGGGCGATCTGCAGGCGCCCCGCCTCGAACTCGACCGGGTGGGCGTCAACGATGACCTCGATGCCACGATCCTCCAACAGCTTGCCCATCTGCTCGCCGGCGCAGCGTCCAAAGATCCCCAGGGGGGCCTCCTCGGGAGTGACGATGGTAAGCCGGGTGCGGCCAAGGCTGGCCTTGGCCAGCTCGGTTGCGCCGAGCAGCGCCAGCTCGTAGAGCGGCAGGGCCCAGCTGGGGCCGCCTGCCATCGTGAAGACTAGGTTGCGCATCCGGCCGGCGCGCAGGTCGGCGATCACGTCGCCGACCTGGCCTTCGTCCGCGACCCCCCAGAAGGTGACCGCGCCGGGAACGGCCCAGAGCATCCGCACGCCACCGGCGACGATCAGGTGGTCGTAGGGAAGGCGCTCGCCGTCCCGGGTAAGAGCGACCTGGCGCTTGGAGTCGACCGAGACGATGCTGTCGGCGTGAAACGAGGCACCGCAGCGGTCGGCAAGCTTCTGCATGTCATAGCGAAAGATCCGCGCCGTGCCGTAAGGCTCGCCAACCGCAAACGGTCGGAGGGCGAACTCACGGCGCGGATCGCGTAGGTCAACCTCGACCCGGTCGCCGGCGAGGTCGCGCAGGGCGAGAGCCGCCTCGACGCCGGCGATGCCGGCACCGGCGATCAGCGCCTTCTGCTTCTCACCGCGCTGGCCGTCATCTGTCACGTATCGACATTAAGGCCGTATGAGCACCGCTCCATCCGCAGGAAGCCGCCGATCCAGTGCGGCTTTCCCACAATTCTCAAGCCGCGACGTCTTCGCGCCCGGCGAGCGCCGCCAGCACCTCGGCGTCCGACACCTGCGAGAAGTCCCGGTACCACTGACCCACTCCCCGCAGCTGCGACGGGGCGAGCAGGCAGAAGACTTCATCGGCCTCCTCGCGCAGGCGCGCAAGCGCGTCGGGCGCACAGACGGGCACCGCCAGGATCAGCCGCTGGGGTCGCCGGCGGGCGATGGCGCGAAGGGCAGCGGTGTCGGTGACGCCGGTCGCCACGCCATCGTCGACGACGATCACCGTGCGGTCTTTCAGCCGCCGCGGGGGACGATCGCCGCGGTAGGCGGCGACTCGACGACGCAGCTCGTCGGTCTCACGGCAGACGATCGCATCCAGCACGCTGTTTTCGATGCCCAGCACCGCCAGCGCCTCAGGATCGAAGATGCGGGTGCCGTCCTCGGCGATGGCACCGATCCCGTACTCCGGGTTGTGAGGAGCGCCGAGCTTGCGCACCGCGAAGATCTCCAGTGACGCGCTGAGCGCCGCTGCGACCTCCTCGGCCACCGGTACGCCCCCGCGTGGCAGGCCGACGACTACAGGGTTTTCGGCCGCAAGCGGCATCAGCTGGGCGGCGAGCTGCCGCCCCGCGTCGCGCCGATCGGAAAAGGAATCGTGAGATGTTGGCATCGATCGATTTTCTGCTCTTTCCAACTGCGATTCATCGGGGTAATACCCAGGACGGCATTCGGCTTTACCCGGATGGCAGCTAGCCTCGATCCACCGGTAACGACCAGATCGAGAAAAGCCTACGGCCGCTTCGGCAACCAGAGAGAGGGCGTGTCAAGGTGGAGCACAGATCGTAGTTCGCTGCTGGTCAGTCCCTCCATTCGCTCTGAAATCCCAATTGCTCACTGGACGATGGGACGTCGATTGGGAGGTCACCCGCACAGCTGCGCAAGCCTTGCTTTCTCGTCTGTATCACGCGTGATACACTGCTTATATGAGTGAGGTGAGCATTCGGGATCTGCGCAATCATGGTGGCGAGGTCGTCGATCGCGCTACCCGCGGGGAGCAGATCACGATCACGCGCTCGGGCAGGGCTGTCGCCGAGTTGCGGGCAGTGCGGCCTCCGCTTTCAGCCGAGGCCCTGCTGAATCGCTGGCACCGACTTCCGGCCCTCGATCCCGCCGCCCTGCGGGCTGACATCGACCAGCTGCTGGACCCGCAACTGTGAGCCAAGAGGCCCCGGCAACCTCGCGAGGCGTCCTCGACACCTCAACGGTCATCCTCTTGCAGCGCCTCGCAGATCCGGACGCCCTGCCGGCCGAGCCCCTCATCACTGCGATCACTCTCGCGGAGCTTGCGGTCGGCCCGCTGGTCGCCGAAGAGGAGAGTGAGCGTGCCACGCGCCAGGCTCACCTCCAGCAGGCAGAGGCCGATTTCGTTCCGCTCCCGTTCGATGCCGGCGCCGCCCGCGCTTTCGGAGGAGTCGCCGCATCGCTGCGGCGCTCCGGCCGAAAGGTGGCCGCTCGCGCCTACGACGCGATGATCGCCGCTATCGCACTAGCCAACGAGCTCCCCGTCTACACATGCAACCCCGACGACTTCGGCGGCATCGACGGCCTCTACGTGATCGCGGTGCCCGTCCCGGCTTAGAGCGCCGGCTGAACTCGTTGACCTCGCCCTAATCGCCGCCGGTTTCTTTGATCAGATCTGGCGCGAAGGACTTCGTTTTGGCAGCGCTCGCCAGGCCGAGGGGTTCGAGGCCGAAAAGGTCCTCGCTCGAACGGAGGGTCGAGTAGGGGTTGTACTGGGCGGCGTCGGTGGAGCCCGGGGTTACGAACTGCGAGAGCAGGAGGGCGCCGACGCGCAAGGGGTCGGCGGTCGGCGCCGGCGCTGCTTCCGGCGCCGTGCTGGGCGGGTTCGCTGAGGCGAAGTCGACTATCAGCAGGCCGTCGGCCTTGTAAGCCGGCGAGGCGAGGATCTTCGGGACCCAATTGGAGAGGAAGGCGTCGGCGCTTGCGGGACCTTCGGTCCCCCCCACCGGGCACTGGCCGGCCATGCCGGCATCGCAGGGGGTCGGGGCGATGAAGGAGTAGCTGGGCGTCTTTTCGGCCTTGCCCAGGTCGGCGGCCAGCTGGTCGATCGGGATGTCGTTTTCGGAGCAGTCGCCGAGGTCGAGCAGGGAATGAAAGTAGACGAACGGGTTCTGGGTCGCCGAGTATCCGCCGGGCACGTCCGCTTCGGCTTCTTCGCCACTGGGATGGACGCAGTTCTGCGGGCTGCCGGTCGAGTCGACCATGTCGTCGACGTAAGCGCGCCAGGTCAAGCGGCTGCTGCCGAGCTGGTCGGCGAAGGTCAGAGTTTCGACCGGGTAGATGCAACCGGCGCCCTGGACGACGCCGTTCGCCTCCACTTTGGCCGCGGGGGAAAACGCTGCGTAGGTCGGACAGCCGGCACTGGTCGAGGCATTCGGCGGCTGGCCACTGAGCGCGGCGATCCGGTTTGGGAGACCGGCTTCGCCGAGCAGCGAGTAATTGCTCAGCAGCTCGCCCTGGGGACGCAAGGTCGTCGAGAGATAGGGCATCTGCGACTGAGCGCCGAGCGACTGTTCGTAGCCCGGGCTGGCCAGCGAGATCACGAAGACGTGCTTGACCGGGCCCGCTTCGACCGTCGGGGCGGGCGGCGTCGGGGCGGGTTCCTTCGCTGCCGGTTGGCTCACCGGGCCGCTCGCCGCGGGTGCCGGGGCAGGCACCGGAGCGGCGGGCGACCCGCCGGCCGACGACGCTGAACTACCCGCGCCAGGAGCGGATGAGCCGGGCCCGGGAGACGAATGACCGGGAGCCGGCGCGGTCGCGACCGGAGTGTTGTCGGAAGCGAGGCTGCGACCGAGCAGCGCCGCCAGGGCGCCGCTGTCGCCGGTGCCGGTCATCGCGCTGGCGACGATCGCCGATGTCGCAACGACCGAGGAGGCGACCAGCAGCCCGAAGCGCCCGCCGGTGAGCGTGGCGGCAGCGGCCATCGCGCGCCGCAACGGCCCGGAGATCGCCGCCTTCACGTCGTCGCCCCCGTGACGACCAGCGACTGTCCGCACTGGTTGCAGAAGCGCACCGCGTGGCCATAGGGCGAGCCGCAGCTGGGACACAGTCCGGCGGCGTCGGAGCGTTCCAGCTCCAGCATCCGCTCGACCGAGAGCAGCTCGGCGTCGACCCGCTGCAGCTCGGCCGCCTTGCGGGTCAGCACGTCCATCCGCACGTGGTCGCGGATCGCCATCTCGTAGAAGGCGCCGCCGAGGTCGGCCTGCATGATCGTGAACTTCTCCAGCAGCCGGTCCCGCTGGACGATCAGATCTTGGCTCATGGCTGTCCGTTCCCGGTCGATTCCGCCGGAGCCGAGCCGGCTTCGCCGCCGACCACGATCACGTCGGGCAGGTTCTGCTGCGCCTTGATGTAGTTCTGGCCCGTCTGTTCGGGGTTCGATTCGACCAGGTGGGTGTCTTCTTCGGTCTGCTGTTTGGTCGCTTTGAAGCCGGTCACCTGGTGGACGGTTCCATTGCTGGTGTGCGCAACCACCTTGCCGCCGGCTTTGCTTGCCTTCGCCGCCGCCTTCTTCGCTTTCGCCTTTTTGCCAGTGCTCGACGCGGCGGTCGTGGCGCCGGCGGGGGTGCTGGCCACCGCCGTTTCCTGGCGATGCAGCGCTTCCAGCAGGGCCTGGTTTTCGCCGCTGTCGCCGCTGCGGCCGACGACGACCCCGATCGCGACCGCGATCGGCAGCAGCGCGAAGAAGGCGACGGCAGCTGCACGGCTGCCCGAGCTCGCCTTGACAGCCGATGGACGCATTGCCGGGCGGCGAGCGCGCTGGCTCATCGCCGCGAAGTAGCGCGAGGACGGGTTGGCCCCGTTGCCGCGCCGCGCCGCGCAGTTGACGCAGTAGCGCTGCTGGGGGTCGAGCGGCGCGCCGCACTCCTCGCAGGGCTCGTATTGGCTCTGGGCCGTCATTCCTTGTGGCTCCTCTTCTGATCTGCCTTGCGGTGATGGCGCCTCTGTTCGCGCCTCTCCAGGATGCGTTTGGACTGGGCCTGCTTGAGCGCCGCGGTTTCCTGCGTCGTCGTGCAGCCCGACAGCGCTCCGACCAGCAGCAGGCCGCAGACCGCGAGCAATATGGGGCGGCTAGCCGAACGCACCGCTCACGTACTCCTTGGTCCGCTGCTCGCGGGGCGAGCCGAAGAGGGCCGTCGCGCTGCTGTACTCGACCAGCTCGCCCAGGTACATGAAGGCGACGTGGTCGGCGATCCGGTAGGCCTGCTGCAGGTTGTGGGTGACGATCACGACGGCGACGTCGTCGCGCAGCTTCACGATCAGGTCCTCGATCACCTGGGTCGACTGCGGGTCCAGCGCCGAGCAGGGCTCGTCGAGCAGCAGCACCTCCGGCTCCGCCGCCAGCGCCCGGGCGATGCAGAGCCGCTGCTGCTGGCCGCCGGAGAGCTTCAGCGCCGGATGGTCGAGGTTGTCCTTGACCTCCTCGAAGAGGCCGGCGCGGTCGAGCGCGCTGTGCACCTTCGGCTCCAGCGCCTTCTTGCGCTGCCGGCGCGAGCCCTGCTCGCGCAGCACGTAGGCGATGTTGTCGAAGACGCTCATCGGGAACGGGTTGGGCTGCTGGAAGACCATCGTCACCCGGCGCCGCAGCGAGGTCGGCTCGATCAGCGTGATGTCGACGTCGTCGAGCAGGATGCGGCCGCGCAGCGTCGCCATCCGGGTCAGCTCGGTGAGCCGGTTGAGCGAGCGCAACAGCGTCGTCTTGCCGCAGCCAGAGGGACCGATCATCGCCAGAACCTCGCCCTGGCGGACCGGCAGCGAGACCGACTTGACCGCTTCGCGGTCGGAGTAGGAGACCGAGACGTCGTCGATCTCCATGCGGCGGATCGAGAACTGCGGAGCGCTGATCGAGCGCCGCGCCGCGGTGAAGCCTGCCGGTGCGGCGACGCCGTTGCCGTTGGGGGTCCCCACGGGCGGAGCCACCTGCGTCGCGGCTGCCGGGTCCCCGGTCTCCAGGCGCCGAATTGGCGGCGGCAATACGGGGGTGTCTGAGCTAACGGGGTCTATACGCCCCCTAAGCTCAGACACGTCGGGGGTTACGAACTCCATGTCCCTGCCTTTCTGGCGCGGCGGTGGATGACGTCGGCAGCCGCATTGAGGGCAAGCACCATCAACAGCAGTACGAAGGCCGCCGCGTAGGCCTTCTGGGGCTGGTTGAGGTTGCCGGTGGGAGACGCCTCGTAGACGAAGTTGGTCAGCGTCGTCCCGGCCCCCCGCAGGTAGTTGATCGGGAAGGCGCTGCCGACCGGAGCGAAGTTCTGGGTGGCGCCGAGCAGGACGACGATGATCGCCGTGTCGCCGATGATCCGACCGATGCCGAGCACCGCCCCCGTCGCCACCTGAGGGCGCGCAGCCGGCAGCAGGATCCGTCGCGTCGTCGCGATCTTCGTCTTGCCGACCGCGTAGGAGGCCTCGCGGACGTGCTGGGGGATCGCGCTCAGCCCCTCGCGGGTGCTGGCGACGATCAGCGGCAGGGCGACCAGGGAGAGCATCGCCCCGGCGGCGAAGAAGGAGCGGCCGAAGACGACGCCTTCGGAGGTGCGGCTCAAGAACCCGAGCGCCGTGCTCGAGAAGATCACCGTGCCGAAGAGGGCGAGCACGATCGAGGGGATGCCGGCGATCGCCTCGATCGTCGATTCGGTGATCCGCGCGAGCGCTGCCGGGCGGCCGTACTCGACCAGCCAGACCGCGATGCCGACTCCCCCCGGGAGGGCGATCGAGATGCCCATCACGGCGACGATCAGGGTCCCGAAGAGCGCGTCGGAGAAACCGCCGGATTGGCTCTGGCTGAATCCCGCCGTGGCTGGGGTGACGAGCATCGAGGGCTTCAGGTACTTGAGCCCCTGGATCATCAGATAGACGGCGATCGTCGCGGCGATCGCGCAGAAGAGCAGCCCCAGCGCCCAGCAGATCGCCAAGCCGATTCGGTCCGAGAGCCGCCAGGCGGCGCTGCCCTCGACCGCGTCCACGCCGGATTTCGGCGGGCCCATGCGCGGCGGGCGGCCGGCGCCCGGCGGAGTTGCGACGGAGGACTCCATCAGGCCGTTGCCCCGTATTTGCGCATCGCCCGCCGCGCCACCCAGCCGGTAAGGGAGAAGAAGGCCGCCGAGAAGAGCAGCACCGCGGCGATCGCGAACAGCGTCGCGTTGGCCGGCGGCGAGCCCAGCGAGTCGATGTTCTTGACGATCGTCGGCGCCAGCGGCCGCGAGGGCTCGTAGGCGAAGATCAGGCCGTCGGCAGGGTTGGGGGCGAAGGCGACCGAGCCGGAGACCATCGCCAGCATCACCGCCTCGCCGATCGCCCGCGCCACCGCCAGCACCGTGCCGGCGACGATCGCCGGGCGGGCGGTGCGCACGGCGATCTTCCAGGTCGTGCGCCAGCGGTTGACGCCGAGCGCCAGCGAGCCCTCGAGCCAGCCGGGGCGCACCGCCCGCAGCCCATCGGAGAAGATCGAGACCATCAGAGGCGCGATCATCACGGTGAGGATCAGCACCGCCGCCATCAGGCTGTAGCCGCTGAGCGAGATCACCCCGGCGACCGAGGCCTTCTCGGACTCGCTGACCAGGTGGTTGCCGATGAAGGGGACGATGACCACCACCCCGAGCAGGCCGTAGATCACCGAGGGAACGCTGGCAAGGAAGCGGACCACAGGCTGCAGGATGTTGCGCATCCACTCCGGCGCGAACTCGACGATGAAGACGGAGATGAAGAGCGCGCAGAAGAGCGCGATCAGGACCGCGCCGCCGGTGATCAGCAGCGTGCTCCAGATCAGCTGCCAGGCATGGAACGTGTAGACGTAGTGGGCGCCGCTGAGGCCGGAGAGATAGATCTGGTTGAGCTGTTCTTCGACGCTCCCCCCCGCCCCGAACCAGGCCAGGCCGTTGTGGGCGAACGAGGGCCAGGCGCGGACGAAGACGGTGACGATCATCGCCAGCAGCAGGCCGACGACGCCACAGACCAGCGCGCCGAGCAATCGCCCGGCGCGCTGGTCCGACCACTTGGGGCCGTACTCGGGGAGGTGCTCCTCCTCCATTACTTCTTCTTGGGCTTCTTGTTGAAGGCGGGAACGCCGCCGGCCTTGGAGATCACTTCCCCGGCAACCGGATCGCGACGCGCCCAGTCGATGAATTTCTGCAGCGCCGGAGAGCTGGTGCTGCCATCGCCCGGCAGGACGATGAAGATGTAGCGCGATAGCGGGTACTTGAGCGGTTCGACGCTGATCTTGTTGCCTTGGCAGGGGACGCCTTCCACTTTCAGCGCCTTCTGGCCCTTGCCCTGCCAGGCAAGTCCGTCGTAGCCGATCGCGTTCGGATCCTGCTTGACAGCGTTGACGACGAGGCCATCTGCGGTCAGCGCATTGACGTTCGAGGCGGGCAGTTCGTTGTTGAGCACCGCCTGCAGGAAGAAGTTGTAGGTCCCTCCATTGGTATCGCGGCCGACCGGGTCGATCGTCGTCGCCAGGCCCGAGCCGGAGACCTGACTCCAGTTGGTCAGCAGCCCCCGGTAGATGTCGTGGGTCTGCTGGATGCTGATGTTGGTGAGTTTGTTCGCCGGGTTGACGTCCATGCAAAGCCCGTCGAGGTAGAACTTGATGTAGGTCGTGCCGGCATCGCTGGGCAGCGGCGTGCGGGCCTGGCCGGCGAACTGGCTGACGCCGTTCTGGACGTCCTTGATTCCGGCATTCCCCCCGTCGGCGGTGTAGACGAAGTGCACCTTGTGGTTGACCGTCTTGGTGTAGGTCTTGAAGAGCGCTTCCAGGACTGGCTGGGCGGCGACGGAGCCGGACCCGATCAGGGTCACGGCGCCGGCAGAAGCCGGCACGGCAAGCGCCACCAGGGCGACCGCCGATATGGCTAGGGACTTGATTCTCATCTCGACTTGCTTCCTTTCCTGCCGGGTACTGAAGTTTCTTGATTGGCTAACTCGACATGACCCTACCATGTTCTGTACTTTATTGACCTCTTTACTAAGAAAGGCCAACCCGGCGGCCCCGAATACGGAGGTTCCATTGCTCAGAAGAAGACTGTCCACGCCTCGCGCCACGATCGTGGTCGCGCTGGCAGCGGTGCTCGCCGCGGCGATCGCGGTGACGCCGTCGTTCGCCGGCTCGTCGAAAGCCGGCTCCCCGAAGGCCGGTTCCTTCATCACCAAGAAGGCGGCATCGCGCGTCTATGTCTCCAACAAGAAAGCGTCGACGCTCTACCTGAAGAAAAAAGCGGCCACAAACACCTTCGTGGCAAAAGCCAGCGCCCCACTCTCGCCCGTGGCGGCGATCGCGGCCGGCACCGCCCCCTGGTCCAGCGAAGCGACGGCGCCGGTATCGCTGCCGACCGCCTACACCTCGTTCGGCATGCCCGGCACCGGCTCGGCAGTGGTCACCTTCTCAGGCTCGGTGACCTGCACGTCGGCCAAACCGACGGTCGAACTCGCCTGCCCGATCCAGATCCTGATCGATGGCCAGACGACGGGCAAAATCAACTTTGCCCAGGCGACCGCGTCCTCGCCGAGTCCCGCGGCGATCGTCAACACGGTGATGCAGACCACCGTCCTCGGCAAGGGCGGCCACACCGTCGCGATCCAGTACGCCGGCGCCAAAAACGTGGTCTTCACGCTGAAGAGCTGGAGCCTCGCGGTCCAGGCCTACCCCCAACGCCCAGAAGCAGTCCCAACCACAGCGACAAAATAAGCCCCCTCGAGAGGGTCGATGGGCCGATTTCCGATGACATAGACCGGTTTTCGGCCCATCGACGATCGGCCGACCGCGCCGGAGTTGCTCCGGCGCGGTCGGCCGATCAGTGGCCGCGGATCTGGAAGCGGCCGGGGCGCTGGAGGGGCTCGCCGAGGATCAGGCGAGCCCGGTAGTAGAGAGCTTCGAACGCCTGGGTGTCGAGCTCGTCGACGCTGCTCTGCTCGCGCCCGGGCTGGGTTGCGCCGGCTTCTACCGGCCCCCCTCCTGAGGGTCGCTGGCGAAGAACGCCGTTCAGCCTGCCGCGCGAGACGAACGTTGTGTGGGGGGGTGGGCCGCTCACTGGGTCTCCTTTCTTGGGTTTATTGACCATCTAACTCAAGATTAGCATCAAAAAAAGTGAGACCCTTCCAGGACGGCGAATTGGGGCGGGGCGCCACCCGGCAAAGCGCACCCCGCCCCTCGCCTCCTCAGACGGCTGCAGATACCTCTGCGTCACCGCCGTCCTGTGAGCCACGGGGAGTCGAGGCCCCGTGGCCGTCGGACGGCGGGACATCACCGCTGAAGCTCTTCAGCTGGCCGGGCCGCAGGTAGACGATCTGCCCCTCGCGCAGCTCCAGCTTCTGCAGCTCGGCGCGGGTCAGCTGCGCCCATACCTCGGTGCCGTCAGCGAGCACGAACTCGACCCGGATCTCGAAGCCGAGGGCGACGATGCGCTGCACCAGCGCCTCCTCGGTGCGCTCATCGGGGTCGAGCAGGACGTCCATGTCGTGCGGCCTTACGAAGTGCGCCCCGAGCCGGTTGACCTCGCCGACGAAGCTCATCACGAACTCGTTGGCCGGCTGGTCGTAGAGGTCGTCGGCGCTGCCCGACTGCTCGACCCGGCCTTCGTTCATCACGACCAGCTGGCCGGCGACGTCCATCGCCTCCTCCTGGTCGTGGGTGACGAAGATCGTCGTCACGTGCATCTCGTCGTGGAGATTGCGCAGCCAGGCGCGCAGGTCCTTGCGCACCTTGGCGTCGAGCGCCCCGAAGGGCTCGTCGAGCAGCAGCACCTGGGGCTGGACGGCAAGCGCCCGGGCCAGGGCCATGCGCTGGCGCTGGCCGCCGGAGAGCTGGGACGGGTAGCGACCCGCCAACCCGTCGAGCTGGACCAAGCGCAGCAGCTCGTGCACCCGCTCCTCGATCTGCGGCTTGCGCCACTTGCGGATCTTCAACCCGAAGCCGACGTTCTCGTAGACCGTCATGTGCTTGAAGGCGGCGTAATGCTGGAAGACGAAGCCCACCTCGCGCTTTTGCACCGGCTTGCTGGAGACGTCCTCGTCGTCGATCAGGACACGCCCGCCGTCGAGCGCCTCGAGCCCGGCGATCGCCCGCAGCAGGGTTGACTTGCCGCTGCCGCTCGGCCCGAGCAGGGCGGTCAGCGATCCATCCGGGACGTGGATCGATACGTCTTGAAGCGCCTGAAAGTCACCGAAGCGCTTCGATGCTCCCTCGACTGTGATTCCCATCAGGCGTCCTCCTTTCTCTTGAGCAGGTTCATTGCCAGAAGGGTGGAGAGGGCCAGGAATGCGAGCACCACCGAGGCGCCATAGGCGCCTGGAAAGTTGAAATTCTCGAACTGCTTCTCGACGAATAGGGGCAGCGTCTGCGTCTGCCCCGAAATCGAGCCGGAGACGATCGTCACCGCGCCGAACTCGCCGAGCACGCGTGCGGTGGTCAGCACGACCCCGTAGGCGACGCCCCAGCGGATCGCCGGCAGGGTGATGCGCCAGAAGGTCTGCCAGGCGTTGGCGCCGAGGGTCGAGGCGGCCTGCTCCTGATCGGTGCCGATCTCCTGCAGCACCGGCACCGTCTCGCGGACCACGAAGGGCAGTGAGACGAAGACGCAGGCGAGGACGATTCCCGGCACCGAGAAGAGCACCTTGATCCCGGCTTCAGCGAGCGTTGGGCCAAGCCAGCCATCGGTCCCGTAGAGAAGGAAGAGGGAAAGGCCGATCACGATCGGTGAGATCGCGAAGGGGAGGTTGATGATCGCGTCGATCACCGCATTCCCCTTCCATTTGTGGCGAACCAGGAGCAGCGCGCAGCCGATCCCGAAGACCGTGTTGAGCGGAACCGCGATCGCAACCGTGAGCAGGGTCAGCTTCAGCGCGTGCAGGCCGTCGGGCGAGGTAATCGCGTCGATCGGCGGCGCCAGCCCGTGCTCGAAGGTCTTGTAGAAGATCATCACCAGCGGCGCCAGCAGAAGCAGCGTCAGGTAGCCGAGCCCGAGCACCCGAAGCCCCCAGCGGCTGGTGTTGGAATTAGTGGCCCTCATCAGGGTCCTTCTTCACGGTGAAGTCCTCGCCGCTCATCGGCATCACGGTCAGGCCGCTGCTGCTTCTTTCGTGGCGGTTGCCCCAACGCTGGATCAAGGTCACCGCCGCGAGCAGCAGCAGCGAAGCGGCGAGGAGGACAACGGAGACGGCTGAGGCGCCGACGTTGTTGCCGGACTCGATCTGCTGACGGATGAAGATCGAGGAGACCATGGTCTGCGGCAGCCCGCCGGCGAAGAGCAGGACCGAGCCGAACTCGCCAAGCGCGCGGGCGAAAGCGAGCGCGACGCCGGCGGCGAGGCCGGGCAGCAGGTTGGGGAAGATGATGCGGCGGAAGATCGTCAAGCCGCCGGCCCCGAGCGACGCAGCCGCCGCCTCCATCTCGCGGTCCATCTCGAGCAGCAGCGGCTGCACCGCCCTGACGACGAAGGGAAGGGTGACGAAGAGGAGGGCGACGACGACCGCTGCGCGGGTTGCGGCGAGATGGATGCCGACCGGGCTGTCGTTGCCGTAGAGGGCCAACAGGGTGAGGCTGGCGACGATCGTCGGCAGGGCAAACGGCAAGTCGATCACCGCATTGACGGCTGCCTTGCCGGGGAATTCATCGCGAACCAGGATCCAGGCGATGATCGTGCCGAAGATCGCGTTGATCACGACCACGATCAGCGAGCAGATCACGGTCAGCTTCAGTGACGAAACAGCCAGCGGCGAGGTGACCGCTTCCCAGAAGGTGCTGATCCCGCCTTCCAGCGACTGGCTGACGACCGCGGCCAGCGGCAGCAGGACGATCAGGCTCAGATAGAGCACGACCGTCCCCCGGCCGAGGCCGGCGCCGACCCCGGGCAGGCGCAGGCCCGCCCGGGGTGCTGATGCTGTAGCCGAGTGCGCCTCCATCGGTCAGCCCGAGGTGGACACTCCGAGTTCGCTCTCGATCTTCGCCACCGAACCGGTTTCGGAGTCGAAGAATTCTTCGTTGACCTTGCCCCAGCCGCCGAACTGGCTGATCTTGAAGAGGTCCTTCGGGGTCGGGAACTGCTTCGCGTCGACCAGCTTCGGATTGACCGGGCGGTAGCCGTTCTCTGCCCAGATCTTTTGACCTTCGTTCGACCAGAGGAACTCGAGGAAATCTTCCGCCGCCGGCTCCGGGGCGCTTTCGGTGACCGCGATCGGGGTTTCGATCTGGATCGTCGAGGAGGGGACGATGTATTCGACTTCTTCGCCTTCCTTTTCGGCCTTGATCGCCTCGTTCTCGTAGCTGAGCAGCACGTCGCCCTCGCCCTGGGTGAAGGCGGCAAGCGCGTCGCCGCCACTGCCCGGCTGCGCCTTGGTCTTTTCGAGCACCGTCTTGACTGCTTCGAGCGCCTGCTCAGGCGACTTGCCCTCGTTGATCGCCGTGCCGTAGACGGCCATGATGTTCCAGCGGGCCGAGCCGGAGCTGAACGGGTTCGGCGTGACGATGCCGACGTCCTTGCTCTGCAGGTCGTCGAAGGAGTGGACCCCCTTCGGGTTGCCCTTGCGGACCACGAGGACCACGACGGAGTCGGTGGCGATGCCGCCGTAGGGCTGCTTTTCCCAGTCTTTGGAGACGAGTTCGCCTTCTTCGACCAGCCGTTCGATGTCACCGGCCTGAGAGAAGTGGACGACGGAAGCCGGCTGGCCGGCCACGACGGCGCGGCTCTGGTCGCCGGAGGCGCCGAACGAGTTGCTGAAGCTGACGCCCTTGCCCGTCGAGGTTTTTTCGAACGCAGGCTCGAGGTCTTCCTGGTAGACGGATTCGGGGGTCGAGTAGCCGACCACGTCGAGCTTGCCCCCTTCGGAGGAACTTGAGCTCGAGTTGGAGCTGCTTCCACATCCAGCCACTACAACTGCGATCAGCAGCGCGAAAAGCGCGGCCACGGGGGCCGCGTTAACGCCTCGCCGCCGGGTTACCTTGCGAGCGTTCCGCATTAAACAGTTCCTTCCTATGTCGACTGACTTACTTTTCTGACTAACTTAGTTCTAAAAGCTGGCCCGGCAACCTAGCACAATGTCGATCAGCAAGGTCGAAAAGCTGTCGGACGAGTTCGGCTACCATCGTCTGCCGATGCGATTGGTCAGTCGTCTGACAGCAGGCGTTGCTCTGGGGATCACTGTCTGCTGGGCCCTTGCGCTCGCCTTCGCCGGCTCCACCGACGTGCTGCTCTTCCTGGCGCCGGCGCTCCTGGTCATCGCGCCGCTGATCGCCGGCCACTACGTCGGGGAGACGTTGATCGCCAAGCTCGCCACAAAGCAGCCCGGACGGCGTAACCGGACTGCCGCCCGGGCCCCGACCCCCCGGCCTCCCGCCGTCTGGCTTCCGCGCGGCGCGCGCCTGATCGCCCTCTCGCTGGCCGAGCGCCCACCGCCCGCGCGCCTCCTTCCGCAGACCTAGCGCCGGCACCGGGGTTCACCTTCGGTCGCCCTGCGCGCGACTCGAAAGGACATTCCGTGCGAAAGCACTGGGCGGCGCTTGCCGCCACGACCGCATTGCTGATCGGCCTCTCCGCCAGCCCCGCCCTGGCCCACGAAGGCAACCCCGATTACCGCTCGGTGATCGATCGGGTGACGCCGCAGGTGCCCGGCGTCAGCTTCGAAGTGCTCAGCTACGACAGCTACATGCAGCTGCTCGACCAGCACGGCCACGAAGTGGTGATCGACGGCTACGAGGGCGAGCCCTATGCGCGGGTGCTCAAAGACGGCACGGTGCAGGTCAACGAACGCTCGCCGGCCTACTTCCTCAACGACACCCGCTTCCCGACCACCCAGGTGCCGGCGAGCGCGAACCCCAAGGCGCCGCCGAAGTGGAAGACGGTCGACGACTCGGGCACCTTCCTCTGGCACGACCATCGGATGCACTACGGCTCGACCGCGACCCCGCCGCAGGTGACCGACGCGAGCCGCAAGACGAAGATCTTCGATTACACGATCCCGCTGCGGATCGACGGTCGCAAGGGGGCGATCGACGGCACCCTGTACTGGGTCGGCGGCGCCAACACCTCGAAGCTGCCCTTCATCCTCGCCGGGATCGTCATCGTCCTCGGCGGCGGCGCGCTGGTGCTGCTCGCGCGCAGGCGACGCGAGGCCGGCGAGGACGAGCCGGCGGCCGACGAAGAGCCCGGCAAGGAGGCCTGGTAGCGGTGCGCCGGGCGGGGTTGGCAATCGCCGCAGCGCTGACGCTGGCGCTGCTGGCGCCGACCGGCGCGCTCGCGCATGCCCAGCTCGAGGGCACCGTGCCCGAGCGCGGCGCCGTCGTCAAGCATGAGCCCCCGGCGGTCATCTTCCGCTTCGACGAGCCCGTCGAGGGCAACTTCGGCGCGGTGCGCGTCTACGACGCCGACGGCTCGCGAGTCGACGAAGGCGACGCTTTCCACCCCAACGGCGAAGGACCGAGGCTCGGCGTCCACCTCGAGCCCGGCCTGCCCGACGGCAGCTACACCGCGACCTACCGGGTGATCTCCGCCGACGGCCACATCGTCTCCAGCGGCTTCGTCTTCTCGATCGGCAAAGCGGGCAAGGCGCCGAAGGAGACCGTGTCCCAGCTGACCGCCGGCTCCGGCAGCGGCCCCGTCACCGAGACCGCCTTCGGCCTCGCCCGCGGGCTTCAATACGCGGCGATCGCGCTCGCCGTCGGAGGCCTTGCCTTCCTCTTGCTCGCCTGGCTGCCGGCGCTGGCGCGCGTCGGAGGCGAGGGCGAGGGTTGGCTGCGGGCTTCGCGGGGCTTCGCGGGGCGGCTGCGCGCGATCGCGCTCCTCGCCGCGATCCTCGGCGCGATCGGCGCCGCTGCCGGGGTCGTCCTGGAGGGCGCCGAGGCGGCCGGCGTCTCCGGCTTCTCGGCGCTCAAGGAGACGATCGTCCGCGAGACGCTGGAAACCAAATTCGGCACGATCTGGGGGCTGGCGGCGCTGGCCTGGATCGCCTTCGGACTGCTGGCCGCCGTCTTGCTGCGGCCCGCCACCGGCCGCTCGTTTGGCTGGGGCCGAACCCTGCTCCTCGCCGCGCCGCTCGCCTACCTCGTCTTGACGCCGGCGCTGGCCGGGCACGGCAGCACACAGTCCCCCGTCCTGCTCGACTTCCCGGTCAACGTCGTCCACGTCACCGCGATGGCGGTCTGGCTCGGCGGCCTGGCGGCGCTGCTCTTCGCCGCGCCGCGGGGCACGCGGGAGCTCGAGCCAGGCGACCGGGGTCGGCTGCTTGCCGCAGCGCTCTCGCGCTTTTCCCAGGTGGCGCTGTTCGCGGTCGGGGCGATCCTGCTCACTGGCCTGATCCAGGCCTATGTCTACGTCCGCCGCCTCGACGCCCTGATCGAAACCGGCTACGGCCGGGCCGTGCTGATCAAGTTCGTCCTGCTGATGGTCTTGATCGGGATCGGCGCCTACAACCGTCGCAATTCGGTTCCCCGCTTGAACCGGATTGCGGCCGGCGGCGAACCGCCGGGACGGGCGGGCGTGTTGCTGCGCCGCGCGCTGCGCGCCGAGGTGGCGCTGCTGGTCGTCGTGCTCGGCGTCACCGCGGCGCTGGCCAGCTACGCGCCGCCGATCACCGCCCAGTCCGGCCCCGTCTCGGTCGAAAGCACCTTCGGCCCGATCCAGCTGGAGATGAGCGTCGAACCGGCCAGGGTCGGCGCCAATCAGATCCATATCTACCTCTTCGACTCCAGGAGCGGCGCCCCGTTCGCCAAGGTCAAGCAGCTCCAGGCGAGCGCCTCGCTGCCCGAAAAGAACATCGCCCTGCCGCTGGAACCGCAGCTCGCCGGCCCCGGTCACTACACGATCCCCGATGCCCTGCTGAACGCAAGCGGGACATGGCGGATCGCGATCACCGTCCGGGTGTCGGCCTTCGACGAGTACGCGAAGACGATCGAAGTGCCAATCCACTGATGGCACCATCTAAGAAAGGAGCACCATAGATGCGACGAATTGCCCTCGCCATCGTGGCGGCCTTGGCGCTGCTCGCGCCGGCCGCCCAGGCTCATGTCAGCGTCCATCCCAACGAGGTGCCCACCGGCTCCTTCGCCACGCTCGGCATCCGGCTGCCAAACGAGATGGAAAAGGCCAACACGATCAAGCTCGCCGTGCAGGTGCCGCCGGGCTTCCTCGACATCTCGACCGAATACATGCCGGGCTGGACCTCCAAGGTGCTGACCAGCAAGCTCGCCAAGCCGGTCCAGACCGGCGACGGCGAAGTCACCGAACAGGTGCGCGAGATCATCTGGACCGGGCACGGCAAGCAGGGCCTGATCCCGCCGGGTCAGTTCCTCGACTTCCCGATCTCGACCGAGATCCCCGGCAAGGCGGGAGAAGCGCTGGTCTTCAAGGTCCTCCAGTACTACGACAACGGCGAAGTCATCCGCTGGATCGGCTCGCCCAGCTCCGAAACCCCAGCGCCCCAGATCGACGTGACGGCGGCCGGAGGGGTCCTGCAGGACGCAGCCGGCAGCGAGACCGCACCGCCCAGCCCCTCCTCCGAACCGTCGGAAGAAGGAGAGGCGAGCTCCAGCTCGAGCGCCAGCGCCAGCGAGGGCCTCGGCATCGCCGCGCTGATTCTCGGCGCGCTCGGCCTGATCGCCGGTGGCGCCGCCCTGATCCGCTCGCGAAGGACGGCGTAGAGATGAAGGGGTCCAAAGGGGTTTCCTTTTCCCGGCTCTTCCCGCTGATCGCGATCGCGGTGGCGCTCGCCGCCGTGACGGTGCTGCTCATCGCCAACCACTCCTCCTCCTCGCTCCCCGGCAACGTCCACAGCGAATCGGTGACCGGCTTCGACGGCCAGCTGCTCTCGCCGCGCAAGCCGGCGCCCCCGGTCGGCGGCCTGCGCAACTACCTCGGCGAACGAGTCAACCTCGCCGCCTACCGCGGCAAGGCCGTCTTCGTCACCTTCCTCTACACGCGCTGTCCGGACGTCTGCCCGCTGATGACCGCCGAGCTGCACGACACGCTCGAAAAGCTCGGCCCGGCCCGCAGCAGGCAGCTGCGGATCGTCGCGATCTCGGTCGACCCCCACCACGACACCCGCCAGGCGGTCGCCCAGTTCCTCGAGGAGCACGAGATGGCCGGCAGGATGAAGTACCTGATCGGCAACGCGAACCAGCTCGGCCCAGTCTGGAAGGCCTGGAACGTGGGCTCGACGCCCGACTCGGTCAACCCGGAATTCGTCGCCCACTCGGCGCTGATCTACGGCATCGGCGCCAGCGGCCGGCTGACCACGATCTACCCATCGAACTTCCGCCCCGAACAGATCATCCACGACCTCCCGGAGCTGCTTCGGGATTAGCCAGAAGCACTCGATCTCCCGAAGGGGCTCAACTGCCTGGCAGCCCGGCGCCAAGCAGGCCAACCACTGCCCCGATCGCGCCCGCGGCCAGCAGAACCGGGACGACGCCCTGACGGGCGACGAGCAGGGCGAGCGCTGCGGCGGCGAGCACCGCCGCCTGCCAGGGCTCGGTCAGGGCCAGGGCCAGCGGAACGGCCGAGCCGACGATCGCGCCGATCGCCGCCGGGCCGGCGCCGTCGAGGAAGGCGAGGACGGCGGGGGCGCGACGCAGCCGGTCGAAATGGCGAGCGCCGAGCAGGACGAAGGCGAAGGAGGGAAGGAAGGCGACCGTGGCCGCCAGCAGCGCGCCGCCGATTCCGGCGGCCGCGTAGCCGACCACCGCGACCGTGTGCGTCACCGGGCCGGGGGTGACCTGGCCCAGGGCCACCGCGTTGAGGAACTGGGGGTCGGTCATCCAGTGGTAGCGATGGACGGCGTCGCCCTGCATCAGCGGGACGATCACGAAGCCGCCGCCGTAGGAGAGGGCGCCGACCTTCAGTGCCGTCCAGGCGAGGGCGATCAGGCCGCCGCTGCCGGCAGCCGCGACTGCTAGGAGCGGCATCGGGTTCAGCGAGAGCGCGTTGCCGCGCCTGCCCTGCCGGCGCAGCAGCGCCTCGAGGAGGCCGCAGGCGACCAGGATGAGGACCAGCCATGCGCCAAGCAGCGCCGCGGCAAGGCCACCGAGCACCGCGTAGGCGACCCAGCGGGTGTGCGCCGGAGCCCGAGCCCAGCTCGACGGGACCAGGCCGGCGCCGGCCCGCACGGCGACGGCCGCCACCGCGGCCCCCGCGCCCGCGCCTGCGCCGCGAACCCAGACCGGCGGCGAGCCGGCCAGGAAGAGGACCGAGAGGCCGAGGATCGCCAGCAGGCCCGGCGCGATGAAGCCGAGACCGCCGAGCAACGCTCCCCGCCTTCCCCCCGCCCGCCAGGCGCAGAAGATCGCCAGCTGGGTCGAGGCCGGGCCGGGGAGCAGGTTGCAGGCGGCGATCGCGTCCTCGAACTCGTGCGCGGTCATCCAGCCGCGCCGCCCGACGCAGAGCTCGCGCAGGAGCGTTATGTGGGCGGGCGGGCCGCCGAAGCCGACGCAGCCGATCCTCCCCCACTCCCGTGCGATCTCACCAAGGCTCGGCTGGCGACTGGGCGGCGGCACGGCGAGAACGTACCGAGAGCACGACCCAGAAGAGCAGCGAGGAAACGCGCGCTCGAAGTCGCGATCAGTGAGGGCTGGCGACGCCGCCGCCGACGCCGACGGGAGGCGGTGGCGGCGTGGCTTCGGGCGCCGCTTCCGGTTCGGGCGCCGCTTCCGGTTCGGGGGCGGCTTCGGCTTCCGGCGCCGCTTCATGGCTTCCGCCTTTCCCCTGCTTCGAAGGCGTTTCCGTCGTTTCTTCTTCTTCTTCTTCGAATTCGCCTTCGCTCGAGGACCCCGATGGGGAGGATCCGGAGGTGTATCCGCCGTTCAGCGCGGCGAGTTCGGGCAGGGTGGACGGTTCGGGGAATTCGGGGCAGTTGCCGGCCACGGCGGATTCCATGAAGGAACGCCAGATCGGCCCGGCCGTGGGGCCGCCGAAGCCGGTCGCTTCGCGCGACTGCGGGTGGCCGACCCAGACCGCGGTCGAGTAGAGCGGCGTGTAGCCGACGAACCAGGCGTCGGAGAGGCCCTCCGAGGTGCCGGTCTTGCCGGCCTCGGCCCCGCAGCCCATGTAGGTGTAGCCGGCGCCGGTGCCCTGGGTGATCACGCCCTCGAGCAGTTTGGTCACTTCGTAAGCCTGCCCCTCGGTGAGCACCCGTTCGCCCGATTCGGGGTTGGTTTCGTCGACCTTGCCGCCGGGGAACTCGACCCGGCTGATCGCGGTCGGAACGTGGTGGATGCCGCCGCTGGCCAGCGTCGCGTAGCCGTCCGCCTGTTCGAGCGGCGTGACGCCGACGCGCAGACCGCCGATCGCCTCGGCGGGAACCGATTCCAGCGGCGCTTCGATGCCCATTTCGTGCGCGGTCTGGGTGACGTTCGTGGGCCCGACGTCGAGATCGAGCTGAGCGAAGACGACGTTGACCGAGTCCCAGGTCGCCGAGGCGAGCGACATCGTGCCGCCGCCGGGCTCGGCGTTGTTGACGGTCCAGGTGCTGCCGCCGGGCAGGGAAAGCGTCTTCGGCGAAGTGCCGTCGTAGTAGGTGCTGTAGGGGTCGATGCCCTGCTTGATCGCCGTCGTCAGCACGTAGGTCTTGAACGAGGAGCCGGGCTGACGGTGCGCCTGCCAGGCGTAGTTGAATTCGCTTTCGCTTTCGTAGCCTTCGGTCGAGGCGAGCGCGACGATCTCCCCGTTGGAGGGGTCGACCGAGGCCAGGCCGGCGGCAGGACCGCCTTCGGAGTAGCAGACGCTGCACGAGTCGACCGCTTCCTGCGCGCGTTCCTGCAACTCGGGCTTGATCGTCGTATAAGCCTTGAGCCCGCCGTTGCGAACCGTGTTGATGCCGTACTTGTCGATCAGCTCCTGCTGGACCAGATCGAAGAGGAAGGGGTCGCGGATGACGCGGTACTTGTGGCCGGGGCTGAGCCCGAGGCCGCTGTGGATCGCTTCGCGGAATTCGTCGCCGGTGATGTATTCCTGTTCGTGCATCGCCACCAGCACCTCGTCGCGGCGGTGCAGCGCAGCGTGTGGATCGAGGAAGGGGTTGTATTCCGAGGGCGCCTGGGGCAGGCCGGCGATCAGCGCCGACTCGGTCAGGTTCAGCTCTTTGGCGGGTTTGCCGAAGTAGGTCTGCGCCGCCGCCTCGGCTCCGACCGCGGTCTCGCCTTCGACCGTCCCGTACGGCGCCGTGTTGAGGTAGGCGGTGAGGATCCATTCCTTCGAGTGGGCTTCCTCCATCTCGTAGGCGAGGTGCGCTTCGATCAGCTTTCGTTTCAGCGTCTCTTCGGGATTCTGGATGTAGAGGTTGCGGACCAGCTGCTGGGTGATCGTCGAGGCCCCCTGCACCGGCTTGCCGCCGGCGAGCAGGTCCTTCCAGGCGGCGCGGGCGATCCCGGCCGGGTCGAGCGCGCCGTGGTTGAAGTAGTTCTTGTCCTCGATCGCGACCGTCGCGTCCCGCAGCTTCTGCGGCAGCGCCCGCGAGGAGACCGGCTGGCGGATGTTGTCGGAGTGGATGAAGCCGATCAGGCTGCCGTCGGCTGCGTAGATCGCCGAGGAGCGACCCTTCTGCACCGGTTTGAGGCTGGCGAGCGGCGGCGCCGACTCGTAGACGTTGACCGCCCAGCTGCCGGCGACCGCTGCCGCGGCCAAGCCCACGGCGAGCAAGATCCCCAGCGGGATCGTCACCTTCTTCCACTTCGAGGTATGCGACCTGCGTCTCCGCCGTCGCGTCCGGCGTGCCATTCGCCGCAAATTGTAGGCAGGTCGGTAGCCTTGCCGGCAAATGCCGAGCTTCTTGCACACCTGCTACCGGATCGGCGAGATCGACCGCTCGGTTTCCTTCTACGAGAAGCTCGGCTTCGAAGAGGTCGCGCGGATGCCGATCGGCGACGAGGCGATCAACGTCTTCATGGGCCTGCCGGGCGAAGACCCGGTCCTCGAGCTCACCTACAATCATGGCGTCAGCGGCTACGAGCACGGCACCGGCTACAACCACATCGCCCTGTCGGTCGACGACCTGGACGCCACGATCGAGCGGCTCGCCGCCGACGGCGTCGAGCCCGAAAAGCCCCCCTACCGCCCCGGCAACCGCACCGAGGGCCACCGCATCTGCTTCTACCGCGACCCCGACGGCTACCGCATCGAGCTGATCGGGCCGTAGCCGTAGCCGGCACCCACGACGTGGGTGCAACGTTTTTTCGTCCCATAAGGACCAAAAAACGTTGCACCGGCGCTCATTTCACGACCTCGTACTGGGTCATCAGGCCGTGGTCCTCGTGGTCGAGCATGTGGCAGTGGATCACGAACTTGCCGAGGTGGTCGGCGAAGTGGCCGGCGACGAGGATGCGTTCGCGCGGGTAGACGAAGAAGGTCTCCTTGAGGCAGTCTTCCCACGGTGGCGGCGGCCTGCCGTTGCGAGAGAGCAGGTACCAGTCGGTCAGGTGCATGTGCATCATGTGAGCGACGTCAGTGTGGTTGACGATCTCCCAGGTCTCGGTCGAGCCCAGCTTCGGGTGGGCGTCGGCGCGGGCCGGGTTGAAGGTCTTCCCGTTGATCAGCCAGGTCGTCTTGAAGAGGCCGCCGATCGAGATCGTCCAGGTGCGCTTCGGAGTGCGCGAGACGTGCTCCGCCCAGGCCGGCAGCAGGCGCAGCTTCCGCGGCACCCGGGTGCGGTCGGGGAGGCGCCGCGAGTCGACCCGGAACTGCATCAGGGCGCCGGAATAGGCCCGGGCGCCAGCCGGGTTGCGGGCGCCGTGGCGCGGCCCGCTGCGCAGCTCGACGCTCTCTCCCGCCGAAGCGGCGAAGTCGACGACGAGCTCGGCCCGCTCGGCCGGCCCCAGCATCACCTCTGAGCGCCGCACCGGCTTCGGCATCAGGCCGCTGTCTGTGCCGATCTGGATCAGCGGCGCCCCGCTGGAGAGGTGGACATTGTAGGAGCGGAACTGCGAGACGTTGAGGATGCGCAGGCGGTAGCGCTGGGCGCTCACCCGGTGGTGGGGCATATAGGCGCCGTTGACGAGGACGGAGCTGGCGCTGATCCCGTCGGCGGGCGGACGCCGGTCGGTGAACGGATCGGTGAGCTGGTTGTGGCGGTCGAAGGAGCGGTCGGCGATCATCAGCGCCAGGTCGCGCTCGCCGCGCGGCAGCGGCAGGCTCGCGTCGAGCTCGTCGTCGATGATCCACATCCCCGCCAGGCCGCGCCAGACGTTGCGGGCGGTGTGGTCGAGGCGATGGTCGTGGTACCACTGGAAGGCGGCCCGCTCGGGCCTGCCGTCCTCCATCAGGTCGTAGACGTAGGTGCGCTTGCCGCCGGGCTCGAGCAGCAGGTCGTTGCCCGACTGCCGCGGCGTCAGACCGAGCGGGATGTCGCAGTAGTAGGAGCGCGCGTGGGACGGCGTCAGCCCGCCCGGCTGGCCGTCGAACTGGGTGCGGTTGTGGCCGCCGTGCAAGTGGACGGTCAGCTCCCCCGCCGAGCGCGGCAGCTCGTGGCGGAAGGTGACCTCGGTCCGGTGGCCGGCGGGCCGGCGGATCGTCGGGCCCGGGAAGGCGCCGCCGTAGGTCCATATCCGCGTCTTTGCGCCGGGCAGGATCTGGACCTCGGCCTCGCGGATCGGGATCGTCAGCCGCGCATCGCCGAGCACCTCCGGAATCGGCAGGCGAGCCTGGAACGGCTCGGCCCCGACGCGCGGCGAGGAGCCGCCGGAGCGCAGCAGCCCGGCCGGGCGAAGGCCGAGCGGCAGGGCCGTGGCAAGGGCGCCGCCCCCCAGGGCGCCGAGGAAGGCTCGGCGCCCCAGGCGCGGCGAATCTGACGGAAGGCCAGGCGTGCTTCTAAACCCCTGGAACCCCGACCGTGGGAGCCACGACCTTGATCGAGCCGTGCATCCAGGGATGGATGGCGCACATGAAGTAGATCGTCGTGCCGGCGGCCGCCGTCACCGGCTGCTGGAACGAGGCTTTCGGCTTCGTGCCGGTGAACCAGGAGTCGCCCGGTTTGGTCAGGCTGCCCAGCGCGTCCCAACCTTCTGCCCCGGCCGTGGCGGGGTTGACGCTCGGCGCGCCTTCGCCTTTGGCGCCATGCCAGGAGGCGATCGATTTGCAGATGTGATGCGGCGTGAAGCAGAGCTGCCGCTGCTTCGCCGTCTTCGGGATCGATCCCTTGGTGACCAGCGAGAAGGTATGCGGACCGACCTGTTTCGGGTTGGTCGTGTTGAGCACCCTCAGTTCTTCGCCGGCGACGATCGTCTTCGGGGCTTCGAAGTGCAGACCGCCGTTGGCCTTGATGTAGACCGTGTTTTCGGGACCGAGTTCGGTGGCGGCGCTCGCAAAGGCGGGCACCAGCGCGAAAGCGGCGGCCAACCCCACCGCGAGCGCAAGCGTTGCCCTGACGGGGTTCGCACGAGAAAGTCGTTGCCTCAAGTCGTTGCTCCTTTTTTCAGCGCCGAGCCATACGCGGCATCTGGACGAATAGACCACAAAAGCTATACGGGTGGCGCTCGGCATTCAAGCGCCGAGGCGGAGCAATCCCAGCGCCGATGCGGCCGTCTGGGAACATGCCGCGCGTGTCTGAGGAAAAGCGGAGGAGCGATGCGCAGGCGCGAGACGATCTCGCCGAGGTGCTGGAGCGCCAGGCGCTTACCCGCGACGAGGCTCGCGACGAGGCGGTCGGGCGCCGCCACGCCGGCGGAGCCCGCACGGCGCGCGAGAACATCGCCGACCTCGTCGACCCCGGCTCCTTCGTCGAGTACGGACGCTTCGCGATCGCGGCGCAGCGCGGGCGCCGCGAGCTCGAGGACCTGATCGCCCGCACGCCGGCCGACGGGCTGGTGGCGGGGACGGCGCGGGTCAACGGCGACGCCTTCGGAGAGCGCGCCGCCTGCGCCGTGCTCTCCTATGACTACACCGTCCTCGCCGGCACCCAGGGAGCCCTCGGCCATCGCAAGAAGGACCGCCTCTTCGAGCTGATCGAGCGGATGCGCCTGCCGACCGTCTTCTTCGCCGAGGGCGGCGGCGGCCGCCCCGGCGACACCGACTACCCGGTCGTCTCGGCGCTCGACACCCGCGCCTTCGCGCTCTGGGCGCGGCTCTCCGGCCTGGTGCCGCGGATCGCCGTCGTCGCCGGCCGCTGCTTCGCCGGCAACGCCGTGATCGCCGGCTGCTCGGACCTGATCGTCGCCACCGAGAACGTCTCGCTGGGCATGGGCGGCCCGGCGATGATCGAGGGCGGCGGCCTCGGCAAGGTCGACCCGGACGAGGTGGGGCCGGTCGCGATCCAGGCCGCCAACGGCGTGGTCGACCTGGTCGTCGCCGACGAGCCGGCTGCGGTCGCGGCCGCCAAGCGCCTGCTTGGCTACTTCCAGGGCGCCGGCCCGCCCGGAGCAGAGCCCGATCAGGCGCTTCTTCGCGACGCCGTGCCCGAACGCCGGCGCCGCGCCTACGCCGCCCATCCAATCGTCGAGACGCTGGCCGACGAGGGGTCGGTGACCTTCCTTCGCGAGCGCTTCGCCCCGGAGATGGTCACCGCGCTGGCGCGGATCGAGGGACGGCCCCTCGGCGTGATCGCCAACGACACCCGCCACGCGGCGGGGGCGATCACCAGCGACGCCGCCGACAAGGCGGCGCGCTTCCTGCAGCTCTGCGATGCCTTCGGCCTGCCGGTCGTCTCGCTGGTCGACACGCCGGGGATGATGGTCGGCCCCGATGCCGAGGCCACCGGCCTGGTCCGTCATGCCTCCCGCCTGCTGATCGCCGGCGCCGCGCTCAGCGTGCCGCTCGTCGCCGTGATCCTGCGCCGCGGCTACGGGCTCGGCGCCCAGGCGATGACCGGCGGCAGCATGCACGAGCCGCTGCTCACCGTCGCCTGGCCTTCGGCGCACCTGGGGCCGATGGGCCTCGAGGGCGCCGTGAAGCTCGCCCTGCGCAAGGAGCTGGAGGCGATCGCCGACGACGCCGAGCGCGAGCAGCGCGTCCGCGACCTCACCGCGGCCGCCGAGGAGAACGCCAAGGCGCTCAACGCCGCCGCCCTCTTCGAGATCGACGACGTGATCGACCCGGCGCAGACGCGAGCCGCGATCGCCTCGACCCTCGCCGCCGCGGCATCGGGCCCGCTCGCGCACGGCAGCGGCCGTTTCGTCGACGCTTGGTAGCCGACCCCGACTTGTCGTAGGCTCAGGAAGTCAGGTTCTCAGCCCAGGGAGGAACTGCATGGCCAGCGAGCGGCGTGACATCGCCGACGGCACCCTCGAAGTTCGCACCGCGACAGACGGGGACACTCAGACGATCTCCCTCTGCGGCGAGCTCGACCTCGCCAACGCCGGCACCGCCGAGGCCGCGCTGGAGGCTGCCCTCGCCGAGGGCGGATCGAACGTCGTCGTCGACATGCGCGAGCTCGAGTTCATCGACTCGACCGGGATCGCGCTGCTCGTCGCAGCGCTCGGCCACAACGGCGACGAGGACAAGGTTCGCTTCATTCCCAGCCCCGCCCCCACGGTCATCCGGGTGCTCGAGCTGACCGGCCTCGCCGAGCGCCTGCCGCCGGCCTGACTAGGCGCGCAGCTTGTAGCCGCGCGAGAAGAGGCGCAGGTTGACAGCAAAGAGCGCGCCGGTCGCCGCCGTCAGGGCCAGCAGCGAAAGCGGAATGCTGACTTCGGTGAAGCCGACGAAGCCGTAGCGAACCAGGTTGATCATGTAGTAGATCGGGTTGAAGTGGGTCAGGGTCTGGAACGGCTGCGGCAAAAGGGTGCCGGAGTAGAAGACGCCGCCGAGGAAGATCAGCGGCGTCAGGACGAAGGTCTGGACGAAGGCGACGTCGTCGAACTGCTCCGCTCGCACCCCGGTCAGCACGCCTAGCTGGGAGAAGAAGAAGCCGACCAGGAAGAGCGAGGGAACGAGCACGAGGACGTGTTCGACCGGCAGGTCGACGAGGATCGAGGCGGCGACGAAGGTCAGCCCGGCGACGATCAGTCCGCGCATGAAGCCGCCGAAGGTGAAGGCGAGCAGCAGCTCCAGCGGCGAGGCCGGCGAGGAGAGCTGGTCCTGGATTGCGCCCTGGAACTTCTGCTGCAGGATCGAGGCGGAGTTGTTGGCGAAGGAGTTGATCGCCAGGGACATCATGATCAGCCCGGGGATGACGAAGACGATGTATTCGATCCCGTGCAGCTCCTTGATCCGCGAGCCGAGCGCGGCGCCGAAGACGGAGATATAGAGGAACGTTTCCAGCAGCGGGGCGCCAAGCGTCTGCTTCTTGATCTTCATGAAGCGGTTGACCTCGCGCCGCCAGAGCGTCGCGAAGCGAATCTGCGCCGCGCTCATGGCAATGCCTCGCGGCCAAATCGCCACGGATTCGAGCACCCGGAAGTCACCGTGACGATTTGGGCGCTCAAGAGACAGCCTCGAGCTTCGAGCGGGAGAGCTCGTTGCGCCCGACCAGGGCCAGGTAGGCGTCCTCGAGGTTGTCGACGCCGTAGCGGGCGGCAAGCGCCCCGCTCGTGCCCTCGCCGACGATCTGGCCGTCGTTGATGAAGGCGATCCGGTCGCAGAGCTGCTCGGCCTCCTCCAGGTAGTGCGTGGTGAGCAGGATCGTCGTCCCTTCCTGGTTGATCCGCTGCACGTAGTGCCAGAGCTCGAGGCGCAGCTCGACGTCGACGCCGGCGGTGGGCTCGTCGAGGATGAGCAGGCGCGGCCGGTGCATCACCGCCCGGGCCAGGATCAGCCGCCGCTTCATCCCGCCGGAGAGGGTGCGGGTGCGCTCGTCGCGCTTCTCGGTCAGCGAGAAGGTCTCCAGCAGCTCCTTGGCCCGCTCGCGGCGCTCGCGCTTGGGCATGCCGAAGTAGCCGGCGTGGTAGTCGAGCGTCTCCTCGACGGTGAGGAACCAATCGAGGTTCAGCTCCTGCGGGGCCAGCCCGACCGCCTGCCGCGCCTCGCCGTAATCGCCGATCGCGTCGTGGCCGAAGACCTCGATCGCCCCCGAGGTCGGCTGCGCCAGACCGGTCGTGCAGTGGATCAGCGTCGACTTGCCGGCGCCGTTGGGACCGAGCAGGGCAAACAGTTCCCCCGGGGCGATCTCGAGCGAGACGCCGCGCAGCGCCTCCACCCCGGTGGGGTAGCGCTTGACCAGGTCCTCGATGTGCAGAGCCTTCTCTTTCACGGCGGCGCTAACCGTAGTGGAGAGAACCGCTCGGCCCGCGAACAGGCTCACGAGGGGCGACGTCAGGCCCGCCCCATAGCCCGGACGAGCTCGCGGTTGAGCAGCCGCATCGCCAGCCGGTAGCCAGGTTCGAAGCTGCGCTGAACCCAGTAGAGAGCCCGAATGTCAGCCGAGGTGAAGACCATGTAGCGGTCCTTCACGATCCCCTCGACGATCTTCTCGGCGACGTGCTCGGGGCTGACCGCGCGCTCGCCGAAGCGCGCCACCATCTTCTTGATCCTCGGGCTCTCCCGGTCGACCCCGACCAGCTCGACCGTGCCCATCAGCGGCGTCTTCACCGCTCCCGGGCAGACCAGGCTGACGCCGATGCCGTGACGACGCAGGTCGAAGCGCAGCACCTCGGAGACCCCGCGCAGGCCGAACTTGCTGGCGCTGTAGGCGGCGTGCCAGGGGAGGCCGAAAAGGCCGGCGGCCGAGGAGACGTTGACCACGTGCCCTCCCCGTCCCGCCTCGATCATCGGCGGCACGAAGCATTCGAGCACGCCCACCGGGCCCATCAAGTTGATGTCGATCATTTTCTGCCAGTCGCTGCGCTGCAGGCGATCGATGCTTCCCCAGGTCGAGACGCCGGCGATGTTCATCACCACGTCCATGCTCGCGGCGGTCGCGTGGATCTCCTCCGCCATCGCCGTCACCGCCTCGTAGTCGGCAATGTCGGCGGGGCTGGCATAGCTGACCCTGCCCCCGGCTCCACGCAAGTCCCCGGCGACGCCCTCCAGCCCCTCGGCATCGATGTCGGTCAGGAAGAGCTCGGCCCCGCGGGCGGAGGCCGCCAGCGCCGTCGCCCGGCCGATCCCGCTCGCTGCTCCCGTGATCAGGCAGCGCTTGTCGCGCAGGGCCGCGACGCTCACAACCGCGCCTCGAAGTCGGGCTCCACCCGGAGCGAGCTCAGCGTCATCGCCAGCATCTCGTAGTGGCCGACCAGCATGCAGAGCTCGATCAGCCGCACCTCGTCGAGCTCGGCGCTGAGCCCGGCCCAGAGCTCGTCGCCAATCCTTCCGTCGGCGTGCAGCTCGTCGGCGGCCCTGAGCAGCAGGGCACGGCGCTCGGACCATCCGGACGCGCCGGGACCCTCGCGCACCCGGGCGATCTCGGCGTCGGTGAGACCGGCCCGGCGCCCGAGGCGCTCGTGGTGGGCCCACTCGTATTCGCTGCCGGCGTTGTGGGCGACCCGCAGGATCACCAGCTCGGTGTCCTCGCGCGGCAGCTTGCCACCAGGCATCAGGCCTCCTGCGAACCAGAGCCAGCGACGAAAGAGCCCGCGATGGCGCCCGAGGGTGGTGAAGATGTGCGGCGGCCGACTGCGGGTGACGAGGCCCGTGATCCAGGCGAGGGCGAAGTTCACCCAGCCGAGCTGGCGCCTGTCGCCCGGCGCGATGCGTGGCTCGTGACCGTCCATTGCCGTGACCGTATCCGACCCGGCTGCGTAGGCTGGCTCGAATGCCAGGCTCGCTGCTCGCCGTCGACGCGCCCTCGATGCTCTTCCGCGCCTTCTACGCGCTGCCCGACTCGATCGTCGGGCCGGACGGCAGGCCTGTCAACGCCCTGCTCGGCACTGCCAACCTGGTCCTGCGCGAGATCGAGGCGCACCAGCCGCGGGCGGTCGCGCTCTGCTTCGGGCCCGACGCCGCCTCCTACCGGACCGAGCTCTACCCCGCCTACCACGCCGAGCGCGAGGCGGCGATGCCGGATGACCTCTCGCCGCAGTTCGCGGCCGCGCGCGACTTCTTCGCGGCCTTCGGCTGGACGGTGGCGACGAGCGAAGACCTCGAGGCCGACGATCTGCTCGGCACCTACGCCCGCCGCGAGGCAGAGGCGGGCGGGCGGGCGCTGCTGCTCACCGGCGATCGCGACATGTACCAGTGCGCGGCGGAGCGGGTCACGGTGCTCTACGTGAAGACCGGCGGCAAAGGCAAAGGCGCCGAAGCGGTGACGCCGGCGGGGGTCGAAGAGCGCTACGGAATCCCGCCCGAGCTCGTCCCCGACTTCATCGCCCTGCGCGGCGACCCCTCCGACGGCCTGCCCGGCGCCAGGGGCGTCGGGCCCAAGACCGCGGCCGAGCTGCTGCGCCGCCACGGCTCGCTCGAGGCGGTGCTGGACGGCGCGATCCGCGAGCGCCGCCCGGCGCTGCGCGGCGCCCTGCTCGACGCCGCCGAGGACCTGCGCGCCTTCAAGGACATCGCCACCCTGCGCGACGCCGGCGTCGAGCCCCCGCCCGACCGCGAGACCAACTGGCCTGCTGCCGCCGCGGCAGCCCGCGAGCGCGGCATGAACCGCCTAGCCGAGCGCCTCGAAACCCAAGCCGGCTGAACGCACCCGACATCGACCACGCCAGAGTGGGGTCGATGTCGGGTGCGCTACCGGTAGTCCGGGTTCGGAAAGTCGAAGCGGCAGCCGGCATCCCACTCGGTGCGCTGATTGCCGTGGGCGGGGATGCCCCCTGCGTCCTTCAGCATCCGCGCCAGGTGCAGCATGTTCCAGGCGGCGAAGGTGGTGTTGCGGTTGGTGAAGTCGTTCTCCGGGCCGCCCGAGCCCTCGTCGAGGTACGACGGGCCCGGGCCCGCCTCGCCGATCCAGCCGGCGTCGGCCTGCGGCGGAATCGTGTAGCCGAGGTGCTGCAACGAGTAGAGGACGTTCATCGCGCAGTGCTTGACCCCGTCCTCGTTGCCGGTCACCAGGCAGCCGCCGACGCGACCGTAGTAGGCGTACTGGCCGGCGTCGTTGAGCAGGTGCGAGTTGCCGTAGAGACGCTCGACGATCTGGGTCGCCACCGAGGACTTCTCCCCCAGCCAGATCGGCATGGCGAGCACGAGGATGTCGGCCGCCATCACCTTCTCGAAGATCTCCGGCCACTCGTCGCGCTCCCAGCCGTGCTCGGTCATATCGGGCCAGACGCCGGTGGCAATCTCGTGGTCGACCGCCCGGATGCACTCGACCTCAACGCCGTTGCGCCGCATGATCTCCATCGAGATGTCGATCAGCCCCTGCGTGTTGGACGCCTCGGGGCTGCGCTTCAGGGTGCAGTTGATGAAGCAGGCGCGCAGATCCGAGAAATTGGTCTCGCTCTTCTCGCAGAGCTGCGCCTGCCGATCGGTCAGCTTGGTCACTTCTCCTCCCTGGCTCGAAGACTCAGGCGGGGATCTTCTCGCGCGGGGCGGGACTCCGCAACGTCCCCGAGAACTGCATCGCGCCGTCATCGAGCGACCCGCGCCTGATCGTCCTGATGTCGAAGAAGTAGTTCTGGCGCAGCTTCCACGGTTCCTTCGAGCCCTGCTTGGGGAACCGGTCGAGCGAGCGCAGCACGTAGCCCGAGTTGAGGTCCATCAGCGGCATCTCCTTGACGCTCGGGTCGGCGACCTCCGGCACGCTCTTGCGATAGCCGTGCGCGTCCATGTGGGCGAGCACCCGGCAGACGTATTCGGATGTGAGGTCGGCCTTCAGCGTCCAGGAGGCGTTGGTGTAGCCGACGGTGAAGGCGCAGTTGGGCACGCCGCTCAGCATCATCCCCTTGTAGGCCATCTTCCGCGAGATGTCGACCGCCTCGCCGTCGACGACCAGCTCCATGCCCCCGAGGAAGAGCAGGTTGAGGCCGGTGGCGGTGACGATCACGTCGGCCTCCAGCTCCTCGCCGGAGTCGAGCCTGATCCCGCCCTCGGTGAAGCGCTCGATCGTGTCGGTGACGATGCTGGCGTCGCCCTCGCAGATCGTCCTGAACAGGTCGCCGTCGGGCACCAGGCACATGCGCTGGTCCCACGGGTCGTACTTCGGCTTGAAGTGCTTGTCGACGTCGAAGCCGGCCGGCAGCGAGCGTTCCACGCCCCGGCGGATGAACCGTTTGACCGCCCGCGGGCGGCGGCGGCTGAGCTGGTAGAAGAACGTCTGAATCAGCACGTTCTTCCAGCGCACGATCGAGTAGACGGCGCGGTTGGGAAGGAGGCGCCGCAGCCCATGGGCAAGCGGGTCTTCCGCCGGCAGCGAGGCGATGTAGGTGGGCGAGCGCTGCAGCATGGTCACGTGCGCGGCCTTCTCGGCCATCGCCGGCACCAGGGTCACGGCGGTGGCGCCGCTGCCGATCACGACGACGCGCTTGCCGGCGTAGTCGAGGTCCTCGGGCCAGCGCTGCGGGTGGACGATCTCGCCCTCAAAGCGGCCCGCCCCCTCGAACTCGGGAGTGAAGCCTTCGTCGTAGCTGTAGTAACCGCTGCAGACCCAGAGGTAGCCGCAGGTCAACTCGACCGTCTTGCCGGTCTCGACCCGCTCGGCGGTGACGTCCCAGCGCGCCTCCTCCGTGGACCACTCAGCCCGCACGACGCGGTAGCCGAAGCGGATCTGGCGCTCGACGCCGCTCGTGCGCGCGGTTCGCTGCACGTACTCGAGGATTGCCGACCCATCGGCGATCGCCTTCGCGTCCGTCCAGGGTTTGAACCGATAACCGAGCGTATGCATGTCGGAGTCGGAGCGGATGCCGGGATAGCGAAACAGGTCCCAGGTCCCGCCGAGCCGGTCGCGCGCCTCGAGGATCGCGTAGCTCTTGCGCGGGAACGCCTCCTGCAAATGGTGCGCGGCGCCGATGCCGGAAAGCCCGGCGCCGACGATCAGCACATCGAGGTGCTCGCCCTGCGCGCTGGCTTTCCCGTTCTCACCCAAAGCCCGGCCATTCTCGCACGTTGGCTGGTCAGCCAGTCGCGGCGTGCCGATCTCACACAGCGGCCCGTCGCGCCCTCATGCGGCGGGCTGACCGTCGCCGGGCGGAGCTTCCGGCGCTGCGAGCGGCACGGGCGCTGCGGCCTCGCCAATGCTGAGCAGGTCGAAGTAGATCGTCGCCGCCGCGAGCGCCGCGATCGGCGCGGTCAGCGTCGAGGCGATCAAGTTGACGAGCACCTGCATCGCAAAGCTGTCGGAGATGCCGGCTCCGATCGCGCCGAGGACGACGCTGGCGACGGCGGTGATCAGGAAGACGACGAAGATGACACCGAAGACCTGCCAGCCGTTGCCTTTGACCAGCGCGCGCGAGCGGCCGAAGGCAGCGAACACGCCGCTGCGCTCGACCACGATCACCGGCGCGATCACCGACCAAATCGTCAAGAGGATCAGCCCGGGAATGACGAAGAGCAGGAAGCCGAGGCCGATGCAGATCCCGGCGAAGACGCCGGCGCCGATCAGCGGCAGGACAACGGGCCAGGTCGCCTCGATCAGCTCGCCGATCGAGGAGTCACGGCGACCGTCCTGGACATCGCGCACCAGCCCCACGACCATGCCCTGATAGAGCGTCCCGGCGACGACGCTGACCGCCAGGCCAAGCGAAATCAGGAGGAGGCTGTTGGCGAGGACGCCGTCGATCACCGCGACGAGCAGGAAGAGCCCGAAGGCGAGGGGCAGCAGCACCCCCGCCTGGTAGCCATAGGTGGAGAAGATCTGCCTGAGGGTGCCGCCTACGTCGAGCTTTCTTTTCATGCCCGCCTATTCGACCCCGGAGTCACGAACCTTCCGCTGCAAGCAACTCACCTAGCTAGATTCGCGCAACGCCAGAACCATTACCAGCAGCCTGTCACCAGCCCCTTCCCTACCGCACCCCACAGCTCCTCGTCAGCACCTGGCTCACAGGCCCGTGCCCTTCGAAGGAGAGCTTTGCTTGGGTCAAGGAGAAAGAGGCCTTGCCAAAGCCCGCCGGAGCTCGGCAGGCGGCGGAGATGTAGCTGCGGCTATGCCCGTGGGAGCGGGTGCTCTTGCCGAGGTTCAAGGAGATCCCGGTGATGTAGCCCCATTTGCTGGAGAAGTGCGGCAGGGCCGCGTGAAGCTGGGTGCCGTAGGTGCCCTTGCCGAGGGTTGAGATGACGAAGGGCATGGTGAAAGAGGTGGGCACGGGCTTTGTGCCGTAGACGTGGGCCAAGATCGCGGGCTTTCCTTTCCAGGTTCCGTTGAAGGCGACGATCCGCCCTGAGGATGGAAATGGAGACTGCTGGGTGAGCAGGACCTTGGCCAAAAGCCGCCCTTCTCCAACCAGGGAGTCCCTGCATGCGGCCAGGGCTCCTTGGGTGGTGGAGGGCTGCACGTCATCCATCTTGCAGACCGGGACCGCTGAGGGATCGATGCTCCCGTAGCGATTGATCTTGACCGTGATCGCGCGCAACTGCGGTGGGATCGAGCCATCGACCGAGGAGACGTTGGCGGAGACCGAGAAGTGGACCGGGGCGTCCTTTTCGCGAGGCAGCTTTCTGGGGGCGAGGCTCGCGTTGAGGGCGACTCTCAGGTTGCCTTGCTGGACCACCTCTGAGCTTGTGGCTGTTGGTTCCTTTGCCGGGGTGCTTGCCTTTGTCTGGGGTGGGGCCTCTGCGCTTGCCACAGAGGCCCCTTGGCTTCCTCCCCCTGTGCCGAGCGATTCAGAGCCGCTGCCTTTTGCTTCGGCGCTCCAGGCATAGGCGTTTGATCCTTCCCCGTTGCCCGAGGTGACGAGGAGGATCCCGGTGGCCGGATCGACCGCGATCCCCGAGGGCAGGGCGTCGATCACCTGTTCTTTTAGCTGGGCAATGAAGTCGCCTTCTGCGTCGAACTCATCGATCGCCGCATGGGGATGCTCGAAGCCCGGCTGCAGGTTGTCGAGGACCAAGAGGTGCCCGGTGGTGGGATCTATGGCCAAGGCTGCGTCGGTGAGCGAGACGAAGCGGTGCTGGGGGGTGGCGGCGCCGGTGATCGTGCGCTTGGGGTTTATCGGGTCGACCGAGGGTTCGAAGACCTCGACCTGATCGGTAGCGGCGTCGGCAACGAAGACTTCTTTGCCCGATACCGCGAGGCCGTAGTAGTCGTGCAGGGTCCCGGCGCCGACTTCTTGCAGGAGGGTGCCTGTTGGGCTGTAGATGTTGATGTGGGTTCTGTCGTTGACGTAGAGGTTGCCCGCTGCGTCTGTGGCAAGCCCCGTGGAGGAGGCGATGTCGAAGGTCTGAGCGGAGGGGAAGATGCGCAGGGCGCTTTGGTGGAAGAGGTTGGCGTAGAGGGCTCCTGTCGGACCTGTCGCCAGCTGGCAGGGACCTTCTGGATCGGTGCCGACCGAGATCGAGGAGCTGTAGTTGAAGGAGCTCCCCGTGCCCTGGTAGGCGTAGATCGTGCGGTGGTAGTAGTCAGAGACGTAGAGGGTGCCGCCGGAGAAGGCAAGCCCGCAGGCTGCTTCGATCTCGCCGTCTGGTGGGGGGATGACTTTTTCGGGTTCGCCGAGGGGTTTTTCGATCAGCGTCTGCAGCGCTTCTTTGCTGAGCAAAGCGCGGCTTGCCTGGGCGCTCAGCGGCACTGAGAGCGCGAGCAGGAAACCAAGCAAGGCAAACAACGTTCCTATGCGGACTCGAACTCTCATCTAGGTCCCCCCTTGTGTCCTTTCTTGCCTTTGCCCTTCTTCTTCTTGCAATCGGCCCGCACTTCTGGTTTCCAGATCAACCCCCGGTTGGCATGGCCCAAGAACTTGGAGTCGGCGAGCTGCTTTTTGGCGCAGAGGTTTCGGGCCGAGACGACCAAGAGCCCCTGCTTGCCGGCAGAGAGGGTCAGTTCAAATTTGGAGACCGGGGCGTCGGGGATCGAGCTGAAGGTGCCTCTGAGGCCGCCGTTTACCGAGTCGATCCTTCCGGCGACGTCGACCTCCACCCCATGGCCTTTGAGGGCAAAGACGAGGTCTGGCAAGACGTTCTCAGAGGAGCGCAGGATCGCGTCGCCTGACATCGGCTCTTCTAGAAGCGGCGTGTAGGCCTTGACGTGGCCATAGACGGACTCAGCTGGGCAGGCGTGGCGTGCGAACTGGGCTCTGGTGCAGATCGTCTTGATATGGCCCTGGTCGAGGAAGAGCGAGGAGGGAAGCGCTACCTGGGCTTTGGCGATGTTGGCGTCGCCCGGTCTTGGCTTTACGACGACTCGAAGCGCCGGGTGCTTCGATCTCCTCGTTCCCCCTTTGAGGCGCAAGGCGAGGCTCGGCTTGAAGCCCAGCGCGCCGCAGTTGAAGGCCTGGAAGGGAGCTGTGGCAGTCGCCAGGGTGTCGTCTGCCTGCACTCCGAATTGCGCCCCCGATCCGTTCAGCGCAGAGGAGACCGCGGATGGTTCGCAGGAGGTCGGGTTGATCGTCACATTCGGGCGGTCGATGTAGGCGCGGATGTCCTTCAGGTGGATCGGGATGCCGTCGATGATGTGGGGGATCGGGTCCGTGCCGGTTGCGTCGATCGATGCCTGCGTCGTTTCGGGGTCGATGCGGATCGCCGATCTGACGATCACCACGCCGAGGTCGAAGGGGCCGACCAGGGCCGAGTCGATCGCGACGATCGAGAAGTCAGAGCCCCGGTAGGGACCGGCGAGGTAGAGCTTGCCCGGGGCGTAGGTGAGCACCGGGCCGAGGCCATAGCCGGCCGAGGTCCTGCCGATCTGGCTCGAGGCTGGGCAGGAGGGATGGTCTCGCTCTTCGACTCCCGTTCTATGTGAGGCAGCCTGGATCGCCGCGTCTGGGCAGTAGGGGATGCCGGCGATCTTGCCCAAGAGCCCGGTTGGGAAGGTCGCCGAGTAGGAGGTGATCTCCTGCTCTACGTCTTCTCGTGTCAGGTGCAGGTAGAAGGGCGAGTAGGCCCCGGCCTGGGAGTTCAGCGTCCCTCCCTTTGCCTTTGGCGCGAAGGGAGCCAGGCCCTGTGGGCATGGTCCCCCTCCTACTCCTGCCGTGATCTGGGCCGGTAGGGATTCGTGCTTGACGATGGCGGCGTTTCGCCAAGGCGTTAGATCTGCCTCGGTTGAGATCGCTCCGCAGGCCGCTGGCGTCGCAAGCGGACTTCTCTGCCCTTCGCGGAAGTGGATGCGAAGCACCGAGTAGGGCAGCTGGGGCAGCTTGTCGAAGGTCGCGGTCAGCGTCCCGTCGCTTTGGTCTGCGCTCAGCTCGCCTGCGACCTTGACCAAAATCCCCCTGTCGATCGACTTGGCGACCAGGTAGACCGAGATCAAAGAGCCGAAGGGGTTGTCATATGGGGAGGCGAGGAAGAGGCCGCCCTCGATCGTCTTGTCGATGATCGGGCTCTGCACGGTGAAGTCACCGATCTTTGATTCGTTGGGGCAACCCGCTCCCGGTGGGGAGAGCGGCGTCTCTGCCGCATATTGGGCCGGGGTGCAGACGCCGAGGCCCGCTCCCACCGAGGGGTTGATCGTCACCCCCCTGGGCAAGGAGACGACCGCTTTTCTGATCGGCGAGGGGGCAAAGCGTTCAGGGCTCGAGACCCCCGAGGTATCGACGTCGAGGTCGAACTCATAGCCCGAGGCAGAGGATGCCCTTGGATCGGAGAGCTGGGCAACCGCTTTCGGTTCGAAGGCAAGCGATTCACAGCCCGAGAGGGCCGGGGCGCTCGAGGCCCTTTCGATCTGCCCCCCGCCCTGCCAGGAGGTGGCCCTTGCGGTGAAGGTGAGCGGTTCGCAGAAGGTAGGCAGGGTCAGGTAGGCCGTCTGGGGGGTTTTCGATGGGCGGCCCACCGAGCATTTGGACCAGCCGAAGCTAGGTTCAGCCTCGTTTAGGCAGTTGCCGCGTTGTGGGTCGTTGAGAACAGACCATGGATTGCCCCAGAGGCTCAGGCTCAATCCCGAGACGTCGACCAACTGAGAGACGTTTGCCGTCCTCAGCGTGATCCCGTATTCGCCTTCTGCCTGGCGGATCTCGGGGATGAAGATGATCGGCGCGCCGTAGGGGTTTGCGCCTACCTCAGAAGGCACTCCCGGCGGCGGGTCGAGGTTGAAGAGGCCGAAGGTTTTCGTCTCGCCCCCGGCAAAGGAAGACTTGACGGTCAAGGTGCCCACCTGGGCCTTGTCTTGGCAGCTCTCCCCCGAGAGGCTTTCTTCGAAGGGATTGAAGCGAGCTTCGTGAAAGGCGGCCTGGTCGCAGGTCGGCACCGCTGTTGGGTTTTCGAAGAGCCCGCCTGGCAGTTCGAAGGAGAGGTTGCGCAGGTCCCCTTCGGTGAAGGGAGTGGAACCCTGAAAGCCGACAGAGAGCTTTAGGGCCGTCGGGTGAGAGCCAGCTTGAGTGGAAGCTGTGCCTCCCTCCTTTTGCGGCGTCGCTTCAAAGCCAGCATTCCCCGCGAGGAAGGAAAAGGCATCTGCTTGCGTGGGAGCGAGAAGAAGGACTGCGAAGCCGATGAGCAAGACCAAGCGCCTCATCTGTCCCTCCCCCGCTTGTGCTTTTTGTGGTGGCCTTTGCCCTTCTTCTTGCCTTTGTGGCCTTTCTTCTTCTTTGTTTCGCCGATGTATTTGGCCGCTGGGTTGCCGGAGTTCTTGATCAGGGTGCCGGGATCGGGGTCTTCGGGGGGAGAGGGAAGCGGCTGGCAGGCATCAGCGACGCAGGGGAGCGGCTTGGTGGCTTCTGCGAAGCCGCCACCTGCTCTTGCGTCATAGAGGTCGATCGAGCCTGGGTCTGCTCCGACCAGAGACTCGTTGGTGAGGAAGTAGACGTCGGTTCCGTCGGCTGAGGCGTCGATGAAGGAGGCGCCTTCGGTTGCTCTGCCGCTTGAGATCGGATCCAGGCAACCTGGTTTGACGATGCAGTTCCCCTCTGCGTAGGCCTCCCACTGATAGACGTCGGGCTGGCTGTTGGTGTCAGCGATCGAGAGCTTGTCGGTCGAGTCAAAGAAGACTCGGTGCCCGTCGGCGGAGAGCACCCTGGGGCGATAGGCGAGGGTCGAGCCGTTTGCCTGGGTTCCGGGGGTCGAGGCAAAGCCCGCCGCCTTTTCCCCGGTCGGGTTACACGAGGCGCAGAGGAGCTGCGCTGCTCCTCCCCCAACCGGCGGCCCATAGAGATAGAGCTCTGCTCTGTTTGCGTTATCGAAGCCGGCGAGTTCTTTCGTCGAGAGGAAGGCGAGGTGAGAGCCGTCCGCGGTCACCCGGGAGGTCCCGGTCGCCGGCGGGTAATCGCTTTCCTTGGCGGCTTCTGCTCCAGCTGCGACCAAGGTGGTCGTCCCCGAGGCCCACTTGTGGATACCCGCGGCGTCTTGGTAGTAGACGACGGTTCCGTCCTGGGAGGCGCCGAGTACTCCCACCACTCCTCCACTTGGCGTCAGGTCTGTCCTTGCCTGGGTGGAGGCCAGGTAACGGAAGAGGTGCTTTGAGCTGGAGACTTCTTCGGTGAAGAGGGCGGTCGAGCCGTCTGCCGAGGCGGTCTGGAACTGGGCGCCTACACCCGAAGAGACGAGCTTGGTCTGCGACCCGTCCCTCAGGTAGAGAGAGTCTTCCGCAGCGAAGTAGACGCGGGAACCGTCGGCTGAGATTGCCCCGAGCGGGGCGACCAGCTTCGTCGGCCCTGTTTCGGGAGTGGTGTGGTTTTCGTCGGGCAGGAGGCTGATCGCAACCAGGGATCCCCCGCTTGCCTCATAGAGGTTCTGGGCCGCTGGCAGGCAGCCGCCTGAGCCATCGGGAATCTCGGTCGCATTGGCGGTAAGTGCCGCGCAGCTGGAGAGCACGACGTGGGAGAGATCGGGGGATGCGCCGGCGAGAGAGACCTCGAAGGCTTCTGGGGTGACCGCAGTGTGTGAAAGATCGGCGGTGTTCAGGAGCGAGGCATAGCTGCTACCTGAGCGCAGGTAATAAGCCATGTGACCCGGAGGAGCACCACTGCCCGCCAAGACGGGGTTAGGCGCCGGGCAACCGACGATGCCTCCTCTGCATGGAAGCCCACCGAAGAGCAACCCGGTGGAGAGGTCTTCTGAGAAGACGCGGTAGGGGGCTCCATCCGGTTCGTCTCCGTAGGCGGCTGATGAGAGCGGCGCGGAGACGTTCTGGGTCGACCAACCCGAGGCGGTCCTCTGGGAGAGGTACTCGCTGACCGGCGGAGCACCCTGAGCGGCACCGAAGGAGGTGGAGGAGCCATAAGAGACGGCTGCGCTCATGGAGCCGCTGAGAGGCGAGGCCTGCAGATCCCCGCCGCCGAAGAGCGATTCGGGCGGGGCGATCGCTCCGCCGCCTTTGTCCACTGGGGAGACCAGCTCCCAGCCACGGTCATCGGGGAGGCGGAAGCTGAGTTCGGAGCCCTGGGTGGAGAAAACGTGCTCGAGACCGATCACGCCTCCGGGCTGGGCTGAGTTCTTGGCGGTGACCCGGTAGCGGTAGAGGGTGGCTGGTTGCAGGGGGGTGAGCGGCGGGCCTACGGGTTGGCCGAAGAGCTGAGGACTCGTCCCCGAGCCCGCGGGGGCAGGTCCCGTGGTCGGGATCAGGGTCGCCCCTTCGAAGCCTTTTGCTTCGAAGGTTGCCTGGGGGGTGATTTCGAAGCGGTAGGTGGTGCTCAGGCCGTTGGGGTTGATCTTCGCTCTGAGGCGGACCGAATCGGCCTTCACTTCTTCGACCCAGGTTTCAGAGACGATCGGCGGCCCTGCCGCATGGGCAGCTGGGGCGCCGAGGAGGACGGCTCCTGTCACCAGGGCCGCTAGGGCCCTGGCTCTCATCGCTTGCTCTTTGCCTTGTGCTTGTGCTTCTTGGCCTTCTTGCAGGAGTTGGCAAGGGCGGGAGTGGTGTCGTGGACCTTGCCGTTTTGGGCCTCCATCAAGACCGTCGCCTTGTTGGCGTCGGGATGACGACAGAGGTTTCTGCTGTTGACGAGCAGTCCCTTCTTGCCGCCTTGCATCTGCAAGGTGAACTTGGTCACCGGGGCGTCTGGGGCGGCTTCGAAGGTGTTCCTGATGCCGCCGTTGACCGAGTCGATGCGGCCATCGAGGACTACGTCTACTTGGCCGTGCAGGTCGACGACCAGGTCGGGCAGCTCATGGCTCGATGATCTGAGGTAGACCGGGCCCGAGAGCGGGTTGGAGAGCAGCGGCGTGGTCGCTGTTGCTTTGCCGTAGATCGACTTGGCCGGGCACTGGTCGGCGGCGAACTGCACCCTGGTGCAAACGGTGCCGATGTGGGCCTGGTCGAGGAACTCCGAATGGGGCAGGGTGACCTGGGCGACCTTGACGTTGGCGTATTTGCCCGTCTTGGGGTAGGTGAGCGTTGCCGAGAGAGCCGGGTGGGCTCCCCTGGTGGTGCCTCCCTCGAGGCGGATCGCGAGCTTTGGCTTGAAGCCCAGGGCGCTACAGCCGCCAACCTGGAAGGGGACCAAGAGCGGGGAGGTGCCTCCCGTTGCGGTCTGCATCTCACCGCCGATCGACATCGGATCGCAGGAGGTCGGGTTGAGGGTGAACTCGGGGCGGTCCATCTGGAAGGCGATCGATCTGATGTCGAGCGGGATGCCGTAGAGGATCGAGGGCAGTGGGTCTGAGACCGCTGTGACCTTTGCCGTTTCTGGGTCTACGTTGAGAGCCACCCTGGCGACCACAGTGCCGAGGTCGAAGGGCCCGGCGATCGCCGGGGTGATGATCGCCAGGGAGATCGGCGCGCCCTTATAGGGACCTGAGAGGTAGACGTTGCCCTGGGTGTGAAGCGGGGTGAGGCCCGCACCGGTGGCGACGTCGATCGTTCCGACCTTGGAGGCAGCCGGGCAGGATGGATCGTCTCTCTCGATGATCCCTTCGTTGGGGTTGCTTCTCGAAGTAGCCCTGGCGATCGCCGACTCCGGACAGTAGGGCACTCCAGCGAGCTTCGCGGTCAGTCCCGCCGGCAGGGTGGTGTCGACCCTGACCGGCTCTGCCGTGTCGTCCTTCCTCGTCAGCTTGAAGAGGAAGGGGGTGTATTCCCCTGCCTGGGGGGAGATCGTCCCCGCGGTGAAGGCGGGGGTGTTGGGCAGTGGCTGGCCCTGGGCGGGACAGGTGCCCCCGTTGGGGTTGGCCTGGATTTCGAAGGGATCGGATAGATGGGCGACCGGGGTCTGCGGAGCGCTCCAGGGGGTCAGGTCTGCCTTGGAGGCGTAGGCGCCGCAGGCCGCTGGTGTCCTGAGAGCTGCTCTGGGTCCTGTAAACAGGTGGGTCTTGATGTCTTCCAGGGGCAGCTGAGGGTTGTCTTCGAAGACCGTGGTCAGCTGGCCGGTCACCGGATCGGCGATCACCTTGCCTGCCAGGTTGGAGACGATTCCTGAAACAGGGTCGTCGATAGCCAGGTAGAGGCCGATCAAGGAGTTCGACGGGTTGTGGAAGGGCTGCGCCAGATACAGCCCTCCGGTCAGCGGGTGATCGAGCAGCGTGGTCACCACTTCGGCGCTTCCGAGCTTGGAGTCACCCGGGCATTCGGCGACGATCAGCGTGTGGACATGTGCTTGAGCTTCGGTGCAAGCTCCCAGGCCATCCGCGGAGGAGGGGTTGACCGACATGCCCTGAGGCAACGCCAAGCGCAGGTTACGCATCATCGCCGGGGATATCCCGCCGGGGTCTTCGTTGGTCGGCTGGCGGATGTCGACATTGAGGCCGCTTGGCGAATCCGCCAGGGTGGTCGTCGGACTGGCTTCGACGCTCGGTTCGTATTGCAGCTGGTTGCAGCCGTTGACCGCCACCGGCGTCCCCGCCAGATCGGCGCTTTCATAGGCACCGGTCTTGACGACATGTGGCGCCTGCCAGCTGTCGATCCGGCCGCGGGTCACGGTCGGCTGTCCCGAGCACTGCACCGGGGCGGTCAGCAGGGCCGTCTTGCTTTCTTCTTCGGCGGGGCAGTAGGTTCCTGTGCGAAAAGCGCAAAGGCCCCGCATCGCGTCGTGACCGGAGTTCGAGGGATCGCCCCAGAAGGCGAACCGCACGCCGAGCACCGGGTTCGTGTTGGGGGCAAGGATTTCGCGGGAGTTGCCCGAGAGCCCATAGTCGCCGTCGCTTCTCAGCGAGCCGATGATGTGGATGAAGACGCCGAAGCCGCCAGCGTCAAATCCGAAGGAGGAAGGGGTGCCCCGTGGGGGCACCATGTTGTACATGGGGCTGTCCAGGGAGAGCGTTTCGGTCAGGAATCCGGTGACCGTCGTGGTGTTGCCGATCTGCGAGCCCTCCGGGCAGTTGTCGACGATTAGCTCCGCCTCGGTGCAGCGCTCAGCGGTCGAGTTTGGGTTGACGATCTCACCGGGGGGCAGATCGACGACGGCGTCGTGCAGCTGCTCGACTGAGGTAAGCCTGGTTTGCGTCAGCTTCCAGGTGGGAAAACTCATTTCGACCGTCAGCTGGTGGGGGTGGGAGCCCGCTTGGGTCACCGCTGAGCCTTCGGCGGAACTGAGCGGCGCCGAGAAGCCCGATTCGCCAGGCAGGAAGCCGAAGGGCGGCAGCGCGGAGCTGACTTCGACGGGGTCCGGGATCGTCACCGGCGTGGCGTTGCCGCCTTCGATCGTCACTTCGTTCAGCTGCGGGCCGCTGGCGCCGGAGTCGGCTTCTATTTCGACAATGGCTCCCAGGAAGTGGCCGGGGTATATGTGGCCTTCGAACGTGCAGGTGACGCTCTGGCCCGCCACTGAGCACGGGGAGCCTTCCGGGACCTGGATGGCGCCAAGGGTCGGGGAAAGCTCAGGCCCCAGGTTGAAGGTGAGCGTGACCGGGCCGCTGGTGGTGGCGGCGCCCACGTTGGTCGCGTTGATGATCAGGAGGCCGCTCGCCCCCGCCTTCAGGTTGCTCGGCGCGGGGGTCGGAGAGATCCGCCAGGCGGGCAGACCCACCGCGGTCCTCAGCTTGGCCTGAGCGGGCGACGCGCCGCCGCCTTGGACAGTGGCTTCGTTCAGCAGGGATTTGCCCGAGATGCCGGTGGCGACATCGATGGGGGCGATCACTTCGGCGCTTCTGCCCGGAGCGAGGACGTCGGTTCCGGTGCAGCTCACTTCCTGGCCGCTTACCTGACAGCTGAGCGGTTTGCTTTCGACTTTTTCGACGTTGCCTTCTGCGTCTCTGACCTCAAAAGCGGCTTTGCCTGAGACTTCGCCGCTGATCGGCGTAACGTCCGCCGGCAAGACGTCGGTGATCGTGTAAGGGGAGGTGGTATCGCCGTCGCCTTTGTTGGTGGCGATGATCAGGTAAGCGGGTCCTTCTGTCGCGTTGCCGTTCGATCCGGCGGCAAAGCTCGAGGGGTTGGCCGAAAGGGAGACCGACCACTGCGGCGATGCGGCCTGGGCGAGCGATGGGGCCCCGAGCAGGGCGCTGAGGCAAAGCGCAGCGGCACATAGCGCCCGGCGCGTGGTGATTGTTTGCGTTCCCCTGCTCATCGGTGGGCCCTCCCGTTGTGCTTGGCGTGTCGGCGGTGCGCGTGTCTACGGTGCTTGTGCTTTCTCTTGCGGTGCTTTGCCTTCTTGTGCTGGGGCTTGGGGTTGCCGGGGCCCGAGAAGAGGGAGGTCGTCGGAGTGCCGACCTGCGGTAGGGCGCTTGCCCCTTCCTTGCAGGCTTCCCCTTCGCAGGGCGGCGGCGGCGCCGACTCGTTCTGGGCGGCAAGGCCGCCGCCCACCCGCGCGTCATAGACGTCGACGAAGGAGTCTTCGTCTTGAGCTGCGAGCCGATCGCGGGTGAAGAAGAAGACGTCGTTGCCGCTCACCGAGGCGTCGGCGAGATAGGAGGGGTCTTTGCTCTTGCCGGAGGAAATCAGGTACAGGCAGCCGCCGTTTTGCTCTTCTGATTCGCAGGAGCCGGTGCCCTTGGCCTCCCACTCATAGACGTCCTGGCAGGTGCCGACGAATGTGGAGCCGCAGCCATCGTCGCCGTTGGTGTCTTCGACGACCAGCTTTTCAGGGGTCTGGAAGAAGACCCGGTTCCCGTCGGCCGAGAGATTGCGCGAGAGTTTCGCCGAGGGAATGTTGCTCGACACGGTCGAGTCCAGCGCCTTGTTGAACAAGGTCGGCCTCCGAGGCGTCGCGGCCGGGAAGCTTGGTGGCAACCCGGTCGGGTTGCAGGAGACGCAGACGATCGGCTCGCCGATCCGGTAGCGGTAGAGCTCGGGCATGCTTTCGTTTTCATAGCCGGTGAGCTTTTCCGCCGAGGTGAAGAGCAGCGTACTGCCGTCGGCGCTCACGCGCGAGGCTTTTTCCACACCTCCTTCACCGCTGCTGCCGCCCCCCGACTGCTGACTCCAGTTCGCCGCGTCGGTGAAGCCCTGGAAGCTATCTCCGGTGTCGAGCCGGGCGATGAAATCGATTTCGTCCCCATGCTCGACGTAGAGGTTGCATTTGCCGGTGAAGCTATCCTTGGATTGCCTCAAGCAACTTCCCGGACTTGCCCCGTCGGCCAACACTCCGTTGGCGGCGAAGTAGACGGTCGAGCCGTCTTCCGAGCTCCCCAGCACTCCCAGCACGTCGGTGCCGTGTTCGTCGGCGGGGTTGACATCGGGAGTGAGGTCGGTTAGTTCGTTCGATGCCGCGTCGTAGCGATAGAGGTCGGCGCCGAGGTTGGGCGCCGATTCGCCGTTGATGCCCCAGTAGAGGTGTTCGCCGTCGAGGGCGAGGCCGCCGAGGTTGCCTTCGAGTTCGATGAAGTGTTCTTCGCAGCGCGGTCCTTGATAGCAGATAACCTGCGACCCAGCAAAGTCGGCGGCCGGCAGGCGGCCAATCCTGCCAAGACCCGCTTCGGATAGGAACCCGTTGACTGCCCAGTAGACGTAGGAGCCGTCGGTTGCCACCCCGGTGATGTCACTGGTGCCGGTGTAGACCTGACCAAGCCAAGTGCAGGTCGAGAGCTGGTTTCTTTGCACCGTACTACTGTGCCCGTCGATAGCTCCGTTCTCATCGCGGCCGATGTATATGTCGTCGCCGTGGATAGCAATGCCGTTCAGAATCGTCTGGCTGCCGCCGGCACCAATGCCAAGCTCCACACGGTCACAGTAGGCTTGGTCGGGCCCTTCACCTTCCAGGGTCGCCCGACCCAAAGTGCTTGCAAGTGCATTATCGCCGAACCTCCGGTTGTTTACCCAGTAGAGATGGTCCGAATCGAGCGCGATGCCGCGAGGATCGGAGGCGCCGGTGATGAATTCCGGTTTGATTTCTTCGGCACCGCTGGGGCCTAGCTTGGCGCGGCCGATCGTGCCGCTTGTGTCAGCCGTCCGAGGTTCGATGAAGATCTGCTTGCCAACCTGCCCCTCGGTGTCCGGCGATCCCGTATTGGTCCAGTAGATGTATTCGGAGTCGACCGCGAGGTAGCGAAGCCTGCTCGGCACCTGCTGGAGCACACCGGGTTCACTGTAGGGGCGGGTTTCGAATTCAGTCGGCCCGACTTCGATGAAGCTGGGGTTGACTTCGCTCGGCGGTTCGTCGCCGTTCAGCTTGGCTCGCCCGATCGTGCTGGCGTTGGGGTCGGCCCAGTAGATATAGCCGCCCGAGGTGGTGACGCCGATTGCGTGCGCGGGCAGGAAGCCGAGCTCTTCTTCTTCGGCTTCGCTGCCGCTCACCTTGGCGCGGGCGATCGCCGATGGCTGCTGTTCGGGGCCGGTGTTGGCGTCGTCGGTGAGCATCTCCGAGTCGGTGAAGAAGGCCTTTGAGCCGTCGGGGGTGGCGCCGCGGAAGCGGGCGGTCTGAGCGCCCGCGGGGTCAGGGCCCTTCGTCTCGCGCTGCGAGCGCGAGACCAGGTAGGTGCAGGCCAGTTCGGGCTGGGTGCATTCTTCTTCGCCCGAGCTGTTGGTCACCACATCGCTTTGCGGTTCGGTCGGGTTGACCCGTGCGTAGAGCTGGTGGGTGCCGTTGTCGGTGAAGTAGACGATCTTGCCGTCGGCGGAGATCGCGTGTTCGTCGCTGGTGTAGGCGGTGTTCGGGGAGACGTCGGCGTTGCCGGGCGTCACTCCCCGCGGAGGCGCTTTGCCGTCGTTGAGGACGCCCGCCAACCTGTACTCGCTGCTTTCGCGATCCCAGGCGTAGAGGTTGCGTCGGTTTTCGGCGGCGCCGGGTTTGAGCGGAGCGCCTTCGTACTCGAAGAGGACGACCGAGCCGTCGTCGCTCATCGCGGGGACGACGGGTTCGGTGAATTCCGCCGTGTGGGGCACCACCGTGGTAAGCGAGCCATTGGTCGTATCCCGATCGAAGATCCCGGTCAATGACGGTTCGCCGATCAGCACCCCGTAGGAGTAGACGTGGGTCAGGTCCGGCGTCGCGTTGCTGAAGCGCGCACCCGAGGCGATGCTCTGGGGGAGCTGCAGGCCACGAGTGGGCCATCCTGCGGCGCCGCGGCTTGCCAGGTAGACCGGGTCGAAGGTCTGCGCCCCTTCGTCACCGGCGATCGGGGCGAAGGTCTGGAAGCTGATCCGGCTGCCATCGGTGGAGGCCCTGACGCTGGCGGTCCTGCCCGTCGCGTCGCCGAAGTTCTTGTCCACCGGTGAGGCCTGCTCATAGGCACGGCAGTCGGACAGGGAGGCCCCGGCGCCGGAGCGGAAGCCGTCGTTCGCGCAGGGCGAGAAGACGTGGGGCGGGAGGTAGGTGGTGAAGGCGATCGTTTTGCCTTCGCTGGCACCGGCGGCGTTGGAGGTCACGACCCGGAAGCGGTAGGCGGTGTGCGGGGTGAGGTTGGGGACCTGGGCGCTGACGCTCACGCCTTCGTCCCCCGAGCCGATCGATTCGGGCGAGGCGGGGACCTCGAGCGGTTCTTCGGGGCCCGAGAAGCTTCCCCCGTTTGCCTGATAGGCGGCCTCGCTGAGGAATTCGAACTGGTAGCTGGTCGCCTCGCTGTTGGGGTTGATCTCTGCTTCGAGCTGAGCTGCGGTGTCCAGCGGGCGGACGTTCTCGGATTCGATCGTCGGCTTGGCGGTGAACTTCGCCGTCACTTTGCGCTTGGCCGAGATCGTCACCGTGCATTCGTTGCCGGCGACGCTGTCGCAGCCTTTCCAGCTAGAGAACCTCGAGTCGGCCCCTGCCGTGGCGGTCAGGGTTACCTCGGTGCCTTCCTGGAAGGACACTTTGCAAGCGGAACCGCACTGGACCCCTGCCGGGGTGCTGGTCACCGTGCCCTGGCCAACGCCGGTCTTGGCGACCTGCAGTTCGAAGAACTTGGCGTAGGTCAACGGCCCAAACGCAAACACGCTCGCCGGGTTCTGCCCGGCGCTGAAGAAGACGACTCCGTTGTTTGCGCCGCCGGAGTTGTCTACCGCGATGCCCGCCGGAAGGCCGTCTTTGAGACCGGGGGTCACGGGCAGTTCGGAGACCAGCTCGCCGCCGGAGTCGAACTCATCGACGACGTTGTGGGGGGTTTCTTCGGCGCTGCCGGCGATGTCGCTCAGGTAGAAGTGCCCGTTTGACTGATCGACGGCGATGCCGTGAAAGGTGCCAACGAGGCCTCCCGCCTGGGTGGTCGAGCCGTCGACTTCGGTGAGCACCTTGGAGCCGTCGGAGCTGAGCACGTAAGCCTTTTTGCTTGAGGTGTCGAAGACGTAGATCCGCCCAGTGGAGCCGCGCACGCTGATGTTGGTGAAAGCCGCCCCCGGGAGCGCTGCTGCGCCGAGTGTTTCGGAGATCGGCGTGCCGTTGGGTTCATAGGAGGAGATGTGGCCATTGAAGGCGACGTAGACGTCGTCGTTGGCCGGGTCAACGGCGACCCCGCGGGCTTCTTCGGGGACGAGAACGCCGTTGGTGTTGACCGAGGTATCGGGGGCATAGGTCGTGGAGCCGGTCGGCGGGAAGGAGGAGGGCTTGTACTTGACGACGTCCTTGATGCGGCCGTTGACGTAGACGTTGCCCTGGGAGTCAACGGCGAGCCCGCAGGGACCGGCTGTGTTGGCCGAGGTCGCGAAGTGCGTTATTTCGGTGCCCGAGGGGGAGTAGACCTTGACTTCGTGGGCCGTGAATTCGGCCACGTAGCGGTCCCCGGCGGAGTCGACCGCCAGGCCGCAGACCCTGGCGAAGCCGGTTTGCCCTAGGGCGGGGAGTTCGGGGTGGGTGGGGAGCGCCGCGTTGGCAGGAGCGACGGCGCCTAGCAGCATGAGCGCGGAGGCGACCATGCAGAGCGCGATCCGAGCCCCGCGTGGGGACGCACCACTCCCGTCAGCACGGAGAGCATGTTCACGCCCGACAAAGGCGCCACGGACGATGCGACCGAGGCCCTTGGCCCGGCGTGTGCTCGATCCCGCGGATGACGCTCTCGCGTGGCTTCTCACGTAGCTCTCTCCTTGTCCCGTGAGCCCCTCTGCCGGCCGCTTCCCATTGCGGCCCCTTGGTGGGCTCGGTTTCCCTGTGTCGCTTTGTCCGACTCGAAGCGGCTTCCCTGCGCGCTTCGAACTGCTGAACAACTTCGTACATGAATCGTGCGTGATTGAAACAGATCATGTTTGGCCCGTCAAGGAAAAGTTCACGTTTCTGGAATGTCGCCCATAGCGCCATGGCGCGATCAAACGGCTTCGCAGAGGGGATTGTTCTGGGTACCGAGGCGTTATTCGAGCTTGAAGATCCTGCTCTCCCATCGAGCGGCGGCCACGCGAGATGGGGAAGGCTCTCGGCCAGGGCCGGAAAGCGTTCGTGCAGACGGGGTTAAACGCTCGTCAGGCGCCGACGTAGGCCGCGAGGTGCTCGCCGGTGAGGGTGGAGCGGTCGGCGACCAGGTCGGCGGGCGTGCCCTCGAAGACGATCCGGCCGCCGTCGCGGCCTGCGCCGGGGCCGAGGTCGACGATCCAGTCGGCGTGCGCCATCACCGCCTGGTGATGCTCGATGACGATCGCCGACTTGCCCGAGTCGACGAGCCGGTCGAGCAGCCCGAGCAGCTGCTCGACGTCGGCGAGGTGCAGGCCACTGGTCGGCTCGTCGAGGACGTAGACGCCGCCTTTCCCGGCCATGCGGGTGGCCAGCTTGAGCCGCTGCCGCTCGCCGCCGGAGAGCGTGGTCAGCGGCTGGCCGATGCCGAGGTAGCCGAGGCCGACGTGGGCGAGCCGTTGCAGGATCCTGTGAGCCGCCGGGATCTGCGCCTCGCCGCCGCCGAAGAACTCCTCGGCCTCGTTCACCGACATCGCCAGCACCTCGCTGATGTCGCGGCCGCCGAGCTCGTACTCGAGCACCGCTGCCTGGAACCGCTTCCCCTCGCACTCCTCGCAGGCGCTGGCGACGCCCGCCATCATCGCCAGGTCGGTGTAGACGACGCCGGCGCCGTTGCAGTTGGGACAGGCGCCCTCGGAGTTGGCGCTGAACAGCGCCGGCTTCACGCCGTTGGCTTTCGCGAACGCCTTGCGGACCGGGTCGAGCAGCTTGGCGTAGGTCGCCGGGTTGCTCCGTCGCGAGCCCTTGATCGCGGCCTGGTCGACCGATACGACCCCGTCCCGCCCCGATACCGAGCCGTCGATCAGCGAGCTCTTTCCCGACCCGGCCACGCCGGTCACCACCACCAGCACGCCGAGCGGTATGTCGACGTCGACATCCTGCAGGTTGTGGGTGCCGGCGCCGCGCACCTCCAGCGCCCCCGACGGCGCTCGCACCGACGGCTTCAGTGAGGCGCGATCGTCCAGGTGCCGCCCGGTGAGCGTGCCGCTGGACCGCAGCCCCTCGACGGTGCCTTCGAACACCACCTCGCCGCCCTCGGCGCCGGCGCGCGGGCCGAGGTCGACGACGTGGTCGGCGATCGCGATCGCCTCCGGCTTGTGCTCGACGACCAGCACCGTGTTGCCCTTGTCGCGCAGCTGCAGCAGCAGCTCGTTCATCCGCGCGATGTCATGCGGATGAAGCCCGACCGTCGGCTCGTCGAAGACGTAGGTGACGTCGGTGAGAGACGACCCCAGCTGGCGGATCATCTTGACGCGCTGCGCCTCGCCGCCCGAGAGCGTGCCCGACGGGCGGTCGAGGCTGAGGTAGCCGAGCCCGATCTCGACGAACGAGTCGAGGTTGTGCCGCAGCGCCGCGATCAGCGGCGCCACCGACGGATCGTCGACGCCCCCGACCCACTCGGCCAGGTCGCTGATCTGCATCGCGCAGGCGTCGGCGATGTTGATCCCCTCGACCTTCGACGATCGAGCCGCCTCGCTGAGCCGGGTGCCGCCGCACTCGGGACAAGCGGTGAAGGTCACCGCCCGCTCGACGAAGGCGCGCACGTGCGGCTGCAGCGCGTCGACGTCCTTGGACAGGAACGACTTCTGGATCTTCGGGATCAGGCCTTCGTAGGTCAGGTTGACGCCATCCACCTTGATTTTGGTCGGCTCCTTGTGGAGCAGCGCGTTGAGCTCCACCTTGGTGAACTTGCCGATCAGCTTGTCCGGGTCGAAGAAGCCGCAGCCGCGGAAGATGCGGCCGTACCAGCCGTCCATGCTGTAGCCGGGGACCGTCAGCGCCCCCTCGTTGAGCGACTTGCTCTCGTCGTAGAGCTGGGACAGGTCGAAGTCGGTGACCGAGCCCCGGCCCTCGCAGCGCGGACACATGCCCCCGGTGCGGCTGAAGGTCGCCTTTACGGTCTTCTTGGCCCCGCGTTCGATCGTGATCGCGCCGCTCGCTTTGACCGAGGGGGCGTTGAAAGAGAACGCGTTGGGCGAGCCGATCTGCGGCTTCCCGAGCCGGCTGAAGAGGATCCGCAGCATCGCGTTTGCATCGGTGGCGGTGCCGACCGTGGAACGGGCGTCGGCGCCCATCCGCCCCTGGTCGACGAGGATCGCGGTGGTCAACCCGTCGAGCACGTCGACCTCGGGCCGCGCCAGCGTGGGCATGAAGCCCTGCACGAAGGCGCTGTAGGTCTCGTTGATCAGCCGCTGCGACTCCGCCGCGATCGTGCCGAACGCCAGCGAGCTCTTGCCCGAGCCGGAAACGCCGGTGAACGCCGTCAGCCGCCGCTTCGGGATCTCGACGCTGACGTCCTTGAGGTTGTTCACGCGCGCGCCCTGCACGCGGATCAGGTCGTGGCCGTCGGCGCCGTGCGGCGCCGACGACCCTTTGTCCGCCCCCTTCGCCTTGCTCATCCCTGATCGGCGGGCGGCTGGTCGATGCGCACCATGTTGCCGGACGGGTCGCGCACGGCGCAGTCGCGCGTGCCCCACGGCTGGTCGGTCGGCTCCTGCACGATCTCGGCGCCCGAGGCGCCGGGCTGGGAGCCGGCGCCGACGGTGATCCAGCGAAAGTCGCCTTTGGCGACGTCGTTGCGCAGCTCGAGGCCGAGCGTGTCGCGGTAGAAGGCCAGCGCCGGGTCGGGGTCATGGACTAGGACGAAGCATTGGGAGAGAGCGAGGGTCATGCCCACAACATTAGGGAGCGATGCATCGGGACTCGGCGATGACCGACGCGCTGCGGCGACCGCGTCGGGTGGTCGTCGCGCTCGCGGGTGGGCTGGGCGTGGTCGCCGCGCTCATGATCGACGAGTCGAAATCAATCGCGCACAGTGGCCATGGCGGCGTCTGTTTTGTTGATCGTCGTCATCTCCTCATCGCTCAGCTCGAAGTCGAAGATCTCGATGTTCTCGCGAATCCGCTTTGCCGTCACCGACTTGGGAATGGCGATGTTGCCGAGCTGCACGTGCCAGCGCAGGATCGCCTGGGCAGGTGACTTGCCGTGACGCACGGCAATGTCGCCGATCGTCTCGTCGGCGAGCAGATCGAGCTGGGCAAGCGGGTTCCAGGCCCCGGTGGCGATGCGGTGTTCAGCATGCAACCCACGCAGCTCGACCTGCTGCGGGCGCGAATGCAGTTCGACCTGGTGGACCGTTGGCCGCGTGTCGGTTTCCACCTCCAGCCATTCCAGGTCCTCGATCCGGCAGTTCGAGACGCCGATCGCGCGCGCGCGGTTTTCCTCGAGGATTCGTTCGGAGGCCCGCCAGGCGTCGAGAAGACGGTTTTCGCTCAGCACCGGACAATGGATCAGGCACAGGTCGACGTACTCGAAGCCCAGGCGGCCGAGTGTCGCCTCAAAGGCTTTGAGCGTGGAGTCGCCCCCCTGCTGGGCGCTCCACAGCTTGGTGGTGACGAACACCTCCTCGCGAGGCAAATCAGAGGCGGCCAGAGCCGCGCCGACGGCGGCCTCGTTGCGGTGGGACGCCGCGGTGTCGATGTGGCGGTAGCCGATGTCAAGGGCGTGCTCGACAACCCCCTGGGTTTCCTCCGGGGGCACCTGAAAGACGCCAAGGCCCAGCTGTGGAATCTCGACGCCGTCGCGCAGGGTGATGCTGGGAATGGTCAACGCGGGCATTTCGCTTCCTTTGCCGTCGCGGGCCGTCCCGATTTGGCGCTGAGGGTCGTGTTCGCCGGGTGCTTTTCGCCAGTCGGACAGACTTCTTTGGCCCTGGCGAGAACCGCCAGGCCGAGCATCTTCATGTGATTCATTTCTAATCTCCTTGCTCGAGGTGTCATCGAGGGGCCGGGCCAGAATCCCTCCAGGCTCCGGCCCCCCCGCTCTCCCTTGCGGCGACCCCTGCACCGCACCCCGCGAGCATCCGGCTCTACACAGAGCCACACAAGAACTCAGGAAAAATGGTTCCTATCTATTGAGTGCTGTGAGGTTCCTGCGCCGGGCAATGTTGGTGGAGACGGGCCGGGCCGCTTGCCGCTGGACTCGCAGCGCGCCGGCGGCACTGCGGACATCGGCCCTTCGGGCCTTACCGACCTCGGCGACGATCACGTCGACCGCCGCCGCCCCTCCGAGCGCCGGGGCAAGCGCGAGGTAGGAAAGCGCCGGCGCCGCGATCGGCAGGTGCGCGCCGCGCCCGATGGCGACGATGCGGTGGATCACTCCCCACATCGCCCCGATCGATGCTTCCGCCGCGAACTTGCTCGGCTGCTGCGCCGGGGCTCCCCGCCGAAGCATCGTCGCCAGCTTGGCGATCGTCTCGGTGCGCCACCGGATCGCCTCGGGACCTGGCGAGAAGACCTCGAGGAAGGCAAGGCCGGCGAGGGTGGGGTCGCACGCGAGGTGCTGACAGAGGCCGGCGACCATACGGTGGACGCCGCTCGCCCAGTCGTCGGCCGCAAGGTAGCGGGGCGCCGCCGCGGCCAGGGCACGGTCGATGAGCATCTCGAGCGTCGCCAGGAAGCAGTCCGCCACCCCTTTGAAGTGGGCATCGAAGCTGCGCCTTGAGACGCCAGCGACGGCGCGCACCCGCGGCACCGTCAGCGTCGCGTACCCCTCCGTGCTCGCCAGCCTCGCCGTCGCCGCCAGGATCAGCGCGCGCTCGTCCGCCAGCGGCGCCTCGGCAGCGGTCGCCGATAGCGGCGGGGCCCCGGCGACCCCGAGGCCGCGCAGGAGGACAGCGTCGTCGTCGCAGAAGGAGAGCGCCCACTCCAGCAGCTCGCCCCCGTCGGGCGGCAGCTCCCGCGGGTGTCCGGAGAGCAGCTGCGCCCGCGTCATCCGACCGCCACCGGCGACGATGCCTCTCACCACTAGCCGCGGCAGCCGGGGGGTCCCGTCGGCGAGGGCGAAGTTCTTCGCCACCAGCGCCTCGAAGGCCCAGCTCGCACGCAGCATCCGCTCGACCGCGACGGCGCCAGCAGCGAAGACCTCGACCAAAGCCAGCCGCGCCGCGTCGGGGCTGGCGGCGACCTGGCCGGCGAAGGCGAGTAACCCAAGCCGGAGCCGCTCGCGCCACTCCTCCTCGCCCTCCGCGGCGGCGATGATCCCGCGCACCGAGTGGCTGACGATGATGTCGTAGGCGGCGAGAAAACACTCCTCCTTGCCGCTGAAGAGCTTGTAGAAATCCCGCTTCGAGATCCGGGCGCGGTTGGTCAACATCGCCACGGAGACGGCGTTGTACCCGTGCTCGGCAACGAGCTCGATCATCGCCTCATGCAGACGCCCGCGCTGGTGCGCGGCGACATCCTCCATCGAAAGTCCCGGCCCCGGCTTCAGCGGCGGATAGCGAGCGCTCCGCGATCGTGCGCCTCGCGATGAGCTAGATCTGCCGGCACCCGCGCGTCCGCGTGATCCTTTCGCGCCCAATGGACGGACCTCCTGACTTTTCGGAGCAGCCTTCGTTGCGTCTGTTCCTTGATGACAATTTGTCAATACCAAAACAGGAAGCGCGCCAAAGCTGCTACGCCAGATAGGCAAAAGCTGACTGCGGGAGTCTGCCTAAATGCTCAAAATGCACCATCAAGGAAGAGGTTGAACTGCTCGGATCCTCTCTGCCCGTCATCGGTCAGCTGGTAGAGGACTCGATACGAGGCTCGCGCTCGAGCGGTCCCAAGGGTAGCCTTGGGGTCACCGAGATGAAGGCTCACATCCACGTCATCACCCTCGCTGTGGACGACCTCGATCGCGCGCTCGAGTTCTACCGCGACGGACTCGGATTGGAGACGTCCGGGGTGGTCGGAACTGAGTTCGGCGGCGATGACTCAAACCCCGCCGGGGCAATAGCCACGTTCAAGCTAGAGGGCAGCCTCCTCCTCGCCCTCTATCCGCGCACGGAGCTGGCAAAGGACGCGCGTATCCCGCTCGGAGCGCCGAAGACCGGCGAGTTCAGCATCGGCCACCTGGTCGCCGGCAAGGATGACGTGGATACGCTGCTCGCCCAGGCCAAGGCGGCCGGCGCCTCGGTCACCGATGAGGCGCACGAGCGCCCCTGGGGGATCTACTCCGGATACTTCCATGACCTCGACGGACATCTCTGGGAGATCATCTGGAACCCTGGGCTCCAGGGCTGAGAACTGCGAAACAAGGCCGTCGAGATGGTCCACTATCCCGATCCCGATGACATCGACCAGGGTTGCACGAGGAGCGGTGGCACGGATTCGGAAGGGGAGCCACTGCGACCTTCGGGTTCCCACCGGAATCTGTGGGGCTTCTTGCCCCCAGCGATTCGGGGAAACGGAAGGGCGGCCCGCCAGTTTCCGGCGGGACCGGCTGGTGGGTACTGCCTGACCCTGCCCTAAGAGGATCCTGGGGGAACCGCGTCGGCCCAATCGCGCAGGCGGCCGGCGAACTGCGGCACTGCGGGGCCGACTTCGACAATCTCGTCGGCCGGGACGTCGGCGCGCCGAGCGGCGGCGCGGATCGCGTCGGGGGACGGCGCCTCGTAGAGGCAATAGGTGCGACGGCGGTCGGCGCTGAGGAAGGAGAAGAGCCAGCGGACGCCCTCGTCGCCGTTGACCTCCTCGATCAACTCGACGTCACCCTCGGTCAAATCGAGCTGGTCGGCGAAGCTCCGCTCGATCATGTAGAGGGGCATCGGACGATCGTAACGGGGTTTCAACCCGATTGGGAAGCGATTCCGTGCCGGTGGGCGAAGGAGGTGGCCTCGGTGCGGTTCGCGCATTCGGTCTTGCGCAGGATGCTGCGGATGTGGTTGGCGGCGGTGTGCTCGCTGATCGCGAGCTCGACGCCGATCTCGCGATTGCTCAGGCCCCTCGCGACCAGCGTCAGGATCTGCGCCTCCCGCGGCGAGAGCCCACCGGGCAGGCCCGCGGCCGGGCGCGACACGCCAAGCGAGCCGATCTTCGCCTGCAGGCCCGCCATCCCGATCTCCCCCGCCAGGGTCGCGGCCTCGCCCAGCAGGGCACCGGCCTGTGCGGCCGCCCCGCCGCCCCGCCCCCGCAGGAAGCGCCCGTACTCGTAGGCGGTGTGGGCGAGCCAGGTCCGCGCCTCCATCTCGCGATTCAGCTCGAGCGCCCGCTCGAAGTGCTCCTCGGCCCGCGCCGCCTCGCCCAGCGTCGCCGCGAGCATCCCCAGGTAGCGGTCAGCCGACCCGTAGCAGGCGACGAGATGCCCGATCATCACGTTCTCCCCGACGAACGGCTCGAACTCCGGGTAGAGCAGCGCGGCCATCGCCTCGTCGCCGAGGGCGGTGCAGGCGTCGGTCAGATACACCAGCGTCCCCAGCCACAGCGACGCTCTGAACCCCTCGATCCCCGACGAAGCGAGCCTGGCGAGCTCTTGCCGCGCCTCCGCCTCCATCCCGAGCTCGGCCAGCACCGCGACCAAACCCGGCTGCCAGGGACCCTGGCGATCGGGATCGCCGGCCAGGATCCTCACCGCCGGCGCCAGCTCGGCGAGCCGTCCCTGCTCACGGCGGATCCCGAACATCTGGATGCCGAAAGTGCCCGAGGCGTCCCGTCCGGACAGCAGCCGGCTCCACTCGTTGGAGCGGATCGCCCGCTGCTCGGCTTCGGCGAGCGCCCCGTCGCCGAGGGCGATCGCCGACCCGTAGTGCTCGGCGACGTGGTTGACGAACGGCTGCGCCGTCCGCTCCGCCAGCTCCAGCAGGAGCGCGACCTCTGCCCGCGCCGCCCGGAGATCGCAGAGAGCGACGAAGGTCGGTACCCGCCAGGCGATCGCATCGGCGTGGGCCTCGGCATCACCGAGCTCCGAGGCGAGGTCACGCGCCTCGGTCAGCATCGCGAGGATCTCCTCCAGCGGAGTTGCCCCGCGCGACCAGTAGGAGCCGCCCAGCACCCTGGCGAGGCCGCGGCGGTCGCCGATCTCCCGCGCCAGCGCGACGGCGTTGTCGCGCACCACCGCGCCGCGCTCGGCTTCGCCTTGCAGCCCCACCGCGCGGGCGAGCCCTGCAAGCAGGCCGATCCGCAGCTCTTCGTGGCCATCCTCGGCCCCATCGACCGCGGCCAGCGCCTCTTCCAGCATCAACACCGCCTCGCCGTTCGGCAGCCCCGGGCGCCAGCAGGCTTCCTCGTAGCCGATCGCCGCCAGGCCCAGCACCGCCGGGTCACCGAGATCGCGGCCGATCTGGGCCGCCGCGGCAAGCGCCCGTTGGGCGTCGATCGCCTCGCCGGCGCGGTGGCTGGCGCCGCCGAGCTCGAGCAGCACCGCCGCCCGCTCGGACTCGTCTTCGATCCCGAGCTCGATTGCCGTGCGCAGCCGGGCCGCGGCGTCGGCGAAGGCGAGGGCGCCGCTCGCCGCTCGCGCCGCGCGGAGGTTGTAATCGATCGCCCGCTGGGCCCCGCCGAGCTGGGCGGCGGCGGCGAAGTGGTGGGCGAGGTCGACCAGCGAGCGCCCCGAGACCCTGCCGGCATCCTCGAGGGCCTGGCCGACCCGCAAGTGCAGTTCGGCTCGCTTGACCCGCGAGAGGCGATCGTAAAGCGCTCGTCGCACCAGCTCGTGGGTGAAGCGGAAGGCGAGCCGCCGCGAGGGCAGCTCCTCGATCATGCCGCTGCCGACCGCCTGCTCGAGGGCGGCGATCAAGTCGGGCTCGGCCAGCCCCGCCCCCCGGCGGATCGGCTCCAGGTCGAATTCCGGCCCCACGACGGCGGCGAGCTCGAGGACCTCGGTGGTCTGCGAGGGAAGGCGCGCGAGCCGCTGGCTTACCACCTCGCCAACGCTGTCGGGCGTCCCCAGCTCCGAGAGCGGCGCCGTCATCGTCAGCCGCCCGGCGGCGACCTCGACGGCTCCGGTCTCGGCCAGGTCCCGCCACAGCTCGCAGACGAGGAAGGCGTTGCCGCCGGTGAGGTCGTGGATCGCGGCAGCCAGATCGTGCAGCTCGGGGTCGGGCCCGCCGGCGCCGCCGGCGGCGCGGCTGACCAGGTCCGAGATCTCCGCCCCGGTCAGCCCGGAGAGGCGCATCCGCAGCACGTTCTCGGACCGCCGCAGGTCGGCGAGCGTCTCGGCCAGGGCCGGAGTCAGGTCGGGCTCGGTGTCGCGGAAGGTCATCAGCACCATCAGGCGGGCGTTCCAGGCGGCCCGTGCGAGGTGGCGGATCAGCAGCAGGGTCGGCGCGTCGGCCCAGTGCCCGTCCTCGACCACGAGCAGGATCGGCCGCGACCGGCTGAGCCCGGCGAGCAGGTCGGCGATCGCCATGTGGAGCCGGTGGCGCTCGGTATCGGGATCGGAGGCGGCGGGAGTCGACAGCTCGCCGACCAGATTCGGCAGCTCGGGCAGGAGCCGGGCGACCTCGCCGCCGCCAGCGCCGAGCGCGGTGCGCAGTTCGGCGACGTCGGTGACCCGCACGAGGTGGTCGAGCGCCTCGACGAAGGGGCCGTAGGGCGTGCTCACCGCCGCGTCGCAGGACCCGTAGAGGACGAGCACCCCTTCGCCGGCCGCCTCGACCGCGAACTCGCGAACCATCCGGCTCTTGCCGACGCCGGGCTCACCGGCGATCAGGCCCAGCCGCCCTCCCTCGCCGCCGGCGCGAGGCAGCAGCGTGCGCAGCTTCCCGAGCTCTGCGGCGCGGCCCACGAACGGCGAGGCGGAGGTCGAGCGGAGCGAGCCCAGGATGTGCGGGTTCTCGGCGTCCATGGGGAGAACATAGTCAGGCTTGACTAGTGCGACCGAAATTCGTCCCGGTCGGCGGCCGCGAAAGTGGATCAGGTCAGGTCATGACAGGGGCGGGCGGACGGCTTACGGTCGACTGAGACAACCCGATCAGACTCAGGAGGTTCACAGTGAACGCCCCCGCCGCTCTGATGCAGAGCGCCCGCACCGAGATCCCAGACTTTGCCGGCAGCTTCATCGGCCCCGACGACGCCAGCTACGAGGATGCCCGCACCGTCTACAACGCGATGATCGACCGGCGTCCCGGCCTGATCGCGACCTGCACGGACGCGGACGACGTCGCCAAGGTCGTCCGCTTCGCTCGCGACCACGGGCTCCTGCTGGCCGTGCGTGGCGGCGGCCACAACGGCGGCGGGCTGGGAACCTGCGACGACGGCGTGGTCATCGACCTGTCGGGCCTGAATGGAGTCGAGGTCGACCCCGAGGCCCGGGCGGCAAGGGTGGGCGGCGGCTGCACCTGGGGCGAAGTGGATGCCGCCACCAACGAGCATGGGCTGGCGGTGCCGAGCGGCATCATCTCGACCACCGGCGTCGGTGGCCTGACGCTAGGAGGAGGCCTCGGCCACCTGACCCGCAAATGCGGCCTCACGATCGACAACCTGCTCGAGGCGGAGGTCGTGCTCGCCAGCGGCGAGCGGGTCCGCGCCGCCTCCGACGAGAACCCTGACCTCTACTGGGCGATCCGCGGCGGCGGTGGCAACTTCGGCGTCGTCACCTCCTTCCTCTTCCGCCTGCACGAGGTGGGGACGATTGTCGGCGGCCCGACCTTCTGGCCGGTCGAGCTGGGCGCCGAGGTGCTCAAGGCCTACCGGGACTTCATCCCGAACGCTCCACGGGAGCTGAACGGCTTCTTCGCCTTCACCTCGGTTCCACCGGCGCCTCCCTTCCCCGACGAGCTCCATCTGCGCAAGGTCTGCGGGATCGTCTGGTGCTATGCGGGGGATCCGAAGGATGCCGCTGAGGCGATGGCGCCTCTGCTCGAGACGCTGCCGGAGCCCCTTTTGCACGGGCCGCAGGAGATGCCGCTGCCCGCGCTGCAGAGCGCCTTCGACCCGGTCTACCCGGCCGGGGACCAGTGGTACTGGCGTGCCGACTTCGTCAAGGAGATCCCCGACGAGGCGGTTGCGGCCCATGCCAAGTTCGGAGCCGAGATGCCCACCTGGAAGTCGACCATGCACCTGTACCCGATCGACGGAGCGGCCCACGACGTCGGGCCCGCCGATACCCCGTGGGCCTACCGCGACGCCCAGTGGGGCTCGGTCTTCGCCGGCGTCGACCCCGACCCCGCCAACGCGGAGAGCATCCGCCGTTGGTGCGTCGACTACTTCGAAGCGCTCCACCCCTACTCGGCGGGCGGCGCCTACGTGAACATGATGATGGACGAGGGTCAAGAGCGAGTGCGGGCGAGCTACGGCGACAACTACGACCGCCTCACCCAAATCAAGGCCAAATACGACCCCGACAACCTCTTCCGGGTCAACCAGAACATCCAGCCGAATGCCTGATCGCGAATACGACGTTGTGGTCGTCGGAGGGAGTTTGGCCGGGTGCGCTGCGGCTCGCCTGCTCGCGCTACGGGGTGCTCGCGTCGCCGTGGTGGAGAAGCGCCCCGAGCTCGACGCCTACAAGGTCATCTGCACCCACAACATCCAGGCTGGCGCGGTGCCGGCGATGGAGCGCCTTGGAATCGGGCCGGCGATCCGCAACGCCGGCGCCGTTCGCGCCCAGTCCGACATCTGGACGCGCTTCGGATGGATACGCCCACCGGATCGGGGCCTGCGCAGCTTGAACCTGCGGCGCTCGGTCCTCGACCCGATCGTGCGCCGGCAGGCGATCGATACTCCGGGCGTGAACTACCTGCCCGGCCTCACGGCGGTGGGACTCGAGGGCGATCAGCAGGTCGAAGGCGTCCGCGTTTCGGGGCGTGGGGACAAGGAGAGGCCGCTGACGGCGAGGCTCGTGGTTGCTGCTGACGGACGTGATTCGCAGCTGGCGCGGATGGCGGGCGTCTCGGGGCGTGTCCGACCCCACAAGCGCTTTTGCTACTTCTCCTATTTCAGGGACGTTCCGCTGCGCGATCCCAACCGGGGGATGATCTGGTTCAGCGACCCCGACTTGGCGTATATCCACCCCAACGAGGAGGGCGTCTCGATGGTCGCGGTGATGCTGTCCAAGCGACGGCTGGACGAGTTTCGCGGCGACCCGGAGCCGGCGGTTCGCGCGCACATCCGGAGTCTGGCCGATGCTCCGAGCCTGGACAGAGCGCGCCCGATCGCGAAATGGTTCGGAAAGCTCGAGATGCCGAGCACGATCCGCCCTGCCGCGGCGCGGGGGATGGTGTTTGTCGGCGATGCCGCCCAGGCGTCCGATCCGCTTTTCGGCGTCGGCTGCGGCTGGGCGTTCCAGTCGGCGGACTGGCTGGACGAGGAAGTCGGGCCGGCTCTGCACGGATCGGATCGGGAGCTCAATCGAGCCCTGGAGGCCTACGCACGGCGCCACCGCTGCGAGCTCGGCGCCCATCATTGGTTCATCTCCGACTACTCGAGCGGGCGACGCTTCTCGCCACTCGACAAGCTCGTCTACTCGACCGCGGCGCGCGATGCTGAGCTTGCCGGGCGGGTCGAGGACTTCGGCACCCGCTCGATTGGCGGTATCGCCGGCGCCCGGCGGATGATCACTCGGGCCACCTTGGTGCGGCTTGGGTTTGCCGGCTGAGCCGCCAATCCAGCCTGGTACGTGAGGTCAGCGCCAACGGGGCCGAATAGGCGACCTTCGGGTTCTCACAAGGACGGTCCGATTATGAGCCCGAACCGGCAGTTCTGCTGGGCGACGTGGGGCACGGTTTCAGCGATTTTCGCGAAATCGAGATCGGCTGGGGTCTGTGGGGCATGAGGCCGCATATCGGCCTCGATTCGGGTCTGTTGATCTGCCGTCTGGCGAATACTCAAAGTCTGGCTCACAATCTGGTTACTCTTTTCGAGTCGAGAATCCGCATAGTTGGAAGGAAGCTGATGAGTGATCGCCCGAGCGAGATTCGAGAGGGTCCGGCGGACGATTGCCGACCCTCCAACGGGATTCAGGTACCGATGCGGCGCCGCGAGATGGTGGCGCTGTCGGCAGGGGCGCTGGCGAGCATTGCCCTCTACGCCTGCGGCGCTGACGAGGACCAGGCGACCAGATCCGTGGCGGAAAGGGCCACGACCATGCCCGACTGCGTGTTGACGCCCGAGCAGGAAGAAGGCCCCTTTTACATCGACCTGGCGCAGGTTCGACAGGACATCGTCGAGGACCGCCCCGGCGTGCCGCTCGCGCTCGCGTTGACCGTCGTCGACTCGGATGCCTGCAAGCCGATCCGCAATGCCGCCGTCGACATCTGGCACTGCGACGCGCTTGGCGTCTACTCGGGCGAGCCATCGGAGGGCAGCGGGGGCAAGACCTTCCTGCGTGGGATCCAGCTGACCGACGGGAACGGCCTGGCAGAGTTCGCGACCATCTACCCGGGCCAGTACCCGGGGCGGACGACGCACATCCACGTCAAGGTCCATATCGGCGGGCGGCAAAGCGACGGCACCTACTCCGGTGGTCACGTCTTCCACACCGGCCAGCTATTCACCTCCGACCGGCGCGACGCCGAGGTCTTCGCGCTCGCCCCCTACAGTCGGAATACGGTCGAGATCACCCCGCGCAACGCGGATGGCGTCTTTCGGTATCAGAACGGCTCGAGCTCGGTGCTCGCTCTCGCACGGGCCGGCAACAGCCTCGCGCGGGATGGCTTTACGGCAAGAGCGAAGCTGGGCGTGGATCCCAGCGCGACGCCCGACCGGCCTCCGGGACCGTAGCTGCCGTGACAGAAATCTGAGGGGAGGGACTCTCTCTCCGCCGCGGCGGCCCGAAGACCGCCGCGCCGGGGCTTGGCATGGAGCAACGAGCTAGCCGTTGGCGGTCTCCACCGTGCCGCGCACCTCGCAGAACGTCGTGCCGTCGAAGGCATGGAGGTTGATCGTCATCACGCTCGAGGGGGTCGAGTAGATGAACTGGCCCTCGATCCGTTTAGGCCCAGGATTGAGGAACGAGAACGATTCTTCCCCACTGCCCGAGATATTCACCCCGCTCGCGTGAGCGCCTTCGGCATCGCCGTAGAACCAGTTGAGGGTCGCCGGGTTGGAGCTCAGGTTCTGGAAGTGCACGGAGACGCTGCCCCCGTCGTGACAGACGGTTTGGAACTGCAGCTGGTTGCCGAGGTTCTGGGCAATGTCTTCTACGGCCGCTGGGGTCATCCTTATCGCCTGGACCGGCGAAGTGCAGGTGACGTCGCCTTCGTTGCTGAGCCCGGCAATCGAGGTGGGCGGCGCGCAGCCTGCTTTGAGCTTGCGCTGGTATTCGGCAGGGGTTCGTCCGCCTAGTTTTTCGGCGTCAGCCGCTTTCGTCGCGGTATCCGCTTTTGTGGCTTCGGTTGCTTTTGTGGCTTCGGTTGCTAGGGCAGCCGTAGTGGCTTTCGTCGCGGTGTCCGCGCTGCCGGCATGGTTGACGCTGGCCCCGCCGATCTTGGCGTTGAAGACCTTCGTCGCGATTTTCCCGACCTGTTTCTTCTGCTTGCCGGTGAAAGTGCCAGCGGCGAGCGCGGCGCCGCCACCGAGAACGAGAAACACGGCGATCGTCGCCATCACGTTGGCGTAGGTCAACTTGCTGCGCAGGGCCTTCTTCATGGATCCTCCTAGAGGTTGGACGGGCGACGAGATGACAGGCAGCCTCTCACGGCAACGCCTTCAGGCCAAGAAGTCTTGCCCGAGCCCCAACTTTGCCTCGACTAGATCGCGGCCCTACCCGATGAACCTTCGACTGGCGATCCAGAACCACAAGGCGCACGGCATCTCCGACGAGCCGAGGAAGCCGCTTGGGACAACGGAAACGATCGAAGACCTGACCGGGTCCTCCATCACCCGCACGCGAGTCCCGCGCTGCGAGCGGTAACCGTCAATGCACTCGGTGAACGGACCGTGCTCGTCGACCCGACCCAGGACGCGGTGGCGTGGAAGGGGTATGAAGTCGGCCTCATAACACGCGACGTCGCCTACCTGCAGTCGAAGGTCGTCGACTCCACAGGCGAACCGGCCGAATAGGGCCACAGGGGAAGTTTGGTCGAACGACCACACAGGCGACCACAGGTAGGGTGCCGCCCCTCGTTCCCACTTGAGGATCTTCATGTCTTTTTCCACGCCGCGCAAGAAAGCTCTCGCTGCAGACTGCATGCGCATCGCCTGTTCCTGTGCGATCGCCCTCTTCGCGTTGATGGCCGCGGCCATCAACGCAGATGCAGCCTCGACGTGAACGTTGCGGCAGCTACCCCCGACGCCGCAAGAAGAAGGGGGGACAGTCGAGGTCGGACTATCCGGCGTCTCCTGTCCGACCGAATCCCTCTGCCTCGCTGCCGGCGGCTACGACACGCTCGCCTTCTCTCAGACGCCAACCGGCGGCGCCGCCAGGTGGCACGTCGTGCATCCGACCTACGACGAACCGAAGCAAAGCTGCCTGGAAAAGGGGGAATCTGTGGCGTTCTGTTCCTCTCCCCGCGGGTCCCTCGACGGCGTCTCCTGCGCCGGCGAGAGCCTCTGCGTCGCGGTGGGGTACGAAGGCTCCGTCTTTGTCTCGACCGATCCGACCGGCGGTGCAGATGCCTGGTTCGTCGACGAAGTCAACGGAGGCGGCGGCGCCACGCACCTGACCGGGGTTTCCTGTCCCTCGCCGTCCCTGTGCGTCGCCGTCTCCGGCGGGTCGAACAACTCCAACGGCGGCAAGGTCCTCACTTCGACCAACCCCGCCTCCGGCAACTGGCAGACGAGCCGGCTCGGCAGCTCGATCGATTTCCGCAGCGTCTCCTGCGGCACCCCGTCGCTGTGCGTCGTCGTCGCCCGGGAAGGCCGGATCTTCGTGTCGACCAACCCAACCGGCGGCGCCTCGGCCTGGAGGGAAGCGGGGGCCCCGGGCGGGCCCGGCGACCTCGAAGGAGTCGCCTGTGTATCGACCCTGCTCTGCGCCGCCGGCAACATGACTGGAAACATCCTCACCTCGACCAACCCTGCGGGGGGCGGAGCGAGCTGGGGCGAGGCAAATGCTGGCGGCTCGGTGCAGATCACCGGCGTTTCCTGCCCCACCGCGAGTCGCTGCGTGGCGGTAGACAACAACGGCGACGTTGTCAGCTCGACCGATCCGACCGGCGGGCCAGCCTCCTGGTCCTTCGAAAACCTGGTTCCCTTTCGCCCGTCCGACCCCGAAGAAGAACCGCCAGCGCCGGGAAACGCGCTCTACTCGGCTTCCTGCGCCTCGGCCTCACTCTGCGCCCTGGTAGGCGTCGACGGGCGCATCTTCACGGCCACCGAACCGTTCGCAGCTCCGGACCCGTCTGCCCGCCACCCGCACGGCAGGGCCCCGCGGCGCCCGCGCGCTGTCCTCGTCTTCGCCGAGCACTTCTGGAAAGTCGCCGGCACCCGCCGCCACCACCTGCGTGCCCGCTTTCGCTTCTACTCGCCCAGCAAGGTCAGGGGGTTCGAATGCAAGCGGGACCGCGGCCTCTACCGCCCCTGCCGCTCGCCGCTGCGCTACTGGGTGGGGCACGGGCGACACGCGCTGCGGGTCCGCGCCATCGGCCCGACCGGCTCGCGCGGGCAGATGGCGATCAAGCGCTTCCGGGTCATCTACCCGAAAACGGACCAGATGCAGCTGCCTTGACTCGGACTCATGGCGGCGGTCTCGTCTGTGATCGAAGCGACGGCATTCATCGGCCTGTTTGCCTTGGCGCTCTTGGGCATCGGTGGATCTGAACTGGCGGAGACCACTCCAGTCTGCTCAGCTCTTGGCCTCCCGCTCCAACCCCCGCTTCTGAATGAAGGCCCCCGTCGCCCCCGCCAGGGCGGCGATCACCGTGATCGCATAGGCCTCCATGAAGAGATCGAGCGCCCGGGCGCCGAAGGAGATCGGGTCCTTGATCGAGGAGGAGACGGTGAGTAGCTGGGTCGAGGTCCAGAAGAAGGCGCTGCCCAGCGTCTTGATCTCGGTCTGGGCGGCGTGGCGCTCGAGAAAGTAGGCGAGCACGGCACAGGCCACGTCAACGCCGATCGTGGCGAGGACGATCACCGTGAGGTGATCCCGAAAACGTCGGTGGGTCGGCGTCTCCGCTCGAAACACAGCCCGAAGCTCAGACCCGGCGTTGCTAAGCACCCCCATCGGTGGAAGTCTCAATGCGTTGGCGGACGTCAGGCCGGGAGCCGAGGCGCTGACTACCCGTCGACGACGAAACCCTGCAGTGGCCCGCGAATCGCCGCCGAGCGTCGCGAAACCCCACGCAACTCGAGCAGATGGTGGGTGGCAGCCTCCCCCAGGCTCCGGCGTTCGAGTTGCTCCCGGGCGATCGGCTTCCAGAGTTCGTCGACGACCCGGGTCGGATCTCCGTTGACCGCCTCGATCGGGCGCTCGAGATGCTCGGCCCAGAGGCGGAGCCTGGTGTCGCGCGCCAAGGTGGGATCGCAGCTGACGACGTTCATCTCGGAGTCGTTGAAGAGGGAGTGCTCATTTAGGTTTGCCGAGCCGACCGTGAGCCACGCGTCATCGACGACGCCGATCTTGGCGTGGACGTAAAGCGGCCCGGAGAGGCCGCCGGTCCGACTCGAGAGAGTCGCCGCCAGAAAACGCCCGGCGTCGTCGTCCGCCTCGGCGAGCAGCGCGAGCTGACCGCGCGTGTCGTCGGCGCCGTTGTTGGGTTTGGACGGCAGCAGGATCACCAGCCGGAATCGATCCGATGGTGGCCTCGTGAGCTTGTCGAGGAGGATCTCGACGACCTGCGGCGCCCAGAGGAACTGATTCTCCAGATAGATCAGCGACCGGGCCGAGCGCAGGGCTCGCTGGTAGCTCTCGAGAATCGTGAAGTCTCCCTGCGGTAGGAAGTCGTAGATCTTCTCGGGCACGGTGCGAACGATCTGCACCTCGAGGTCTCCGGCGGGCGCCGGAGGCGGCGGCGGGATCTTCTCGCCGGTGACCGTCTGCCACCGCGCCGCGAAATGAGCCGAGACGTCGGCGACGGCGGCACCGGTGAGACGAGTGGAGGCGTCGTGCCAGCCGATGGCTCCACGGGCGGGGTGCTCGCCCGTGTCGAAACGATCCCCGCCGAGCGAGGTCAGGTCGATCCCACCGACGAAGGCGATCTCTCCGTCGATGATCACCAGCTTCTCGTGGTGGCAGTGCATCGGTCGCTCGTGGGCGTCGAGGAAACATTGGACCTTCGTCCCCCGCGTCAGCTCGTCTCGCACCTGGCGCATCTGTGCCCGTCGCGGTGAGAACACCGGCAGCGGGGCGCCAGCCCACAGCAGCACCCGCACGGTAGCCCGCTCGGCCAGTTCCGCGAGGAGATCGCGAAGTCTCCTCGCCCCATCGTCGCGCCTGAGACCGAAGCTCGGGGTGATGTGCCAGCCGGCGATGTTGACTTCCGAGCGCGCTCCTTCCAACGCTTCGGCAATCCTCGGCAGAGCCTCAGCACCGTCGATCAGGATCTGCAGCTCGCAGCCCGCCCGCGGCGGCGGGTGCCCAGCTGCCCAGAGTCGCCCGTCGTCGGGGGGTTCGAGTTGGTCGGCTCGGCCGACCCGCTCGAGACGGCGGCGGTGATGGGCGCAGACCGCCGCGTCGATGCCGCGACCGGTCCAGCGATCGAGTAGTTCGAGGTGACCCCGACTCATCCTCCGATGACTACCCAGCGGAAAAGCACAGCCAACCTCTTGGGCAAAATCCCCGCTGCCGACGCGGTCAGCTCCTGCTGCAGGTGCCGATCTCGGTGCGGGCTGTGCTGCCACTCCCGCGAGTCCCTGTCAGAGTTAGTTTTTCGTTCCTCGCGGGAACCAAGTCTCAGATGACCGTGACGTGCGCTCGATACCCAGATCACAGAAACGGTCACCTTGGCTGAGAGAGGGGCGACACCGCAGGTCCCGATGGTGCGGCGCAAAGCGCTAGATGCGGTGCGGTCGTTGTTCACGCCACTGCTGCCCGACGACTATCTAGAGCTGATCAACCCGCTCTGGTCGACCAAGGAGCTGCGTGGGCGGATCGAGCGGATCGACGAAGAGACCCCCGACGCGGTGACGGTGCTGATCAGGCCCGGGTACGAGTGGCCCGGGCACCGGCCGGGGCAGTACCTGCGGATCGGAGTGGTGGTGGACGGCGTGCACCACTGGCGCGCTTACTCGCTGACCTCGGAGCCGGGCCGTCCCGACGGCTGCATCAGCATCACCCCGAAGTTGGTCGACTCCGGCGTCGTCTCGCCGTACCTGACCCGCCGGGCCAGGCCCGGGGACCTCGTGCGCCTGGGCGGCGTGGAAGGGACCTTCGTGCTCCCTGACGAGCCACCGGAGAAGCTGCTCTTCATCAGCGCCGGCAGCGGCATCACGCCGATCATGAGCATGGTCCGCGATCTGCACCGCCGCGACGCAATCAGCGACGTCGTCCACATCCACTCGGCGAGAACGGCGGATGACGTGATCTTCGCCGAACGGCTGCGGAAGATCAACGAAGCGCACGAGGGGTTCGACCTGCAGCTGCACATGTCCGGCGAGCGAGGTCGAATTGCGCCGAGCCAGCTCGACTCCCTCTGCCCCGACTGGCGCGAGCGCCAGGCCTACGTTTCCGGCCCGGGGCCGATGCTCGACGCGATCTGCGAGCACTGGGAGCGCGAGGGGGGCCTGCAGCTGCTCCACATGGAGCGCTTCCAGCCGATCATCGGCGGCGACCCCGGCGAGGGGGCGGGCGGCACGATCCGCTTCCTGAAGAGCGACATCCAGGCCGAGTGCGACGGCGGCCTGCCGATCCTCGCCGCGGGCGAGGATGCCGGCGCTGCGCTTCCCTTCGGCTGCCGGATGGGCATCTGCCACACATGCGTCGGGCGGCTCTGTTCGGGCGAGGTCCGCGACCTCCGCACGGGAGACATCCACGGCAGTCCTGGTGAGATGATCCGCACCTGCGTCAACGCCCCCGAAGGGCCGATCGAGATCGCACTCTGACCCGTGAAAGGTCCGCCATGACCCCAACCGCCACGACCTCCCCTACCGACAAGCCAGAGAGCCCCCTCGCGCACCTGTCAGAGGAGCAGCTCGAGGCCCTTGCCGACGACCTCGACGGGATCCGCGACCGTACGTTCGCCGACCTCGGTGACCGCGACCGGCGATATATCGAGAGCATGATCGAGATGCAGCGGCGCCTTGCCGTGATCGGCCGTGTGCTGCTGCTCGCGGCCCGCAACGGGCCGGCCCGGGTCGGCGGCACGACCTCGCTCTCGGCGGCGAAGATCCTCGAGAACATGGAGATCGGGCACAACGTCCTGCACGGTCAGTGGGACTGGATGAACGACCCCGACATCAACTCCACCACCTGGGACTGGGACACCGCCTCCACCGCCGAGGCCTGGAAGCACTCTCACAACTACCTCCACCACACCTACACCAACATCCGCGGCAAAGACAAGGACCTTGGTTACGAGATCATGCGGATCGACCCGGAGCAGCGCTGGAATCCGCTCTACCTGCTGCAGCCGATCTACAATCTCATCCTCGCCGCCTTCTTCGAGTGGGGCGTCGCCCTCCACGACCTCGATTTCGAGGCTATCCGCAAGGGCACCAAGTCCAAGGCACAGGTCCAGCGGGAGCTGGAGGGCATACGCGCCAAGGCAAAGAGCCAGGTAGTCAAGGACTATGTCGCGTGGCCACTGCTCAGCGGCCTGGCCGCGGCCGCGGCCGACTTCGGCCTCGGGTTCCTCAGACCATCCGGCGAGAACGGCCGGCCCCGTGGTCGTGAGGGGCTCGCGCCCAGGCTGATCCGCGCCCTGCGCGGTGGCGCGAAGACCTATCGCAGGGCTGCTGCTGCCAACGCGACCGCCAACATCGTCCGCAACGTCTGGTCCTACGCGATCATCTTCTGCGGCCACTTCCCCGACCAGACCTACACGTTCAGCGCCAAGGAGGTCGTTGACGAGAGCAGGGGCGGTTGGTATGTGCGGCAGATGGTCGGCGCCGCCAATATCGATGGCAGTCCCCTCTTTCACGTCGCCAGCGGAAACCTCAGCTACCAGGTCGAGCACCATCTCTTCCCCGACCTGCCAAGCAGTCGCTATGCGGAGATCGCCCCGCAGGTCAAGGATGTCTGCGAACGCTATGGGCTGCCCTACAACAGCGGGCCGTTCTGGCAGCAGTTCGGCATGGTTCAGCGGACCATCCTGCGGCTGGCCTTCCCTGGCGGAGAGCCGCGGCCGAAGCCGGGCCCCTACCGAGCGCCTGACGCGGACCTGAACCCCTGAGCAAGACGCGGGAGCGAGATGTCGCCGACTCGGGGAACGCGCCCTGACAAGGATTCGAACCTGCGACCTTCGGGGTTATGAGCCCGATCCGGGGGTCCTGCTGGGCTCCGTAGGGCACGGTTTCAAGCGGTTTTCGCGAGATCGAGATCGGCTGGGATCGCTGGAATCTGTGGCATGTTGCCCCATTTGTTGCCCCATCTACAGGCCTGGAGGAGCGATGTCCGACCCGGTTATCGGAGCGTTACCGGCCGTCAGTCGCCTCCAGCTCCAGCCCCCACTCGCGACAGACCGCGAGAAGCACCTCCGGAGCGGGATCGGTGAGCGCGACCGGACCGCCGGCCTCGACCAGCTCGCCACGGCCCTCGAAGACGACAAGCGCAGGCTGGCCGTCGAGCCTGGAGGGAAAGCGCAGAGCGCCAGCGTTGCAGCGATCGAAGAGGTCGGCGGCGATCGTCTGGGTGACGACCCGCCGCCGCGCGGTGATCTCGTGCAGGTCCAGGTGCGCGAGACCGTGCTTGATCAGAAGGGATGCGTGGCGCTGCTCGAGGTCGGCGCGGACCGCCGGATCGCTGAGGTCGATCAGCTCCCCGTCGAGCACCAGCTCGGCGGGGGCCAGCAGATGCTCTTCACGCCAGCGGGCGGTAACCGGCGCAGCGGGCAGATCCTCAAGCGCCGCGGCGCCAAAGGCCTCGACGAAGGCCCGCTGGGCCTTGAGATTGGGTCGGAGATCGGCCAGAACCTCACGCAGCGAGGTCTCGGGTCGCTCGGCGCAGTAGACGGTCCGAAAGCGCTGCCGGGCGTCGTCGAAGCGGTGGTCCCAAGCGCAGAGCTCAAATGGCGTGAAGGCCAGCGGGTCACCGCGATGCCCAATCCGCCAAAGCTCTCCCCCGCTCACCCCTCGAAGCTAACAAGCTGCCTGGCGGCGGCGCGGACCGCGGCGAACTGCGCCGGGTCCTCGGCGCGGCGCAGGACATCGATCGGGGCCTCGTCCTCGAGGCGGGTGTTGGTTCCGAACAGCCAGGCACGGGCCGTCTTCTCATCAAAGCTCTCGACGATCATGCGGACGATCTTGTAGCTCTCGCGCAGGCGCAGGTCGGTCGTCTGGTTCGGCGCGGGGCCATCCGGCTTGCGGTAGCGGCCGATCTGCTTGGCATCGCGCAAGCCGGCGAGATGGGCGGCGATCCGCTGGCCGAGCCGCTCCTGCAGGTAACCGGCAACCTCGGAGATCGGCAGCGTCGTTGCGTCGTGGTCGAGTCGCTCGGCTGCTGGGGGCGTAAGGACGGGCATGGTGGCTCCTTCGATTGGCTTGATGGGAGACTACCACAAAGTACACCAAGAAATACACCTTCATGAGAAGCGCTGCACCGTCACCGGCCCCCTCAAGCTGCGCCCGGTGCGACCTGAAGCGACTCGACCCACCGGTTCGAGGACGGATTCCCTCGCGCCCTCGATCGCTTCGTCGCCGCCCCCCGCGCCGCGCGCCTTGCGCAACAATGGACGGAGATGGACGCCAGCGATCGAGATCGTTCCGATCGTGCGGGCGGCGCTCGTCGCGAGAGAGGTCGCTCGACCCCGATCGAGGAGCTCAAAGTCACCATGATCGTGGAGGAAGCCGAGCCGGGATCGGCGCTCGACGAGCGGCTTCGGCAGGAGCAGGCCAAAGCGATCCTCGACCTGCTTCGCGCGGCTGCGCGCAACCGGAGCGAGCCGCCACAGCGCTAAAGCTCGGACGGCGAGCCCAACCAGCCAGCGCATCGGCGCGGCGACTCGTCGAGTGCCATCAGCCGACAGCCGAGGACCCGGCCCAACGCGACACATCGGCGTCGGTCGGTCCTCCCCGAAACCGCTCGGCGATCTTTGGGGCCGTTCTCCCAAGCTCATTCGCGGGCGCGGCCGGTACGCTCGGGGCGTGACCGCGAAGGAGAAATTGCTGCGCGAGATCCTCGGCCTCGACGAGGTCGAGGCAGCGCGCGCTCGGATCGTCGTTCGCGACGAGCCTGCTGTCGAGGAGCCGGAGATGGCGCCGCTGCCCGCGGGTTGGGGCGAGACGCTAACCGGCGAGCCGATGCCCAACGTCGCGGCTGCCGTCCGCCGCTCCCGCGACTCCCGCTGAAAGCGGGCGGGCCGTAGACAGGAGCCTGGTGGTCGAGCCTTCGCTCGACGAGGGTCAACGCCGGCCGCGACGCGCCTCGTGCATCAGCGCCACCCAGTTGGGCTGCGGCGTGCCGTCCTCGAACGTCTTCCACGCCTCCGGCAGCCCCACGATGTCGTCCTCGGCTTCGGGCTCCTCGACCACGACGACCCGCGCCCTCGAAACCTGAGGCTCGCTCAGGGCGTCGACCTCGCGGTGTAGTTGCTCACGTGTCGCCATTTTGCCCGCCAGCCTACCCGCGCCCGACCCGCTTCCGGCGCGAAGAGGTGGTGGCCCGAACCCCCCGAGGCCAGGCGTCACTGCGCCTTGCTCACCTCGAAGTAGAGCAGCGCGTGGTCGGAGAACTTTCGACCCATTTCTCCTGCTCGGCCTCGGGGAGCTGGGGCCAGCCGCGGACCTCGACCTCCCTGCCGCCGTTCTGCTCGAACTCGATCTGCTCGCTGGCGACGACGTGGTCGAGGTTGCTGCGCATCTTCCCCCCGCCGCGCCAGGTGACCGCGGCCGTCTTTGAGAGGACCCGCATCCCCGCCTTGCCGGCGCGGAGCCGAGCGCCGCGAGCTCGTGCTCGGCGCTGACCCGGTCGGCGTCTTCGCGACTGGGCCTCGCTGCCGCCCGACCCGACGAGAATCTTCACGGCTTCGTCGTGCAGGCGCTGGAGCAGTTCCATCAGGTCGAACGTCTCGCGCTCGTCGTGCTCGCCCCAGCCGATGTCTTTCAGCAGGCGGAAGTCTTCGGCGAACTCCAGGCTCAGCGCCTCGGCCTTGGCGAAGTCTCGGGTCCGCTCCAAGGCGATCCAGAAGTCCTCGATGCTGCCGAGGTGATTGCGGACCAGTTCGTAGAGCCCGTCGCGCTGGTCGCGTTTCGATGGTCGTGGCGATGGCGGGCAAGGCGCCCCCTCCTCTCGATAGGGCACCGAGAACGAGCCCGCGACGCGATCTAGAACGATCTGTGTCGGTGCCGTCTCTCTCGAATCGAAGGCTCGTACTTCGGTGCCAGGCCCCGGGGCGTTTGCGCGTCGCCGGAGCCGCTTATTTCGCGTTCCTCGCGGCCGAACGTAGGTGGACGGGAGACGCCGCGCAAGGCCTGGATCGACCTCACTTCGACCTCGTGTTGCCCCAGGCGTTGGCCCAAGGCCGATTTGAACCCTTCTGTCTACACTCCAGAAAGACGAAAACCTTGCCGATTTGCAGGGCCTTCGCCGTATAGCGGGGGAGCGATTCGGTCTTATGGGTTACGTCGTCGCCATGGTCGAGTCGAGCCTGGAAGGCAACTTTTGAGGTCTTGAACAGGCTCCGTGCGAGCTACAGCAAGCGGCCCTGGCCGCGCCGAGCTTTTTGCGCAGTAACTGATGCCACCGATCGTGACCTGCCCTCGCCCGAGGCCCTACCCGCCTCGGCGATCAGGGCAGGGTCAATCCCGTATGCCGCCAGGCTCGCAACATCTAGCGACCATGATCGGGCCGACCGTGAGCGCCAAGTTGCGAACGCTTCCTGAATGTAGCGGTCTGCGACTTCCGAGGACCAGCCATTGACCCGGGCGAGATGCTCAGATGCGAGGTCGGCTCGGCCCCGGATCCCAGCAAGACCAATGTGCTTGACCTCATGACAAGCCGGGCATAGCGCGACCATGCGAACCAGACGCTGGACACCAGCCGCCTCGTCGTACTCCCAAACCTCATGACACTCGACAGGGTGCCTGGGACCTCGCCCGCCACAAACCTCGCAGCGACGGTCTGCATTCTCATAGACCTGTCGGCGAATCCGATCCCAATCCTGAGGAGACACCTGATCTCGCACGTTTGAGAACCAGCATGTCTGGGGGACGAGCTCAATGGTCAGCCTCGACTCGCTCCTTACCTCCATGCTCTTGATGATGCCACTCGGTCGCTCCAGCGTCTAGCGAGGATCGCCTTCATAGGCGACGGCACGGTGGCGGATGGCGGCCACGCGAACGGTCTTCTCCCCGTCGGTCAGTTGATAGAGAATCCGATAAGCGCCTACGCGCAGGGAATACAGCCCGCGCAGCTTGCCTCGAAGCGCGTGTCCGGCTCGCGGCTCGCGCTCCAGCAGTCCCAGCGCGTCCTCGATCGCGTCGATCTGTGGCCAGCCCAGCTCGAGCAGCTCGCTACGCGCGCGGCGGGCGAGGACGAGCCGCGCCACCGATCAACTAGCGGTCGGCCGGCGCTCGGCAAGCTCGCTGCGAAGCTCGGCGAGGGTGATCGTCTCCCCGCGCTCGACCTCGGCAAGCCCTGCCTCCAAAGCGGAGAGGGCGTCGGGGTCGGAAAGGATCTCGGCGGTCTCCTCGAGCGCCTCGTACTCGTCGATCGGAACCAGTGCCGCAGCGGGAGTGCCATTTCGGGTCACCAGAACGTGATCGCGCCGAGTGCTTACGGCATCGAGCAAGCTGCTGAGGTTGCTGCGTAGCTCACGCACAGGAACGGTCTTCGCCATCTACACAGTGTACACCATCGCGTACACGCCCTTTTGACAGCAAATCCACTCCGGACAAATTTTGATTCAAGTACTTGATTGCAGAATCTCGACTTGTTACTCTATTCAAATGCGTGACATAGCTGTCTCAGACCCGCTCTATAAGCGCCTCCTGAAGCGTGCGACATCCTTTGAGGACAGCCCAGAGGACGTGATCGCCCGCCTTCTCGAAGAAGCAGGCGAAGACGATGCTGCGAGCGAACCCGGCGGTGAAGGAACGTGGCCGCCCTCGCGAGCAACCCCCGGCTCAGTCTTGCCTGTTCACGGCTACTGGGTCCCAATTCTTCGCGTTCTCGACGAAGCCGGCGGATCGGCGCCATCAACGGACGTGATCGAGGCGCTGGGGACGCGCATGCAAGACGTTCTGACCCAACGCGACTTCGAACCGCTCAGGTCCGGGGAAATCCGCTGGCGAAACCGAGCCCGATTTGCCCGCTTGAGGATGAAGGAACGCGGTCTTCTAAGCGACACCTCTCACCGAGGGATTTGGGAGATCACGGAGGCGGGGCGCAAGCACCTCGCCCAAACAGACGAGAGGGCTCAAGCGTAGGGATCGCATGAACCGCGTCTCGAACATCGCTTCGGCGGCGGACCTCGCCTTGGAGCACCGGCGGGAAGACATTCGCGATAGACGCTGGCGACGTCGCCGCGACAAGGTCCGCACTGCGGTTTGGGTGCTCGCGATCTGCTGCGCGGCGCTCGGCCTCCCACACCTCCTGCCCATCCCGATTCGCCTGGTCTGATTGGCCGGAGTTCCCCCGCGAGCATCGGCGCCAAGCGTCACGACGAAGGGCCTACGTGCGGCCCCTTCTGAGTTCTTGCGCAGGCGACCAATCGGTCGCCCATAAGGCCATAGCGGGGGCGGGGTTTGAACGCATTAGTACGACCAAGTGCCGCTACCGCGAGAGGCATGACATCCAACTTCTGGCCCGATCCTCTCGATCGGCTAACAGCCTGCCCTCGGGATGAATAGCCATCCGGCAGGCCCGGCACTATGTCCCGGTAATCGGCGACGGGCTATCAGCTGATGAGGTGGCGTCTCGCCGCAACGCCGCCGGGAGCGTCGAAGCCTGATGTCCGACGGTCTCCTCCATGTTCCGTTGGCGCTCGCCGCGCGTGATCGCGTACATCCAGCTCGGCACCCCGGGTAGGAGCCGGGTGGCGTAGATCCCGTCCTGTAGCTCGCGGCACTCTGCGATCGTCGGCGGCGTTTCGCTCGTACGCGCGCGCACCAGCAACACGTCGGCCCGCCGCTCGAGCCGCTTCTTGGTGCTCGCGACCTGCGCGTTTGCCTTCGCGATGTCGAGCACGTCGAGGCAGGCCGGCAACACGGGAACGCCAAGGCGCAACAGATACTCGCCGAGCGAGAGGCCGAGGACCAAGCCAATGACGACGGTCACGGTGAACGCGATCCCGGCGGCCCACCGGAGCAGATGGGCGTAGGTGACGTGATCCTGCCGCGCCCAGGTGATGATCGCGCGCTGGCTAAGCAGCACGTCGACAGGGGCCCGGGCAGGGCGGGCGTCTGCGTACCAGTCGCGCAGGCCCTCGTCGCCCTGTCGCCGGGCCCAGTTCCGCACGTCCTCGGGCGCCGGCTGAGAACCGACGCTGCTCGGGCTCCAGGGCAGATCGAATACCCGGGTGTCGAACAGCTCCTGCGCGAGGGCACCGCAGCGTCGTTGTCGCTCCTCGTACCCGTCGAGCACGGTGCGGCCGAAGACCAGCCACGCCGCGGCAATCGCCGACACGTACTCCTCCGTCGAGGGCTCAAGCAAGGCGAGCAGCACGCCGACGGTGCCGATCAGCAGGCCGACCCCCACGCGCAGAAGCCGCCAGCGCCGCGCGACCGCATAGCGGCGGCGGAAGGCCCTGGCGAGACCGAGGGCTTCGGGATCGTTCTGTCGCTCGAAGATGGACGTCGCCGTCAAGGGCGGGGCATCCTCGATCCGAACAGCTTTCGCCACTCCTCGACGGCCGCGCGGTCCTGCTGAGCGTCCTCGAGCCGAACAGCCTTCTCGGCAATACGCAGCCAGTCGTTGAGCGTCTGCGCGGCCGTGTGGCGGTCGGCGGCCGACATCATCCCGTTGACGATCGGACCGATCTTGGCGGGATCGGGCCAGTCGTCGGTGATCTGCTCGGCAGCGCTGGCCAGGAACCACGTGATCTCATCTTGGTAGCGGCCGAAGGGCGTGCTCACCAGACCGTGGGCCATGACCTCGAGTAGGAACGAGGGGTTGATCGGCTCGTCAAAGTGGCGATTGATGCCCTTGATCATCTTCACGAAGGGCACGAACCGCTCCTCGCAGCGGCCGTTCATCTTCGTGCTCTGCTCGCGGTGGACCTCGGGGTTGGTCGAAATCCAGCTGCAGCGGTCAGCGTCGGGGATCTCCCAGCCACCTCCCGTGCGCTTGAAGGCCGGGACGACGTCGAACGAGGCAACGTCGTCCTCGTCGCCGAACTTGATCGTGCAGGCGAAGCCGTCGGCGACAACGTCGCCGTACTTGGTTTCCAGGACCTTGCGGAGGTCGGCCAAGACGACAGATGGGTGTTTTTCGCGGAGGTCGGCTTGCGGCCCTAACGGATCGATCACGACAAAGATGTCTACGTCCTTGAGCCTCTTGGTCTTGGTGTTGCGCCTGTAGCTGCCAGTCAAGAAATCGTCATCGAGCTGCCAATTCGCCCTGACCACGCCGCGGATGTCGGCATGCTTGGAGGATGCGAAGTTCTGCTCGGTCGTCGTGATCTCGAGCGTGCTCTTGCACTTGGCGAAGGCGTCGTCAACGTAGGTCATGGCATTCCTTATCTGAGGTAGCGGGCGCTTGCGCTTGCATGCGGGGCCTCAGCGAGGGTGCCGAAGGACGTCGACCGCAGACCATCGGTCGAGGCACGCGTTCCCGGGCTCCAGCCGAGCTGAGGCGTGTGAGCGGTGCGGTAGGTACAGAAGAGCCGGTAGGTGGTGCCCGACGGGACCGAGCTGACCTTCGCGTGGGCCCGCGCCATCGCGGCGCGCGAGTTCTCGAACTCGCCTTCTCCCGTCGCCTTATAAGTGACGGGGAACTCGAAGATCGGCCTGACCGTCCCATCAGGCCGCCGGCACTCGAGCACCACCATCTCAAGCGACTGCTCCTCGATCCAGGCCGCGATCGCGCTTTGGTCCTGGTCCCAGCGCGTCGCGCCATCGGGCGTGATCCCAAGCAGGGCGAGGACGTCGGCGATCGTGCCCATGATCACGTCGCTCAGGTAGGTCGCCGTGTGCGTATAGGTATACGTCGTCGTCGCGGTCGTCGTGCTCACGCGGCCTCCCGAGCCCAGCGGGCGACTGCGTCGAGGTCGACACCGCCGCTGGCCTTCGCAGCCGACTGAGGTGGTGCCGTCGGCTCGTCCGCCGACAGGTGGTCGTGCCCCTTTACCGTCGTGCGGACGAGTTTGGCCATCGGCTCGACCTGGGGCACGTGCAGCGTCCAGTCGCTTGCGCCCGCGCCCCCGGGCACAGGGTTGAGGTTCTCCTGCAGGCTCAGCGCCGAACCGCCGGACACCGTCGTGATCTCCAACCACAGTTCGCCGGCCACGAGTACAAGCGGATGCCCCTCGAGATGCCCGGCCAAGATCAGCATGCGGGCGACCCCATCGAGGGGGTCGAGCGCCGCATCGAGGTCGGCGCGCTCAATAGAGGAACTACGGTCGAGCGTGTCGCCGAGGAGTTCGCGGATCGTCTGCCAGACCTCGGCCGCGCTGCGCTTGGGTGCGGAGGCGATCTCCCTACGCCGCTGCACGCGCCACCTCCATCTGCTCGGCCTCCCCCAGACGCCGCGCGGCCGCCAGCAGGTCGGGCGTTCGCAGCTTGTCGGGATCCAGGACGGTCGCGCGGCTGCCCGCTAGCGCCTCGGTGACGAGCTTCCGAATACGCCGGCCATCCAGTCCGACCAGCTCACCGGCGACCTGCGTGAGATGCGGGTCCTGCGCAAGCAGGCCGAGCTTCCGGTAGCACTGGCCAAAGTCGGCAAGCGTCCGCTGCAGGATGGCAAGCGCCCCCGCCTGGTCGGGCAACGGCATTTCGATGCTTACATCCGCGCGAGAACGGAACGCTTCATCAAGGGCGAGCGTGAAGTTCGACGTGGCGACAGTGAGGAGATGCGGGTGGGCACGGGCGTTGCGATCGAGCGCCATCAGCACCGCGTCAGTCGCTCGATGCACGTCGGCTGGGTTCGCTGACAGCGACGCGGCGCTGCGAGCGACAGCCATCGACTCGACCTCGTCGAGCAGCACGATCGTGGGCACCTTGTCGTCGGCGAGCAACGGGATGTGCTCGCACAACAGCTCGAATACGCGCTGCTGCGACTGGCCGTGCTCGGCGCTCATCAATCCATGCGGGTTGATTTCGATCAACCGTGCCGACCCGCCTACGAGTGGCGCAAGCTGCTGGGCAACCCCGCGCGCGAGCGTCGTCTTGCCGGTCCCCGGTGGCCCGTACAGCAGCACCAACCCGTGCAGCGAAGTCGTGTCGAAGGGCAGGTCCGTGCGCAGGCGGAGCGCCAGTACAGCCTGGTTCAGAAGTCGATCCTTGATCTCCTCGGATGCCACAATCGAGTCCCAGGCCGCCTCCAGATCGGGATCTGGCAATCGCTTGTTCTCGGTGATGTACTCGCTGACGTTCACGCTCGTCTCCCACTCAAGCTCGTGGATATGGTCATTACGCAGTCGACAGCTTCGGAATCCCTGCACTTGTAGAAGTCGTAGCTACGACGCGCCTGAGGTAGCTATTCATACGTACCGGACGGATTCCTGACGCGGTCCGGCAATTACTGCAGCCAAGGGGGGCGTTCTCCAAGCGAAGGCGGATGCTTCGAGTTGGGCGCGACCTACGCGACAGCGCGAAGGCGATAACGGCCCGAGCGATTGCCAACGGCCTCGACAGCGTCCGAGCGACTGACCTGGGCAAGGAACGTCGCGAGCGGGTCTCGGCCAGCGACCACAACGTCCTCACCGCGCAGCAACTCGAACCACTCGCGATAGTGGACTTCGTCGCCCGGTTGCACGTGCTTCTTCAGGACCTCAACGGCAACTTCTCGCAGCCGCTGTCCACGAATCGCGCCCCCAAGGTCGTGAATCGTCGCCTGCGGCGAAACTCCCAAAACCTCGGCCAGCGACCGGACCAGCCGCTCGTCGGCCATGACCTGGTCAGTCGCCTGGTCCGCGAGATCGCGTAGCCGTTGCGCCCGCTCGCGTCCCTTCTCCAACCGCAGGAGCATCTGCTCGTACTCGCGCCGGAGACTCTCGGTCATGGGAAGGTCAGCGGCACCAGGCATGTGGCCCATGTTCTCGCGCCGCCCGGACAGACGACTGCCGGTTGACCCGGAGTACCGACGGTACCTTGAGCGGGAAGCGCGGGCAGCTACCGGACTCTTCGTAGGGGAGCTCGCGGGCCTACATCGCCCGGGAGCTGGATGAAACCGTCCCTCCGTCAGCGATATCGTCGACCTCCTTCTCATTTGCCGAGGCGCGGCAGCAGTCTCGACTGGGCGAGGCAGGCGAAACGTGGGCGGAACGTCGGAGACTCACGGCAGCGTGCCGGGCGGCGCCAGCCAGACCGACTCGAACTCCATCAGCTCCGCAAGGGTGTCGTAGTCGCGGTCGTAGTGGATCACCGCGGCACCCAGCTCCTGGGCGGCGGCGGCCACCAGGTAGTCGACGATCGGCAGCCGCTGGGCACCCGCCGAGCGATGCGCCATCTCGTGCATCGCCGCGGCAGCGGCCTCGACGACGGACGGGGTAAGTGGCGCCGGCCCAATCGCCGCGAGCCGCTCAGCCAGCAGGTCGAATGCCTCCCCGTCACGGGCGCTGAAGAGGATCTCCAGTCGCACGGCCGGTGAGAGTCGAAAGCGACGCCCGAGCAGCGCCTCCGTCCAGGGCCCGCGGACCTCGGGGTGATGGGCGCGGGCCCAGGCAGAGGTGTCGATCAGCAGCGGCAGCCGGCCCCAGCCGGCTCCGCTATCGGCTCGGCCAGGCACGACGCTTGCCGTCGCGCAGGAGATCCCAGTCGATGCCCGCAGCGTCGGGCTCCTCAAAGCTGCGGGCCAGCTCCTTCAGAAGCTCCTGCCGCCGGACGTCGTCGGGCTCCCCACCGCTCAGATGGCGGGCCCCGACGATCGCTAGCTCGCGTACCTGTCGGGAGCGGGGCAGGCCGGCCGGAAGATGAGGCGCCGCGGCGCGCAGAGCCGCGCTTAGCTCGTGATCCTCGGTGACCTGGATGCGGGGGTTATCGGTTGGCATCGGGGTAAGTGTACCACCGGAGTATCACCCGGCCTGCGGAGCGGCCGGTGAGGCGCAGCAGGGCAGGGACGAGCGGTCCAGCTGGCCGAGGGCGCCTGTCTCGCGTCGATCGATTGATCTGACGCCCGGATCGAGTCGCATCGAGGGTTGACGAGCGGCATCTGCGAGAGGAGACTCGGTGGAGCGCGCCAACGCCGGACGGGCTGGGATCTCGCTGGGAGCACCCAGATGAGCGAAGCCCCGAAACCCCCGAAGAAGTTCAAGAAAAAACCTCGGGCCGCCAAGGAGAAGGCCCGGCCTCTAGAGCGAAAAGAGGCCCGGCCTCTGAGGATCAACATCACGGTCTACGAACTCGGCCCGAATGCGCCCAGGGCCAAAGAGCTCCACGAATGCCAGGTGAAAGCCATGGCCCGCTTTCTTCGCCCGGCTGTAATCAAGGAGTGGGAACGGAGGAAGGGCAGCTCCCAGGACCGATGACCGGCGAGGACAAACCCCCCTCGGCGACCTCCTCAAGACGCAATTCCCTGCCAAAGCCTGCGGACGCTAGCTTGAACGGCCGTTTGTCGCAGGTTCAAAGCGCTGGGTAAAAATCGCGATTTGCGGGACTTTTAGGGCGCTATGAACCTACGACGAACTAATAGCGGGGGCGGGATTCGAACCCGCGACCTTCGGGTTATGAGTTCTCTGGGGCTGGTTGACCAGGCTGGTTTTTGGCTTGTTCAAGCGGTCTGAGTTGGTCCGAGTTGGACCCAGTTTCGCTCAAATTGGTACCCGATTGGTACCCGCCCCCCGCCATCGAGCTTGCCGGAAAGCCGGTCGCCGCTCAGGCGGGCCAGCGCTCCGCGATGGTCTCGTCGGCGACGAAGATCTGACGAAACTCGGCGTCCTCGATCGCTCGGCGAACCGCGCCGCGGAGAACATCTTGAAGCAAGGCGACCTCGGCGAGGGCGCTCTGCTCGTCGCTGCTCTGCGGTCCCTCCGGCTCCTCCTCCCCTGGGGTCTCGGCGGAAGGGCTCGGACCCGCGAAGAGCTGGACGTGGGAGCCGTGGACCCAATCGGAACGACCGTCGTAGAGCCGCTCGGCGAGGTCTTCGCCAAAGCCGTCGATCCCGACGTCGGCCGCCAAAACCGGAGCGCGCTTCTTGAACTGCTCGGTCAGGCCATGCCGGCCGACCTTCAGCAGTGCCTCAAGCCCGCCGATCAGGATCGGCACCACCATGTCGGCCCACCGGATACGGGGCGCGTAGGCCATCCTCCACATCGCCCGCCGGACACGGGGTGGCAGCTCCTCGCGGCACTCCCAATAAGCCGCTAGGAGGCCGGCGAGTTCGCGGCCCTCGGCAGCGTCGAGCCACTCGCGGTCGCGGCGCAGTCGGTAGATCGACTTGTCCTCGCGGTGGAGCACGTAGACGATGCAGCGCTGGCCATCGTCGTAGTCGATCAGCCGCGCCGCGTACTGGGTCGAGTAGCCATGGTCGCGGACGAGACGGCTGAGGGTGAGCGCGTCGTCCAAGGTGCCGTCGGTGTCCCAAGCGAAGTGGCGCTGCTCCAGCTCGTCAAGCGCGACCTCCTTGACGAAGGAGTAGCGCTGGCCGAACTGGCGAACCGGCACGAAGTAATGGCCGCGCGGCGTGCAGGCGTTCATCACTAGCTCGGCGATGTCCCGATCGAGTTCTTCGATGACGATGCCGTCGCCGAGGTCGATCATGTCAACGATCTCGGCGAATCGCTCGGCGTCGCCGGGGTGGCGCTCCCACCCGATCGGTGGGTGGGCGTAGACCTCCTCAATCGGAACGTCAAGAGACGGGTCGCCGGCGCAGACGATTAGGTCGCGCACCCTGACGATCGGCGTCTGCGTGGGTGGCCCGGCGCTGAACCGGTCCTCCAACTCCGCGCTGAGCTGATCTGCCATCGCCGACCAAGCTATCGGGCACCGGGGATAGGGTCAGTCGGCTCATGGACTGCTCTGAAGCGCTTGGACTGATTGGCGCCGGCCTCGGCCTCGTGGGCGTGATCTTGGCCCTGGCGGTGCCAGCCTTTGTCGAGTGGTCCCGGCGGCCGTCTCTGCGAATCGAGAGCACCGCCGATGCCAACAGGCCCGACCCCTACTGGCGGATCGTCCACGTCCGGGTCGTCAACGAGCCGCTGTCGGACTGGCGCTCGCGCTTCTTGCTCCGCAACTCCGCCACCGGATGCCGCGTGTCGATGGAGTTCAAGAGCAAGAGCGACGGCAAGGCGGTGAAGGCTCGCGGCAAGTGGAGCGCGCAGCCCGAGCCGCTCGCGATCATCGGCCAGGGCGATGCGATTCGCCGTGTCTACGATCCGGAGAAGATCCCGGTGGGTCTGACGCTCGATCTATCCGCGACCGAGGAGGGCGAGACCATCGCGGTTGCGATCAAGCACAACAATGATCCGGCCGCCTACGCCTACGACCCGGAGGTCTACGCCCTCGGCAACCTTCGCAACGACGACTTCCAGCTACCCGACGAGCTGTTCGAAGTGACGGTCATTGCCCAGGCGGGAGAGATCAAGTCTCCCCCGCGCAGGTTCCTACTCCACAACGCCGGAACCTCGCCCCGCGACCTGCGGCTGGAGCCGATCGAGAACTAGTCGAGCAAGCGGCGAAGATCCTCGGCGCTGAGGTCAGCATCACGCAGGATGCCGGCGAGGGTGCCGCGACGGAGTTCCCGGTGCAGGGGAACGACGAGCGCATGCCTGCGCCCGGTCTTCTTCAAGCGGACGTGACTGCCGCGTTGGCGGACGACTTCCCAGCCCTCCTTGCGAAGCGCCTTGATCAGGCGCTCGCCGGAGACGACCGGCTGGCGCGGGCTCACGCCGGCAGGGGAATCGAGCGGCGGATTACGCCGCTGTCGAGCGGTTCGCCGTCTTCGCGCAGCCCCTCGACGTAGAGGGCAACCGCCTCACTGGCGTTCGTCATCGCGTCGTCCATATCGTCGCCCTGGGTGTGAAGACCGGGAAGGTCGGGGGCGTAGACGTGGTAGCCACCCTCATCCTGAGGCTCGAAGACCAGCTCGATTTCTTGTGCATCTGCCATAACCGCTCCTCTCTAGCTTACGCCAGCTTGCGTGCCTTCTGGCCTAACTGGCCTCGTTCTCATCGTCGGTTGCATCGTCGTCCTCTTCCTCGCCCTCCTCGGCGAAGGCCGCCTCGGCCCAGCGGGCACCCTGGACCGGATCGGGCGCGTAGTCAGCGTAGATTTCGGTCGTCTTGTAGTCGCGGTGCCCCATCCACTCCTGAATGGTCCGCAACGGCGCCCCGGCGGCGGCCATCCTCGTGCCGAAGGTGTGGCGGAGATCGTGGAAGCGGATCGAGCGGACGCCGGCTGCCTTGAGCGCGACCTTGAAGCGCTTCCTCATCTTCGAGGCGTCGAACGGGGCGCCGGTCTCGGGATGGCAGAAGACGAGATCCTCGGCGCCGGTGTAGTTCGAGCGCTTGAAGTGCTCTTTGAGCGTGGCCGCAACGCGCTCGGGCATCGGGACCGATCGACTGGAGCGCTTCGTCTTCGGGGTACCGAAGCGCCCGCGGGTGTAGTTGCGACGGACGCGGATCAGGGCCGCCTTCCAGTCGACGTCTTTCCAACGCAGGGCGATCAGCTCGCCCTGACGCAAGCCGGTCATGGCGGCGGTCAGGTAGAGCGGTTGCTCGACCGTGCCGAGAACGTTGTCGGGGACCTCCCGCAGGAGCGCCTCGAGTTCCTCCAAGTCGATGAAGCGAATGTCGGGATCGCTGCCGTCTGCTCGCGGGCGCTCGGCTTCGGCAACCGCGTTGCCCGAAGCCCAACCGCGCTTCTCCGCGAAGGCGAAGAGGCCGTGGAGGAAGTTCAGGTGGTTGTTGATCGTCTTTGGCGAGCGCCCCGCCTTCTTCATCGTCGAGACGTAACCTTCGATGTCAGCGCCGCCGTAGCGGTTGATCGTCTTCTTCGGCAACCCCCGCTCGGCTTTGTTCAGGATGCCTTCGTAGTCCTGAACCGTTGAGGGCTTGCGTTCGAGGAAGTCGCGGACGTGGGCGATGTAGGCGTCGCCGGCCTCACGCAGCGTCAGCCGCTCGCGCGGCGTCGCCTTCACCTCGCGCATCAGGCGGCGCAACTCCTCCTCGGCCTGGGTCTTCGTCAGTCCTTCTCGGGTGCCGGGCCGACGCTTCGCGCCCACCTTCCGTTTGACCTGGCGTTTCCCAACGCGCCACTTCCCATACCAGGACTCGCCGACGGGAAAGAGCGAAGCCGAACCGTAGGAGCGCTTGCCTTTGGACGCAGCCATCAGCGCCTCCCCGCTCTACGGCCGCCCACCGGGCGACTCGATCTGGTCAAGCCAAGCGAGTATGGACTCGCGGCGGTAACGGCGGGTACGGCCGAGCGAAACGGTTGGGATGCGACCTTCGCGGGAGAGCTGCCAGACGTACTCGTGGGAAACGCCGAGGAGCTCTGCGACCTTCTCGGCAGTCCAAAGGCAAGCGTTGGAATCGTCGCCGTCGACCCCGGTTTTGCGCAAGCGGTCAACCGTCGCCATCTCGGCCCTCGTTTTCTGGCGCTGGAGTACATGCCCGAACCAGCCGCGCCGACGTCGCGCTCGTGGGCTGTGGGTTACATTCCCTCCCAAGCCACCCGACTGCTGCTTTCGCCCCACCCCCTGAGGCGCGGACAATTCGGGCATGTACTCCAGCGCCAGATCGATACACACCTCGGAATCCGAGACTGTCCCTAATTTTGGTGTCAGCTATTCGGTCCACGGGAACACCTCCACCCATTCACGCGGCGCGCAGAGCCCGGGGCAGCCGTATTCCGAGCTGACCCAGGAGACATGCAGGTGCGCGTTGGAGCCGGCATGAACGGGGTCGCCGTGACCTGCGTAGCCGTTGTAGCCGATGAACTGGATCGCCGGCACCAGCGGGCAAACCGGAGCGCTGCCGCTGGCCCCGCAGCTTGGAATCCAGCCCAGATCGAGAGCGGCCCGCAGCGCCGTCGCATCCCAACTCTGGCCGGCGGCAGGCACCATGTCCATCGCCGTACCGTCGCCGTGGGTCTGATGGCCTTCCTCACGCGCCGCGGTGACGCGTAGGTGGTAGGTCTCAAGGAGCCAAACGGCATCGGGCCAGATGCGCGCGTCAACGGACTCGGGAGCCCCGCCACCGACCCAAAGCGAAGAGGGGATCGCTTTGAACGCGCGCGGAGCGAAGAGACGGATGGCGCTGCGCAAGACGGGACTGCCGGAGATCGTGGCCGAGCAGCCACCGACTTCGGCTGCCGTGACTTCGCCGCCCGCCGAGCGGGCAAACCGCTCTGCGTGCTGGAGCACCTCTTCGACGTACCACTCCGCGTGGTTGTAGGAGAAGATGGCGCCGTGCCAGTCGCCGGGCGCCCCCGAATAGCGCAGCAGCCGAGCGGCTGCGAAGATCGCATCCCACGGATCGTTCGGGTCCTTCTTCCCGTCTTTGTCGCCGTCGACGCCGAAGGCTTCCCAGCTTGAAGGAAGGAACTGCATCCAGCCCTCGGCGCCAGCCGAGGATTCGCCGAGGTTGGTGCCGAAGCCGGTCTCTACCCAATTGATCGCCGCGAGGATCGACGGCCCCCGCTCGCCCAGCTGGTATTTGGCGGCGGCCTGTTCGTAGATCGGAGCAAGCCGCTTGGGCACTCCGGGGCCAAGCGTCCCGACCGCTTCGCCCCCGCCGCAGCTCGCCGTCCCTCCGGCAATGACCGCCACGAAGACGCCGACGAAGACCAGGCCGAAGAAGAGGACGAGCGGCAGACCGACTGCAAGGCCGGCGCTGCGCGGAGAAAGCGACTTCGCGTTCATCGCCTCGCCTCCTCACTCCGGACACCGAACTACCGAGCGAGCACCGAGAAGGGCCGCGAGGGCGAGCTGGGCCGGGGGGATCGACCCAGCTCGCGCTCTCGCAACCGGGGAGGAGGGTGCGCGGTCGTGGTGCCCTCCGGACGCGCACCCGAACAGATGGACGCACGCCCCCAGCGCTGACGGCACGAGGGGACGGGGAGGTCCGGCAGCCCGCGGCGGCTCCCAGCCGGGGCACCCTTTGGGCGTTGGGCTTTGACCGGAGACCGCCATCTGCGGTCTTGTTGTCAAAAGAGCGCCGCCGATCCGTCGGCCTAAAAATCAGGCCGACGGATTCGGGCCGCTGATTTGACATTAGGTGTGAGCCAAAGCCGCCGAGGCGGCGCGGCGTAGCCAGTCAGGGCGGCGCATGGCGGTCGCTAGGATCAGAGCGAGGAGGCCAGATGTTCTACAAGCCAACTGGCAAGGCGAAGCTGAGCCAGGCCGAGATGGAGAGGGTCAGGAACGGATTCTCGGGTCTGCTCGCCAAGCTCCGCTACCACCCCGAGTTCATCGCCAACAACTTCGATGAACTGCTCGCGATCGCGCACGCCGAATACGTCCGCTACGTCGAGAAAGGGATCGAGATCGAAGACCCGGTCTCTTGGACGATCAACTGCGCCTGGCGGCGCACCCAGAACTTCCTCAAGCTGACCAACTACCGCCCGCAGGAAGTCTCCAGCGAGATGCTCGCCGAGCTGGTCGACGAGACGACGCCGACCCCCGCCCAGATCGCCGAGGACGCAGACCGCGCCCGCAAGGTCCGTCGCGCCGTCGGCAAGCTCGACGTCGAGCAGCGCCAGTTGCTCGCGCTGATGTACTTCGAGGGCATGGCGCTCGCGGAGGCAGCGCGCTATCTGGGCTGGCACGAATCCAAGGCACGGCGCTGTCACACAGCGGCAAAGAAGCGCCTCTACAGATTCCTTGCCGTGAAAAGCAGCGACGACCTCGAGGTCGGGCTCGCCGCCTGGCTCTCATTTGCCGGCAGTCGCTCCCTCCACCTTCCGGGCGGCGTCGAAGCGGCGCTCGACAAAGCCGAGCACGGGGCGAGCGGCCTCTGGGCGCGGGGGCACGAGCTGGCGCGCCGCTTCAACCTCGGCGGAGGAAGCGACGCGGCCGGTGCGGTGGCGAGCAGCGGCGCCGGACGAACCGCTGGCGTCTGCGCGACAGTGGCGGTCGCCTGTGTGGCCGGCGCGAGCGGCGTTGTCGGTCCCGGCATCGGGGGCGGCATCGGCCTGCTTGGCGATCACAGCCATTCGCACGTGAGCAAGCTGGCAGCAGAACCGCGCCCTGCAAGCGATTCTCTTGGCGCCTCCGCGACCGCTTTGACTAATCCGGCACCCGCGCAAGCCGCTGCCGAAGGCTCTGGCTTCGCGCGGACAAGCTCCGCTTCGAGCGGCGAAGCAGGCGGCGCGGGCGCCCAGGCAAGTGCCAAGAAGGGCGCTCGCCGCCAGGTCAAGGAACAGACCGACGGGCTCGCGCGCGCCTCAAGCGAATCAAGCGCGACCGAAGCCGTCTCCCCTCCGTCTGCATCAACATCGAGTACGCCTACCGCGACCGAAGCGACTGCCACTGCGCCCTCGGGCTCTGCCGGTTCGGGCACCTCCTCAGAAGCGGCGCAGGCCAAGCAGCAGTTCGGCGCCTTCAAATAGCGCCCGCGCGATTGGGATTGCGGCGAGTCTTTCAGCAGAGGCTCAAGCGAAAACCTTCAAGTAGGCCGACGGAATCGCGCTGCTGATTTGACAACAAAGCCACGGAATCACTCTGACCCAAAGGAGTCGCCGTGGCACTCGCGACGTTCGTCAAGCTCCAGCTCCTCTCCAGCGCAGCCGTCAACGTCAACCCGAACTCCAACGCGCTGCCGGGCATGGCGGCTGCGGAAAAGCTGGTCGACGGGCTGGCCGCCTTCATCCTCCTCGGCTGCGCCGCGGGCGCCCTGCTTGGCATCGGCCAGTGGGTGCTCGGCAGCCGCACCAACAACTACAGCCAGGCCGACTCGGGACGCAGCAAGGTGGCGATCGCGGCGGGAGGCGCCTTCCTGGTCGGCGCCCTGGCGGCGATCATCAACTTCTTCCTCACCGCCGGGGGCGCAGTCAAATGAATCGCCTCTACAGCCCCCATTCGGGCGCTCCCAGCTCCCGCCCCCGCCCCCGCCCCTTGCTGATCCGCGTGGCGTCGTTCCTCGCCGCGCTGGCGCTCGGCCTGCTGATCGGCAGGACAACCGCCCCGTCAACGAGCGTCCCCGCCCCGACATCCGCCGAAGATGGCGGGGCGCGGACGCGCCTCGGAATCCCGGTGGGCTTCCCCCGTACCCCGGCCGGCGCAGCTACGGCCGTAGCTGCCTATGAGCGCAGCTTCGCCTCCCCGGCGATCCTGCGCCCCGGCGTCCTGCGAGAGCGGATCGAAGCGGTGGCCACGCCGGACTACGTGGCGCAGATGCTCGCCGCCAACTCACCGGGCGAGAAACGGATCGCGGCGGGACCGATCGGCGAAGGGCTGGCGAGCGGCTTGCAGACCCTCTATGCGGCGGTGCCGATCGGCTACCGCGTCGAGTCCTTCGGCCCCGAGCGCGCCCGCGTCCTGACCTGGGGCTTCACCCTGCTAGGCAACGCCTCGGCGGTCGAACCGGCCGCCTACTTCGGCCTCACCCACACCGAGCTCATCTGGTCACAAGGCGAGTGGAAGATCGCCGAAACCCGCGCCGGATTCGGCCCGACGCCGAAGCTGGCGACCTCGCCTGGACCGCTAGGCGGCTATGGCGTGATGGGCATCGCGACCCGGCTCAAGAGCTATGCCCTTGCGCCGTAGGCACATCTCCCTCGCCGGACTGACGGCCCTGCTGGCGGCCTTGGCGCTGCTCGGCCAGCCGCAACCGCCGCAGGCTCAAGCCAACGTCGCCTGCGACGCGATCAGCGGAACAGGAGGCGCGATCACAGGGGGGATCACGGCTATCACCGGCGGGGCGATCGGCGGCGGCAACCCGGTCGGCGACGCTTGCAACTCCGTCACCGAAGGGGCGGTGAGCGCCATCACCTCACCCGTGACCAACACCCTGAAGGGGATCGGCAGCGGGATCTTCGACCAGATCACCACCTGGGTCAGCGAAGGGGCAAGCTGGCTGATCGGGAAAGTCGTCGCCGAGATCGAGAAGACGACGACGCCCGAACTGACCACCGCCGGCTTCCTTGCCGAGTACGGGCAGATGGCGGAGATCGCCGCCGTGCTGGCCGCAGCCATGTTGCTCCTAGCCGTGCTGGAGGCGCTGGCGCAGAGCAGCTGGGGAGTGCTCGCCAAAGCGGTCTTCGTGAACCTGCCGGTCGCCTTCATCGCGACCAGCGTCGCCTTCGCAGTCGTGCAACTGCTGCTCGTCGCCACCGACGGAATGTGCCACGCGATCGCCGTGGCGACCCAGGACCACAGTCAGCACTTCTTCAAGTCGGCGATCGCCAGCCTGAGCAAAGCGGGCGCCACGGCCGGCTCTGCGACGAGCCCCGGCGATCCGGGGAGCGAAGCCGTCGGTGCTGCCGCGGGGGGGACGGCGGTGCCGCTCTTCGTCACCTTCCTCGCGGCGATCATCGGCGCCTTCGCCGCCTTCTTCGTCTGGATCGAGCTGATCGCCCGCGACGCGGCGATCTACGTGGTGGCGCTCTTCATGCCGATGGCCTTGGCGGCTTCGATCTGGCCGCGCTGGTCGGGGGCGCTGCGCCGCACCGGCGAGTTGCTTGTCGTCGTGATCGCCTCGAAGTTCGTGATCGTCTCGATCATCGCCCTGGCGGCGGGTCTGGTTGCCGAAAACGGCGGCGGGGTCGAGCACCTGCTCGCCGCCTCGGCACTGATGCTGCTGGCCTGCTTCGCGCCCTTCATGCTGCTCAAGCTGGTGCCCTTCGCGGAGGGCGCGATGGGCGCGGCCTACGGGCGTCGCTCGGCAGCCGGTGGCGCGGTCGGCGGACTACAGCTCGCCAGCGAGGCGCAAATCCTGCGCAACATGGCGCGCTCCAACTGGGGCGCCTCGCCGCCGGAGGTCTGGAACGTAAGCGGCAGCGGCGGGGGATCGGGCGGCGGGAGCAATGGGGGCAGCTCCTCCGGTGGCCGACCAGGCGGTGGTAGTGGCGGTGGCTCAGCCGGGGCGGGCAAAGCAGGGGTCGCAGCAGCAGGCGGCAGCGAGGCCGGCGCTGGCGCGGGAGCCTCGACGGGGGCAGCCTCCCCGGCGACGGCGGCCGTGGCAGCCCCGGTGGCCGCGGCACGTAGCGCGCGCTCGGGCGCGCAGCGCCTCGAGCAAAGCGGCACGGCCCAGGCAGCGAGCGACAGTGCGAGGAGCTCTCAAGGAGAGCAGGCGCCCAGGCCAAGCCAGCCAAGCGGCGAGTCCGGTGCCGAGTCGGCGAAGCCCTCGACGTCGAGCCCGAGCGAACAGCCCCCGCGACCGCCGCGAGAGCTGCCCGCCAAGGGTGTCCCGAAGGGGTCGAAGTGAGCGAGCGCCGCTATCGCTTCGGCCCGCTGGAACAGCGATCGGTCATCGGCCCCCTGCGGGCCGGGCAGGTTGCAATCCTCGCCGTAGCGGCGCTGATCGGCCTCGGCTGCCTCTACACCTTGCACAGCTTCCTCGGCATGTTCGTCGCGATTGCCGCCCTCTCGATCGCGACGGCGGTGATCTTCCTGCCGGTGGGAGGCCGCACCGTCGAGGAGTGGGCGCCGGTCGTACTGCGCTGGATTATTCGCACCCGTCGCTCAGGCGGCAAGTACCGCTCCAGCGCCCCGAGCGCCGGGGTCCGAGCGGGTGAGGACGGCGAGCGGACGTACGAGCCCTCGCTGCCGCCCGAGCTGGAGGGCCTTGACCTGCTCTCTGTGCCCTACGGCTCCGAGGAGATCGGGGTGATGCGCGACCGTCGCGAGGGCACCTACACGGCGGCGATCGCGGTTCGTGGCGGAGCCTTCGCGCTGCGCGACTCCGCCGAGCAGGAACGGGCGCTCTACGGCTGGGGCGACGTGCTGGCGAGCTGTGCCCGTGACGGCAGCCCGATCCGGCGCTTGCAGTGGATCGAGCGAACCGTGCCGGGCCAAGGCGATGACCTCGCCTCCTACATGCAGGAAAAGCGCGACCGCAGCGTGCCCCTGGATTCCAACCTCGTCCGCTCCTACATCGAGCTTCTGGAGTCGGCCGCGCCAGTCACCCAAGAGCACGAAGTGCTGCTCGCCCTCCAAATCGACCAGCGCCGCGGGGGGCGGGAGGTCAAGCGCCTGGGCGGCGGCGATGAGGGAGCTTGCGAGCTCTTGTTGCGCGAGGCCGAGGCGCTGGCCCAGCGGCTGGCGACGGCGGAGATCACCGTCTTTGGCCTGCTGCGCCCGCGCCAGTACGCCGAGGTGATCCGCGATGCCTTCGATCCCTTCGGTCGCCAGGGCCGTGCCCGCGCCGCACTCGGCGATCCCGAGCGCGAGGGCGTCGACCCGGCGATGATGGGGCCGCTGGCCGAGGCAGCCGGCTGGTCTCACTACCGCACCGACTCCGCCTATCACTGCACCTACTGGGTCTCCTCCTGGCCGCGCTCGGCTGTCGGGCCGACCTTCCTGGCGCCGCTTCTGATGCAGGGCTCGGCACTGCGGACCGTCTCGGTGACGATCGAGCCGATCCCCTACTCGACGGCGATGCGAAAGGCCGAGATGGCGCAGACGGCCGAGGTCGCCGAGGAGCTCTCACGCCAGCGCCAGGGCTTCATGACCACGGCGCGTATCCGCCGCCGCCAAGAGGCCAGCTCGCGCCGCGAAGAGGAGCTTGCCGACGGGCACGCCCAGCTTCGTGTCGCCCCCTTCATCACCGCCTACAACCAAACGCCCGAGCTCTTGGAGCGCACCAAGAGCGATGTCGAGCACGGCGCCCAACTCTCGCGCCTCGAACTGCAACCGCTCTACGGCGAGCAGGACGCCGGCTTCGCGAACACCCTGCCGCTCTGCCGGGGGCTTCGATGATCCTCGGGCGCCGCGGCGAGCGGCCGGGCCACTCGGTCACCACGGCCCACTTCCAAGCCGCCTACCCCTTCCTCGGCCAGGGCAGTGTCGGCGCCCCCGGCGTCTACATCGGCGCCGACGCCTACGGCGGCGCCTGGGCCTTCGACCCTTGGGAGTTCTACGCGCGGCGGATCGTCCGCAGCACGAACCTGATCGTGATCGGCGGCATCGGCTACGCCAAGTCCTCCTTCATCAAGACCTACCTCTTTCGCCAACACCTCTTCGGCCGCGACGCCTGGGTGATCGACATCAAGGGCGAGTACGGGCCACTCGGAGAGGCGCTCGGCTATCCGCCCTACGTGCTGCGGCCAGGCGGCGAGGTACGGCTCAACCCGATCACCCGGCGCGGCAGCCGCGAGGCCCAGCTCGGCCTCTTGCGCTCGGTGGTGCAGGCTGCCCTCGGCCGCGACCTCAGCCCGGAGGAGGACGCGGGCCTTCGGGTGGCGCTCGATCTCGTCAACGAGGAGTGCGCCAGCGAGGACCCGACCCTGCCGATGGTGGTTGACGCGCTGCTTCACCCGCGCGAGGCGATGGTCGCCGGCGTCTGCGCCACGAGCGCCACCGACTTCGCCGCCGCCAACCGCGAGAGCGCTCTGGCCCTGCAACGGCTTTGCGAGGGAGACCTGCGCGGCATGTTCGACGGGCCGACCTCGCCGGGAATCGACCTCGAGGCGCCGATGGTGATCTTGGACCTGAGCGCGGTGCAGGACTCCGCCGCCTTGGGGGTGCTGATGACCTGTGCTGCGGCCTGGCAACAGGCGATCGTGCTGGAGCGAAAGCGAAGGTCCGAGCGCAGCGGAGTGCCGATGCGAAAGCTGAGCGTGGTCGTCGAGGAGGTGTGGCGAGTTGCCCCCAACCCCGCCGTCGCCGAGTGGCTGCAGAGCAACTTCAAGCTCTGCCGCGCGCTTGGCATCCAAAACATCCTTTCCCTGCACAAGCTCACCGACTTCGGCGCTGCGGGAGCGGCGGGGTCGAGAGAGGCGCAGGTGATTCAGGGGCTCGTCTCCGACGCGGGCTGCGTGATCGTCTACCTGCAATCGCCCGATCAGCGGCCGGTCCTCCGTGGCGACCTCGGCCTGAGCGAAACCGAGACCGAGCTGACGATGGGCCTGGGCCTCGGCGAGGCGCTCTGGGTGATGGGACAACACTCCGCCCCGGTGGCGCAGCGCATGTCTGCGTTCGAGCGGGAGTTCACCTTCACCGACGAGCAGATGGGCGTGATCCAGCCCGTGGAGGCGGTGTGAGCGAAGAAGCACGAATCTACTGGGTCGCGGGCGCGATCGGCGCGACGGTTCTGACTGGAATCTGGCTGACCGGCGCAAGCGCTGCCGCCATCTTCGGCTCGGGCTGGACGCCGATCCGCCTCGACCAGCTGCTCGCCTCCGCGCTTCGCCTCCCCTCCCACCTGGGCGATCCGCGGAGTGCCTGGCCGCGCGGGAATCGCGCGGCACTCCCGGGAGCAGTCGGCTTCTACGCCGTTGGCGTGTTCATCTTCGGCGCTCTTTCGGCCCTTGCCATCTTCGCTTCCCGTGGCGCCGAGCGCTTTGGGCTCAGCGGGCTGCTTAGCGGCGGGCGACAGCGACCGCCCAGCGCGCGTATGGCTACCAAGCGCGACCTGCGAGCGATCAGCGTCCCCTCGCCGCAGCCGAAGCGACTGATGCTTGGACGCTACGGCAAGACTCTCCTCGCAGCCGAGGAGGGTCAGTCGGCAATCGTCTTCGCCCCGACCCAGACCTTTAAGACGACCGGTTTCACCATCCCCACGCTCCTCGAGTGGGAGGGGCCGGTGCTCGTCACATCGATCAAGAACGACCTGCTGGGTCCGACCCTCGCCCGCCGGCGCTCAATGGGCGAAGTGATGATCTTCGACCCCGCCAAGGTGACCAAGATGCCCAGCGCACGGGCGACCCCGCTATGGGGGGCGACCAACTGGCGCGGGGCAATGCGGGTCGCCCACTGGTTGATGTCGGCCGCCAACATCAGCGGCTCAGAAGGACTCCAAGATGCAAACTTTTGGTCAGCCACCGCTGAGAAGCTCTTGGCGCCACTGCTCTTTGCGACTGCTGCCAACGGCCGCCCGATCAGCGACGTGGCGCGCTGGCTGGACGAAGGGCCCGAGGCAAGCCAAGCCGAGGTCGACCAGTTGCTCGGCAAGACAGGCGTGGCGGAGGCTCAGCGCTCCTGGCAGGCCACGCTCAACCGCGAGGAGCGCCAGCTCTCCTCCATCTACCTGACCGCCGATACGGCAATGCGCGCTTTCAGCGATCCTCATGTCGCCGAGGAGACCGCAGCGGCCGACTACTCCCCGGCGATGCTTCTCGACGGCAAGCCCAACACGCTCTACCTGTGTGCCCCCCGAAGCGAGCAAGAGAGGCTTCGGCCGCTCTTTTCGATGATCGTCCAAGAGCTGGTTGGGGTCGTGGAAGAACTGCACGCGGCCAAAGGCGAGCCGCTCGATCCACCGCTTCTGCTGCTCTTGGACGAGGCTGCCAATATCGCTCCGGTCCCTGACTTGGACGAGCTTGCCGCCACCGCGGCCGGCCTGGGAGTGCAGCTGCTCTCGGTGTTCCAAGATTTCACCCAAGTCCATGTTCGCTGGGGGCGGCGAGCCTGGACGGTCCTCAATAACCACGCCGCCAAGATCGTCGGCTCGGGCATCTCCGACCGCGAGACCGTTGACTTCTTCACCCACACCGTCGGCGCGGGAGAGTTCGAGCAACGCTCACGGACAGCCGGGGAGAAAGGGCACAAGTCGACGACAGAAGGCGACACCTACCGCGACTTGGCGCCCCCGAGCGTCTTGAGAGAAACGAAGCCGGGTGCAGGGCTACTCGTCTACAAGCATCTGCCGGCGGCCGAAATCGGCTTGCGGCCGTGGTTTCGTGAGCGTAGCCTGAGGGAGTTGCGAGAAGTATCGCCCGGCGATCCGGCGGCGAAGGAGGTGTAGGCGTTGAGCGTCGGCCAAAGCGAAGCAACGCAGGAGGAGCCAGAGCCGAGAATGGCTGGCGAGCAGCCGGGCGAGGCGAACGCTCCCGAGGCAACTTGGCCGGCTCTGGGCGAGAGCGTCGTGCCGATGCTGGGCCCGACCCGGCGCGAGCTCGATCGGCGCCGCGAAGAGCGCGTTCGCACCGTGGTCAAGAAGGGACATCGGCCTCTGCCGCGACCACCAGCCCGGGCTGCGCTCCTCGGCCTTGGGGGATTGGCCACGGTCCTGCTCGCCGTCGCATTGGCGAGCGCGGCCGGAGGGGGTAATGGCAATGTCTCCCCGCAGCGCACGACCAAACCTCGGTCAGCCCTGGCGACAAATCCGCCTGCGCGCCTCGTAGCCCACGCCGCGAGACCGAGGCACACTCGCGCGAGGGCTCTCGACCGGCGCAGGGCGGCCATACGAGCGCACCGCGAGGCCGCCCGGCGCCGGGCAAGGGAGCGAAGGGCGCGAAAGAAGGCCGCAGACCGGGCAAAGCGCCACCGGCAATCCGCTCCCACCGGCGAGCCTGCCGCAGGCACAGATGTGAGTGCCGAACCGGCACCGCCGCCATCCGAAGCGGTCTCCTCGACGCCACCGCCACCAACCTCCGCAGCGCCAACTTCGAGTAGTCCGAGTCAGGTCCAAAGGGAGTTCGGCTTTGAACACTGATCGGTGGTCGCGCCACCGCGAGAGAAGAGGAGACGAGATGCGATCAGCAACCCGGCCAACGAGCAGCAGCTTCGCAAGGGCCGCAGTCGGATGTCTGTTGGCATGGGTGCTCATAGTCTCGGGCGTGTTGGCGAGCAGCGCCAGCGCGAGTCCGGCTCGCTACATCTATGAGGCTTGCGACTCGACCCTGCCGGGCGGGGGTGTGCCCGCTGGGACCAAGTTCGTGGTCAATCCCGGAGTGGCGATGGCAGGCGGCAACTCCTGCGCGTCAGCCGGCGGTACGCTCTCGATCACCGAGACCGGGCAGACGAACTCCACTTACAGCTACTGGAGCGTGCCGATCGACGCCGATCCCGGTGGCTACGTCGAATCGCTGACGATCTCCGGCGCGGCCTGCGGCCTCGGGCCTGGCAACGACCACACCTTCGTCTACGAACAGGGCTGGCCGACATGCGTCGAGTCCCAGCGGATCTTCCACGTCAACACCGCCCCCTCTCCCATTTTCTCCGGAGCGGGATTCTCGATCCTGATGAACTGCGACGGCAACTACGCTCCCGGCTGCGGAGCGGGACCGTGGATCGCGGCCCACTACTTCGCCGCCACCGAGGTCGACCCGAACCCGCCCGCGGTCCCCAAGCTCGCCGGCACCCTGCTCGCTGGTGGCGTGATCCGCGGCCACCAGGAGCTAAGCGTCGAAGCAAGCGATGAAGGTGGCGGCCTCAGCAAAGTGGCGACGCTGGTCAACGGGCTGCCCGCCGGCCAGCCGAATGTCGCCAACTGCGACCTGGCCCAAACCAAAAACTCCAGCGTCGTCGGCACTGTGGCCGCATCGCCAACCCCCTGCCCGGCGAACCTGAAACCGAGCTGGCTGCTCGACACCGCCGCCTACCCGTTTCAGAACGGGGCGAACTCGGTCCAGGTCTGCGCTTCTGATTTCGCCACCGTCGGCGATCCGAACACGACCTGCACCGCTTCGCAGACGGTTGACGTGGACAACTCCTGCACCGAATCCAAGGTCGTTGGCGGGGAGACCCTGAGCGCGCAGTTCGCAGGCTCACATCGTGAAGAGATCACGGTGCCCTACGACCACACGGCAAAGATCACCGGCGAACTGGCCGACAACGCCGGCGACGCGATCAGCGGGGCGACGATCTGCGTGCAGATGCAAACGCTCGGCACGAGCCGCGGCCTCGTCCCTGTCGCGACTACCACGACCGATGCGCATGGCCACTTCACCTACGACGTGGCACCCGGCCCAAACCGCAGGGTGCTGCTCGGCTACCGCCACGACACCTTCCAGGTCGCTCGGTCAGTGCGCTACTACGCCCACGCGAAGCCGACCTTGCGCATCACCCCGAGCGAAGTGGGCGGTGGCGATCAGGTCCGTATCAGCGGGAAGGTCCCGGGACCAAGGGCCGCTGGTCGCGTCGTCGTCTTGCAGGCAAGCGCCTTGGGCTCCCCCCACTGGTACACATTCCACCGCGCCACGGCTAATCGCCACGGCGTTTTCCACAGCCGCTATCGCTTCGACGCGACAACCCGGACAACGACCTACCGGATTCGGGTCGTCATCCCACGTCAGGGCGGGTATCCCTGGGAGAACGGGCACAGCAAGCCCGCCGTTGTCGAGGTGCGCGTCGGCAAGTAATACCGGCGATGACGACGTTTAGTTTGAGCATGGACTTGGGTCCGCGGTGCTCATTTAAGGCAGATCACCGCGACCTGACCGACCGCACCCCCACCGGAGTTAGATGTTATGCGCCCGGCTACACCGTTCAACTCGGCGTTGTTGGTGAAGGGCATCATCTCCAGGAAGGCCGCTTCCCGATTACCGGGGTTGGTGAAGGCAAAGCCTCCGCCGAGCAGGCGTTCGCCGGGACCGCAAGAGGCGATTTCGGTGTTGCCAGCCGTCCATTCGGGGTTAGAAGCCACAGCGTCGACATCAGCGATCGGAGTGGTATGGATCGTCTCCGTTCCCAGCGCCCCGCCATAGACCGAGCCTGGGGCGATCGCTGCACCGGTGACCGCATCTGCAGCAATCGCGCTGGCACCCACAGCCCCCTTCGCAAGCGCCTTCGCGTTGACCGCTCCCTTCGAGAGGGCCTTGGTATGCACCGCGCCCTTGGCCAACGCTTGGGGATGAACCGCGCCTCGAGCGAGCGACTTGGCTGTAACCGCTCCGGCTGCAATATCTCCCCTTTGAACAAGGGAACGCGAAAGGGCATCAGCATTACTCGACAGCGACACGATCAAAGCGGCAAGCCCAAGCAATGCGCCAATTGACCCCAGCACCGTCCCCGCGCTCAAATACCTCAAATCTGACGTGTTCATTTCAGCCTCCTTGATCGAGCCAATCGAGCCAGCATCCATCTTAGAAGGCGGGCCGCCCGGTGATCTACCCCCGAAAAATGGAGCCGCGATTCTGGAGTCAGGCGGCCTGGGTTGCGTTGTGTAGGTCCTCGTACTCGGTTGGCGTGAGCATCCCCAGTGCCGAATGACGGCGGCGGGTGTTATGGAAGAGCTCGATGTAGTCGTGGATGGCGGTGGCGAGCTCGATCCGGGTGGTCCAGCGCTTGCGGTTGAACAGCTCAACCTGCATCCGCCCCCAAAACGACTCGACCATGGCATTGTCATAGGCGCTGCCGACGGCTCCCATCGAGGGAGCGATGCCGGCGTCGCGGACCTTGCGGCTGAAGGCCCAAGACGTGAATTGCACGCCGCGATCGGAATGTATGACCAGACCTTCGGCGCGTTCGCGGCGGCTGGTGGCCATGCCGAGGGCGTTGGTCACCAGGACCGTGGTCTGAGTGCTTTCGACCGACCAGCCGACGACCACCTGCGAGAAGGCGTCCAAGACGACGCAGCAATAGACCTTGCCCTCGCGAGTGGGGTGCTCGGTGATGTCGGTCATCCAGAGCTGGTTAGGGCCCTCGCGCCCGAACTCGCGGCGGACGAGGTCCAGTGAGGTGACCTGTGCCATCCGCGCTCCCTTCGGCGGCCGCCGTGTCGGCAGCCCCTTGATTCCCAGCTCGCCCATGATCTTGCCGACCGTGTTGTGGCCGACGACGATCTCGCGGCCGTGACGCAGCTCCGCTGTCACGCGCATGTAGCCGTAGGTGCCGCCGGAGGCCTTGTGGACGTCGGCGATCTCGCCGGCGAGCCAGATCCGTCGCAAGGTGCGCGGTGGGTCTGGCCGATCTTTCCAGGCGTAGTAGCCGGACTCCGAGACGCCGAGCACGCGGCAGGCGTGGCGCACGTTGATTCCCTGCCCGGTCAGGAGCTCGATCACCGGGAAGAGCCTTTGGGGGGAGGTCTCCCTCGAGGAAGACCTCGTTGACCTTGCGCGAGACTGCCAACTCGGTTTCCAGCTGCTTGATCCTGCGCTTAGCGGCGGCGAGATCGAGGGCTTCGTCGGTACTCAGCCCGGCGATCTCACCGCGGTCGACCTTGTCCTGCTTGAGCCAGTTGTAGATGGTGGCATCGCTCATGCCGAAGGCGGCGGCGAGCTGGGCGACTTTGGTGCCCGATCGAGCTAGCTCGATCACCTGATGACGAACCTCTGCTGGGTACTTGCGGGGCATCTGGGTCCTCCTCGGGGCCGAAGGACTCTAGAAACCGAACTCCATCAGATTGGGGGTAGATCACGGTCTCTGCCAAACCCGGCCTGGCTCAGACCGCTACCGCAAACTCTGACCAAGAGAACAAACCGATAGTGCGCCGGCACCGCTCGCCATTATCAGGATGCCAGCCGGAAGCGACCCGCTGACCACCGCTACGATGATCGAAGGAACCCACAGGGCGTGGTCGACCGCGCCCGCCGCCCGGTCTCCACGGCGGAGCAGCGGCTGCTGCTCGATCACGCCCGCGCAAGGGAGTAGGTGCACGTCAACATTCGATCCGGCCGGCCTCACGGCCTTGTCCCGGCCTCCATGCCGGCCCGCGGAGGGCGCCTTTTCTTAGCGAAAGGACCTTCTGCTTGCAACTCCCATCGGCGTTGACCTCCATGATCGAGTTGCCAATAGGCAGGAGTTCGTTGAAGAACTCTTCGACTGGGTTTTTGCTGATGTGGTACGAGTTGAAGGCGATCCTCTGCCCTGATGGATCCCAGCTTGGGTGCGTCTCAGCCAAGCGGGGAGTGGGCGCCACCGCCTCGTTCGAGCTGCCGTCCGCGCTCATGACGTAGAGGTCCTTGTTGACCACCACTGAGACTTTATGGTGGCGAGCTACCGTCTGGCGCACGAGCGCGATCTGCGAGCCATCGGGCGAAAAGACCGCTTCCGACGCCTGCCTAGCCAAGACCCGAACCCGTGGAGGCCCGTCGAGCCCGTATAGCAACACCCTCGAGCTATTTGATCTCAGGTCCTTGCGAGTTACGGCCAAAACCGAGCCATCGGGCGAGAACGACGACGGGAGGTATTCAATGCCCTTTTGCCGAGGCGTCAACCGAACCGCCTTCCTCCCATCCGCCTTGGCCACCCAAGTCGTCGTCGCCCCGGTGTTGAAATTGTCGCGGACAAAAGCCAGCTTGCTTCCATCGGGGGAGAGGATGGGATTCCTGCCTCCTTCTGTGCCACGAAGGAATCGCGTCCCGGTGCCATCCGGACGAAGCTCATATATGCCTTTCCTGGACCCCTTGAATCCGGCAAACACCAACCATGCGCCATCTGGCGACCAACTAACCGCCGAGAACGGATTTGGCGCGATGCCGCGCAGCGACCCCTGCTTGATAACGACTCGACCTGAGCCGTCAGCCGCCATCCCCTTAATGCTATAGCTCGCCGGCCACAGCTTATGCATCACTGGGAAGGCCAGCCACGGTCCTTCGGGCGGCGCAGACGACGCACACGCGCTCGCCGGACCGATGGCCGCCGAAACAAAGAGCACTGCACACGCGCTCCAAAGCGCGACCGCTCCACCAAACCTGAACTTCTTCACAGAATCCCCCTTGGTGGATCTACCGTAGGCGATCCGCGCCGTAATTGATGGATTGTTGCGAGAGACCGAAACTTACTTCGGTATGCGGCAAGTGTTCTATCGTATCGCTGACGCGCGCGCGGCGCAGGAACTCAATCATCGTCCATCCCCGGCGATGCTGCTCGTCAGAGCCGGCACAGGCGCTGTTTGCCGACGTTGCGCGCGTTGCAGACACCTTCCTGAGACCTGCGTCACTTGCTTGTACATCCGGCGACTGCCGGGCCCTGCAGGAGCATGTCGTGCCAAATGCCGAGACAGCAGTGTCCTCCTCCACCACCCACGCCTCTACAGCGCCGTTGGCGTCTCGGAACCGAACCGATTCAACGCCCGCTGCATCTTCTCTGGACCATAGAACCGGCGCGCCCACCATGACGATGGACGAGCGAGCCTACAGGCAAAAACCCACCAAATTATACCCACGAGAAGGAAGCCAAGAACAAACGCTGCCCACCGACCCTTACTGCAAGTGATTCCGGCAGGAATCCCGACTGTGACAATCAGGATGCTCAGTACAAGCAGGCGTTCGATCATGTATGTATCCCCTTCCCAATCAGCGGGCGCTTTCCGGTTGACCCCACAATATCGCCACCGGGTCGCAGTCCCCGTTCGTCCCGGGTCCGCCACCGAGCCACGTTCCGCATTTCCAAGACTGAATTAGTCGACTCGGGCTCCAGTTTCCAGCCAATTTGAAGGCATCTCCCGCTGCCCTGAATGCCTCCGGCGAGCCTGTGATTGTTGCATAGACTTCGCCTCCAATACGGGAAAAGTGACTCTCCGCACCTTCCACGGCCCCGGACACTTTGTTCACAATTGAACGAAATGTATCACCTATGCTCGAACTGGAGGCGCCGCCACACCTCCTACAGCGAATAACAATTGAAGCTCGGTTGCGTGTTTTTCTGGTCAGCCTGCGCGCTGCGTCACGTTCCCGAAAATATTTTGCTGCGCACGGAGGATGCGGATGTCTCCGGTTACAGGAGTCTTCGCCAGCTAGATCGAACCCATTGACCGGATCCTGGTTCGCGTAGTCATAGGCGTTGGCTGAGCCTCCGGGAACCGGATCAGGCGTGATAAAGCGTCCCAGGGCCGGGACGTAGCTTCGTACGCCCATCTGAATTACCCCCGACGGCAGTTCCGTCCGCCTCTGCTTGCCGCCAAGCCAACCGAAGCGCCCGGCACTACCTGATTTCGGATTGCCGAACTCGTCGAATTCGAATTTGGCGGTGGGTTCTTTGGCTGTGGTGCTGAGGCTTGCTGTAGCGACGACATCCCCGTGCAGGTCGGCCAGCTGAAGGTTGGTTTCTCCTGTGCTCGATTGGATCGCGGCCAGCCCACCGCCGATGCCGCCGATGTTGCGGGTCCACGTCGAGTCTCGTTCGGTCCATACAGGCGCATCCGACCCTCCGGCGTAGTGGAAGACTTCGGTGCCTTCTTTGCTCCCGGTCTGGACGACCTGGCGCACCCGCCCCGTGGCGTCGAGCTGGTAGCTGTTGGTGATGCCGCCCTGGGACTGACTGGCGAGCATTTCGTTGCTGTAGAAGCTGGTTTTGAGCGTGCTGCCGCCCGCGTAGGCGCCCGGCAGGCTTGTGATCCGGCCGAAGCTGTCGTAGGCGATCCCTTCGCCGGTGAGGCGGTCTGCGGCATCGTAGGTGTAGTTCTGGGTCGTGCCGCCCGATGTCGCGCAGGCACCGCCGGCTCCGGGAGCACGAGTGGTCAGGCTGGTCCGGTTGGAGTCCTTGCCAGCTTCGCCTTCGAAGGAATAGACACGGGTCGTGCAGCCTCCGCCAGTGGGCGTGTCGTGGACGAGCGTCAGCCTACCGGCTTTGTCGTAGGTGTATTCCTGGCTTGAGGTCAGGCTTTTCTGCACCAAGATCTGACCAGAGATCGAGCGTTCCTCGCTTTCTTCCAGCCAGGTGCATTTTTCGGTGCAGTTAGTGACCTTGGTGTAGGTGAGTTTGGTCGGTGAGCCCGCTTCGTCGTAGGTCGTTTTGGCGACCAGGCCGTTGGGCAGGCCCTGTTCGGTCATCGCGCCGTCGGCGTTATATCCGGCCGTGAAGAGCCCGGCGGCGGAGTCTTCCATCGCGACCAGGAGCCCCGAGGTTTTGTCGTAGCCAAAGGTCTGGATGCCCTTGCCGTCCCATATTTTGACCGCGCGGCCGAGCAGGTCGTAGGTCACTTCCGAGGTGTTGCCGTCGGCGTCGGTGTATTTGACCGGGCGGCCAAGCGCGTCGTATTCCGTCACCACCGCCTGGCTGTCGAATTCGGCCTGGGGGACCCACTTCTGGATTTGGTTGTGGCCGGGGTCAGTGACCCAGACGTTGCCTTTGGCGTTGACCGCAATGCCGACCGGATCGCTGAAGCTGAACTGGCCGGGGCCGGGTTCGCCCGCCCCGAAGCGGGCGATGAAAGTCCCCCCTTCGCTCAGCTTCTGGACCCTCGAGTTGCCCTGATCGGCGACCAAGACGTTGCCGGAGGAGTCGGCCTCGATCGCGTCGGGGTGTTTGAATTCCCCGTTGGCGCTCCCTTCTTTGCCGTAGGTGCCGATGAGGGAGAAGGTCGAGCTCCAGTGCTGGATGCGGTTGTTGCCGGAGTCCGCGACCCAGACCGAGGCGTCGGGGGCGACCGCGATCGCGCTCGGTTCTTTGAACTGGCCCGTGCCGGAACCTGGGCCGCCGAATTTGGCCAGCAGTTCGCCGGTTGGGCTGAACTTCTCGACCCGGCCGTTGCCCTTCTCCACGACGTAGATGTTGCCGCCTGATGAGGAACCGATGCCCACCGGTTCTTTCATCTGGCCTTCCGAGCTCCCCGCCGTGCCGGCCTGGCAGACGTTTTTGGAGGCCGCGGTGCAGAGGTTCTTTTCTTTCTGGGTGCCGCCGCTTTCGACCTTGGTTTTGTTGACGTTGGTGCCGAAGGTGGTGACGAATTCGCCTTTTTCGTTGAACTCCTCGACCCGCGTGTTGGCGGTGTCGGCGACCCAGACGTTGCCGCTGGGATCGATCGCGATCCCCGAGGGAGCGCTCAGTTTGCCGCTGGTCGAGCCGGAGGAGCCGAATGCTTTGGCCGATCCCCCGCCTTCGGTGAACTGCTCGATCCGGTTGTTGGCCTTGTCGGCGACCCAGAGGTTGCCTTTGGCGTCGATCGCGACGTCGGCGGGGTGGTTGAACTGGCCAGTGGCGCTGCCTTCTTCGCCGAAGGCCGATGCGTAGCCGAAGCCCGCAGCGCATTCGCTTTCGCAGACGAGTTTCTGTTCTACGGGCATCCCCGTGTCTTTGTTGTAGACGGTCTGACTGGGTGGGAGCTGTGTTCCTCCGCCTATCTGCCTGCTCGTGACTACGCGCCCGATCGCGTCGTAGGTTGTGATCGTCTTGCGCGTCTTTCCTGCTTCTTCTTTGCCGCCCGGGCTTTCGATGATTTCTTCGGGTTGGTCCAGTGGCGAGTATTTCGTGAATTTCTTTACCAGCAGTTCGGGCAGCCCTGCCGTTCCAGGCTGCGCAGCGGACCTTACTTCACAAAGTAGACCGGCCCAAGCTTTGTGTTCGGCGCACGGGCCTTCGCCTTGGTTTCCCTTGCCGTCGCCGGCGTAATAGACCATCTTCGTGGTATGAGCGTCGGGTTCGGTGGGGTGTTCCTTGTCTTCGCTTGGCGGCGGTGCACCGGGCTGCGCGCGTTCGATCGGCAGACCCATCCCCCCATAGGCGACCCGCGACTTCAACGCCAGGTGGCCTGTGCCGGGGTCGACGATCGTTTCCGTCGGCTTGCGCAGGACCCATTCGTAGTTGGTTTCGGTGACCCGCGGGTCAAATTCCCCTTCCCTTCCTGCAACGACGGCACTCGTCGTTTCCTTGGTGGGTAGCCGCGCCGCCGTCTCGTCTCCCTTGAGTTTCGGCGCACCTTGGTCATATTCGACTTTCGTGTGGGAGCGGGCTTCGACAGCTTCGCCGTTTTCCAGCCGTACTTTGTGCAAAGGCCCCCATGATTCGAGCATCTCGGTGCCATCAGAGGAGTAAAGGGAATGGCTGTCGAGTTCATGAGCGCGCGTCGCGGGTTCTTTCGCCGCCAGCGCGTTCAGGCGAGCTTGAGCGCCGAGTTCACGCACGACGTTGCCGTGGGCGTCCGTTTCGGTCGTCGTGATCGATGGACCGCTGGCGCCGGGCAGCGCAGCTGAGGCGACGTTGACCTGGTGGCCTTCGGAGTCCAGGTAGTGAACAGCCGCTTGCGAATAGTCGCTCGGCACTTCCCCTGGCACCTCGCTTGGCGGGAAGATCGCCGTGGCGTAAACCGGATAGTCGCTTTGGCCCCAGGTGGCAACGCTTTTGGCGCTCATGTCATAGGGAGCCCCTTCGCCGCTGACCGGGACGTGGTAGGCGATCGTCGTTGTCGCCGTCGAGGGGCTTTCCACCAAGCTCGCCCGGCTGACGCTCTTCAGGGGAAAGGGATAGATTTCTTTGCCGGATTTGCCTTCGTAATAGGCGAATTTCCAAGGTTCCTGGCCGGGAGGCGTCAACGTCGCGAGGTTGAGCCATGACCCCCCGCCTTGATACGTGTATTTCTCTGGAAAAGTAGTCGTACGCGGGTCCCACTCTTCGATCAGCTTCCCTTCGCTGTCGTATTTGTATTCCGCCACGACCTGCCCTACGCCCGCGCCGGTCGCGTTGTAATAGGTGATCGATTCTAGGCGCGACGTTTTGCCGAACGGGACGTAGTTGAACGAGAGGGTGCGACAACCCGGCGTCTGCGGGGCGTAGTTTTCTCCTTTGGCGTCATTGCAGGTAATGCCGGTCACCGAGGGAGCTATGATCATCTGCAGCTTCTGCTTGCCTTCTTTGTTGATTTCGTAGACCATGCGCGCTTCGGTCGGCGTCCCTTGGAAGGAGACCCTCGTCGGGGTGTATTCGTTGGTCGCGCCGACCTGCGTGAAGGTCGTATGCGTGCCGCTGGATTCCGCCAAGACAAAGACGCCTTCGGGCTTGGTCAGCTTGAATTCTTGGGCTTCCTCTGGCGCGACATAGCTTCCGCCGATTTCTTCGAAGGGTATTCCTGTCGCTTCGTTGCCTAGGACTTCGGCCCAATTGGCTGCGGGGGTTTCTTCTTCGGCTTCATATTCTTCGCAGGATTCCGGCGGACACCCCGAACCACAGGCCACGGTTTCGCCTTTTGCATTCCAACATTCCCTTTCGAAGACGGGCGGCACCCTGTCGCGGTGCTGCAGCACGATTTTCTGCCAAGCTTCTTCTGGGTATTCGGATTCCGGCGGCGTCGACGGAGACCATTTCGGGCCGAGCACTTCCGCGCCGAGGTTTTCGCTGAACCCAGAGCCGTCATAGGTTCGGCCCGAATTGAAGACGCGGGTGAATTCGAGGTTGGATTCGGTGCCGGGCACCGGGATCGAGACGTCGGTGCGGCTGATCGTGAACATCCCCGTCCGCAGGTCGACGGCGGCCGGTCCAACCCCTTCGGTGGCATCGCTGGCAGCCCCCCAGGCTCCCGAATAGATCGCGCTGACCGATTCGCTGGCTCCAGCCGCTTGAGTCCCGCCGTCGAAGACGGCCCTGAGCATGATGGTGTCACCGACCATCGATGACCACCAGTTTTCGGCACTTGCCGCCGCCGCGAAGTTAAAGGAGACCGGTTCGCCGTGGCCTGGGTTTTCGGTGACTGAAAGGGGCCAGCTGATTGGCTCCCCTTTGCCGTCGAGGACGTAGGCGGCAGGTATCGTCTTGAACGTTTCCCATTTACCCAGCTTGATCTGATAGGTGACGCCGGTCACTTCGACATTTTCGCCCTGAGTTCCCAATCCTCCCCATTCGGAGTTGAGCGTGAAGTAATCGGTGCCCAGCCGGCCCTGTTCGGGCGAGGTCAGCTTGCTGGTCGGCGGTGCTGAGGGGTAGATGGCTGGGTTGAACACGTACTTCGTGGGCGTCGGGTCGGTCAGCCCCCCGGAGTTCGTGGCAGCGACGAAGAAAGTATGCCAGCCTTCGCCCAGGTGCGGCGGCGTGTAGGGGGAGGTGCAAGTTTTGGTCGGTTTTTCGCCTTCGTCGAGACCGCACTTAAAGGTCGAGCCGGACTGATCGGAGGCGAAGGAGATCGGCGACTCTTCGTGGTTTGTGTAGGTCGGGGTCGGTGAGGTAATCGTCGTTTCGGGCGGATCGGTGGTCGTCAGCGTTTTGTCTGAGCCGTAGACGGTGCCCGCTTCGTTGGTCGCCTTGACCCGGTAGTGGTAGGTCGTTCCTTCTTTGAGGTTGCCGAAAGTTCTGCTCACCGCGACGGCGCTGGTGCCGGAGCCGGCGGACGCTGGCGGGATCGGGCCCCCTTTGCCGTAGGAGGTCGTTTCGCCATATTCGAACTGATAGGTCGTCGACCAGCCGTTGGGGTTGACGCTTGCTTTCAGCGTTGCTTCGGTTTCGTTGACGCCGGTCGGGGCTTCGGTCGTGGCGCTCGGCAGTTTCGGCGTCGTGAAGGTTTTGTCGAGGCCGGGGGTTGTTCCGTAGGCGTTGGTCGCTGAGACACGGTAGTGGTAGGTCGTGTTGCCTTTCAGGCCACTGATGGCTTTGCTCACTGCCACGTTGGTTATGCCCGAGCCGACGCTTTCCGCCGTGGCCGGTACTTTGGTCCCGTAGGAGGTCGTCAGGCCGTATTCGAACTGGTAGGTAGTCGCGTAGCCGTGGGGATTGACCTGGCCTTTGAGGGTGGCGCCGGCTTCGGTGACAGAGGCGGCAGCTTCGGTCGTGACGATCGGCGCAGGTGCTTTGTAGACGACGGAGAGATAGGGCCGGTTGGCTTCGGTGGTCGCGGCGCTGGAGTCGAAGTCGACCTTTCGTTCTGTGCAGCTTTCGGTGCCGCATTCGCGCACTTTGTCGTCGATCAGCTTCATTAGCACGCTGAGCCATGCTTTGGCGTTGACTTCTTTTTCAACGACATTCGCGGACATGTTGAACTGCCACCAGCCGATCTGGTTGCCGCGGGTTGCGGTGAGGACTTCGCCGAGGCTTTCGGAGTAGTCGCCGCCTTCTGTCGTCCAGAGATGTTCGGGGCCGGCATAGCGGCTCCACGAGGCTTCCCAGTTCCAGGGCTTGGTGACTTTTCGTAGCTCGACCCCTTTTGTGTTCTTGGCAGCTTCGAGCGAGTGGATGTTGAAGGTCGCTGAGGTGATTTCGGAGTTGACCGGAATCGAGGTCGTTTCGAGTTCCATCAAGCTTCTCTGCCAATAGTCTTTGCTGGCGTCGAGCTGGGGCACAGACCAGAGGACGGTTTCTTTTTGCCCCCAGGCCGCACAGTTGATCCAGCCGGTTTCCCCTTTTTTGCCGCCGATCACGCAGTCGAGGGCCGGCCCGACGGTCATCGTCGGGTCGATTCGTATCGGCCAAACACGATTGGGGTCCTCAAGCCATTCGCGATCCGCCACGACGGACAGCTTCCAGTGGCCGTCTTCTTCGGGACCGAGCTCGTAGTGGACGGCGCGTGATTCGGCTCCGGCACTGTCACTCATGACGGGCGCCGGCAAGACGATGGCCGTCTTGTCTTCTGGGTCGCGGAACTGGATCGAACCGTCTTCCGCGAGGGAGGGCTCGAGGTCGTCTGAGGCGCTCAGCTCGTAACTGAAGGTGTTGGCCTGTCCGGCGTCGGTGAGTTCGATCTCCTCCTTCAGGCCGTTGCTGAGGCCGGTGAATTCGAAGGACGGAGCATTGCCTTCCCCCTCATAGGTTGCGACTTCGTCTTCCAGCTGCGCGCCTTCCAGGTCTTTGCGCAGGAGCTGGCTTTCGACCCACTGATCGCCGACTTCAAACCGCACCGGTTTGGCGTCGATCTGCTTGGGGAGCGTTACATCAAAGTCATTCGGGCCGTTGACGAGCGTCTGTTCGGCGGTTTCATGCAGCCTTTCCCCGATCGGGCGCCAGTTGCCTTCTTCGCCGCGGTAGTTGACGGGATCGGGGTAGATCCTCGTTTCGAGCTGATCGCCGGCGAGGGCGAGGGTTTCGGAGTCGGCGGTGCGACCGGGAAGGCTCTCTGCTTCAGAGGAAAGCGAGCCGGCATCCTGCGCTTCGCCTCCTGTCTGCTCAGCAAGCGCGACGCTTGAGCCCAAAGCGAGCAGCATGACCAGTACAAACCCAACGAGCCTGATTCCCTTCACGAAACGTTCCTCCCCTTCGTCTTTGTGTTGTCGTGGTTCCTGCATAGGTCCCTACGGTCATGCGCTTGGCACCACAAGCGCTCACCCCGCCACCGCTCCTCACGGATGGTTGTTAGCCCCAACCTTTTGAAAATTGACTGGCCTGTTCTTGGTACGACGGGAAACCTATATGAGCGAGGCAACTCGCCAATACTCATTATTAGGATTTCCTGTTACAGTGTGACAAACTCCACTGTTACGCGATCCGCCACGCATAATCGATCCAGGTAGGGATAGAAGTTTCGAGCTTTCGCTCTGAGGCTTTGTGCGCAGTGGAGTATATTTCACTACTAATTTCCCTCTGCGAGTGGGTATCTGTGGTCTAACCGGTGGATTTTTGGGTGAAAAAAGGGAGGGGCGGATTCGCGAAAATTCATCTCGAATTAGTGTCTGCCTACCCTCCAACTACGGCCTCGACCGTGATCGTCGGTCCGCAAACGACTCGGAACTCCAGCCAAGTCGGTCCCGCCGAGAATCCACCCCCGACGAACACTTCGACGTCGGCAGGATCGAGGAAGAACCCCGCATCGCCGCGAAGGACGACACGCACAGCCGTGTCGTCGGGCGGCAAGGTTTCCACTCGCTCAAGGAGGCCTCCGAAGCCGCAGCCGAAGAAACGGCCGTAGTCGTTGACGGTGACCTTGATCTCCAGGCCCAACACGCCATGTAGATGGCGCAGAGCCTCGTTGAAGTGGACCGGCCCCAGAATCTCCATGTGGCGCCAAGGATCTGGCCTCACGAATTGACCCCCCTCTCCAGCAATTCCCGCAACTTCGCACGCCCCTCGATGATGCAGCGATTGACTTTTCTCATGCTCCAGTCGCGTATCGCGGCGATCTCCTTGTAGGAGTAGCCGATGCCGAGGAGGATCAGGGCCTCGCGCTCGGCGGGCTTCAAGCCGTCGAGCAGCTCGATCGCTCGGGCGGCCTCCTCGAAGCGCTCGGCCAGTTCTGCCGGGCCACTTCGCTCGTCGCGGACGTAGGGGGCGATGTCTCCATTCCTCCTCGTCGTGACCGTGACGCGCGACTTCCTGCCCCGCGATATCTCCCAAGCGCAGCGCTTGACCACGACCTGCATCCAGCGCAGCGCATCGCGCCCCGGCCGTCCGTCGTAGAAGCGCAGGAACTGAACGCAGGCATCGCCGAGGGCGTCCTCCGCGTCCGCGACTCGCTTGGAGTGCCCCCGCGCCTGGCGCAGGAGCGAGGAGCGCTCGGAGTCGAGCAGTGCCTCGAGGATCGCTCCCCGGCGCCCTCTCTGATTTCGCTGATTTCGCGGCTGGGAGGCCATGCGGCCGCCCGCGCACACGAAGCGTGCGACCATGCGGGCCGCGTGGCTCCCGGCCGCGTCCTCGCTGTTTGCCTTCTCTCAGCGGACGATTGAGGCGGCGTGCTCGATCGCTCGCAGCCGCTCGACGTCTAGCGCCCGCTGGATGCGTTGCAGCCGCAACTCGGCCGCCCGTCGCTCGCGTCTGCGTGCCGCGTCCTTTGGCTTGAGACCCAAAGGGTCACCGGTTCGAGAGATGAGCCGGTTGCGCTGGCGGTAGGCGTAGATCAGATCGACGCCTTCGTTCCAAAGCGCTGCCTTCGTGGGATCGGCGGGCCGCGGGCCGAGCGCGGTCGTGACCATCTCCGAGGGGCGCATGCGCTCGGAAGCAACCTCGCTGCGGCGCAGATCCAAGAGCCTGTCTTCGATCATGGCAAGCTCGGCGCGCTCGGGGCCGCTCAGCCCCGAGGGGCGCCTCGATTCGGCACCGGCGCGATCGGCCAACGGCTCGCGCTCACCTTCGAGGCGCCCGAGCTGCTTGCTCGTCATCTGCGCGGCGCTCTCGATCAGGGCGAGCTCGGCCTTGTCGGGCTTTTTTACGGCGAGGGCTGCCTCGCGTTTGCTCGCCAGCTCGGCAAGCCGCGCGCTGGCCTCGGCGGTCCGCCGGTCGAGCATGTCGAGCTGCTCCTGGACCGGCGAGTGGCTGGGGGCAGTGGGGAGGCGGGCGGCGAGCCGCTCGCGGCGAATGACCAGCTCGAACGCCTGCAGGGCTTCGATTCGCTTGCGCGCCGAGACCTCGGCGGCGGCGTACTCGGCGGCGACTCGCTCGGCGCCAATGCGGAGGTCGTGGGCCGAGTCGGTGATCTCTCGGCGCGCCGGCCCCAAGTCGGGATCGAGCAGGTCGGTCGCAGCGACGCCGTAAGCGGTGGTCTCGCCGCGAGCGCGGGAGACGGCGACGAGGAAGTCCTCGCGGGCAATGCCCGAGTCGAGCAGGGAGAAGGCCGAGTCGAAGGTCTTGGACTGGGTGGCATAGGTGGTGAGCGCGTAGGCGTGCTGGATCGACGGCTCGCCGCTGTCGGTGCGCCGCTCCAGGTAACGGGGACCGACGACGATCGCCCGTTCATCGCCACCGATGCGCTGGAGCATGAGGTGCTGCTCGGAGGCATCGACCCCCGTCACCTCCCAGCGCTCGCGGTTTGAGACCTGGGGAGAGTTGACTCGCGTGATGACCCGATCGCCGACGGCGAACTCCTGCTCGGCGACGGTGACGCTTTGGTTGCCGAGACGACCCTCGGTCGCCATGACCTCACGTGCCCGCTCGTTGAGGTCAGCCACGTCACGACCCCGGCGAGCGATCATCACAGCGTCCTCGCCGGCGGCGAAGCGCTCGTGCCAGTCGAGCACCAGGGCATCGAGCGTCTCGGGCAGGGTGTCGCCGATCACCACCCGCTCCTCGGCGCGGAGCAAGTCGAGGGCATCCGAGCCGCGCCCTTCGTGTGCGAGTTCGACAATGCGACGGTCGACGGGCTCGCGCTGGCGTCGGATTTCGGTAAGGACGATCGTGTCGATCTCGTTGGTCAGGACTCCATAGCTGCCGCCCGGCCCGACCGCGCCGATCTGGCGCGGATCGCCGATGCAGACGAGCTTGCCTTCGTAGCGCTCGATCAGCTCGACCAGCGCGGCGTAGTGCGGAGTCGAGGTGGCCGAGGACTCGTCCATGACAATCACGACGCCTCGGGGAAGGGTCTGGTGACCTGCGGCCTCTGCCTCTTCGCAGCGGATCAAGAGCTTCGCGATCGAGGTGGCAGGGATGCCGGCGTCTTCCAACTCGCCGGAGGCGCTGCGGGCGGTAGCAACTCCGATGCCGTGGAAACCGCCCTCCGACCACGCCTCGCGTGCGGCTTTGAGCGCGGTCGTCTTGCCCGAGCCGGGCAAGGCCGCGACGGTGACGATCCTCTCGCCTCCCGTCGTCAAGCGGCGGACCATCAGAGCCTGCTCGTCGCTCAGGTAGCGATGGCGCGCGAGAACACCCGCCAGGACAGACTCCTCGACCGTGGCGACGCCCGCGGCCTGCCCCTCCCGCGCGCTCTTCAAGATCCGCTGCTCCATCTCCCACAGCCGCGGCGTCGTGAAGTAGCTGGCCGCGAGCGGTTCCTCGCCGTGATGGATCTCGACAACGCGGTTGCTCGTGAGCAGTGCCTCGACCGCCGCCTCGAGCCGGCCGGCATCGGTGCCTTCGCGCATCCGGTTGGCGAGCGCGCAGAGCAAGTCGCGGCGATCGAAGTGGGAGTGGGTGGACTCCAGGTCGGCGAGGGAGGCGTCGATCTCGCGAGTCCCGAGCGGTCGCGGCTCTCGGGCTCTTGCCCCGCTCAGCATCCGCTCGATCGACTCTTCGCTGAAGTCGAACTCGGCCGCGCGCGAGCGCCACTCCTGTCGCTGGGTGTCGGGGTCGACTTCGTAGTCCTTGGCGTCGCGGGTGCGATAGGCGGCTACTTCTGCGGCGGCAGCAGAGCTAGTCCCCCGCTCTGCCATCTCCTCGACTATCTCGTTGCGACGGCGGCTGAAGTGCTCGATCAGCGGCCGCTCGAACCCGGCGATGTCGGCGTAGCCGTTGACTACTGCCTGCCACTCGACTCCGATCTCGCGGGTGAGGAAGGCGCGGAGGGCCGCCTGGTAGACGTAGCCGGCGGGCTTTGCCTCGCGCAGCAGAGGCGATTGGCGCTTCGGGTTGGCGAGGCTGAGCCAGCGCCCGTCGGAGACGGCACGGGTCATGTTGGCGGTGACGAGATGGCTGTGAAGCGCCATGTCGCCGGCGCGCGAGGATCGGTGCAGGAAGCTCATCGAAAGGAAGCCCGCACCTGGCTCGATCCTCACGCCCCCGTGCCCGCGCTGCACGAAGCAGGCATGGCGTTCGAGGTAGCCGAGCGCCTCGCCGATCGCGTAGTCGTGGCCGTGCAGGATCGTCGCCTGGACCTCGGGAGAGCCGATCGCCCACAGCAGCGAGATCGACTTCGGCGCGCTGAAGCGGATGTCGTAGCCGAGGATCGGCTCCAGCCGGCGTTTCTTCCCGGCGGCGTCGACGTAGCTGCGTGGCTCGGGTCGTTTGACCAAGACCTTGCCCGTCTTGGGGTGCTTGCCGGCGAGCAAAGCCGTGTATTCGGCGCGGTCGACCTCACCGGAGAGACCGAGCTCGGCGGCCAGCTCGCCCATCCACTGGCCCGGCGCCTCGCCGGGCTTCGTGTAGTAGTCGTCTCCTCCTTCGGCTACTGCTTCGATCCAATAGTTGGCGTTCCCTCTGCCGATCTTCGTCACTCCGACCATGCCCTTGTTGTCAAAAAAGGCGGCCCGATCCGTCGGGTGAACCGGCACGGTTCGTAGTGTGTCGGCTGTCGGGGCTTCGGGTTATGAGGGGGTCTGAGCTGCCTGCTTACTGGCCTCTGACCCTGATTCTGCTGGTCCTGGGCTACGTGTAGCTGGTGGCTACATGGGTGGCGGTGTTGGCTGCCTGGGGTGCTTGGGCTGCCTCTTTGCTGGTGTTAGGGGGAAGACGATGGATGGGCGGGGTCGTGGTCGTCGCCCTGGGTGACCCGAGCGGAGCGAGGGGAAGGGAGCGAAGCGACCGCCGTGCGAGGCCGCCCGGCGAGCCCCGCGCCAGGTCGGCCGGTGGAGGTGGGCGGCATCTTCGACGGCGATGCCGGGAGGCCAGCGCGACCGAGCGAAGCGAGGTCAGGAAGCGGAGCGACCATGCGCGAGGCCGACCGGCATCGCCTGTCGCCGGGGACGCCGCGATGCCGGGAGGCGAGCGCGACCCGAGCGGAGCGAGGGAAAGGGAGCGAAGCGACCGCCGCGCGAGGCCGCCCGGCGAGCCCCGCGCCAGGTCGGGCCCCTTAGGGGGCCGACTCCGGCATCTGAGACTCGGGCGTCAGGTGCGGGATGCCTTCGACGGCGCCGGGGATGACAGATACCGAATCCCAGTCGAGCCACGGGTCGTACTCGTGGGCCGAGAGTTCCGCCTCTTCGGCCGTTGGCGCGTAGAGGATCCCAGCGAAGTCGCCTTCGAGAATACCGCCGTCCGCGAACTCTTCGTCGCGATAAGTGCCGAAGACGGTCCAAGCCTTCTCGGTGGTCTCGTCGGTGTGGGTGGTCGATCCTGACATTGTGGGCTCCTTCTTGAAGGTGGTTGGTTGACGAAGCCAGATAGGGCGCGCGACCGAATGGGCGTCACCGGAGCCGAAGGCGGAGGAAACCCCTTTGGGGGTTGACGCACAGGAGGCGCGTGCCACCCTGGCGTGAGGAAATCGGCCTCCTTCAAGAAGGACGACGCGATTCGAGATCGCGCCGGATGCGGTCCCGGTCGGTCCACTCGCGCGAGCCGCAAAACAGGGCGATGACAGGGGCGGCGTTCATGCCGCCACCCCTGCCCGCTCGAAGAGCTTCACGCTGTCGGGGGCATCGGCCACCACTACCTCCGGGTACCTCGGCCGGGCCTTGCCGCCGCGCCGGTTACCCAACTCGCCGAAGGCTTCGATCAGGTCGCCCTCGTGCAGGCCGCCCCGGCAGCGCTTGGCCAGCTCGCCCTTCAGGTAGAGGCCGACCCGCGCCGGGGAGGAGGCCGGACCCGCAGCCCGCTTCACCACCACCAGGCGGCAAATCGTCACGCCGCTCGTCGTCGTGCTCGCCTCCGGCTCGCACCCGAGCCGACCGACGACCCGACACTCCATCGCTTCGCTTCGCTTCTGAGTCATCGCAATCGCTTCCTTTCTCGCCCCGCTGGGGCCTCTCGTGCTTACTTGCCTGCCCCAAAAGCGAGGGACATCCGGCCCGCGCACCGAGCCGAAGGCGAGGGGAAGGGAGCGAAGCGACCTTGCGCGGGACGGTGCCCGAGCTACGCTGAAAGCAAGTGAGCGCGACCCCCTCCTGAGAAACGCCTCAAGAACCCGCAACGGGCCTGGAAAGCGGGACCTCTCGGAGAGCACGAAAAAGGCCCGGCGTCTCCACCGGGCCTCTTCGCTGCTGCGGTAGCGGTTAGAAGGGGATGTCGTCGTCCCCCTCGCCCGCTCCGACACCTGCCAGCTGCCGGTCCTCGTCGGGCGAGGCCGTCGCGCTGTCGGTGTCGCCGTCCTTCGGCTTGGCGCCGAGGAACTGCGTGTGGTTGGCGATGATCTTGACGGCCTGGCGCTTGCCGCTGCCGTCCTTGGCCTCCCACTCCTGATGGTCGAGCCGTCCTTCGACTGCGATCGGACTTCCCTTTGAGAGGTGCTGGACGATCGCCTCGCCGCGTGCGCCGAAGACCACGACATCGAAGTAGTTGGGCTTGTCGACCCACTCCTCGCCAACCTTGCGGCGGCTGTTGACGGCGACGCGGGCTTCACAGACAGACGTGCCGCCCCCGGTGCTGCGCAGCTCCGGGTCCTTTGTCAGGTTGCCGGTGATGACTACGACGTTGACGTTCTGCACTTCGGGCCTCCTTGTGAGGTGTTCGATTGACGAGCCCAGGTAGGGCGCGCGAGCGAACGCGCGGAACCGAGCCGGAGACGAATGTCGGAGGTGAGGGGAACCCCCCTTGCGGGGGTTGAAGCGCGGGCGGTCGCGTGCCACCCTGGCGGGAGGAAATTGGACCTCCTCACCGGAGGCGCTGATGCCTACGTCAGCTTCATCTCGCCGCGATCCGGCTCCTGAGCGCCCACCTCCAACATGCGGTTTGGCTCTCGCAGAAGTCGCTCTACTCAGGCGCCCTTCACACAGGTGGGAAGGTTGATGCCACCAACGATGGCTTCGCGGTGCCAACTCCGTGAGGGTGGGCTGTCTCCGCTGAACGAGTGGAAATCCACGGTCACCGAAATCACCGACCTCGGGGTGAGAACGTCGCCGCTGGTGAGGCGATCGGCGATCGCCTGGGCGAGTCCGAGCGCACCGGGTCCGCCGTCGACGTCGCGCCAGGTGCCATTGGGCTGCCAGTAGCCGGCGAAGGTCTCCGCTCCGCTGGCCGGGTCGTCGTGAGCACGGCGACGGCGGGGCGTGAGGTTGAGACCCCGGTGCCGTAGCCGCCGCTTCGCGCGGCGAGGATGGTGTCGGCGAGCACGGCGACATCGGCGCCGCTGGCCCCGTCGCGCTCGACTTCGGTCAAGAACGCATCGAGGGCGTCGGCGTCGCAAGAGACATCGTGTTCGTCGTCATGGGTACGGATCACGGTCATGGTTCTGTCCTCCGTGGGGTTGATCGAGCTGGAAAGCTCGATTGGGTTTGCGGCCCGAACGCTCAGGGCCGGGGACGCTCTCTAGATGCCGTCGAGCGTGCAGGCGTAGGAGCGAAGCGAGTCGCCCAGGGGCGGCTCGACGCTGCCCTCGCAGCCTTCTTCGAGGCGGCGGGCGATCTCAGCGCAGCACGCGGCCTCGCGACCGCCGAGGTACGGGGCGGCGCTGTTGATCCTCTTCATCGCTTCCCAGATCGCGTCGGCGCGCAGGTAGGGATCGGCGATCAGGGCTGCGGCACGCAGCGTGTCGGCGGCCTCGCCCACATGTTCAGCCGCGATGCTCATGGCGCCGCCCGCCTCAGTTCGTCCTCGAGCCAATCGATCGCCGGGCAAAGCAGATCCCAGAAGTGATCGGCGCCGATCTCCCCCAGCATCGCGGGAGTGATGTCGGGCCGATCGTCGAGTCCCTCCCAGCGATCCCTGACCACTCCGGCGAGGACACCAAGAGCGCACTCGTCAAGGGGTCCGTGGGCCTGGAGGCAGTTCGCGCAGGCATCACCGCCTGGTGCTGCAGCGCTCTCCTCTCCCTCGGCAGGGTGCGTGGCGGGGCCGCGCGATCTGTCGCAAGAACAGGGCTCGCGGTCGTAGACGGTGAGGCCGATTTCGGCGTTGGCGGCAAGGCGGACAAGCTCAGCGACCTGCTCGTCGCGATCGACTTCGACCAGTGCGCTGAACTGCTGGCGGGCGCTCACAGCCCTCCCTCCTTCTCGGCGTAGTAGTGGGTCACGGCACTGGCGAGGATCGCGGTGGGGTCTTCCTCGCCCACGCTGTCGAGGTAGTGCAGGACGTTGGCAACGGCGTCGATCGCGTCCGTGCGCTCGTCGTTTTGGCCTCGGTCGGGGGTGCCGACGTCGACCACTGCCTTGCCGAACTGTGCGGATCGTCGCTGGTCCATGATTGGTCTCCTTGGTTGTTGGCGCTGAATGGCAGGGCCTCGCGGAAGGCGAGGCGCGCAGGTCAGGCGGCGAGGAGCGCGAGCCGCCGAGGAAGGTGAGGACTCGGTGCTCGGTCCCGTCGAGGAACTCCAGCGGCCCCTTGAAAGCGACGGCCTGGCCGCGACTCGGGCGGCCGCGCTCGATTCGGGCTCGGCATCGCCGTCGCCAGTCGAGAGCGTGCTCGTTGGTGGGGTCGGTGAACTGGTCGAGGATGCGCTCGGGGCAACAGTCCTCGGCCGGTCCCATGTCCTCGCTGATCGGCTTGGTGTAGAGGATGCCGCCGCTGCGCTCGGCGAGGGAGCACCAGGCCGAAGACCTGCTCGCCGTCAGGGGAGCGCACCGCGGCATAGATGACCGTTCCGTGCGAGCGGTGTCGATGACCCGAGTGGCGAACTCATCGCCAAGCTCGAAGGCGATCGCCGCGAGGCTGGTAGACGGGCCGTCGAGTGCTCCTGCAGTCCAGCCCAGCGCTACTTCACCTTCTCCACGCAAAGGCGCGGGAAGCTCAAGCATTTGGGCTGCTTCCTCGCGGTGGCGCGTTCGATCCTGTCGCGGTCGCCAGCATCCAACTCGACCCAAACCCGCTCCCCGATGAACGAGACGACCCGGCCTCGCGCGTTGATCAGCGTCTGCGAGTCAATCGTCGGGCCGACCGCGATCGCGTCTCCCACCGAGAGGCCCTCGGCCCGGTCGATCCGCTTCGCCTCCGATGCGTCGAGCGCCCAGCCGCGGCCGATGATCTGCAGCCCGATCTTCGAGCCGACCTCATAGGAGCTGAGGACCCTTGCCATCCACACGGCCTGCTTGAACAGCTCTTCGGGGGTGGCGCTCTGAGCAGCGCGGTCCTTGGCGCCGGTGGCAACGGCGCGCGCCACGGTCGAGTAGTCGGCCTGCGCGACGATGCCACCCTCAGGGACCGCTTCGCCCGAGAGCGTCCCGAACGTCGTCTCGATCTCTTGGGGCAAAACGAGGATGCTCGCTGCCGTTGCCTTCTCGGCGCCTTCCTTCAGTAGGACCCTCATCGGAATCTCCTTGACGTAGGTGGTGCCCGCCGTCTGCGGAGCCTGTTGGCCCCGCCCCCGCACGCGAAGCGTGCGACCCTGGCGGGGCGGCTCCCGCAGACGGCGGGTCAGCTGCTCTCGCCGAGCAGGTCGAGCTGGCGATCGGCGGCGTGGGTCCAGGGCCAGAGCGGTCGTACCCAGTGAGGCGGCTCGCAGTGGTTGTTGGGGATCGGCGTGCCGAGCACCCGGGCGGTAGGGGATCTCCCATTCGTCCTGCGTCTCGGCGCCCAGGCTGAGCGGAGCGTCAGGCTGCGTCTCGACGTAGCAGTAGCGCAGACCGTCGCCATGAGGGCGCCACCAGACCACGGCGATCCCGTGCTGCGCCCACTCCTCGGGGGCCAGGGCGCCGACGGACTTGCGGCCGGACGTCCCGTCCCCAAGGAGACCTCGACCGTCGGCGAACAGCCGGGGAGTGGCGTCGAACGAGAAGCAGGCGCGGTGGTGATCGTCGGCGGCGAAGCGATCGACCTCGTGGCGATGGGCCTGGAAGATGGCCTCGATCGCGGGCCACCTTCGGTGTCGATGCCGAGCGAGTCGAGCAGGCGACCGGCGCCCCAGCAGCAGCCGCGAACGGTTCGGCCGCCGGTCATCGTGTCGCCTCCGCGATGCCCTGGCGCATGTAGGGGGTGTGCGGCTCCAGCTTCGTCGGGTCGCCGCCCAGGTCGATCGCTTCGGCGGCGAGACGGCGGATCAGCGGGACGGGACTCCAGTCCTTGCGCCCTTGGGAGTAGGGAGGGCCGTCGCCGTAGACGCGGCCGTAGTAGTCGAGGCAGTGGTAGGCCTGCGCCAGGTCGCGGGCACGAGCGAGGCCGAGCTCCACCTCGCGCTGCTCCTGGAGACCCTTGAGAAGGCGCGTCCAGGTGGCGAGGATGCCATCGACTTCGATTCCTCGCGAGGAGGACATCAGAGTGGGACTTGACGGCCCGGCCCGGCCGCCGCAACAGCCGGTGCCGCTACAGCGGTCGAGATCGAGGATGGCGCGGCCCGCCTGCTTGAAGCGAAGCTCCTCCTCGACGAAGTCAAGGGCTGCGAGCCATGCGGCGTCGTCGGGCAGCATCGGTGGCGCGGACGGGACATGCCGGTGCGGGAAAAGCGGCTCGTCGGGGTTGCCCTGGGCGTGGGCATTGGCACCCGAGTAGAGCACTGAGCGACAGATCGGGACCGCGATCGGATCGTCGCTCGGCGCGGCCAGCAGGCTCATCTGGGCGCTCACGCTCGCTCGCCTCCCAGCAGGCTCAGCTGCGAGCGCTCATAGCCGCAGCGCTCCAGCAGCCAGGCGGCGCCGATCATCAGGGGATCGGTCTCGTCGATATAGGTGGCGATCTCGGCGAGGTGGGCGCATTCTTCTTCGGGCGTCGCGCCGATCAGCCCGCCACGGCGGCTCGCCGAGGCCGAGAGCGCAATGCCGAACCCAGCTGCGATCAAGCCCTGTCGCGCTTCCTGCCCCGCGCTCATCCCCGCTCGCTCCACTGTGCGGTCGAGCCATATCCTTCGACCTCGAAATCCCAGGTCTGGGCCTTGTCTCCGTGGATTTCAGGCCAGCGGGGACGCTGGGATGCTTCGATCTCCCGCTCGACGATGGTGGGGACCGGGCGGCGCTTCAGGCGCTTGATTTCTGCGCTCGCCTCCGCGCGGGTCTGAGGGAAGGTGAAAGTCTCCCTACGTCTCCTGGCCAGGTCTTTGATGTATCGGATCTGTTTGGTGGTCGGTTCCTTGGGCTGTGGCTGTGAGTTGGTCATGGCCACGCGAACAGCAGGCCGGAGGAGGTCGGCGAAGCCGGCCGGGGGAGGTCTGCTACGCGTTCGGGCCAGGACCGACTCACAGCCGTGACCGTCAAGCGGGGGCGAACAGGTCGAGCTGTTCGATCGGCTCGCTCGACGCTTCATGCCAGGCAACCGTGCGGGCGCCGGAGTCGCCGTTGGATGGCGTGCGGACCGAGGTGAAAGTCGGCTCCAAGCTCGCCGTCGCCTCCCATGCCGAGCGGATGTCGGCCTCGGCGATCTCCTCGCCGGTCGGCTTCACCCCCTGCTTGCGCAGCTCGCGCAGGAACTCCTCGCGCGAGATCGGCTTCTCGGGCTCATCGACCAGCTGGCCGTCGAGGGCGAGGTCGGCGGCCTTCGCCTTCTGGCAGAGCAGCTCCCACTTGCGGGGATCGAGCGAGCCGAGGGTGAGGGCGACGTAGACCGAGACCGGGCCGGGGGAGGTCAGCCGCCAGGCGCGGGCGATGAACTGGTCGAACATCTCATAGGAGAAGACGAGGCCGTTGGCGATCACGCAGGAGGCCGCCTCGAGCGAGTGGCCGAGGCGGATCGAGGGGATGCCGCAACAGAGGACCTGCGTCCGCCCCGTCTTGAACGCCTCGATCGCCTTGGCGCGGCGGCGCGGGTTCATCGTCTGGGCGCGGCCGGAGCGCTCCTCGACGATGTGTGCGGCCTCGACTCCCTTTTCGCGCAGGCGCTCGCAGAGCCAGCGGCCGGTCTCGATCAGGTCCGAGCCGATCAGGACCTTCTCGCCCGCTTCGACGTGCTCCAAGGCGACCTGGAGGACCTTCAGGTTCTTCGGTGTCCAGTTGGAGTGCTCGAATTTCTGTAGCGGCTCCCAGCTGCCGAGGTCGGGGTCTGCCTCCGGCAGCGTCGTCGCGTACTCCAGCTTGGTCAGCTGCCCGAGGCCGGCGGCGAAGCGCTCGACCAGGCCGTCGACCGCCAGCATCGGGTGGCCTGGGTGCTTCCAGGTGAAGTAGCGCTCGAAGTTCTGACCCGAGAGCCAGAACTCATAGAGCTTCATCTGGCCCTCGCCCATCGGCGCGGCGATGGTGCGGGTCGTGCGCGGCGCCAGCTTGCCCATGTGCTGCTTGCGGCGGCGCACCATCGCACCCGAGAGCAGGCGCCACAGCCGCGAGACGTTAGTGACCTGCGGCAAGACCTTGCGGTTCTCGCGCCGCCCGTCGCGGCGCCAGTACTCGATCACGCAGAAATCGGCCTCGAACTTGGCCCGCCCGCCCTCGTAGTCGAAGGGGAAGCGCAGGGTGGCGTTGCCGAGCGTCCACCACAAAAGCCAGAAGACGTCGTTGACGTAGTTGGAGATCGGCGTGCCGGTGAGCAGGAAGCGGTGGCGGGCACGCAGGCCGCGGACCGCCTTGGAGCGAAGGCTGTCGTTTCCCTTCGCCAGGGTTCCCTCGTCGACGACGATCACGCCGTCGGCGAAGGCGTGGGCGAGGTAGTGGCCCGCGGTCTTCACCCGCAGGCGCTTGTGGACGTAGTGGCAGCGCTCGCAGACGTAGGGGCTACGGCGCTGCCAGCCGGCGTCGAAGGAGGCGAGGCAGTTGGGGCAGAACTCCTCGCTGGTCAGGGCGGTGCGGCCCTCCTCCTCGTGCTCGGCGGCGGAGGCGCTGACAGGGGCGAGGGGAAGCGGCTCGTCGACGCGGCCGATCAGGGAGAGCACCTCGTAGTGGGTGATGTAGAGGCCGGTTCCGCCTGAGCGCAGGTGGCGGGCGACGGCGCGGGCCTGGGCGGGCGTGGTGATGTGCTCGGGCTCTTCGCCGTAGAAGCGGCGGATCTCGCGCTTCCACTGCAAGATCAAGTCCTGCGGGCAGACGATCAGGCCCTTGCGCGCGGCGCCGCGCTCCCAAAGCGCGTGGATCAAGGTGGCGCCGCCGAGGCTCTTGCCTCCCCCCTGCTCCCAGCCGAGCACGCCCGATCCCTTGACGACGAGGCGGGCGAGGTCCTCAAGCTGCCATTCCTCGACCTCGGAGGTCTTGAACTCGAAGTCGTTGCGCTCGGCAAGGTCGCACAGGACGCCGCGGGCCTCCTCGACCTGATCGGGAAAGCGAGTGCCGAGGTCGCCGGGATCGGGAAGCTCGAAGTGCTCCAGCAGGTAGGTGACGTCGGCGGCGGACTCGTTGAAGACCTGCCCGTCGACGTCGACGCGCAGCACCTTCGCCTCGTGCTCGTAGCGGCGGATTTCAACGTCGCCGTTTCGCTTGTGATGCGGGCGTTCGGCATGGCTCACCGTCACGTCGCTGGAGGTCTCAAGCGGGTAGCGCTCTCCCGCCTCGAAGCCGCGCTCGGGATCAGAAGCGACGCAGAGGATCGAGTCGAGGTCATCGAGGAAGGCGAGCCGCTGCTGTGGGCGGACCTCATAGAGAGGGCAGACCGCCTGCTCGGCCTGGGTCGTGGCCGCCTCGATCGCCTCGCAGAGCGCCGGCTGGAGGGTCAGCGCGTCTTCGGCCGCGAGCGTCTTCAGCTGGCGCCACTCGCGCAGGTTGAGGGCGAAGTAGGCGTTCGGCTGCCCATTCAGCCGCTCGACCTCGCGCAGCCCGCGGCGCTGGCCGAGGGCAAGGCGCGCGAATGGGCTGGGCCGCGCCGAGACCCGGTTGCCTTTCAGCTCAAGGTCATAGCGCTGGCGCTTGGCTGCGTCGCCCTCGCGGCGCCGAGCAAGCTCCTTGGAGACCGTCTTGAACGTCTCCGCCAGGGCGGCGCGGTAGCTGCAGCGAAAGGGCTCGGCAACGCAGGAGGCGACCCGTTCGCGCTCGGCACGAATCTCCTGCGCGAGTCCCGGCAGATCCGCGCGCGAGGCGCTGAGGCGAAGCGGCCCGTCCTCGCGCGGCTGCTGGGCGTTTCCGGCGAGGACGAAGAAGGCGATCGCGCAGGGCAGCTCCACGCCGTCGAAGAGGTCTCGGCACTCGATCAGGGCGTAGACGCCCGAGGCATCGGGCCGCGAGAGGACGTCGCGGGCGAAGCGGTCGCGCCCGGCGATGAAGGAACCGGCGCCCTGATCGGCGAGCAGGGCGTTTGCCATGCGCCAGGTGGCAACCATCGAGTTCTCTTTGCGACCGTTGATCTGCCAGTCGAGGCCGAAGGGCGGGTTGCAGGCGACGCGCGTGAACTGCGCCCGGAGCAGGCGCAGGAGCGGGTAGGCGCGCTGGAGGTCGCCGTGGATCGCCTCGTAGGTGCGCGCTTTCACCTGATCGGCGTCGATCTCGATCCCGAAGCGGAAGTCAGGCTCGACCCCCATCAGCAGCGAGCCGTCGCCCGCGGTCAGGTCGACGGTCGATTGCTCTCGGCCGTTGACCGCGGCGATCAGGTCAGCTGCCTCGGGCGGGGAGAAGAACTGCTGCAGGCCGGCGACCGTGTTGCGATCCCCACGGCTGGGGCGCAGCAGAGAGGGCGAGGAGTCGAAGACTTCATCGCTGAGGGCGGCGCCCGTGAGCGCCGAGCGCTTGCCCTGCGTGGGCGCGGTGGGAGATGGAGTGGAAACCGGCATGGCCGTCCTTTCAGGGAGGGCCCCGCCCGCTGCGGGGCCGACGGCGGAGCCCCGGCACGCCCGCCAAGGGCGTGCCATCCTGGGGCGGAGTCGGCGCCGCAGCGGGCGGTGGAACCCCACCTCCTCGTGCTCGCGGATCGGCGCGGCTTCCTCAGTGAGCCAATGGCGGCTCGAGGCCCGAGGGCCTGTAGCGGAAGGTCGAATGGACCTCGACGTAGCCGAGCGCGGCGAGAGAATCCAGGCCCCTTCTCGCCTCCTCGCGAGGAAGGTCGGTGTCGCCGACGATCTCCTCGAGGCTCTGCGCCCCGTCCTTCAGCGCGGCAAGAACCTCGCGCTGGGTGCGGCCCGGCTGCGGCCCGGCCGGGCCGGCTCGCTTGACTCCCGGCCCGAGCATCGCGTCCAGAACGTCCTGGGCGTCGCGGATCAGGCAGGCGCCCTTGGACAGCAGCGCGTTGGTCCCGGCCGATCCCCGCGAGTTGACCGGGCCTGGCACGGCGCCGATGTCTCGGCCGAGGTCAGCGGCGAGGTCGGCGGTGACGAGCGAGCCGGAGCGCTCGGCGGCCTCGACGACGATCGTCATCGCGGCCAGGGCAGCGACGATCCGGTTGCGGGCGGGGAAGGTCCAGCGCCAAGGAGTGCTGCCGAGGGGAAGCTCGGAGATCACGAGGCCTTCCTCGCAGATCCGCCGCCACAGGGAGCGGTGCGAGGCCGGGTAGGGGACGTCGACGCCGCAGCCGAGGACCGCCGCGGTGGTTCCCGCTTCGAGCGCGCCGCGGTGCGCGCAGGAGTCGATGCCGAAGGCGAGGCCGCTGATCACGGCCAGCCCGGCGCCGGCGAGGTCGCGGCCGAGCGTACGGGCGAGCTCGCGGCCGTAGGTATCAGCCCGCCTGGAGCCGACGATCGCCACGGCGCCCTTGGGATGCAGGCGAGCAAGGCGCAGCGGGTCGCCGCTGCCAAACAGAGCCCAGGGAGCGCCGGGCGTCTGCCCGAGCACGGCCGGGAACTGCGGGTCATGCTGACAGCAGCACCAGTGGCTCGACTCGGCGATCTCCGTCTGCAGCTCGTCATCGGAGACGGCCGCGACGTGCTCGAGCAGCTGGGAGGCGATGTCGGGCGCCACGGCTGCGGCAAGATCCTCGTTGCCGAGTCTCAGCAGCTGGGTCGCGAGCCTGCCCTTTGCTGAGCGCGCTAGGCACTTCTCCATGTAGGGGGCGAGATGAGACAGAAGCCGTGCGCGGCGCAGACAGTCCGGGCACGCGGTGGGGTGGTAGCTCATGTCGTTCTCCTTCGTCCAGTGCCCCGCCCGATGCGGAGCCGATGGACGACGCCCTGCACGCCCGCTAGGGCGTGCGATCCTGGGGCGGAGTCGGCTCCGCATCGGGAGGCCGCGAAGCGGTGCCTCGTCGGCTTCCCTTCGCACTAAGACGTTCGGGAACTCGCGGCGTAACTATTCGAGGGTGTATGCGATTCGCTCCAGCTCGCCGTTAACCGTGGGGACCTCCTGCGGGAAGCGGGCCGCGTAGACCCAGTATTCCCAGCGGTTCATCGTGTGACGGGATGCGCCGATTCGCTCGTCAGGGGTCATCTGACGGAGTTCAGCCAAGAAGCTGTCGAGCTTGCGCTCGGCCTGTTGAACGCTCAGGCCCGACAGCTGCTCGTAGGTGAGGGCGTGCACGTCGCTCTCGACGGCCGGCTCGGTGATGTCCAAGGTCTGAGTCATCTGGACCTCCTCAGTCGTGCCCCCGCCCGCTGCGGGAGCCGGTGCCTGACCCGCGCACGCCGAAGGCGTGCCAACATCAAGAAGGGGAAGGCGGCTCGCACAGCGGGCGGGCGTGACTGCGTCGTCGATGCCTAGTTGTAGTAGGGCGAGTGCTGTGCGGCGCGAGACTGACTCAGCCGATGACCTCCTCGCAAGCATCGGCAATGAGGGTGAGGAATGCCTAGCTCAAATGACTTCAGTCAGCGAGCCGGGAACTACGCAACGCGGTCGGCCCTGCCACTAGCGGAGTCCAGCGAAATAGAAGAAGGTCTCCTTTTTTGAACCTCGGGACCTACGTGCTTTGCGCTTTTCGATGACTTCCAATACGCCGAGTTCCTTAAGGTGCTTCAGGTGGTACGAAAAAGTTCTAAGGTCGGGGTCTCGGGCGCTAATTTGCTCTAGCTCGGTAGCCGAAAGCGGCCGTTTGATCCAGAGCATCGATTCGAGGATGATGACCTTGGTTGAGTTGACGAGACGGGGAACGAGCAAGTCCCAATCAACCCGCCCGTCCCCTCTCACCCGTCCCCTGTTCCCATCGAAGAAGGCATGGTCGATGGGCCTGCCACGACCACAGCTAGAGGCTCCTGCTGGCCACAAGCGGGAATCGCGTCGGCTTGCGCTCCAAGACCGGAGGGCCAGTCCAGAAGTCATTGACGGTCTCGGGTAGCTGCAATTCGCAGAGCCACCGGATCGCCACCCAAAGTGCCGCGAATTGATCGCCGATGTATTCGGGGTCGCGGCTTGCCCAAGTGACAGTCGTCAGGACCATCTTCTTCACGACCGATTGGAGCTGTTCAACGCGCCTGGCGTTTTCCGAGGCGAGAAAGACGTTCCCCATCTTGCGAAGCGCATTGGTCCTCTTCTTGTGCTCGGACTCCACGACCTCTGGCACGAGGGCGTCGATCGCGGGGTAGAAGAAGGCCAAGCCGGCGCCATGCGCTACCTGGGCAAGAAGGAGCTGCCAATACGCAGCATCGCCAAGCACCATCTGACCACCAACAAGCAGATCGCCGAGAGGGCTGGCAAGAAGGTCCCGCGGGTCAGTGAGGGCCTGCGCCTGCTGAACCTCCCCAAGGGCGTGCAGCGCACGGGCAACGAAGGGCACGCCGATGCAATGGCTTGTCTCCATCACGACGGAAGCCACGCAGACGTGATCACGTCCGTCACACGCTCACGTACGGCGCTCGCAATACGCAGGGCCGGAGCACTCGGCATCCCGCGGTCTAGCATCGTCTGGAGTAGGGCTATCTCGGTGGTTTTGTGTGCATCGGTCAGCCTGTCGCCTGGGATCTTCGCTGCCGTTTGGGCTACCGTTTGTGCGGATGCCGCTGCCTCAGTCTTTGAGGGAATCCGGAGAGACGGAGTACCGATCTCTTTGCGCGATCTGTTCGCGAGCACGGCGTGAAGCTCCTCGAAGTACCAGGCGATGGCAGCCAGGCCAAGCCAATCGGTAGAGGCGAAGGAATCGTTTATCTCGCCAGCTATGCCCCGCGCCGACTCAGCGAGAATGGTGTGAACGGTCACGGTCGATTCGCAGTGAGGGGCAGGCGGTGCGGGTCGGCCAGTTCCTTGGTTCGGTCGATTCCCTCCGTGCTCCTGGCGGCCCGTCGCTCCGCTGGGAGACGGCGCGGGAACGGTGCGCCCTCGGTCTCATGCGGACTAGTTCGCATGGTGGGCATTTCTCGGGTCCATCTCCACCTGCTCGACTGAAACCAAGTCGTCTTCTGAGTAGAGGTGCGAGCTTCCGTCCGTGCAGCGAACGTCGTTGTAGCCGAAGCGACTCCGGCCCTGTGGTGATGTGTCGCCATCGGCTGGACGTTCCTCCTCTGATCGGCGAGACTCCTGTGAAGTTTTTACGGGAGGGCGGCGCATGTGAAAACACCGCCCTCCCTGTCCATCGAGCAATGCACCGAGCGTCCCGCGCGCGGGGGAGCCTTCGTGCTGACGACCGCTCCCGTGAGCTACAACGCCCGATGCGTGGGCGATGCTAGATCGAAATGGAATTCGTATTAACGGGGCTTTCTGAGCAAAGCCCTAGCCGCGTTTTTTCTTCGCAGCTTTCTTCTTGGGGCGGCGCGGTTTCCTTGAGGGTGCCTTCTCTTTCTCGGCCCGCTCCGAGCCGAAGACTAGGAGGGAAGCGCTGGTGGGAATGTGCTCGCCTCCGCCCTCGCCTTTCGCGCGCCGATTAGCCGAGTCAACCCCCAGTTGGATGAAGTCTTCAACAAGTTTGTCGGCCAACTTCTCGGCTTCTTCGCAAGCCTGATTGTCTAGATCGGCTGGCGTGTAACTGACGTGGTAATCCTCGCGGGAGTCGAACCTGCCGGACTTGATCGAAGCGGCTATGTCTTTCTCTGCGTCTTCCATGGTCTCGATGAACATGACGCGCTGGGCAGTCTTCGGGAACTGCTTGGTGACGCTCGAAGGCATGAAGACTCGCTCGATGGCCTTGTAGTAGTGCTCGACCGCTCCCCGTCGGGGCTCCGTCTTGGTCATTTCAATCAACTCGAAATCCTTGAGGACTTTGACGTGGTAGCTGACCTGGCTTAGACCTTCGGCAAGCTCGTTCGAGAGTTCATTCGGGCTCCATGCCCGGTCATTCATGTAGGCGAGGATTCGGACCCGCAGGGGGTGGGCCATCGCCTTGATGAGCCTCTGTTTGAGGGTGAGCTTCTTCTCTTTCTTGGATGCCCCATCGACCTGCATGTCGCTCGGCTGCTTCTTCGCTGACAAAGCTGCTCCTCTCATCCAGACCATCCGGTACATCAAGATTTCTATAGCGGTATGGCCACGTCGTTTGGACAGAAAGTATCTGCATTGGCGGCTGAATAGGAAATCGTCTTCCTGATTGCTTTAATCTCTTTTGAGTAATCAAAAGAATTAAGGGCAATGGGAAGGGGGTGAGCCGCAATGACGATCCAACCGTGCCCGGTTGTCGTGCCGCTGCTGTCCACGATCAAGAACCGCTAAGCGGCAGAGAGGGCAGGACCTGGCGGCCCCTGACGACGCGTCAGGTCCTGCCCATCCATTGTGCGACCAAATGAAAGCGGCCCAACCGCACGCAAGATCGTCCTTGTGAAGAGGCCGCCGAAGCACTCCGACGACACTCTGCTTCGCAAACCGGAGAGGATGGGTAGATGCCCCCAACCCCGCCGCCCGAAAGCGCACCGAGCCTGTCGACTACGGCTGGGTAGTTTCGTTCGGCTGCAAATCCGCCGGCGAGCTCTGGCGCCTCAAGGTCGACACCGACCCGGCCACCGACACACGGCCGATCGACATCCCCTGCCTCTGCGGCGAGGTCCATCGTGTGACCGTTTCCCCGTATCGGCGTCGACGCTCCGCCGATGAGCCATTCGACCTTGAGGTCACTTCCCTTAACGAGATGCGCTGATGGACAAGGACGATTCCTAGGGAACGATTAGGGAACGAAAGGGGACAAAAACAGCCCTTTGCTGACTCCGGCTGACCTTCGTTGACTCTCTCTCTGTTGAGGCCAAGCGAGGGATGCTATCCGGCTCCTCATGCGGGAATCCAGGCTACAAGCGGACAAGAACTCGCGAAGCCGTTTACCTGCCCCGACGGTTTTCGAGACTGCCCCCGTTCAACCATCCGGGCACTCCTTGGACTTACAGCAGCCAGATCCTGCCCAGCCCCCCTTTGCCGGACCTCCGCTGCATGACCCTCAAAGGGAAGGTGAAGGGAAGGAGGGGGTCTGAAATCAGCCTTTTGCTGACTTTTGCTGACCTCTCGCGACAATGAGGGCCAAGAGCGCCCAAACCCGCTTCGGATGCCGGATTTCGCTCTATAAGAGGGCTGCGACGGAGCGCGCCTGACAGGATTCGAACCTGTGACCTCGGTTTTCGTAGACCGGCATCCACTTAGCGCGTTACGTCCTATTGCAACCCGTCGATGGCTGAAGCGATTGCAGATATTGCAGCAGCCAGGCACAGCACCTCAACGCCCCCGCCGGCCGAAGCTGTGCCCGGCCGGAACGACGGCACGCAGCTCGGCGACTGCCAGCTCGCGGGCTCGGCGCGCGGCAAAACTCATCTCACCCCCCTTGGCGTGGTCCGGGTCCCTTCCCCCCTGGGGTTCGATGCGCCTCACTTCGCCCTGCGGACGGCCGCTCCACTCCAGAGTTCCCACCTCCTCGACGACTACGTTGATCGTGCCTTCGCGACGCTCTAGACGCCCGCCAGCGTGAAGGAGAGGAGCGGCGCGAACCAGGGCCCGGTAACGCTCATAGACCGCAGGGGGCACGACCAGGTTGACGGTGCCGCGCTCGTCCTCGAGCAGCACGAAGACGATCCCCTTCGCCGTCTCGGGGCGCTGGCGGGCCACGACCATGCCGGCGACCTCGACCGTGGCACCGTCCTCGATCTCGCTCAGATCCGAGCTGCGCGCGACGCCATCGCCGATCTCCCCGCGCAGCAAGGCCATCGGGTGCTCACCGAGGTTGATCCCGGTGGAGCGGTAGTCCTCGATCACTTTCTCCCATCTTCCCAGTGGCTCAAGCGCGGGCGCCGTTGGAGAGTCAAGAGGCAGGGGCAGCTGCTTCCCCGTCCCGGTGGCCTGTGAGCTGCCGGCGACGACAAGGCGCCAGTAGTCCTCCCTGCGGCCCCCACCGGCCTCCGAGTCCTCCTGAGCAAACCCATCGAGCGCGCCGGCCCAGGCCAGCCGTTCAAGTCCCTCGCGGCTCACCCCCGAGCGAGATGCGAGGTCGGCGATGCTCTCGAAGGGCCCACCGCGCTCGCGCTCGCCGACCAGCTCTGCCATCTCCCCCTCCCGCACCCCCTTGACATAGGCGAAGCCGACCCGCACGGCCAAGGCACCCTGCTGGCGCTCGATGTGGCACTGCACGCCGCTTTGGCTGAGGGCGACGGGGGCCACCCGCACCCCCCGCCGCTGAGCCTCGTGGATCAGGGAGTCGGGCGGGTAGAAGCCCATCGGCTGCTCGTTTAGCAGCGAGCAGAGGAACTCCGGTGCGTAGTGCTCGCGCAGATATGCCGATTGGTAGGCGAGCAGGCCGAAGGCGACGGAGTGCGCCTTGGGGAAGCCGAAGCCCGAGAAGCCCTTGATCTGCTCCCAGACGCGCTCTGCCAGCTCGAGGGGAACGCCCTTCCCGGCAGCGCCAGCGAGGAAGCCCTCGCGGTGCTTGCGAATCGCCTCCTCGGAGCGCTTGCGGCTCATCGCCCGTCGTAGCCCCTCTGCCTCAGAAGAGGAGAAGCCGGCGAACTGCATCGCCACCTCGATCACCTGCTCTTGGAAGACGATCGTGCCGAGGGTGTCCTTCAGCACCGGCTCAAGCAGGGGGTGCTCGTAGGGGACCTCGTAGTTGGGGTTTTCGCGCAACCGCTTGCGCCGCTCGATGTAGGGGTGAACGGCGCCGCCTTGGATCGGGCCTGGGCGAACCAGGGCGACCTGGACGGTGAGGTCATCGAGGTCCTGGGGCAGGGTGCGCGGCAGCATCTGCATCTGCGCGCGGCTCTCGATCTGAAAGACCCCGGTGGTCTCAGCGGCGCGGATCGACTCGAAGGTCTCCCGATCGTCGAGTGCGATCCGCGAGAGGTCGACCCTCTCCCCCCGCGCCCGCTCGATCTCAACGACCGTGCGCTCGACCGCGGAGAGCATCCCCAAGCCCAAGAGGTCGATCTTGAGGAAGCCGGCATCCGCGCAGGAGTCCTTGTCCCACTGGACGATCTGGCGCCCCGCCATCGCCGCCGGCACCACCGGGCAGACGTCGATCAGCGGCTTGGTCGAGATCACCATGCCGCCGGGGTGCTGGGAGGCATGGCGAGGCAGTCCCATCGCATCTGGGCAGAGGGAGAGCAGGGCCGCCCAGCGCGGCGCGGCGGCGCGCTGTTTGCCGATCGCGGCGATCACGTCGCGCTCGATCTCCCCGCTGCGCTCGTGAAAGCCGACCATCCCCGCCACCCGCTCGATCTCCCCTGGTGGCAAGCCGAGCGCTTTGCCGAGGTCGCGCACGACCCCGCGCGGACGATAGGTGGGAAAGGCGGCGACCAGCGCCGAGCGCTCGGCGCCGTAGCGGCGGTGGACCTCGGGGATCAACTGCTCGCGGATATCGCGCGGGAAGTCGAGGTCGATGTCGGGCACGGCGGCGACTTCCTCGTTTAGGAAGCGGCCGGCGAAGAGGTTGGCCTTGACCGGGTCGACGTGGGAGAGCCCGGTCAGGTAGCAGATGATCGAGCTCACGCTTGAGCCCCTGCCCCGCCCCGGCGGCAGCAGCGCGCGCACCGAGCTTGGCCCTCGCACCTTCACCGCGACCTCGCGCGCCAGCTCCAGCAGGTCGCGGTGCAAGAGGAAGAACCCCGAGAGGCCAAGCCCGCGGATCACCGAGATCTCCTCCTCCAATCGCCGCTCTGCCTCGAGGCGATTCGAGGACCCCGCATAGCGCTCGGCGAGGAGAGCCCTGCAGGTCTCGGCCAGCTCGCGATCGGCGCCGACGTCCTCGGCGCCGGGATAGGTGTAGCCCAGCTCAGCAGTTAGATCGAAGCGCAGCCGCTCGGCGAGCCGGGCGGTCTCGGCAACCGCCTCGGGGTACTCGGCGAAGCGGGCTGCCATCGCCTGGGGGGAGGCGAGAGCGGCGCTGGAGTTGCCGCGCCGCAGCGGCTCTGACTCATCCAGTCCCACGCCGTGGCGGACAGCCACGAAGGCATCTTGGAGGCGCGAGCGCGAGCGGCGGTGGAAGTGGACGTTCCCGCTTGCCACGCAGGGCACCCCCAGACGCTCGGCTAGACCAGAGAGCCAGCGGTTGCGGGCGCGGTCGTGGCGCTCGTAGGGGCGTTGCAGCTCGATCCGCAGGCACTCGGCGCCGAAGGCGCCCCGCAGCTCTCGCCCGAGCTTTGCCCCGAGTGCGTGCTCGCCGCGCTCCCAGCGAGCGGCCAGGACGCCCTCGCGGGCACAGCCCGAGAGGCAGATCAGGCCATCGGCGCGCTCGAAGAGTGCCTCCAGGCTCACCCACGGCTGCCCGGCGTTGCGCTGGGCGCCATCGCGGGTGTGGGAGTGGGCGTCGGTGAGCAGACGGCAGAGGTTGCGGTAGCCGGCGGCGCTCTCGACCAGGAGGGTGAGGTGGGCGAGCTCGACCCGATCCGCTTCGACCTTCAGCGCCACCGTCAGCTCGGTCCCGGTGATCGGCCGCACCCCCAAGCCCTTGCAGGCGTGGGCGAACTCCATCGACCCCCAGATTCCGTCGTGGTCGGTCAAGGCCAGCGCGGGGTAGTCGAGCGCCGCCGCCGCGCCGGCCAGCTCGGTCGGCGTGGAGGCGCCGTCGAGAAAGGAGAAGGCCGAATGAGCGTGCAGCTCGACGTAGGGAGCGGGGGCGCCCATCAGGCCGAGTGGCGATACCAGCGAGCGGCCCGCACATCGCGAAAGACGGTGACGTTTCGCCCGTCGGCAAGGGCCAGCTCGTAGTAGTGGCGGTGCAGAGGGCCCTCGGTCCACCAGCGATCCTCGATCACCCACTCCTCGCGGATCGACTCGATCGCCGTCCCGCCAAGCCCAAGCGGCGTGCCCTCGGGGCCAACCTCGACCCGCGTCTCCTTGGGCGCGTTGATGCGGCGCGCCTGACTCATCGGTCCGGGTAGGGCGCCAGCAGCACCCGCCGCTCTGGGACTCGAGAGCGCGGGTCAACGTCGATGACCTTGAGCAGGGCTTCATCGCCCGCGACCCCCCGAACCTCCCGCACCGCCGCCGCGAGTCGCGAGTGCGAGGACCCATTCCTCTCAAAGGCGAGTTCAAGCTGATCGGCGGCCAGCGGCCCCAAGGCGAGCGCTCGCAGGCGCAACGCCGTCGCCGGCTCGGACAGCGCTTGCAGTCTCGGGACCAGCAGCGAGCCGATCGTCGGGGCCGAGGCGGTCGCTCGGCCCAAGCCCTGCTCAACGCTCCAGCTACCGCCGCTGTCGAGCACGGCGGAGAGGCGAAGTGCGAGCACGGTCCTCCCCTTGCGCCGCGGGGCGACGAGGAGCCGGCTGACCAGCAGCTCCAGGGCGTGGTCGAGCTGGGCTCCCGCGGTTCCCTCCGGCAGCTCGATCTCCGCGACCAGCTCCTCGCGGGGCTCACGCGCCCGCAGCGGCTCATCTTCCCCACGGGCAAGGCCCAGAGCCCGCAGACCGAGCGCCCCGAAGCGGTCGGCAACCTGATCGGGGGAGAGCGGGGCAAGCTTGCCGAGGGTGCCGAGCCCCAGTCGCCTCAGGGCGAGGATCAGCGCGCCCTCCTCGGCCTCCTTGGCGCCGAGTCGCCCGCGCAGCGTCCTCACCGGGAACGGAGAGAGAAACTTGCGAAGCGCCCTGCGGGGGACGATCGCCTCCTCGCCTTGACTGGAGACGCCGCGGGGCAGGCGCGACCCCCGGCTCGCCGCGAGGAAAGCAGCAAAGCGGTTGGGGGCGGCTGCGATCCGCACCGGCACCCGAGTCGCTTCGCGGGCTGCGCCCAGCACACCGGCTGCCTCGCCGCCGTGAATCCCCCGCAACCCCTCCACCGCGAAGAAAACCTCTCCCGCTCGCTTCGACTCCACCGCCGCGCCGATCCCCTCAAGCCGCTCCAGCAGCTCGTCCCAGTGCTCGGCGGCCCGGACGGGATCGGCTCCGACTAGCCGCAGCGAGGGGCAGCGGGCAAGCGCCTCGCCGAGGAGCATCCCGGGGTGTAGGCCGGCGGACTCGGCGGGGGGAGAGACTTCGCCTATCGCCTGGCGGGTGCCCGGCAGCGGAGCGAGCGCGACGGGCTCATCGAGCCAGCCAGAGCAAGCAACTCGAAGCGAAAAGCGGGGAATGAGGACGCAGGCAATGATACGAACACCTGTTCGTATGAAAGCAGAGGCGTCAAGTCCTCCGAAGCATCCGGTATTGATTCTCGGTCTGCCTGCCTCCTGACAGCCAGATTGAAGCCGAACAGCGCCATGCCCCAGCCCCATCGCCCGAAAAAGCAGGCCGAATCCGTCGACTGCGCCGGCAGGCCCAAAAGGATCTGCGTGAGCTGATTGAGGTCGGGACGCTCTCGCGTCTCATCCTCCGCATCTCTCCCCAAGCGAGCGAGGTCCAGCAAAGCTCGACGGTCGGAAATGCGAATCTTGCCCCCAGCATCCCTTGTGTAGACAGCACCGCTACCACGCACGAGCACTGGCACTGACGCCGGGAGAACGCGAACAAACCCCACATAGGTATCGCCGACTTCGAGCGTTCCCGCGAGAAAAGCCGGCACGGGGTCCACGGCCCTACGCAACAAATTTCCGAAATGCGATTGGAGATCAATTCCGTCTTTGAGACGAAGGGTCTCCAGCTTGCGAGTCTGATCGTCAACGCCCAGGAGCAGCCAGCCGCCGAGCATGTTCGCCATCGAAGCAACCTCGGCGCCAAGTCTCTCGGGCTTCGGAATTTGGGCCTTGCGCTCGATCAGCAGATCCTCGCCGTGAGCCGCAAGGGAGTAAAGATCTTCATTTATTTCTGCCGCCGCCAGCCTCTGAATTTCCCTAAGGTCCATGTTGCGGATCGTAGTCGTGCTATAGGCAAGAGGATGGAGGGTGCTTTCTAGATCTCCCGGATAAGGGAGGACCCAAGATGGCCAAGCATTCCGCTAACCCCTCGGTCCAGCCGGCATTTAAAGCTCGTCGCGCCAAGTCCAACGAAAATTGGTACCAGATTGGTACCAAGGTTCCGATGAAGATCCGAGCCTGAGGCACAAAAAAGGCCCCGCTAGCGGGGCCTTTTCCTATAGCGGGGGCAGGATTCGAACCTGCGACCTTCGGGTTATGAGCCCGACGAGCTACCTGGCTGCTCCACCCCGCGGCGGTAGGGGCATGCTAGCAACGTGGGGGCCGATGTCTCATAGAGTGCCGCGGCATGGCGGGGGATTCCCACAGAGTCGCGGTGGTCGACATCGGCTCCAACTCGACTCGGCTGTTGATTGCCGAGGTCGAGAGGGGGCGGGTCTCCGAGGTCGAGCGACAGAGCCGGGTGACCAGGCTTGGGCGGGGCGTCGATCTTTCGGGACAGCTTTCCGCCGAGGCGATCGAGGCCGCCTGCGAGGCGATCGGCGACTACGTGGCGATCTGCCGGGAGGCCGGCGTGGAGCGGGTCGAATCGATCGCCACCAGCGCCGTCCGCGACGCCTCCAACGGCAGCGCCTTCGTCGCCGAGCTGCGCGAGCGCTTCGCGCTCTCCGCCCGCGTCCTCGACGGCGAGGAGGAGGCACGCCTCACCTATGTCGGCGCGACCTGCGCGCAGCCGCCGGCCGAGCCGACTCTTGTCGTCGACATCGGCGGCGGCTCGACCGAGCTGATCGTCGGCACCGGCACCGAGATCGCCTTTCATGCCTCGCTGCAGGCCGGCATCGTCCGCCACAGCGAGCGGCGCATCTCAAACGACCCGCCGACGACGCTCGAGCTGGAGGCCCTGGCCAAAGACGTTCGCGCGCTTATAGAGAGTGCGATCTCGGGCCAACCCGCAGCCGCCGCCGAGGCCGGGATCGCCGTCGCCGGCACCCCCACCTCGCTGGCTTCGATCGAGATCGGCCTCGAGACCTACGACCCCAAGCAAGTACACGGGCATACGCTGACCCTCGGCTCGATCCAGCGACTTCTCTCGCAATTGGCATCTGCCCCTCTGTCCAAACGGGTCGAGATCACCGGCTTGCACCCCGACAGGGCGCCTAACATCGTCGCCGGAGTCGTGATCCTGGTCGAGACGATGCGCGCCTTTGGCCTCGACCAAGTCGGCGTCTCCGAGCACGACATCCTCTACGGCACCGCGATCGCGGCTGTACCGGCTCTGGGCTGCGGGTAACCCCGTATTCTCAATCAGAAGCAATTACGTGGTCCCGGGTGGACAGTCGAGTTTCACGAAGCCGTACAGATGGGTCAAGAAGCCGTGCGAACCCATAAAAGTTGGTAGCCCTTCCTTACTCGATTATTAGTAGTCACGATTGGGACGACTGGACGGAGCGGATAGCCAGACACATAATCGACGCATCGGGGAAGAGGTGGGACATACCTATCAACTGACCCGGTACAGGGCTCGGACGATTGCCGCATCATGGCGCCTCCCGCCGTCTGAGCCCACCAAATAAGACTGGTCCCTGAAGACGTACCCCTGCCCGTCCTGAGGGACCAACTTGAATCGGCCGCCAGCGATGGCGGCCGATTCTTTTTTCGGCCGGGCCGACCGTCCATCTGGCTTGTTCAAGCCAGATTCGACTTGCGCGGGTAGACGACCTCGGGGTCGGTGAGGACGTTGACCAGGGTCGGCCGACCGGACTCGAAGGCCCGCTCCAGCGCCGGGCGCAGCTGACCCGGCTCGCGCACGAGCACCCCATCGCAGCCGAGCGCTTCGACCATCTGGTCATAGCGCGTCTCCGGTCGCAGCTCGGCCGCCACCGAGTACCCGTAGAGGAACTTCATCGGGTGGTGCTCGAGTGCCCAGATGCCGTTGTTGCCCATCACGCCGACCACGGGCAGGCCGTGCCGCGCCATCGTGTCGAACTCGATGCCGGCGAAGCCGAAGGCGCCGTCGCCGAGCAGCAGGCAGACCTGTCGATCGGGATGGGCGAGCTTGGCGCCGATCGCCTGGCCGGGGCCGGCGCCGAGGCAACCGAACGGTCCCGGGTCCATCCAGCAGCCCGGCTGGTAGGTCTCGATGAAGCGCCCCGCGTAGGAGACGAAATCGCCGCCGTCGCCGACGACGATCGCATCGCGCTCCAGCACTTCGCCCAACCCCCTGTAGACGCGGACGGGATGCAGCGGCGAGCGCGCATCGTTCAGCTCGGCCTGCTCGGCGGAGCGCTTCTCCTCCTCGACCTCGCGCAGCTGTGCCAGCCAAGGCTCGGAGCGCCGGCTCCCCTCCGCCGCCGCCTCGCCGATCGCCGCCAGGCTGGCGGCGACATCGCCGACCATGTCCAGATCGGGCACGCGGTTCGCGCTCAGCTCGTTCGGCGCCGCGTCGAGACGGATCAGCTTCGCCCCCTCGGCGATGCTCGCGCCGAAGCCGAGCCGGAAGTCGAGCGGCACGCCGATCACCAGCGCCACGTCGGCGCCACCGAGCCCGGCACCGCGGGCGCGGCTGAAGGCCAGCTCGTGGTCCGCCGGCAGGCAGCCGCGGCCGAGGCCGTTGAGGAAGACCGGGATCCCGAGCGCCTCCGCCAGCCCCCGCAGCTCGTCCTCGCCCCGTCCCCAGTAGAGCCCGGTCCCGGCCATGATCGCCGGCCGCTCGGCACCGGCAAGCAGGGCCGCAGCCTCCTCGACTCCCTCGGCCGGACGGGCCTCGATCGCCGGCACGGGCGGAACCTCCAGCTCGGCCTCGCTGAAGACCACGTCGAGCGGGTAGTCGACGAAGGCCGGCCCGTAGGGCGGGGCGAGCGCGAGGTCGAGCGTCGCCGCCGTGCGGGCCGCGATCTCCCCCGGCCCCTTGACCGTCTCCGCCGACTTGACCAGCGGCGAGACGAACGGCAGGTGGTCGATCTCCTGCAGCGAGCCCGATCCCCAGCGCAGCTCGGGCGCCCTGCCGCCGAGCACGCAGACCGGCGAGCAGTTGGCCTGAGCGCCGGCGATCGCGCTGAGCCCGTTGGTCACCCCCGGCCCCGCCGTCAGCGCCGCGACGCCCACCCGACGGGTCGCCTTGGCGAAGCCCTCGGCTGCGAACGCCGCCGTCTGCTCGTGGCGCACGTCGACGATCCCGATCCCCTCCGCCCGGCAGCCGTCGTATATGGAGAACAGGTGCCCCCCAGAGAGCGTGAAGAGGTGGCTCACGCCCCTGCTCTTAAGCACCTTTGCGACAACGCGCCCGCCGTGGTCCATTGCAACGCGAGCCTAGCCGAGCCTTCCTCCCGCGGGTGGCATGGGACAGGGGGGTCGAGGACAGCCCGTGGACTGTCCGCAGGCCCCCCTGCCCCATGACAGGACCCGCGGGCCGATTACCATCGGCCCTGCCCGGGTGGCGAAATCGGTAAAAGCGGCGCCCTTAAAAGGCGTTGCCCCACTGGGGGGCTTGCGGGTTCGAATCCCGCCCCGGGCATCGATTCGATTCATAAAATCGCACTAAAAACTGCCGAGGTGCCGCAACTATGCCGGTGCTACGGTGTCTCTTGAGCTAGAAGACAAACGCCTTCCCTGGTCCTTGGAGGTTTCGCTTGGAGGCTTCAGCCCTCACCCACGCCAGTCGTCGCGGACTTCTAGCCCGGCGGTCCCCGCTGCTCAAGCTCCAGGGCGACGAGCGCCTGATCGCGATGGCCCGCGCCGGCAACCCGGGCGCCTTCGAGGCGATCGTCGACCGCTACCAGGGCCGCCTGCTCGGCTTCTGCCGTCAGATGCTCGGCTCCACCGAGGATGCCGAGGACGTGCTACAGGAGGTCTTCGTCAACGCCTACCGGGCGATGCTCGCCGACGAGCGCGAGATCAACCTGCGCCCGTGGCTCTACCGGATCGCTCGCAACCGCTGCCTCAACCACCTGCGCAAACCGACCGCCGACGCCCAGGAATCGATGGACATGGTGCCGACGGTCGAGGCGGCCTCGACGGCCGAGAAGGTCCACAACCGCGAGGAGTTCCGCCAGCTGCTCGCCGACGTCGGCAAGCTGCCCGAGACCCAGCGCTCTGCCCTGCTGCTACGTGAGATGGATGCGATGTCCTACGAGGAGATCGCCCAGGCGATGGAGACCAGCGTGCCCTCGGTCAAGTCGCTGCTGGTGCGGGCGCGAATCTCGCTCGCCGAGGCAAGCCAAGCTCGCCAGCTGACCTGCGGCGAGGTTCGAATCGACCTCGCCGAGGCGGCGGAGGGACTGCGCAAGCTCTCCGGGCCGGTGCGACGGCACGTCCGCGATTGCGAGGAGTGCGGCGACTTCCGCTCTCAGCTTCGCTCCAACGACAAGGTGCTGGCGGCCCTGGTCCCGGTTGGGCCGCTGCTGGCGCTGAAGGGCTTCATCGCGTCCAAGCTTGGCCTGGGAGGTGCAGGTACCGGTGGCGCGGCGACCGCAACAGGCGCCGGCGCCACCGGAGCCGGCGCTGTCGGCAGCGTCGGAGCGGCCCTCAGCTCGGGTGGCGCGGCCAGCGGCCTTGGCGCGGTCGGCGGGGCAATCGGCACCAAGGCCGTCGCCGGAGTGGTCACCGCCGCCGTCCTCACCGCCGGGGCGGTCGAGGTCAAGCAACAGGCCGAACCGGCACCGGTCAGCCCCGGCCCCGCCACGATCTCCCACGTCAACAGCGGACCGCCGGCGGCGCTGGCGCCGGCGCGCACCGTAACGGTAGCGCCCGAGCATGCGGACGCGCAGCCGATCGAAGCAACAGCCGCGCCGGTCCCGGTCGAGGCCGAAGCAACGCCGCCCGCAGCCGAACCGGTTGAAGGCGAAGCGACGAATCAATCGAGTGGCGGCACCGAAGCCGAAGCTATCGCGGGCATCAACGAAGCGACCCCGCCCGCCGGCAGTGCGGGCAGCGCCGGCGCCCCGGAAGCCGGCGGCACCGTCGTCGTCACGGTCGGCGGCGGCACGAGCCCCGCGCCGGCGCCGGCGCCGCCAGCAGAAGCCGCCCCGCCCGCCGAAAGCGTCCCGCCCGCCGAAAGCAGCCCCCCGGCGGAAACGACGCCGCCCGCTTCCTCTCCCAGCCCGGAAAGCCCACCCTCCGAAGGCTAGGGCCGGGCCGCCCTCCACCCCGGGCCGGGCCTCGCTACTACTGGAGGCCGATCACCTTGAGGCGACGCATCAAGCAGGTGCTGGCGAATTTGCGGGTCTCCGCCAGCGAGTAGCCGAACAGCTCCCAATCGTCGCCCTGCGGCGCCCAGGGCGGTGAGAGCACCCCGTCGGCAACCGGCAGCGACTCCTCCAGGGTGCGCTGGATCGCCTGCTTGTAGCGGTCGTCCTCGCGTGCCTTCTCGCGCAGGAAGACCGAGCCGAAGGCAACGTGGCGGTGCTCGTCGCGAGCGACGTTCTGGAAACCCTCGACGAAGGCCGGCAGCGTGCCTTCGCGTTCGTTGTAGTCCATGATGAAGTGCTGCCCGGTGAGGGCCAGCATCCCCTCGATCACCATGTGGTAGAGCGTCACCGCCTCGACCAGGGCCTCGGTGTCCTCCGGTTCGACCGAGAGCCGGTCGGTGCGCTTCTTCAGCATCTCATCGAAGAGGCGGCCGAAGTTCTCGTTCAGGTGCTCGGAGGTCTGGATCAGCATCTGCGAGAGCTCGTCGGAATCGAGCACCCCGACCTCGCGGTAGAAGCGCTCGAAGAAGCGCACGTGGCGCGCCTCGTCGGCGATCTGGGTGCAGAGGAAGATCCGCTGGTCCTCGGTCGGCGCAGCGCGCATAATCGGCCCCAGCTCCTCCGCCACCTTCTGCTCGCCGATGAAGAACGAGGAGAGCCCGTACATCCGCTGGAAGCGCTCTTCGTCGTCGAAGCGCTCGTTCCAGTCCTCGCGGTCGCGGCTGAAGTCGAGCTCCTGGGTCTGCCACTGCTGGCGCTCCCAGAGCAGGTAGAGCTCCCCGTAGGTGAGCAGCTTGACGTCGGCGGTGCGGTCGGCCGCCTCGATCAGCGCCGGATCGGCTGTGGCCTGGAAGTCGGGCCGCCCGGTCCTCGACTCGGTCCCGGATGCCTCTGTGGTTCCCATTCGCTGCTCTCCTCGAATCGGCTGCGCGGTTCGGGCGAGACTAGCACTGGCCTGGCTGATCAGCCAGTCGAATGCGACTCCCCCGGCGCAAGCACGACCACGGTCGATGATGTCTGCGCCTCGACCTCGGACTTGAATGCGGCGGAGTCGGTCTCGATCGGCGGGAAGGTGTCGAAATGCATCGGGATCACCGTGCCGGCAGCGATGAATTGCGCGGCGACCGCCGCATCGTGGCGGTCCATCGTGTAGTGGCCGCCGATCGGCAGCAGGGCGACGTCGACCGGGTTGCGTTCGGCGATCAGCTTCATGTCTCCGAAGAGGCAGGTGTCGCCGGCGTGGTAGACGGTCTCCCCGCCGATGTTGATCAGCAGGCCGGCGGGCGTACCGGTGACGGTGCCCGGGGTGGGGCTGTAGGGCGCCTCGGCGGAGCCGGCGATCGTGCTCGTGTGCCAGGCGGGCACCAGCTTCACCCAGCCCCAGTCGAAGCGCACGGTGCCGCCCAGGTTCGGGTCGTGGACCTTCTCGACGCCCTGCTCTTCGAGCCAGTTGGCGACCTCGACGATCGCCACGCACTCCGCGCCCGTGCGGGCCGCGACCGCGGGAGCGTCAGCGATGTGGTCGGCGTGCCCGTGAGAGACGACGATGTGGGTCGGATCGACGTCCTCGGCGCTCACCAGCGCCGCCGGGTTATTGGGCTTGAGAAACGGGTCGACCAGGACCCTGGCCTCGCCCTCGCTCAGCTCAAAGCACGAGTGCCCGTGAAATCGAATCTCCATCTCTCAGCCCTCTCCTTCCGGTTCTTTGCTCTCGGTCATCTCCTCACGGAGTGCCCAGCCGACGGCAACTCCAACCATCATCCCCATCCGCGCCTCCTCGGCGAGCAGCGACCGTACAGCCGCCACCCGCGCGTCGGGATCCGGAGCGGTGGCCGCCTTCAACGACTCCGCCTCGTGGGACTCGCCGAACCAGCCGCCCTCGGCGAGCGCCGCCGCAAGCACCTTCTGCAGCTGGGGAGCCGCCCGGGCGACGATCCGCTCCGCCTCGGCAAAGCGCTCGGCGTCGATCAGCCGCTCGATTGCGGCGTCGAGCTGCTCGTCGTCGGGGGCCACGGAACGCAGACTAGCGGCGGCCTTCAGTGGTCGCGGAGGGCCGAGGCGGCAAGGCCCGCGAGGCCACCGACGGCGCCGCCGACGAGGCCGGCGAAGGGGTCCGCGGAAGATACGAAGATCGGCAGGGCGAGCAGCACCGCCGCGACGACGATCACGCCGATCGCGTCGTAGTCGTCGTCGATCGCGCCGTGGGCCTCGGCGCGGCGGAGCGCGAACCAGGCGGCGACGGCGCCGAGCGCCATCCCGTTGCCGCCGGCGATCACCTCGATGTTGCCCTGGGCGTTTGCGATGCCGCTGGCGACGAGCATCCCCAGCGAGCCGCAGGCAACCAGCAGCAGCGCCGTGGGAGCCGTGCCGAGGCGGCGCTCCAGCCCGGTCGCGAAGATCGCAAGGCCAACCGCGACGACGAAGAGGTAGCCGACGTCGCTGTAGGCGAAGGGGGCGGTGAGGAAGCGCCACCACTGGTCCTGCAGCGGCACGACGATGCCGCCGTAGGTGCTGAGCAAGTCGCCCGTTGCCTTCTGGATGAGCAGCAGCGCCGCGGAGCCGAGGATCACGGCCATGGTTGCGTAGGGGCGGAAGGGAGCCGCCGAATCGGTGCGGCGAGCACGCAGAAACTTCGGCCGGGTGCGGCGGCGCGGCTTTGCCTCCAGGCCGTCGCCACGACGTTCCAGCTTCGGCGCGCGCTTGCGCAGGCGGGCGCCGCAATAAGGGCACTCGGTTACGTAAGGACTGACCTCCGAGCCGCAGTTCTTGCAGATGACGCTGAGCTCAGTCTCGCTCATGGTCAGTCGAGGATAACCGCCCGGTGGCAAGTGCTCGAACCGCGGCTGCGGTGGCATACTGCCCAGACACCCGTCTTCGAGGAGGAAACAGCGTGGAGTTGAAGAGCCTGACCGAGCAGAAATCGCTGCTGGCCACCCTGGCCCCCGGCAAACGAGCCCGCTTGCGGCGCCTGCTCTTCGAGTTCGGCCCGGGCAACGGCACCCTGATGCTGCTGCCTATCGACCAGGGAATCGAGCACGGCCCGCGCGACTTCTTCCCCAACCCGGCCTCGAAGGACCCCGACTACCAGTTCCGCCTCGCCGCCGAGGCGGGCTACTCGGCCCTCGCCTGCCAGATCGGCATGGCGACCAAGTACTACCCCGACTACGCCGGCCAGGTGCCGCTGATCCTCAAGGTCAACGGCAAGACCGACGTCCCCTCCTCCGCCAAGGCCTTCTCGAGCTGCAACGCCAGCGTCGAGGACGCGGTGCGGCTCGGCGCCGACGCGGTCGGCTACACGCTCTACGTCGGCTCACCGCGCCAGGACGAGGACCTTGCCCAACTGCGCCAGGTGCGCGAGGACTGCGACCGTTTCGGCATGCCGCTGATCGTCTGGTCCTACCCGCGCGGCGAAGCGATCGAAGCCAAGGGCGGGCCCGGCTCCTTCTACGCGATCGACTACGCGGCGCGGATGGCGATGGAGATGGGCGCCGACGTGGTCAAGCTCAACATGCCGAAGATCAACGCGGACACGGACAAGGACTCACCGGCGCCGTACGACGAGATGCAGATCGACGAGGCGGAGGCGATCCGCCAGTGCGTCGAGTCCGCCGGCCGCTCGCTGGTCGTGCTCTCGGGGGGCTCCAAGGTCGACGACGAGACCGTGCTGAGCCACACGCGCGAGATCATGCAGGCGGGTGGCTCGGGCGTGATCTTCGGCCGCAACGTCTGGCAGCGCGAGTGGAACGACGCGTTGGAGATCATCGCCCAGATCAAGGAGAGCCTGCTCTCCAACGTGCGCCGCATCCCGTAGTGCCCCGGTGAAACGCTTTTTCGTTCCATAGCGCCGAAAAAACGTTTCACCGCCGGATGGAGGGGGGAGAGAATCCCGGCTCCAGGGCTTAGGTGGGGGTGGGACGCGGAACCGCCAGACGAGATCAGCTCGGCAGCTTGGCGCTGCTGCTGATCGCCGCGTTGCTGATCCTGCGTCCCTGGGAGGGCGGCGCGAGCGGGGGCGGCGAAGGGCCCGTCGTCGTCGAGGCCTATGTCATCCGCGCCGTCGATGGCGACACGATCGAAGCGCGGATCGACGGCCGCGACGAATACGTTCGCTACATCGGCGTCGACACGCCCGAGACGGTCAAGCCCGACACTCCGGTGCAGTGCTTCGGCCCGCGTGCCTCGTCCTTCAATCACCGCCTGGTCGAAAGGCAGCGAGTGCGACTTGTCTTCGGGGTCGAACGGCGCGACGTCTACGGCAGGCTGCTCGCCTACGTCTACCTGGGACATCGCTTCGTCAATGCGATTCTGGCCCGTCGCGGACTAGCTCGCACGCTGACGATCCCGCCCAATGACCGCTTCGCGCCGCTGTTTCGGCGGCTGGAGCTGCGCGCTGCCAAGGCTGGCCGCGGCCTCTGGGGCAGATGTTCGCCGTGAGCCCTCGTGCCAGATCGCACATTTCCTCCCTCTGCAAGCCCGCGTGCGCCTTTGCTACGGTCTCCCGCGGCCCACGGGCCACCCGATCTATGCGAATGCGTCAGAGCATCTCCCAGTTCGAGACGGCCTTCGAGCAGGAGACATCATTGGAGCGCCGCCGCCGCGAGCAGCTTCGTCGCCGTGCCGCGAACCGCTCAAGGGCGCGCAGGATCACCCGCAGCGAGCAGGAGAGCAAGGTGCGCTTCAGCGTCCTCGCCGTCTGCCTCATCGTCACTGTCGTCGTGGTCGTCGTCTCGATGTTCGAGGCGCTGGCCTTCCTGATGTCATAGCGGCCGTGCGCACCACCGTCCCGGTTGAATAGACTCGCGCGCCGATGCCTCGACGTTCGCTGAAGCCACAGCTAAATCAGATTCGCGCCTGGGTCCGCCAGGGTCGCACCGATGCCTGGATCGCCCACCAGCTCGAAGTCAGCGCCTCCGAGCTGCGCGAGTTCCGCAAACAGCACGGCTTCACTCCCGACGAGGAGGACTCGGCCTCTGGCGAAGTCGATCTCCGCGACGAGATCGAGGCCGAGATCGAAGCCGCCGCGGCCGAGGAGCCCGAAGAGGACGAGGACGAGGAGCCCGAGAGCGACTCTGAGGCCGATGAGGACGGCGAAGCCGGCGAGAAGAGGGAGAGCTCCGGCGAGGCCGGCGGGGATCGACCGAAACGGCGACGTCGGCGAGGGCGTCGCGGAGGCCGCGGGCGTCGCAAAGACCTCGAGGCGACCTTCGACCACGGCGAGACCGACGGCTACGGCCTCTGGCTCGACCCAGCGGTCAAGGACAATCCCGTCTACGCCGAGCATTGGGCGGGCAAGCGGGAGGTCACGGTTCGGATCGACGCCGATCAGATCGTGATTCGGCGTCCGGGCGCAGCATCTGAGTCCGATGACTCGGACGACTCGGATACCTGAGAGCCGATCTCAGTAGGCCTCCGCTTAACTTTTTTGGTCGTCGGCCGGGGCCTTGCGAGAAGCGGGGCTAGGCAAAAAAGTACAAGACGCTCCGACCTACTGAGATCGGCTCTTGGGGGTATTCGGGATCCGGTGCAGCGGGGCGTTGGCTGGTCCGCATGCCTTGGGGTTGAGCTTGCCTTCTAGCTTCCATACGGCGACGGGGCCGCTTTTTTTGATCGGCTTGATTGCCGGGTCGTCGCGCAACCATGCTGCCTCGGGGGAGGGGATCGGGTTGCCGGTGTGGATGAAGTTGAGGAACGGGGAGGTGACCAGGTAGTCGAGGTCGGCTTCGTTGACCGCGGTGCGGAAGCCGGCGCAGGTCGGGATCGCGTTATAGGCGCCGTGTGGGCCCCTTTCGCCTAGGTAGATCACGCGGTTGGAGAGATCGGTGCCGTAGAAGCCGTACTGGAGGAAGCCCGCCGTGGTCCCAGCGAGGCCGATGCGCTCATCGCTCTTGTCGCGCGCCCAGTTGTAGGCGGCATCGAGATGCAGGCCGGGGATTTCCGACTGAGGCCCGAAGCGATCGCGCAGGTAGTGACGCTGCAGCGGGTAGCCGATCGCGATGATCAACAGGGCGAGCGCCGCGAATCCACCGGCGATGACCCCGCGAGCCGCACCTCGAGCCCGAGCGAAGAGCAGGGCTGCCGGAATTGCGACGGCGAGGACGGCCAGGGGGATGCCGAAGGTGCGAGCAGGGTCACGCAGGGCGGCGTCGGAGCGGTCGGTGACTACGAGGGCCAAGAGGAAGACAGCGAGGAGCGTCCATTCGGGCCACCCCTTCAAGCGCCGCGGAGCCAGTGGAAGCAGTGTGAGGCCGAGGAGTAGGGGTGGGATCGCATAGCGGATGTTGATGGCGAAGCCGACCGGGGCGCCGGCGGCGCCGGCGGCGCTCAGCGGGGTGAAGAGGTAGGCGACGAGGCCGAGCAGCGCCACAGCGCCCAGCCAGCGCGTCAGACCGTCCCTGCCGCGGAGCAGGGCCAGCAGGCCGCCCGCGACGGCGCCCAACAGCACGAGAGGCCAGAGCGCGCCGAAGGCCTGGTGCAACCCCGGCTCGAAGTAATGGCGCCAGACGCCGGTGTCGGTCGCGTAGTGGACGATGTTGAAGTTGGGCCGTCCTTCCTGCAGGCGCTCGGGATGGGGCAGCGAGATCGGCCCCAGGCTCGTCGCCTGCGGCAGCGGATTGCCGGCGACGATCAGGTTGCGCAGGTACCAGTAACCGCCGCCGAGCAAGGCCGGGATGAACCACCAGCCGGCGGCGGCCCAGCGGCGCCCGGCGGGGGCGAGCACGATCACGGCGAGCGTCAGGCCAGCGGCCATCGCCACCGCGGTCGACTTGGTCCCGACCGCCAGCCCGGTGGCCAATCCCGCCGCGACCAGGGCCCAGTTAATTCCGGAGAGCGCGTCGGCGCGCGGGTCCTGTCGCCCGCGCGAGAGGCGCCAGGCATTGACGAGGATCGCTGCGGCAGCGAGAAGGAGTGCGGCAGCTACGAGGTCGTTCTTCGCAGCCCCCGGCTCGCGCACAACCAGCGTGTGGCACTCCAAGACGATCGCCGCAGCTACGACGGTGAGATGGCCTCGTCCGTAAGGACGCCCGATGCACCACGCAGCGAGGAAGCTCAATGCCAAGAAGCCGAAGTTGAGAAAGAGCGACAGCGTGTCGCGGTGCGTAAGCAGGATTCCGGTCGCGTGCAGAAGCTCCGAGTTCTGCGGGTAGAGCCAATTCGTGAAAACGGTCTCGGTGTAATGCAGTCCGGTAACGGAGTGGCTCTGCACCATGTCCGCCGCGAAGGGCATGTGGTACCAGAGCGAGTCGAAGTTGAAGATCCCCCGATCGAGGGCATCCTTCGTCGTCAGACCCCAATGCGCGAACACCAACGCAATGACCCCGACCGTGACGAGCCACGCCAGCCAGGACGTCTCGACCGCGGGTGTCGCGGGGGGAGGGGGGTCGAGGACGGACCGTGGCCCGCCCGCAGTGCCCCCCTCCCCCCGCGACAGGACCCGCGGCCAGACGGCTGAGACTGCCGCCAGGACGAGCGATGCTGCGACGAAGACCCACGCGTAAAAGAGACCGACAGTCCCAAGGATCTCGCCGAGCCAGATCAGCAGGGCTATGCCCGTCACAGCCTCCACGAGACGCGCCGGGGGCCCCTCCCAAGCTGGAAGCAAGCGCGCCCGCAGGGAATACGCGCTGAAGCCCAGAGAGAACCCCACGGCCGCTAGGGCAACGGCGCTGAGAATGTAGGAGCCGGCGCTAACCACCGGGCGCTCCGCGGAGGGTCGCTAGAGGCCGCGGACGACAATCGGCGTCTCGCCGGGGCCGACCATGCCCTGTGCCCTGGCCTTGGCGTCGAGGACGAGGGGATCGTTGGCGTGCTGGACGCGCCAGTGCAGGCGGGTGTTTTCGTGCTGGGCCTCGTGCAGCTGGACCCTGGCCGCGGTCGTCGCGGTGTAGGTCTTGACGAAGTCGACCAGCGGGTTCAGATAGGAGTAGAGGACGAAGAACAGCACCAGGGTCAAGGCGACTCGGCCGACCCGGTCCCAGTGGATGCGGCTGGCGCTGCGGCGAGCGGCAGGTTTGCGACGCGCGGCGGGTTTCCGCCTGGTCGCAGGACGACGTTTTGCCCCGCCGGCGGTCCTTTTCCCCGCGTGGGCACGTGCTGCCATGCCCGGACTTACGCGGCCGGGCCCCGCATTCCTTCACTAAGCGGACCGTTGGTGGAACGCCTGCAAGCCGGGGAATGACGCGGAATCGCCCAGTTCCTCCTCGATTCTGAGCAGACGGTTGTACTTGGCGACCCGGTCCGAGCGCGAGGGAGCGCCGGTCTTGATCTGGCCCGCGCCCGTGGCCACCGCCAGGTCGGCGATCGTCGTGTCCTCGGTCTCGCCGGAGCGATGCGAGATGACGGCGCTGTAGCCGGCATCGGCGGCGATCCGGATCGCCTCCAGCGTCTCGGTCAGGGTGCCGATCTGGTTGACCTTGACCAGGATCGAGTTGCCGACCCCCATCTCGATCCCGCGGCGCAGTCGCTCGGGATTGGTGACGAAGAGGTCGTCGCCGACCAACTGGACGCGCTCGCCGAGCCTCTCGGTCAGCAGCTTCCAGCCGTCCCAGTCCTCCTCGTCCATGCCGTCCTCAAGCGAGAGGATCGGGTAGCGGGAGCAGGCGTCCGCCCAGTAATCGGCCATCTCCGCGGAGGAGAGCGAGCGGCCCTCGTGCTCGAGCACGTAGGAGCCGCCCTCGAAGACCTCGCTGGTCGCCGGGTCGAGGGCGATGAAGACATCGGCGCCGGGCTCGTAGCCGGCCGCCTCGACGCCGGCCAGGACCGCCTGCAGGGCAGCCTCGTTGGACTCGAGGTTGGGGGCGAAGCCGCCCTCGTCGCCGACCGCGGTCGAGTGCCCGCCCGCCGCCAGGCTCTTCTTCAGCGCGTGGAAGACCTCGGTTCCCACCCGCAGGCATTCCGAGAAGCTGGAGGCGCCCGCAGGCACGACCATGAACTCCTGGAAGTCGACCGAGTTGTCGGCGTGGGCGCCGCCGTTGAGCACGTTCATCATCGGCACCGGAAGCAGGCTCGGCTCGCCGTCGCCGTAGAGAGCCGCGAGATAGCGGAAGAGGGGCTCGCCGGCGAGCATGGCCGACGCCTTCGCGGCCGCCAGGGAGACGCCGAGGATCGCGTTGGCGCCGAGCCTGCCCTTGTTGGGTGTGCCGTCCAGCTCGATCATCGCCCGGTCGAGCCCGGCCTGGTCGGCGGCGTCGGCGCCCGTCAGCGCCGCCGCGAGCTCGCCGTTGACGTTGGCGACCGCCCTGGAGACGCCCTTGCCCGCCCAAGCATCGCCGCCGTCACGCAGCTCGACCGCCTCGAACTCTCCGGTCGAGGCGCCCGATGGCACCGCCGCGAGACCGCGCGCGCCGGACTCCAGCGCGACTTCGACCTCGATCGTGGGATTGCCGCGGGAGTCGAGAATCTGGCGCGCGTGGATGGATGAGATGCCGCTCACGGACGCGGCAGTCTATTCAGAGCGGCGGCGCTATTCGCCGCTGGGAACGGGGGCTGCCCCCGGCGGCAGTTCGGTGCTCGCCGGAGCAGCCGCTTTCAGCTTCGACGGGCGCGGGCGCTGAGCCAGTTTCTGCCCTTCGCGGTTGAGCGGGGTGATCGTCCCGGGCTGAGCCGGTTTGACCTGGGGAACTATCGCCGCGCACGCTTCCGCCGGAGTTTTCGGATTCGCTTCGAAGCAGGCTTCGTTCGCTTCCGGCGGGCGACCGCTGCTCTTGAAGTTGTTGCAATGTTCGATCAGGAAGCCCGAGGCGCAGAAGGTGCGCGCCTTCCAGCGGCTGCCGTAGCCGCGGACGAAGCGGGCGAAGGTCTGCTGTTTGGCCTGTTCGGCGAGCTGGGTGCTGATCTGCGATTTGGCTTCGTCCAGGGACTGGACTTTTTCGGGGGTGATGTTCATCACCTCGTAGACCGTGTAGGTCTTGCCTTCGTTGAGCGGTCCTTCGACTTCGCCCTGCTTGGCGGCGAAGATTGCGGCGTTGAGCGGTTCCGGCAGCTGGCCTTCGGTCACGCCGGACTGCAGGCCGCCGCTCGATTTGGTCGTGTCGGTCGAGTCTTCTTTGGCGACTTTTCCCCAGCTCTTGGTCGAGTCGTCCTTTTCGAGCTTTTTCTTCGCGTCTTCGACTTTCGCCTTGTCTTTGTTCTTGACGACGCGGATTTCGCGCGTCTCAGGAGTCGTGTACTGGCTCGACTTCGCCGCTTCGTAGTAGTCCTTGATTTCGCTCTTGCTCGGCTGCGGGGCTTCTTCGGTGACCTGCGTCTGGATCCGTTCGCTGAGTATCTGGATCGTCACGCGCTCATCGACATCCGCCTTGGTGAAGTGGGCTTCTTTGAGGAATTCCTTGTACTGCTGCTCGGTTTTGAAGGCCTGTTTTTTCAGTTTCGCGAGTTCTTTGGCGATTTCCGCCGGCGTCGCCGTGATGCCCATTTCGGCCGCCTGGCCCTGGATCCAAATCGAGTCGAGGACTTCGCCCAGCGCCGTTTCCTGCAGTTCTTCGTATTTTTTCGTGCCCGGTTTGGGGACCGGTTTGATCTGTCCCTGCGCCGCCGCTTGGATCAGAGCGCGGTGGAACTTGGCTTCGGTGACCGGGCTGAGGCCTTCCGGCGCATCTTCGACGACGGCGACCGCACCCGAGGGGACGCTGGGATTGCCGATCCCCTGGGCGATCGCGAAGATCACGAAGAGCAGGATCAAGAGGGCGCCGAAGGCGAGCAGCGCAAGGCGCTGCAACCCGGCTGACTTCCTCCCTTGCCCCTTAGTCGATGCCACCGATCGGGCAGCATAAATCAAATGCTCGGCGAGGGGGTCCTCCGATCACCCGGCGAGGCTCGTCTCGGTCGCGGCGGCCCCCGCATGCTTGGCGTCCCTGATCGCCTCCGCCATCGCCAGCACCGCGCCGAGCCTCGCCTCCGGCTCGTCCGGCACGCGCACCGCCGCGGTCTTCTCCCGCCACTCGTAAAGCGCTCCCTCGAGCTTCTCGCGGAGCATTCCGGCGGCCTCGGAGTCCAGCTCGACCCCGGTGACGCTGAGCCGCCCGCCCCGAAACTCGACGCTGCGCGCGCCGGCGAGCCCGAGCTCGATCCGGGCCCGCTGCAGCGCCAGCAGGTTCTCCGCCTCTGGCGGCGGCGGCCCGAAGCGATCGCTGATCTCATCGCGGATCGCCCGCAGCTCGCCCGGCTCGCGGGCGGCGGCGATGCGACGGTGGACGTCGATCTTCGCCGCCTCGAAGGGGATGAACGCCGCTGACAGGTAGGCGTCGACGGGAACGTCGAGGCGGACCGGCTCCGGCGCCTCCTCCCCCTCCCCCCCGGCCTCGCGCGCGGCCCCCACGGCCTCGTCGATCATCTGGCAGTAGAGCTCGAAGCCGACCGCGGCGACGTGGCCGGACTGCTCCTCGCCGAGCAGGTCGCCGGCGCCGCGGATGTCGAGGTCGCGCATCGCGATCTTGAAGCCGGAGCCGAGCTCGGTGTGATCGGCCAGGGTCGATAGCCGCGCCGCCGCGTCCTCGGTCAGGGCCTCCGCCGAGGGGTAGAGCAGGTAGGCGAAGGCGCGCTCGCGAGAGCGGCCGACCCGGCCGCGGATCTGGTAGGCCTGGGCCAGCCCGAGCTGGTCGGCGCGCTCGACGATCAGGGTGTTGGCGCTGGGTATGTCGAGGCCCGACTCGATGATCGTCGTCGTCACCAGGCAATCGGCGTCGCCGCGCAGGAAGCTCAGCATCGTCTCCTCGAGCTGGTTCTCGTCCATCTGTCCGTGGGCTTCGGAGAAGCGCGCTTTCGGGACCAGGCCGCGCAGCCGCTCGACCACCTCGGGGAGGGAGTCGATCCGGTTGTGCAGGAAGAAGGCCTGGCCGCCGCGCTCCAGCTCGCGCTCGATCGAGTGCCGCACCAGGTCCTCGTCGTAGGGGCCGACGTAGGTGCGGATCGGGCGCCGCCCCTCGGGCGGCGTCTCGATCGTCGAGATGTCGCGCAGGCCGGCGAGGCTCATCTGCAGGGTGCGCGGGATCGGCGTCGCCGAGAGCGCCAGCACGTCGACCTTGAGCTTCAGCTGGCGCAGCAGCTCCTTCTGCTTGACGCCGAAGCGCTGCTCCTCGTCGACGATGACGAGGCCGAGGTCCTTGGCGCGAACGTCGCGCGAGAGCAGCCGGTGGGTGCCGATCAGGACGTCGACCTTGCCCGCCTCGTAGTCGGCCAGCACGGCTTTGACCTCGGCCGGCTTGCGCAGGCGGGAGACGCCCTCGACGACGAAGGGCAGGTCGGCGAGGCGCTCGCGGAAGGTGCCGAGATGCTGCTGGGCGAGGATCGTCGTCGGCACCAGCATCAGCACCTGCTTGCCGTCGGCCGCCGCCTTGACCGCGGCGCGCAGCGCCACCTCGGTCTTGCCGAAGCCGACGTCGCCGCAGACCAGTCGGTCCATCGGCTGCTCGGCCTCCATGTCGCCCTTGACCGACTCGATCGCCTCGACCTGGTCGGCCGTCTCCCGGTAGGGGAAAGCCGCCTCCATCGTCATCTGCCACTCGCCGTCGGCGCCGAAGGCATGGCCCTTGCGAGTCCGCCGCTCCGCATACAGGTTGAGCAGCTCGCCGGCGATCGCGCCCGCTGCCTTGCGGGCGCGCGCCTTCATGTTCTGCCAGCGCTTGCCGCCGAGGGCGGAGAGGGTCGGCTCGCCGCCGGCGCCGACGTAGCGGCTCAGCTTGGCGAGCTGATCGGTGGGGACGTAGACGCGGTCCTCGCCCTTGTATTCGAGGTAGAGGTAGTCGCGGGTGACGCCGCCGACCTCGCGCGTCTCGAAGCCGGCGAAGCGGGCGACCCCGTGGTCCTCGTGGACGACGTAGTCGCCGACTTTGAGGTCGCTGAAGGCGAGCCGGCCGCGACCGGCTCCGGGGGCGCGAGCTTCGGCGCGGCGGCGCCGGTGGACGAGGCGGCGGAAGGGATAGACGGCAAGGCGCAGCTCGGGGCTGACGAAGCCCTCGCGAAGGCGTGCCTCGGCGAAGCTGAGGGCGGGCTTGGGCGAGAGGCGACCGCCCTCCAGCATCGCGGCGTCGATGCGGTCGAGGCCGTAGCGCGCCCGCTCCGCCTCGCCGCGATCGTCGAAGGCGACGACCGTGCGGTAGCCGGATCGAACCTGCTTCTCCAGCTCCGCCTCGGCCTCTTTTACGCTGCGGGCGGGAGACTCGGCCCGGGCGGCGCGGAAGGCTTCCTCCTCGTCGTCGCCTGCCGTGACGAAGGACAGCGCGGCACGCCTGCCCAGCGGCTCGGCGACGTCGACGTAGAGACGTTTGGCGTCGTCGCCGTGCATTGCCGTGGTCGCGTCCTCCCAGTGGTCGCGCAGGGCCGGCTCGATCTCCTCGGCGGCGGCGAGGATCACCGCGGCCGAGTCGGGGACCAGGTCCAGCGGCGGCCCGAAGCGATCGAGGGGCAGCACCTCGGCCAGGCTGGGCGGCTCCCTGCCCTGCTCGGCAGCCTCCATCGCCGCCAGCTCGGCGAGTTCGCGGTGCTCGGCGTCGAGCTCCGCCGCCGGCGCCAGCTCGACCCGCTCCGCCTCCCCCAGCGAGCGCTGGGTGAAGGTCGAGAACCAGCGCATCGACTCGACCTCGTCGCCGAAGAGCTCGATCCGCACGGCGCGCTCCTCGGTGGCGCCGAAGACGTCGAGGATGCCGCCGCGCAGCGCGAGCTGGCCGCGCTCCTCGACCTGCTCGACCCGTTCGTAGCCGGCCGCCGCGAGGTCGCGGACGACGGCCTCGAGGTCGATCTCCTCACCCTGGGAGACCACGAAGCCGGCCGGCCGCAGGGCGGCGTCCGGGACGGCCTCGGCGAGAGCGGTGGCGCTGGCGACCACGACGGCGTCCTCTTCGCGACGCAGTGCGTCAAGCGCGTCGATCCGCAGCCCGATCAGGTGCGGCGGCGGGGTTACGTGGGAGGCGAAGCCGGTGCCGCGGGAGGGGTAGAGGCGGACCCGGCGCGGCGCCAGGTAGGCGCGCAGGTCGTTGGCCAGGTCGCGGGCCGAGCGGTCGTCGGCGCTGACCAGCAGCGCCGGGCGCCCGGCGAGGCCGCGATCGTCCTCCAGCAGCGCCGCCAGCAGCAGCGGCCGCAGCATCGCCGAGGCCGGCACCTCGACTCGCTCGCCGCCCGCCGCGGCGTCGCGAGCACGGCCGGCGAGCGCGTGAACGCGCTCGCTCTCGGCGGCTATCTCTATGAGGGGACGGAGCGACATGGCAGCCAAAAAGCCCGGGCGCGCAGCCCGGACGGGATGTCGATTCTAGGATGCGTGGATCGGGAACCTGGCACAGAGCAGCGGAGAACGAGAATGAGGCGCCTGCTCGCCGCGGGATCTGCCCTGGGCCTGCTGGCGCACAACGCCTTCGAGACCCGCGCCGGAGTCGGCCTCGTCTTCGAGCCGTTCCTCGGCCGTCGCGGAGCAGTCGCCCTCTGGACCGCCTACTTCCCAGCCATGCTGGACGCCGCCGCCCGCGACGGCGAGACCGCGCGGCGCCTCTCGGCCTTCAGCGCCGGGATCGGGGTGGCCGGCGTCGCCGTCCATTTCAAGGCATGGCCCTGGTCCCTGCACGGCGGCCTGCCGATGCTCGACGAAGCCGAGGGCCTGCGCGAGGATCAGCTCGCCGCCTACAACTCGGTGCTCTGGTTCTGGCTCCTCTGCAGCGCCCTCAGCCTGCCCGCAGCCAACCGGCCCGGAGCGCGACCGTTTGCCGTCGCCGGCCTGCTCAACTTCCCGATCCTGCTTGCCTCGGCGAAGCACCACTTCCGTTGGGCGCGCGAGCAGGCGGAGCGCGAGCCGGAGCGCTGGAGCCCGGCGCTGCGCGGGCAGTGAGCGAAGCGCTCTGGCCGGGCGGCGCTCGCGGCGCCTTCAGCCTCAGCTTCGACAACCTCGGCGAGGCAGCGGAACTGGAGGCGGGAGCAGCCGCGACGGAACCGGGCGAGCACTTCACGGCGATGCGGGTGCTGCCCGAGATCCTCGACCTCCTTGCCGAGCGGGAGCTGACGGCGACGTTCTTCGTGGAGGGACTCAATGCCGAGCTCTATCCCGAGCTGCTGAAGGAGATCGACGGCCGCGGCAACGAGGTCGCCTTCCATGCCTGGCGCCACGAGCAGTGGGGCAACCTCGATGCAGCCGAGCAGGCCGAGAACCTGGCCCGGGGCGTGGCCGGCATCGAGCGGCTCGGCCTGCGGATGCTCGGGATGCGCCCCCCGGGGGGCGCGCTCGGGCCGGGAGGCCTCGACGTCATCCGCGCAGCCGGCCTGCGCTATTGCTCTCCCGCCGGCGCGGGGGCGGGGGTCGAGGACGGCGTCGCCCTTCTACCCTTCCAGTGGCGCCACGTCGACGCCTCCTGCACCCTGCCCCCGCTGGCCTCCGCCCGCGAACAGATCGCCGGCTCGCCGGACCCGATCGATCCCTCGACCTTCGTCGCCTCGCTGGCGCACGAGGTCGAGGATCTGGCGCAACATGGCGGCTACGCTGCGGCCGTCCTGCACCCGGTGATGCTCGACTGGCTCGGCCGCGAGCGCCTGGTCGAGCTGCTCGACCGCCTCGCGGCCACGGCCCATCGGGGCGATCTCTGGGTCGCCCCCTGCGCAGAGGTCGCCGAGCGGGTGCTCGAACAGCCTGAGCGCTTTGGGAACGGCACGGTCCTCGATTCGACCAGCTGGACCTAGTATCCCGCCATGTCCGCGCTGGGAGACGTGGCGGCGGCGATCCTGCCGCCGGAGGCCGGGGGGCCGGATCCTGAGCGGGTCGCGAGCGTCGCCAGGCGGATGGTCTCGCGCATGCCGGCGCTCTCGCAGGCCGGGCTCGGGGCGGCCCTGGTAGGGATCGAGGCGCTCTCGCTGGCGCGGACGGGACGCCGGCTCGGACGCGCTTCTCCCAAACAGCGCGAGGGGCTGCTGGGGCTGGTCCGCCGGCTCGGCGGCTCCCCGGCGCTCGACGCGATCAAGTCGGTCGTCCTGCTCGCCCACGGCGCCGAGGCCTTCGCCGGCGAAATTGCGACGGTCGGCTCGCGCCACGAGCCCTCGCGGCCGGACCCGCCGATGACGGTGGTCCCCGTCGCCGAGTGGCCGCACACGGCGAGCTGCGATGCGATCGTGGTCGGCTCCGGCGCCGGCGGCGCCTTCGCCGCGCGCGCCTTGGCCCGGGCGGGCCTCGACACCGTGATCGTCGAGGAGGGCGAGCGCTGGACCGTGGATCGCATCCGCGGCTCCCACCCGCTCGACCGCTTCGCCGGGATCTACCGTGACGCCGGCACGACGATGGCGCTGGGCAACCCGCCGATCGCGCTGCCGCTGGGACGCGCGGTCGGCGGCACGACCGTGATCAACTCGGGCACCTGCTACCAGCCCCCCGCCGACGTTGTCACCTCCTGGCACCGGCGCCATGGCCTCGCCCTCGCCGAGCCGGAGCTGCTCGGCCCGAGGGTCGCCGATGTCGAAGCGACGATCGGCGTCGCCCCGGCGCCGATGGAGGTGCTGGGGCGAAACGGCGAGCTCGCGCTCGAGGGAGCCGCAGCGCTCGACTGGCAAAGCGCCCCGCTGCGTCGCAACGCGCCCGGCTGCCGCGGCGCCTGCCAGTGCGCGATCGGCTGCCCCAACAACGCCAAGGGCGGCGTCCACCTCAACGCGCTGCCGCAAGCCTGCGAGGTGGGCGCGCGGATCGTCACCGGGCTGAATGTGAGGCGTGTGCTGAGCGAAGCTGGCCGTGCCGTCGGCGTGGTGGGGCAGCGAGCCGACGGCAGCGAGGTGCGGATCTCGGCGCCTCTCGTCATCGTCGCCGCCGGCGCGATCCCGACCCCGCCGCTGCTGCGCCGCAGCGGGCTCGGCGGCCACCCACGCCTCGGCCGCAACCTCTCGATCCACCCAGCGACCGGAATCACGGCAAGCTTCGAGGAGAAAGTGGTCCCCTGGCGAGGCGTGATGCAGAGCGTCGGCATCGAGGAGCTGCACGAGCGCGAGGGCGTCCTGCTCGAGGCGACCGCGAGCCCACCGGGGATGGGCGCCATCTCCGCCCCCGGCTACGGCACCCACCTGCTGGGCCGGCTCGACCGCGCCGCCGACACCGCAATGCTCGGCGCGATGATCGCCGACGAGCCCTCGGGCCGGGTCTTCGGCAGCCGCGCGCCGATCGTCTCCTACAGGCTTGCCAAAGCCGACGAACGCCGCCTCTCGATCGCGCTCGGCGCGATGGCACGGGTGATGCTCGCCGCCGGGGCCAAGGACGTGGAGCTGGGCGGCGGCGCTCCGGCAGTGCGATCCGAGGCGGAGATCGAGAGCGCGATGGAGAAGCTCGACGTGCGCCGGCTCCGCCTCGCCGGCTTTCACCCGACGGGTTCCGCCGCCGCGGGGTCGGGCCCCGCCCGCCACCCTGTTGACCCGGAGGGACGACTGCGGGGCGTGAGCGGCGTCTGGATTGCGGACGGCTCGATCCTCCCCAGCTGCCCCGGGGTCAACCCCCAGGTCTCGATCATGGCAATGGCGGCCGGCGTGGGAGAGGCTGCATCGGCCGATCTGGCGCGACCCTGAGATCGTCGGGCAAGGACGCAGGGAGCAACGTGGCGGCTTCTGCGCGCGAGCGACCGAGGACGCCGCATGGCGGCCTCAGAGGCCGCCATGATTGGCCGAGGCCCACTTGACCTGGCCCACGCCCTCCTTCGCCGAGCGACCCTCGACGTCGTCCCACTCGTGCAACATCGCCTTCAGGCGGGCGACCGCCTCGGGTGGGTGGGAGGCGACCTCGGCAGCCAGCCCCAGCGCCGACTCCTCGGTCGCCGCGGCCGGCGCGACGCGGTTGACGAGGCCGAGGCGAAGCGCCTCATCGGCGCCGACCGTGCGCGAGGAGAACAGCAGGTACTTGGCCGCGGCGAGGCCGCAGAGGGTGACCAGGCGGGCCGGGCCGACCGGCACCCCGAGGGCCGCGCCGGGGAAGCGCATGCGCAGGTTGGAGCCGGCGACGCGCAAGTCGCAGGCGATCGCGATCTCGGCGCCGCCGCCCACGACGTCGCCATGGCAGGCCGCGATCGTCGGCTTGGGGAAGGCGACTATCGCGTCGTAGAGGTCGGCGAAGAGCTGCATGCGGCGGACCTTGCCCGCCTCGTCGAGGTCCTCCTTGACGTCGGCGCCGGCGGAGAGGCCCATGTGGTCGGAGGAGCTGATCGCCAGCACCCGCACGGCCTCGTCGGCTCGCGCCACGGCCAGGTGCTCGAGCAGCTCGAGCAGCATCTGGGTGTCGATCGCGTTGCGGGATCTCGGGCGCCGCAGGCGCAGCACCGCCACCCCCCGCTCGTCTACCTCGTAGCTCGTCACCGCCGCGTCAGCGCTCACGCGCTGGAATCTATTCGCCGAGCTCTGCGATCAGCTTCTCGGTCTCATCGGCGGCGCGCTCGACCAGCGCCGCGACCTCCTCGCGCGGCTCGCGGAAGCGCGAGAGCACGTAGGAGGCGACGACCTCCGGGTCGGTCGAGTCGGGGCGGCCGACCCCGACCCGCACCCGCCGGAACTCGGCGTTGCCGAAGCCGCGCTTGAGGCTCTTCAGGCCGTTGTGGCCGGCAAGGCCGCCGCCGAGGCGAACCTGGACATCGCCGAAGGGAAGGTCGATCTCGTCGTGGAGGACGACGACCCGCTCGAGCGGCGCCTTCAGCGAGCCGCGCGCCGGGCCGGCCGAGTCGCCGGAGGCGTTCATCTGCGTCTGTGGCAGCAGGATCGCGATCCGTGGCCCCCCGGGGCCGGCGCGGCCTTCGCGGAGCAGGCCGCCGAACTTCTGCTTCGGGCGCGGCAGGTCCCAACGCCGCGAGAGCTCGCCGGCGACCTCAAAGCCGACGTTGTGCCGGGTGGCGGCATAGCGCTCGCCCGGGTTGCCGAGGCCGACGATGAGGATGCGGTCCCCCGGCTGCTCGCCCTCGCCGCGGTCGGCTCGGCGGCGAAAGAGGGACAGGGGTTACTCCCCGCCGGAGTCGCCCGAGTCGCCCTCGCCACCCTCGTCCGCGGCGGCTGCCTCGCCCTCCTCGCCAACCAGCTCGGTCTCCTCCTCGACCTCCGGCTCGACTACTTCCTCGACGCGGGGCGGGGAGAGGGTGGCAAGCGTGACCTCGTCGGGATCGTCGGCGACGAGGGTCACGCCCTCGGGCACAGGGAGCGCCGAGAGCTGCAGGGTGTCGTTGATCTCCATCGCGGAGACGTCGGCGACGAGCCGATCGGGAATCTCGGCGGGAAGCGCTTCGACCGTGACTTCGCGGGTGACGTGCTCGAGCACGCCGCCCCCCTTGACGCCGGGGGCGACCTCGGCGCCTTCCAGCTCGACCGCGACCTCGGCCTGGATCGCCTCGTCGAGCCGCACCTCCTGAAGGTCTATGTGCTGGAGGCTGCCCCGCACGGGGTGCAACTGCTGCTCCTTGACCACGACCGGCACCGCTTTGGCGCCCTCCACCTCGAGGTCGAAGAGGGCGGCGCCTTCGCCGAGCACGTTGCGGACGTCGCGTTCGGCGACCTGGAAGGCGCGCGCCTCCGAGCCACCGCTGTAGACGACGCCCGGCACCAGGCCCTCGCGCCGCAGGCGGCGGGAGGTGCGGGAGCCGAACTCCGAGCGGGGAGCAGCCTTGAGGGTTTCGCGTCCACGGGCCATTCGGACGGGAGAGGATAGAGAAAGCTCGCGTGTGGCACCCTTCGGCCATGGCTGACGGCTCGAAGATCCCCAAGGGCCGCATGAGGCGCTCCGCCAAGCTGGGCTCGATCGTCGGCGTGCAGGGCGCCCGCTACGCGGGCACCAAGGCGACAAACGTCGCCCGTTCCGACGAGGAGAAAAAGGAGCGCCTCGAGCAGCGCCACGTGGAGACGGCGCTCAAGATGGTCGGCGCGCTGGGCCAGATGAAGGGCGCGGCGATGAAGCTGGGCCAGTTCGCCTCCTTCATCGACACCGAGTTCATCCCCGAGGAGTACCGCGAGATCTACCAGGAGCAGCTGGCGAAGCTGCGCACCGATGCGCCGGCGATGCCCTGGGAGAAGGTCGAGCACGTACTCGAGGAGGAGTACGAGGGCGAGCCGCTGTCCGAGCTCTTCGCCGATTTCGAGCAAGAGGCCTTCGCCGCCGCCTCGATCGGCCAGGTGCACCGGGCCGAGCTGCCGGACGGCCGCGCCGTCGCGGTGAAGATCCAGTACCCGGGGATCGCCGAGGCGCTCGACGCCGATCTGCGCAACGCCGGCACCCTGGTCCGCCTCGCCCGCGCCCTCGCGCCCGGGCTCGACGCCAAGGCGATCGCCGCCGAGCTGCGCGAGCGGGTGATGGAGGAGCTCGACTACGAGTACGAGGCGCAGAACCAGCGCAGCTTCTCGCGCGCCTACCGCGACCATCCCTTCATCTACGTGCCGGACGTGATCACGCGGCTGTCGCGTCGCCGGGTGCTGGTCACCGAGCTGGTCGAGGGCCTCAAATTCGAGCAGGTCAAGGAGCTCCCCCACGAGCAGCGCAGCCGTTTCGGCGAGATCGTCGTCCGCGGCAGCTTCGGCTCGATCTACCACCTGCGCCACTTCAACGCCGACCCTCACCCGGGCAACTACATCCTGATGGGGGACGGTCGCGTCGCCTTTCTCGACTTCGGCATGACCAAGAAGCTCGACCACGAGCAGATCGTGCTCGAGCAGCGCGTCATCGACGCCGCCTTCCATAACGATCCGGATCGCTTCCGCGCCGCCCTGCACGAGGCCGGCTTCATCAAGAACCCCTCGAAGCTCGACGCCGAACGGCTGATGGAGCACATGATGGCCGTCAGCGGCTGGTTCGTCGAAGATCGCGAGATCGAGATCAGCGCGAAACGGGTGATGAAGATCATCGAGTCGACCAACGACCCCCGCTCGGAGTACTACGACCTGATGCGGCGCGAGTCGATGCCCGCCGACGAGCTGATGGGGCGGCGGATGGAAATCGGCGTCGTCGCCGTGCTCGGACAGCTGCGCGCGAAGCGCAACTGGCACCGGATCATGCGCGAGTGGATCTACGCCGACCCGCCCTCGACCGAGCTGGGCGAAGCGGAGTGGCAGTACTTCGAGGGCCGGGGCATGACCCAAACCCCGATAGTCGAGAAGTCCCTAGAAGGCGAGCAGCGCTGACCCGAATCGGCACGGCTGAGAGCTGGCCAAGGGGGAGAACTCGAGTCCGGTGCGACTTATGTGTCTATGGATGGCAAAGGTCGCACGCATGTGGAGAGGGGACGGTTGCGTCCCACGGCAGCGCCGCCGAGCTGATCGGACTCTGGGACAAGCGACCCACCTGATGGACGTCATCCCACCGAACTGGTCAGGCCCACGAGATCCAGGGGATCCGCTGGCATCGGGTGCCTCTGCCAGAGGGATCGGAGGTCGAGGCACGGGACGGAATCCCATGCACCTCGCCAGCCCGCACGATCATCGACATGGCGGGGCGCTCCGGGAGCAGCGGCTGGCGATCGAAACGGACGGCGAGCAGACTCTCGGCACCCGCGCGGCGTTCCAGCGCGACCGCTGGCGCGACCAGATCCTGGTTGCCGCCGGCTATCGCACAGCACGCGTCACCTGGAAGCAGGTCAGAGGCGAACCCACAGCGGTCGTCAACCGCATAGCCCGCATGCTCAGGGCCACCTGAACCCTGCTTCCGGTGCGATTTATGTGGCCATAGATGACCTAAGTCGCACCGGAACGGGAGGTTACCGGAGCTCGCGGAAGAGACGGGGGTCGTTGGAGACTAGGCCTGTTACGCCCGCGGTGACAAGGCGCTGCATGCGCGGGAGGTCGTCGACTGTCCAGGCGATCAGCTCAACTTGGGCGATCTTGGCGATGCGGGCGAGGCGGGGGCTGACGAGCGGGTGGTAGACCCACATCGATGCGGCGCCGAGCCTGGGCAGCTGCTCGGCGGCGAGACCCGGCAGGCGGTGGCGCATCGCCACCATCGCCGCCAGCATCGGCCCCTTCGCCCAGCGCTTCGAGGTCCAGTCCTTGGTCACCTTGGGGTAGGTCCAGCCACGCCGCAGGCTCGGCTCCAGCTCGCGGATGCGGGCAAGGCTGTAAAGCTCCATCGTCGAGACCATCGCCCGGTCCACCAGGTCCCGCTCTTGCAGAGCCGCGACGATCTCCTCCTCCCGCCCTGGCAGCTTGATGTCGATGTCGATCTCCACCTGGTCGAGTGGCGGGCCGAGAAAGGCGTCCAGCGCCTCGGTCAACGCCAGCGGCACGCGGCTTTCCGCGTCGTGCCAGTCGTGGGCGACGACCAGCGGCGCCCGCTGCTCGAGCGGCAGGTGCGCGTCGCGGAGCCAGAGCACGTCGAGCTCGATCGTGTCGACGCCCGCCTCGACGGCGGCGGCGAAGCTCTCGAGGGTGTTGCCGGGGGCGATCAGGTCGGCGCCCTTGTGGCCGACCAGGCGCAGGCCCTCGGGCATCTAGAAGAGCTGGTTCTCGCCGGCGAAGATCTCGGAGACCGAGTCGTCGGTGAAGATGCGGCGGATCGAGTCGGCGAAGGTGCCGGCGGTGGAGAGCACGGTGATGTTGTCGGGAGCGCCGGGGCGCAGTGGGATCGTGTCGCTGACGACGATCTGCTCGATCCCTGACTGCTCGTAGGCGAGGCGCTCGTAGGCCGGTCCGGAGAAGACGCCGTGCGTAGCGCAGGCGATCACCCGTGCCGCGCCCTCGTCGAGCACCGTCTGGGCGGCGGCGCAGAGGGTGCCAGCCGTGTCGATCATGTCGTCGACCAGGACCGCCGTCTTGCCCTTGACGTCGCCGACCACGTAGCCGATCTCGGCCACCTGCTGGGCGGGGCGCTCCTTCTCCATCACGGCCCAGTGGGTGCCGATGCGGCGGGCGAAGTTGCGCGCCGTCTTGACCCGGCCGGCGTCGGGCGAGACGATCACCAGGTCCTCGGCGCGGTGCTGGTCGGCGAACCATTGGGTCAGCATCGGCATCGCCGTCATGTGGTCGACCGGGACGTGGAAGAAGCCCTGCACCTGACCAGCGTGCAGGTCCATGGTGAGGACGCGGTCGACGCCGACGCCCTCCAGGCACTTGGCGACGATGCGGGCCGAGATCGGCTCGCGCGGCGCCGACTTCTTGTCCTGGCGGGCGTAGCCGTACCAGGGCATCACAGCGATGATCCGGTGCGCCGAGGCGCCCTGAGCTGCGTCGATCATCGTCAGCAGCTCGATCAGGGCGTCGTTCGGCGTCATCCCCGAGTGTTCGTTGGCGCAGGTCGACTGGACGATGAAGACGTCGGCGCCGCGGATCGACTCCTCGTAGCGGCAATAGACCTCGCCGTTGGCGAAGGTCTTCAACGTCACCTGTCCGAGGTCGACGTCGAGCTTGCCGGCGACCTTGGCGGCCAGCTCCATCGAGCTGCGGCCGCCGAAGACCATCATCCGCTTCGAGTAGTCGTGGGTGATGGCGGTCGCCGCCACCGTCTCTGGGCGCTCCTCGATCGTGCTCACGGGGTCTCCTCTTGCACCTTCGCCGCCTTGCGGTCGGCGTAGCCCTCGATGTTCCGTTGCTGGTTCTCGCTCACCGCTAGCGCCCCCTCGGGCACGTCGCTCTTGATCACTGCGCCAGCGCCAGTGTAGGCGCCGTCGCCGACTTCTACAGGCGCGATCAGCGTCGTGTCAACGCCGAGGCGGGCGTTCTCGCCGATCGTAGTCCGGTTCTTGCGGAAACCGTCGTAGTTGGCGGTGATCGTGCCGGCGCCGAGGTTGCTGCCGGCCCCGACCTCGGCATCGCCGACGTAGGCGAGGTGCGGCACCTTGGCGCCCTCGCCGATCCGCGAGTTCTTGATCTCGACGAAGGTGCCGGCCTTGGCGCCCTGCTCGAGCTGGGCGCCGGGCCGCAGGTAGGCGAAGGGCCCGACCAGAGCGCCGTCGCCGACGACGCATTCGGCCAGGTAGGAGTGGGGCACGGTGACGCCCTCGCCGAGCCTGGAGTCGACCAGGGTGCTGAGCGGGCCGACCGTGGAGCCGGCGCCGACGGTGGTCTGGCCGCGCAGGCTGGTGCCGGGCTCGATCCGCGCGTCGGCGGCAATCTCGACCTCGGCGTCGACCCAGGTAGAGCCGGGGTCGACGACGGTGACGCCGGCGAGCATGTGGCCTTCGAGAATGCGACGCCGCGCCTCCGCCTCGACCGCAGCCAGATCGACGCGGTTGTTTACCCCCATCGTCACCGCGAGGTCGTCGGCGAGGTGCGCGCCAACAGCCTGGCCGGCCTCGCGCAGCGCCGGCAGCACATCGGGCAGGTAGTACTCGCCCTGGGCGTTGTCGTTGGAGATCCCCGCGAGCGCCTCGGCGAGGGGCGAGGCCTGGAAGGCGTAGGTGCCGGCGTTGACCTCGCGGATCGCCAGCTGCTCGGCGCTCGCGTCGCCGGCAGCCTTGGCCTCGACCACGCGCTCGACCTCTCCTGAGGCGGCGCGGACGACTCGGCCGTAGGAGCCTGGATCGTCGAGCTCGATCGTCAGCATCGTCGCCGCGGCACCGGAGGCGGCGTGGGCCTCGAGCAGCGCTGAGATCGTCTCGGCCGAGATCAGCGGCACGTCACCCGAGAGCACGAGGACGGTCTCGGCCTGCTCGATCAGCGGCAGCGCCGCGCGCACCGCGCCGCCGGTGCCGTCGGGCTGCGGCTGGGTGACGATCTGGACCTTGTCGGGCAGGCCCGGGACGATGTTCTGGCCGGGCGAGTCGATCGCCACCACGCGCCCGGCGCCCGCCTCGCGCGCAGCGACGATCGGCCAGGCGACCATCGCCCGTCCGCAGACCGGGTGCAGCATCTTCGGCAGGCTGGAACGCATGCGCGTTCCCTCGCCCGCTGCCATCACGAGCACAAGGGGAGACTCCACTGGTGGATCGTAAAGGGGATGGACGAGGGTGGGGCGCCCCTTCCGCTTGCTGGGTTTTCGCCGTCATGGGAGATGGAGCTTTCGGGTGGGATATCGCGGCGAAAACAGGACCGCGCGCTCCAGGGGCGCCCCACCCTCGTCTAATGGCATCCGAACCAGTGGAGGCCTGAAGGAGCGCTTTCAGCTTTCGGCGAGTCCGCCTGCAGACCGCTGGGCTCAGTCAGCTCGGGAGAGGTCCCGACCTACCAGTGCGACCGAGGTCAGGGTCCAGCCGGCGAAGATCAGGTCTATGCCCACCAGGAGGCCGATCGCCCAGTCTGCGGAGCTGGGGAACTTGGCGAGGACGAGGATGCCGATCAGCAGGCCGGCGACGCCGCTCAGCCCAACCAGGCCGGCGCCCTGCTGACCGCGGCCGGCAAAGGCGACGGCGATCCGGGTCAGGCCCATGAAGAGGAAGTAGATGCCGAGGACGAGGGTCAGGGTGAGCGTGCCGTTGTGGGGTTCCACGATCAGCCAGAGGCCGACCGCCACGGTCAGCAGCGCCCAGAGCAGGCGCAGGATCACGGACCCGATCGAGTGCGCCATGAATGCCCCGGCGACCAGGAAGGCGCCTGCGACGACGAGGATCCAGCCGATGAAGATCGCCGTGCCGACCGCGGCCACCTCGGGCACCACGATCGCCACGCAGCCGATCGAGATCGCCAGCACCCCGACGACCATCAGCGCCTTCCAGCTGCGCCGCAGCCCCTCGCGAACCTCCGGGTCCATCTGCACCGCATTCATCTCCATATGCGGACCCTAAGCGCCCCCACGGACGCGATCGACCAAACTTTGATCGATTGATGGACCTATAGGCGCAGGAACCCATCAGACTTTTCGCCGGGGTAGTCTCGAAGCTCGTTCCGGGATGGTGTAATCGGCAGCACGCCAGGTTTTGGTCCTGGAAGCGGGGGTTCGAGCCCTCCTCCCGGAACTGAGGGGCTACTCCTCGCCGCCGCGGGGCACCTGGCCGGCTTCGGAGCCGGGCTCCATCGCGGGGCCCCTCGGGGAGGCGATGCCGAGGACGCGCATGGTTTTGAGGCCGAGGCCGAGCTTCTCGCGGCCCTCGGTGGCGGAGACGTCGTGGCCGCAGAGCTCTTTGACGCGCTCGAGGCGGTAGCGGATCGTGTGGCGGTGGGTGAAGAGCTGTTTGGCGGTGGCGGCGACGTTGCCGTCGTTGTCGAGGTAGGCCTCGACGGTTGCCACCAGCTCGGTCTCGTACTGCTCGTCGTAGGCGGAGAGCGGCGCGATCGTCTCGGCGTAGAAGCGTTCGAGCTCACGCGGGTCCTCGCTCATCGCCGGCAGCAGCAGGCGGTAGGAGCCGGTGTCCTCGAAGGCGAGCAGCGGGCGGCCCTCGGCCTCGCCGACGTTGACCGCCAGCCGCGCCTCGTTGCCGGAGCGGTAGAGGTCGACCGGATCGGCCGCGTGGCGGCCGCGCCCGATCGTCAGGTGAAAGCCGGAGAGGCTGTCTTCCAGCTCGCGCGCCAGCCCGGCGGCGGCGCGCTCGAGCCGCGCGTCATCCTCGGCCGGGACGATCACCGCGATCTCCGCTGCCTCCTCCCCGTCCGGGCTCGCCAATGAACCGGGCGCAAGCGAGCGCAGCGCCCGCTGCGCCAGGACCAGCACCCGCGCCCGCCACTCGCCGGTCTGCGCCGCGCGCGGTGCCGCGCGCAGGATCAGCACCCCGGCGCCGTGCTCGAGGTCGGCGCCGAGCTCTGCGCCGCGAGCGACGATGTCACCGCGGTCGGTGACGGCGCGGGCGAGCACGGCGACGACGAAGGCCCCCGCCACCTCCTCGCTCTCCCACTCGGGCGAGCGGGAGCGCTCCAGCTCCAGCGCCAGCAGCGTCGTCACCATGCGGGCGATCGCCGCCTCGGGCGGCGATGCGCTGCGGTAGCGCAGCTCGCCGACGGCGCTGTCGGCGACCCGCAGCTCGACCCGGGTCACCTCCTCGCCCCCGGCGAGCAGCTTCTTCTCCTGGTCCGGCGAAGCCCCGGCCACCGCCAGCACGGCGCTGGAACGGTCGATCAGGGCAACGCTGGCACCGAGCGCCTTGGCGGCCGCGCGGGCCAATGCGGGCAGCCCGGCGCCCGACTCGACCGCTTCAGAGAGTGCGTCGAGGGTCCCGGGCTTCTGCTCGACTGCAGGGCTTTTCTGCCCTTTGGAGGCGGCTGGCATGCCCCATTATCCCCAGCTACCTGCCGTGGAGGAGATTGAGGATGTCGTTGTAGTAGTAGACGACCGCGAGGCCGATGACGATGCCGACCACGACGAGGGCGGCGAGGACGAAGAGGGAGACGAAGCCGGCGGCGGCCTTCTCCCACAACCGCCCGTAGGAGCTGACCGCCGGCATCAGGATCAGGCCGACGAAAGCGCTCAGGCTGACCAGGCCGGCGGCGCCGAAGAGCAGGTACTCATGGTTGATCTTCTGCAGCGCCAGCGACAACATCTCGCCCATTCTGCCGTACCGTGGTGATGACCAGCGCCACCGCGGCACAGAGCGAGAAGGCGGCGACCCCGAGCGCCCAGCCGGCGCTGACGTCGCTGAGGTAGTGAACGCCGAGGTAGACGCGCGAGAGGCCGACCAGCGCGGTCAGCACGATCCCCGCCGCGATCACGGCGGCGCCGCGCGCCATGCCGGGGCGCAGCCGCATCACGATCGTCACCGCCAGCCAGACGTAGAAGGTCGAGTAGGCGGCGTGGCCGCTGGGGAAGGACGAGCCCGAGACGCCGATCAGGCCACCTTCGGGCCGCGGTCGGTCGACCGCGGCCTTGAGCCCGTGCACCCCGGCGAAGATCAGAGCCGCGCCGCCGACCAGCACGCCGAGCTCCGCCCAGCGGCGGCGGGCGGCAAGAAATGCTGCGGCAAGGAGGGCCAGCAGACCGGTGACCGCAAAGGAGCCGAGGTTGGTGAAGGCCTTGGCGGCGTCGGTCAGCCAGCCCGCCTGCAGCCGTTCGGCCAGTTCTATCGCCGTCGTGTCCCCCGGCGTCGGTCCCGGTTCGCCGTTGACGATCACCGCGTAGGCGACGAGGACGAAGCTGGAGATGGCGAGGACGGCCATCAGCGAGGTGAACTCGAGCCCGAAGGTGCCTCCGGGCGTCACCCGCTCCCAGAGAAACTCGAGCTGGGGGCGAAAGCGCCGGGTGAGGACGACGATCCAGCCCGTCGCCGCGCGGCGCTCCATCCAGGCCACCGCGGCCCGCCGGTTGTGCTCGTCCCGAAACCAGCGGATCGCGACGACGAGGGTGGCGACGACGACGATCGTCGTCGCCAGCACGAAGGCGCCGCGGCCGGCGTACTTGGCGGCGCTCTCGATGCTGCGCGAGAAGAAATAGCCGACCAGGATGTGAGCGCTGGCCCAGAGGCCGGTGCCGAGGATGCTGTACGGCACAAAGGCGCGGTAGCGCATGCCCGAGCTGCCGGCGATGAACGGCGCGAAGGCGCGGACGAGGCTGATGAAGCGGCCGATGAAGATCGTCTTGCCGCCGTGGCGGGAGAAGTAGTCCTCGACCTTTTCGAAGCGCTCGTGGCCGATCCCGACCCGCGGCCCGTGCGTGAGCACGAACTCGCGCCCGAGCCGGCGGCCGATGAAGAAGCTGGTCGTGTCCCCCGCCCAGGCGGCGAACCAGGCAATCGCGATCAGCAGGTAGATGTCGATCGCGCCCTGGCCGGCGACCGCGCCGCCGAGCAGCATCACCGTCTCACCGGGGACGACGAGGCCGACGAAGGCGCCGGTCTCGGCAAAGGCGAAGACGCCGACGAGCAGGTAGGTCCAGGCGCCGAGCGTGTTGGAGACGTCTTCGAGCAGGTTCTGCAGGTCGATGTGGCCGAGCTCCCGGCTGAGCAGGTAGTAGCCGCCGGCCACCGCCGCGATGAGGATCGCGATCAGCAGGCGCCTGCGGTTGCCGCCGCTCTCGCCCGGCAGCTTCACGGCAGACACACTGCCTTCGCGCTCCGCTCAATCGCGCTCATCATGACCGGCTATCTCGCTCATTCGCTCCGCGCTCGTAGCCGGCCTCGCAGACGATCGCGTCGTCGCGGCCGAGCGCATCCGCCGCGGCGTGAGCGGCGGCGAGGCTCTCGAAGAGGCCGAATGCGGTCGGCCCGGAGCCGGTCAGCAGCGCCTGGGGCGCACCGGCCGCGCGCAGCGCGTCGAGGGCATCGCCGATCCGTGGGCGCAGCGAGCGGGCCGCGGGCTCGAGGTCGTTGACGAGCAGCTCGGGGTAGGCGAGCGGCGAGGCGCCGGCGCCTGCCACTTTGCGCAATCGCTCGGCCAGCGCAGCCAGCTCGGTCGCGTCGCGGCCGAGGCCGAGCCGGTCGGCCTCGGCGAACACGGCTGCGGTGCTGAGACCGCCGCCGTCGGGGAGCAGCACAACAGCGTGCGGCGCGGGCTCGGGCAAGCGCTCGATCCTCTCACCCGCGCCCTGGACGAGCGCCGGCGCCGGGGTCAGCTGCGAAGGCACATCGGCTCCGAGCTCGGCCGCGATCTGCTCGAGGTCGGCGACCTGGCCGGCCGCCAGCCGCAGCACCGCCGCCGCATCGGCGCTGCCGCCGCCGAGGCCGGCGGCGACCGGGATCCGCTTCTCGATCTCGATCCGCTGCGGCGGGCCGTCCCAGCCGCGCTCGCGCAGCGCCGCCAGCGCCAGCGCGGCGAGGTTTTCGCCCTCGACCATCGGGCAGAGGACTTCGTCGTGCGCTGCCTCGCCGACCTCGATCCGATCGGCCAGCGCGAGCGGCTCGAACAGCGAGCAGAGCTCGTGCAAACCGCCCTCGCGCGACGGACCGAGGTAGAGACAGAGGTTGAGCTTGGCGGGGGCTTGGATCTGCATCGGGATGGCGTCGCTGCTCAAGGGTCGGGGCGCAGCTTCGCCGATAGCGCGGCGAAATCCTCGGGCGAAAGCGCCTCGGCACGGGCGTCCGCGGCCAAACCGAGCTCCTCCAGCGCCGCGCGGGTCGCGCTCAGGGAGCCCGGCCGGACGTGCTCGACCGAGCGGGCCAGCGCCTTGCGGCGGTGCGCGAAGGCGGCGCGGACCAGCTCGCGCGTCGCCGGGTCGGCGCCCGGCCCGATGCGCCGCAGGCCGAGGATCGCCGAGTCGACCCGGGGGCGCGGGCGGAAGACGGCTGGGGCGACCTTGCGCAGGAGCTTCACCTCGCAGGCGAGCTGGACGACCACGCTGGGCGAGCCGTAGGTTCGGCTTCCCGGAGCCGCGCGCAGCCGATCGGCGATCTCACGCTGCACCATCACCGTCCAGCGCCCCACCGTCGGCAGCTGCTCGATCGTGCGCAGGATCACCGGCGTCGCGACCGAGTAGGGCAGGTTGGAGACGATCGCGATCGGGAGGGGATCGAGGCCGGCCAAATCGAAGTCCATCGCGTCGCCCCAATGCAGGCTCACGTTGTCTCTGGCGGCGACTGGCGCAAGCGCCCCCTCCAAACGCCGGTCGAGCTCGATCGCGTGGACGTGGTCCGCGATATCGGCAAGACGCTCGGTCAGCACCCCTTCTCCTGCGCCGACCTCGAGCACGACATTGCCCTCGCCAAGCTCAGCGTCGCGGACGATCGCGTCGAGCAGGTTCGGGTCGGACAGGAAGTTCTGCCCGAGCCTAGGTCCCTTAACCACAGCTACCAGCCGAACAGCGCCCGCGCGTTGGCCTCGACCGTGCGCTCCAGCTCCGCGTAGGAGATGCCGCGGACCTCGGCGAGCGCCTCGGCGGTGGAGACGACGTGGGCGGGCTCGTTGGGCTTGCCGCGCACGGGCTGCGGAGCGAGGTAGGGCGCGTCGGTCTCGACCAGGACGAGCTCGTCGGGCAGCTTTGCCGCCGCCTCGCGCAGCTCCTCGGCGCTGGGAAAGGTGACGATTCCCGAGAAGGAGCAGTGCCAGCCACGCTCGATCGCGTCCTGCACCCGCCAGGGAGCGAGGAAGCAGTGCAGGATCACCGCCACCCCGTCGCCGCGCCCGTCGAGGATCTCGAAGACGTCGTCGGTCGCAGCTGTCTCCCCGTCGGGGTCGCGGGCGTGGATGACAACCGGCAGGCCGCGCTCACGGGCAATGTCGATCTGCGCCTCGAAGGCGCGGCGCTGGTCGGCCGGGCTTGCCGATTCCCGGTAGTAGTCGATCCCGGTCTCGCCGATCGCCCGCACCTTCTCGTTCTCGGCCGCGAGGCGAGCGATCTCCTCCGCCCGGGCATCGTCGAAGCCGGCAGCCTCGGTCGGGTGGCAGCCGACTGTCGCGAAGACGTCCTCGTAGCGCTCGGCGCCGGCGATCGCGGCCAAGTTGGACTTGGCGTCGAGACCGACGTTGAGCATCCGCTCGACTCCCGCCGCGCGCGCCGCCGCGACGACCTCGGCCTCGGGGCGCTCGCAGAGGAAGAGATGCGTGTGGGAGTCGATCACGGGACATCAGCCTATCCTCGCCCGCAGGTCCGGGCCAGAGGGGGATAGCCTCCGCGGCATGGTCGACTTCGCCGACTACAACAGCGAGATCTACGCTCGCGGCCTCGGCGGCGAGACGCCCTCGCTCCCCGTCTCGATAGCCGAGCTGGAGCGGGCCGCGGCGGAGGCGATGGACGAGCGGGCCGCCGCCTACGTCTTCGCCGGCGCCGGCGACGAGGACACGATGGAAGCCAACCGCGAGGCTTTCCGCCGCCGGCGGATCGTGCCGCGAATGCTGCGCGACATCGCCGACCGCGACCTCTCGGTGGAGCTGCTGGGCACGGCGATGCCGGCGCCGCTGCTACTGGCCCCGATCGGCGTCCAAAAGGTCGTCCATCCCGACGGCGAGCTGGCCACGGCTCGGGCCGCCGCCGGCCTCGGGGTGCCGATGATCGCCAGCACCGTCTCGCACTTCAGCCTCGAGGAGATCGCCGCAGCGGGGGGCGAAAACGCCCCCCGCTGGTTCCAGCTCTACCTGCCGAACGACAGGAACCTCGCCGCCAGCTTCATCGGCCGCGCCGAGGCGGCCGGCTACGGCGCGATCGTCCTCACCGTCGACACCTTCGTGCCCGGCTGGAAGCCGCGCGACCTGCAGCAGGCCTGGGTTCCCTACCTCCATGGGCTGGGCGTCGCCAACTTCTTCGCGGACCCGGTCTTCCGCGCCGGGCTGGAGCGCCCGCCCGAGGAGGACGTCGGCGCGGCCACCGGCCACTTCCTCGGCATCCGGGGAGAACCCTCGCTCGACTGGAGCGACCTCGAGTGGCTGCGCGGGCAGACCGAGCTGCCGATCGTGCTGAAGGGGATCCAGCACCCCGACGACGCCTGCGAGGCGGCGCGGCGCGGAGCCGACGGCATCGTCGTCTCCAACCACGGCGGACGCCAAGTCGACGGCGCGATCGGCTCGCTCGACGCGCTGCCGGCGATCGTCGAGGCCGTCGGCGAGGACCTGACGATCCTCTTCGACAGCGGCATCCGCGGCGGCAGCGACGCGATCAAGGCCCTCGCCCTCGGCGCCGACGCGGTCTGCCTCGGCCGCCCCTACATCTGGGGCCTCGCCTTGGAGGGCCAGGCAGGCGTCGAAACCGTCCTCAAGACGGTCCTCGCCGATTTGGACCTGACGATGGCCCTCTGCGGCTACACCGCGCCAAGTCAACTCACCCCGGACGCTCTCACAGACAGCTAGCCTCGGGGTGCAAGGGGCGGAGCTCAGAGGTCGCGCCGCGAGAAAGCCAGCGCCGCGATCGCGAGCACGCCCAGCATGTAGGCGAAGGCCCAGGCGATCAGCCCAGGGCCGGCAGCCTCGGAGCCCCCGAAGGGGCCCAGTTGCAGGACGACGCCGGTCAGTCCCGAGGTATTCGAGATCAGGGCGTGGAGGCCGGCGGCGTAGAGGCCCTCGAAAGGGAGCGCCCAGCTGGCGACGCGTCCGATCTCGTGCAGCGAGTCGGAGTGGATCGCGTGGCCGATCTGGGCCAGCAGCCCTGCGGTCAACCCGGCGCCGAAGACCATGAAGACGACGATCCCCTGCGCGGTGACGCTGAACAGGGTCGACGCCAGCAGCGAGAGCGCGGCAACGATCGCGACGCCGAGGGCGAGCGCCAGCGCCGGACCGAAGAGGTGGTCCGGTGACCATTGGCCGGTCGCCCGGGTGATTCCCCAGGCCGCGAAGTAGACGAGGACGACGTAAGCGGCCGAGAGCAGCGCCGCGCCGGAGAAGCGCGCCAGCAGCATCGTCGTCCGTCCGATCGGGCGGACGACCAGCGGCTGCAGCAACCCCGTCTCGGCATCGCCACGGACCGCGCCAAGGGTGAGGAAGACGGCCAGGACGGCGCCGAGGAAGAGGGTCGCGAACATCGCCAGGCCGAAGATCGTCGCCCCGGTGAACGCCTTCGGGTCGAGGATCTTCTCTTCGCCGCCGGCGAATTCGCGGGCACCCTGGAAGGCGAAGTGGGCGCCGAGGGCGTAGAGCGCGAGGAAGCCCAGGGTCAGCACCAGGACCGCGAGGAAGACGCGCCTGCGAATGCCCTCCTGGATCGAGAGGCCGATCACCGTTATGGCCGAGCGCAGCGGCGAGGGCGTCATCCGGTCTGCCCCCCGACCGCCTCGAGGTAGACCTCCTCGAGCGAGCTGTGGCGGACCTCGACCCGGTAGACCCGCTCGCCGGCGGCGACCAGCTCGCCGACGATGCGCGGCGCGTCCTCGCGGGCAGCGCCCTCGAAGACCCTGACGCCGGACCCCGTCTCGACCTCGACCCCGCCGGGGCCGGCGAGCTCCTCGGGCCGGCCGGCCTTGATCAGCCTGCCGCGGGCGATGATCGCGACCCGGTCGCAGACCAGCTCGACCTCGCTGAGCAGGTGCGAGTTGAGCAGGACCGCGACGCCGCGGCCGCGGACCTCCTCGAGCAGGCCGCGGACGATGCGGCGCCCGACCGGGTCGAGGGCGCTGGTCGGCTCGTCGAGCAGCAGCAGCCGCGGCGAGCCGACCAGCGACTGGGCGATTCCCAAACGCTGCTGCATCCCCTTCGACATCGCTTCGACGCGCTTGCCCGCGACGTCGCCGAGGCCGACCAGCTCGAGCAGCTCCGCTCGCTCAGCGGCACCGCCGGAGGAACCGGCGAGCCGCTGGTGCAGACGCAGCAGCTCATCGGCGGAGCACCAGCCGGGGAAGCGAAAGAGCTCCGCCAGGTAGCCGAGCACGGCGCGCGCCGGCGGCGAGCCCGCTGGCCTGCCGAGCACCTCGGCGCGGCCGGCGCTCGGGCGCACCAGGCCGCAGGCGATCTTGGTCAGGGTCGACTTGCCGGCCCCGTTGGGGCCGAGCAGGCCGACCAGCTCCCCTGCCCCGACCTCGAGGTCGATCCCCGCCAGCGCCTCCTGCCCCCGGTAGCTCTTGCGCAGGCCGGAGATGGCGAGCACCGGGACATCCATCAGGTCGGCGGCTCGATCTTCGGGAAGAGCGCCGGGATCCGCTCGACTGCCTGGCCGCCGGGCCGCGACCCCAGCTCGGCCAGCCCGCGGCCCTCTTCGGCGAGCGCGGCGAGCAGCGTCTCGCTGCTGCGCGGCAGGTAGGGGACGAGCAGCAGCGTCGTCACCCGCAGGCCCTCGACCAGGTTGTAGAGGACCTCGTCGAGGCGCTCGGGATCGGCCTCGTCCCTGGCCAGGACCCACGGCTGCGTCTCCTCGACGAAGCGGTTGAGGCGGCGAACCAGCTTCCAGGCCTCCTCGAGCGCCTGGGTCAGCTCGGCACGATCGAGCAGCTCGCGGAAGCGCGGCACGGCGCCTTCGAAGTCCTCGGCGAGCACGGCGTCGATCGCCGCCTCCGGCACGACGCCGGCGCGGTAGCGCTCGACCATCGCCAGGATGCGGCTGGCCAGGTTGCCGAAGTCGTTGGCCAGCTCGGTCTCGTAGCGGGCCTCGAAGCCCGCGGTGGAGATCGAGCCGTCCTGGCCGAAGCTGACCTCGCGGAAGCAGTAGTAGCGCAGCGCGTCGGCGCCGAAGCGCTCAATCACCTCGAAGGGGTCGAGCACGTTGCCGAGCGACTTCGACATCTTCTTCTCGCCCATCAGCAGGTAGCCGTGGATCGCCATCCGCCGCGGCGGCTCCAGGTCGGCGGCCCAGAGCAGCGCCGGCCAGATCACCGCGTGGAACTTGAGGATGTCCTTGCCCATCACATGCAGGGCGGCTGGCCAGTAACGCTCGGTCAGGTCTTCGCCCTCGCGGGCAAAGGTCAGCGCCGTCACGTAATTGAGCAGCGCGTCGAACCAGACGTACATCCGCTGCCCGGGGTCCCAGGGCAGCGGCAGCCCCCATTTCAGCGTCGGCCGCGAGAGCGAGACGTCCTCGAGCCCGCCCTTGATGAAGGAGACCGCCTCGTTGCGGCGGAAATCGGGCACGACGAAGTCGGGACGCTCCGCGTAGAGGGCTTCGAGCCGCTCCTGAAAGGCGGAGAGGCGGAAGAACCAGTTCTCCTCCCACACCCGCTCGAGCGGGATCTCGTGGATCGCGCATGTCTGGCCGGGGCCGAGCTCGCGCTCGGTCTTGAAGTCGGCGCAGCGCGGGCAGTACCAGCCTTCATAGGTGCCCTTGGTCACCCAGCCGTTGTCGTAGACGCGCTGCATGATCGTCGCCACCTGCTCCTTGTGGCGCGGGTCGGAGGTGCGGATGAAGAAGTCGTTGCTGGCATCGATGATCGGCATCAGCGCGCGGAACTTCTCGGCGTTGCGATCGGCCAGCTCCTGCGGCGAGATCCCCTCCCGCTCGGCCGCCGTCTCGATCGGCTCGCCATGCTCGTCGGTGCCGGTGAGGAAGAAGACGTCCTCGCCGCGCTGGCGCATGTGGCGGGCAAGCACGTCGGCGGCCAGGGTCGAGTAGGCATGGCCGAGATGCGGCTCGGCGTTGACGTAGTAGATCGGGGTAGTGATGAAGTACGACACTGCGAGCCAGGCTAGTAGACGCTCAGCGGCGGGGCTCGCGGCCGGTCAGGGCGCGGTAGAGATCGTTCGCCCGGGTTCCGGTCAGCGCCGCGACCACGCTGGCCGCGGCGCGCGGCCGCGCGCCGGACTGGACCAGGTGGCGGAGGGCATCGACGGCGAAGCCGATGTCGTGGTCGTGGTCCTCGGAGGCGGCGGGGCCGATCACCAGGACGATCTCGCCCTTGACGTCGCCGCGGAAGCGCCGTGCCAGCTCGGCAAGCGAGGCGCGGGCGACTTCCTCGTGCATCTTGGTCAGCTCGCGACAGACCGCGGCCGGGCGGTCCGGGGCGATCGCGGCAAGGGCGCCGAGCGACTCGCCCACCCGCCGCGGCGACTCGAAGGCGACCACGGTCTCGGCCGATCGCAGCACCCGCTCCATCTCACCGGAGCGCTTCGGCAGGAAGCCCTCGAAGCGCCAGCGGTCGGTGGGCAGGCCGGAGGCGACCAGCGCCACCGGCACCACCGAGGGGCCGGGCAGCACGGTGATGTCGAGGCTGCGGTCGATGCAGCGGCGGATCAGCTTGTAGCCGGGGTCGGAGATCCCCGGCATGCCGGCGTCGGAGACGAGCGCGACCAGGTCGCCGCGCTCGATCCGCTGGGCCAGCTCGGTGGCGCGAGCCGCTTCGTTGCCCTCGTGATTGGAGATCAGCGGCGGCGCCGGACGAATGCCGAGCTTGTCGAGCAGGCCTCCCGTGCGGCGGGTGTCCTCGCAGGCGATCCAGTCGGCGCTGACGAGCGCGTCGCGGACGCGGGGGCTGACGTCGTCGAGGTTGCCGATCGGGGTCGGGCAGACGATCAGCTCGCCCGGCATCAGCCCCGCTCCAGCTCGATCCGCGCCATCGCCGCGGCGCCGATCATGCCGGCGTCGGCGTCCAGCTCGGCGGCGACGACCGGAATGCGCTTCATCGGCGGCAGCGCCCGCGCAGCGAGCTCGCGACGGGCCGGCTCGAGCAGCAGGTCGCCCGCCGCGATCACGCCACCGCCGATCACGAAGACCTCGGGCTCGAAGATGTTGGCGAAGCTGGTCAGGACCACGCCGAGCCGGGAGCCGATCAGGTCGAAGACGGCGCGCGCGGTCCGATCGCCACCGAGCGCGGCCTCGGTGACCGCCTTGCCGTCGATCGCCTCGCCGCCGGCGAGCATCGCGCCCAGGGCCGAGTCCGGCTCGCGCTCGGCCGCGGCTCGCCCCTGGCGTCCGAGCGCCGTGCCGGAGGCGAGCGTCTCGATGCAGCCGCGACCGGGGCAGTTGCCCTGGCATGGCGGCCCGTCAGCCTCGATCACCACGTGGCCCAGCTCGGCGCCGGCGCCGGTGGAGCCGCGGTAGACCTCGCCACCGAGGATCAGGCCGCCGCCGATCCCGGTGCCGATCGTCAGCATCACCGCGTTTTCGGCGCCCCGCGCGGCGCCGTAGAGGTGCTCGGCCAGGGCCGCGACGGTGGCGTCGTTGTCGACGAAGGCCGGCAGGCCGGTGCGCTCGGTGACGAGATCGCGGATCGGCAGGTTCTCCAGCGGCAGGTTGACCGCCGAGACCGCGATGCCCTTGTCGTGGTCGATCGTCGCCGGAATGCCGAGCCCAACCGCATCGGCGCCCGGACATTTCCCCCGCGCCTCCTCGATCTCACGCACGAGCAGGTCGACCAGCTCGTCCTCGGTCTGGCCGGTCGAAGCCTCGCGACTCTCCCAGAGCACCTTCGAATCGCGGTTGAGGACGCCGAGCAGCATCTTCGTCCCGCCGAGGTCAACTCCGATGATTTCGCTGGCATCGACCGACATTTCTGAGAGTCTCTCTGAAAATTGGCGTGTGCGACTGGCGAGCGCCGGACCGAGCGGGGCCGGGACGCAGCGAGGCCGAATAGCGACGCTATTCGGCCGACTGAGGATGCCGCACTGCGAAGTGCCCGCCGCCGCCAGGCGTGCGCGAGGATTTTCAGAGAGACTCTCAACTTTTCATGGCCGACAATGGCGAGCAGCAGCCCTCCGGGCCGCCCGAGTACAAGGTCTACCGGTCCCGGAAGGGCCGCTTGTCAGGGTTGCGGTCCCCCGATCTCTCAGGCCTCAGAGAGCGGACGCCGCGCGCGCCGAAATGGTGGCGGCGGAATAAGTCGCCCAAGCCAGATCGCTCGGGCCCGCCCCGCCGCTGGACCGCCAAGCGCGTCCTCAAGTGGATCGGGATCGTCGCGCTCGGCTGGATCCTGCTCAGCTTCCTCGCCTTCGCCGTCTCCGCCCAGCTGCAGTCGTTCAAGCTCTCCAGCGAAGCCAAGGACGCCCTGCACGGCAACCCCTTCCTGCTGCCCAGCGCCCAGACGATCCTCGTGCTCGGCACCGACGCGCGTCCGCCCGACACCAAGGGAACCGGGGCGCCCTCGCAGAAGTGCTTCGAACAGCAGGCCCACGGCGACGCGCCCCACGACGGCTGCGAAGACGGACAGTTCCGCGCCGACACGCTGATGCTGATCCGCGCCGGGGGCGGCGCCTTCCGCAAACTCTCGATCCCGCGTGACAGCTACGCCGAAATCCCCGGCCAGAGCCCGCAGAAAATCAACGCCGCCTTTGCCTACGGCGGCGCCAAGGCGGAGATCGAAGCGGTTGAAGGCTTCCTCGGCATCCAGGTCGACCACGTCGCGATCGTCGACTTCACCGGCTTCGAAAAGCTGATCGACGCCGTCGGCGGGGTCGAAGTCGACGTCCCGCACAAGCTCTGCGCCGACATCTCCGGCGGCGCCGGCGGTGGCCAGGGCGGGGTATCGCTGCGACTGGCCAAGGGCGAGAACACCCTCGACGGCGAAAAGGCGCTCGCCTACTCGCGGGTGCGCGAGCCGAGCGAATGCCCCGGCCCCGGCAAGAGCGCCTACTCGTTCCCTTACAGCGACTTTCAACGCGCCCAGGCCCAACAGCGGGTGATCAACGGGGTCAAGGACCGCCTCACCGACCCGCTGCGCCTCCCCTACAACTTCATCCACGGCCCGATCATCGGCTGGGACGCGCCGAAAGCCTTCGTCAGCGACATGGGCTTCCTGACCATGCCGCAGCTGATCCTCTCGGCGGCGATCGGCGGCAGCGCCCCCACCGACGTGCTCTGCGCCGGCGCCCACTCGGACTGCAACCCCGAAGGTCCCGGCGGCAGCGTCGAAATCCCGGAGGCCACCCGTCGCCGCGCCGTCCACCGCCTGCTCAACGGCTGATTCAAGAAAGTCTGATCGATTCGTGACCCTATGGGGTCATCAATCGATCAATCTTCTGCTCGATCAATCTTCTGCTGCCGCGGCCTTAGTCGTCGAGTCGCTCGTTGACTTCGAGTCGCTCGACTTCGACTCGGAGCCCTTCGAATCGCCCGAGCCCTTCGAATCGCCCCCGCCCTCGGAGGAGCCGCCGTTGGCGCCCTTCTTCTTCTTGCCGTAGTCGGTGTTGTAGAAGCCGGAGCCCTTGAAGTGGACGGCTACGGGATGCAGGACGCGCACGGCGGGAGCGCCGCACTCCTGGCACTCGGTAAGCGCATCGTCGCTCATCCGCTGGATCACGTCGAAGACGTGGCCGTTGTCGCACTTGTACTCGTAGATCGGCATCGGGCGGGCGATTATCGCAGCCGGGCGCGGGCAGGGCCGCCGCCAGGCACGCCCTGCAGGCGACGCCTCTATACGGTTCCTCGATGGCGGCAGCCGAGGAGAAGCGCCCGACCGATGTCTCGATGGAGGAGATCGTCGCGCTCTGCAAGCGGCGCGGCTTCGTCTTCCCCTCCTCGGAGATCTATGGCGGCCTCGGCTCGACCTACGACTACGGCCACTACGGGGTGCTGCTGAAGAACAACGTCAAGGCCGAGTGGTGGCGGGCGATGCTGCAGGAGCGCGACGACATCGTCGCTCTCGACTCGGCGATCCTCCAGCACCCGCGCGTCTGGGAGGCGTCGGGGCACCTTGCAGGCTTCACCGACCCGCTGGTCCAGTGCCTCGGCAAGTGCAAGAAGCGCTGGCGCGAGGACCACCTGCGCGAGGCGGTCGAAGCCGAGGGCGGCGACCCCGACGCCGCGCTGCGCTGCCCGGAGTGCGGCGGCGAGCTCTCCGAGCCGCGGCAGTTCAACCTGATGTTCGAGACCCACGTCGGGCCGGTCGCCGGAGAGGGATCCGAGGTCTACCTGCGGCCGGAGACCGCGCAGGGCATCTTCATCAACTTCAAGAACGTGCTCGGCTTCGCCCGCAAGAAGCCGCCCTTCGGGATCGCCCAGATCGGCAAGTCCTTCCGCAACGAGATCACCCCCGGCAACTTCATCTTCCGCACCCGCGAGTTCGAGCAGATGGAGATGGAGTTCTTCGTCCCGCCTGCCGACGCCGAGCGCTGGTACCGAACCTGGATCGAGGAGCGCGAGCGCTGGTACACCGAGCTCGGCATCCGCCCCGAGTTCCTACGCGTGCGCCCGCACGATCAGGACGAGCTCTCCCATTACTCGTCGGGCACCAGCGACGTCGAGTACCTCTTCCCGATCGGCTGGTCGGAGCTGGAGGGGATCGCCAACCGCGGCGACTTCGACCTCACCCAGCACGCCAAGTTCAGCGGCGAGAAGCTCGAGTACTTCGACCAGCAGAGCAAAGAGCGCTACGTCCCCCACGTGATCGAGCCGGCCGCCGGCGCCGACCGCGCCACCCTCGCCTTCCTGGTCGACTCCTACGAGGTCGAGGAAGTGGAGGGCCGCCAGCGCACCGTGCTGCGCCTCCACCCCCGCCTCGCCCCGAACAAGGTGGCGGTCCTCCCCCTCGTCTCCAAGGAGGGCATGCCCGAGAAGGCCCGCGAGATCTTCAGCGAGCTGCGCGCCCGCATGCCCGCCGAGTTCGACGAGGGCGGCTCGATCGGCAAGCGCTACCGCCGCCAGGACGAGATCGGCACCCCCTGGGGCATCACCGTCGACCACCAGACGATGGAAGACGACACCGTCACCCTCCGCGACCGAGACTCGCTCGAGCAGACGCGAGTCCCGATCGCGGGCTTGGCCGACGATCTCGCCGCGCGCCTCACACATCCCTGGCGCAGCCCCAAGCTGGGCTTTTAGCTTCTACCCGCGCTCAGTCACTCGCGGCCGGTCTATCCGGCATCCAGACGCGGCGCAACGGAATCGCCTGCTTGGCCGCATCGGGCAGCTGCGGATAGTGGGCGAGCACCAGCTCAGTCAGCTCCTCCGGCCCGATGAGCCGCATCTTCGGCATTCCGCGAGCCGCCTGATGGGCCTGGGGCGAATAGCCGCCTACAGCGATGAAGACCCCCAACTCGGAGTCCGCCAGCGTGCCATTGAGCGCTTGGACTTCACTGGAGCTCGATTTGTCGCCACCCGACTTGCACTGAACCTTCAGTAGGGGCCGACCGACCCCAAGGGGATCTTCGGTTGCGCGTATGTCGATGCCACCATCGGCGCCCGGCTCGCTGACCCGAACCGAGTATCCGAGGGCCTCGAACAACCAACCGCAGAACTTCGCGAAATCGTGGCCCTTCAGATCCGTGCTGAAGGTCTTGAGGATGAAATCGCCAGTCAGCTGGCCAATACGTTCCACGTCCGGCTCGTCCTCGGATACCGGCTCCCGAGCCGTTGCCGCGACACGGACCTCTGCCGCCCCCTCGCCATCGTCGAGCCTTGCGAGCAGCTCGTCTCTATGTTCCTTGATCGTGAATACGGAAAGGGCAGATCCCACCTCATAGAGGCAGCCGCTGGAGAACTCGTCGCGGGAAAGTCCCGTCTTCAGCCATTCCACCGGCCGTCGATTCGGATACCTCTCTCGAACATCGGCCGTGTAGGAATAGTCACCGGAGATGCGACCGATGTTGATGGTGCGATCCGCCTTGTGGGAGTAGATGACGAGCTCCCCGGGCTGCATGACGCGCCGAAAGCGGAGGAGCTGCCCCGCCGCGTTGGCAACCCACGCCTCGCTCCTCGCCGGGAAGGTCTCGCGCAGCCGAGCCTTGAACTGCTCCCGGTCCTCCGACAGCTCGGTCAGATCGCCGGCATCGGGCCACCCTACGGCGATGATCTCCTCGCCGAGGAAATCAATCCCGCCGCGATGGTGCAACCCCCAAAGATTCTCGAGCTCCACGCCGGAAACCTATTCGGTACGACCTCGAAACGAGCCCGGGGCCGCGCCTTACTCGCCGCCCTCGATCAGGCCGATCACGTTGCCATCGGGGTCTTTGAACTGGCCCAGGACCATGCGGCCCATGATCGTCTCGGGCCCCATCACGCGGCTCCCGCCCAGGGACTCGGCCTTGCTCAGGGCCTCCTCGACGCTGGGGACTTCGACGTAGAAGGTGACGTGGCCGCCGTAGCCCTCCGGGCCCTGACCGATGCCGCCGCCGAGGCCGATGCCGTCGGCATTGCTGTTGGTTTCGCGATCGACCAAGCCGTATTTCATCTCGTTGCTCGCATCGACCTTCCAATCGAAGAGGTCGGCGTAGTAGCTCTGCAGCTTCTCGCCGTCCTTGCCGATCACCTCGAAGTGGACTACTGGCTGTCCCATCTCGTCTCCTTTTCGCGCTGAGTAGAGGCCTCGATCCTTTCGCATACCCGCGTCAGCGTTGTGAAATCCCCGGTTGCCCAACGCACGCGGCAATGCGGCCTGAGCCCAGGTTCCCCGGCGGGGTCAGATCAGTCGAGTTGAAGGGCGAAGCGCAGGGCTTTGTCGAGGCGATCGAGATCCTCGAGGGGGAGGAAGCCGCGCCGCTTGCCGAGGCGGGCCTTGGCTAGGGTGAAGAGGTTGTCGCAATTGGCGACGCAGGCATGTTCCAGGCCATGTTCAGAGCAGAGGGGCACCTCGCTGGCGATGCCGCGCACGGTCGAGGTGATCATCGCCACGCCGACGGCGGAGAGCACGGGAATCGCCACCTGGCGCGTGATGACGACCACCGGCCGTACGCCAAGCCCAGGGATGTCAGCATCGAAAATGTCGCCGCGATCGACGAGGCTCAATTCGACCTGCCCTCCTCCCGCTTGAAAGCCTCGGCCATCAGTTTCGCGCCAGCCTCCCCTACGGCCGGATCCTCCGGGTAGCGGGTGTATGCCTGACGGTATTCCTCGGCTATCTCCTGCTCACGCAACTCGCCCAGCAGTCGCGTCAGCGCCTGGCGCACTCCATCTGCCCGGCTCTCGAAGCTACCTGCCTCGACCGCGTTGTCCAGGGCTCGCAACTGGTCATCCGGTATGCGAATCGCTATTTGCTGTGTCATGCAATCAGCATACCGCTGGGATGCCGGTGCGATCAGTTGCTCCATGCGGCCCACGGTAGGACCCGACGGCGCGCCCGTGGCGCGCAGAATGCGCCCGTTGGCGGACAGGACAGATGCTCAAGTCGCCATGAAGCGCTCGACGTCGGCCGCGTCGGCTTCGAGGGCGGCCATGGCCTTCTTGGCGATTGGGCCCAGGGGCTCGATCGTGACCCTGCCGCGGCTCAGCTTCCAGGTAGCGACGGCGCGGCCGTCGACCATCGCAAAGGGGCGGAAGATGCCGTTGGTGGTGACCAACTGGGTGTGGGGGCCGAGGATCGCCTCGCGTGAGACCCAGCCGAGCAGGACCGGATCGAAGGCACCCAATAGTCGCGGAACGGGGATCTCCGCCAGCGGAGGTTGTGCGGCGAGATGCAACAGGCCGTCATCGCGCTCGACCAGCTCCGAGGCGATCGCCGCCAGCCCGGCGCGGGCATCCCGCAGCGGCAACCCCGCCCACCTGGCGAGGTCGCGATCGTCTGCCGGGGCATGGCCGACGAGGTAGCGGCGGGCCAGCTCGGCGAGGGCGGCGTCTCGGTCGACCGGCCCGAGCGGCCCAAGCCAGTCGCCGACGAGGACGTAGGCGTGGTGCTTGCCCACGATCGGGCCGCGCACGGCGATCCCGCGCAGCGTCGTCAGGAAGAGGAGGTGGATCAGAGCCTGGCCGTCGGTCGGCACGCCGGCCGCGTCGAGGCGCTCTCGAAGCTGCAGGCGGCTGAGAGGCCCCTCCTCGGCGAGCGCCCGCTCGACCGTCGCCACGCCGCGCTCGGCGGCATCGGGCGACACGCCCTCCTGGGCAAGGCGCCGCGTGGCCGACGTGAAGAGCGGCGGGGTCGTCAGCGCGTGCAGCCACGGAAAGTCCTCGCTGCGGACGAGGTGCAGGGTCCCCCGGTTGAGCCAGGTGATCAGCAGCGAGCGCTCCTCGCTCAGCGCCCGATCCACGTCGCCGGCCGCCAGGCCCTCCGTGCGGGCGCGGACCGCAAGGCGTGCCCCGCGGGGGTCCTGGCCCTGGACGGCGAGCAAACGCTCGGCGACGCCGGCGGCGTCGTGCCCATGCGCACCGGCCAGTCCCTGGGCGGCGAACCTCTCGGCGAAGATCGAGCGGCTCATGCCGCCGCTCGGCTCTACTTAACGGCGAGCAGGTCGATGACGAAGATCAGCGTTTCGTTCTTGCCGATCGCGGGCGGCGAGCCGGCTGGGCCGTAGGCGAGTTCGGGGGGGATGATCAGCTCGCGACGGCCGCCGACCTTCATCCCTTCGATGCCCTGTTCCCAGCCCGGGATCACCTGGCCGGCGCCGAGGCTGACGGGGAACGGTTCGTTGCGGCTCCACGAGGAGTCGAATTCTTTGCGGGATTCGTAGCCGACGCCGACGTACTGAACGGTCACTTCGTCGCCGGACTTCGCTTCGGCGCCGGTGCCAGCTTCGATTTCCTTGATCTCGAGCTTCTTCGGCGGAGCGCCCTTCGGCACCGTCACCTTCGGCTTCGTCTTGCTCTTCGTCGCCGCGGTGGATTCGGACGAAGCGGTCGATTCGGATTCGGTCGAACCGGTGGAGGTGCTGCTGCTGCCGCCGCAACCGGCGACGGCAACCGCCAGCGCAGCGCACAGGGCAATGATCAGCGTCAGCGACTTCACGAGGCGCCATCCTAGGGAAATCGCGGCGGACGCGATCCGTGGTCCCGCGGGCTCCGGCTCAGCCCTTGCCGGAGATCAGGTCCCAGGCGCGGCGGAGCTTGTCGTGGCCGCCCTTGACCATGTCGTCCGGCCCGACCTCGATCGCGCCCGGGTTTGCGCTCGGCTGCGGCAGCGCGTGCGCGGCCTCCAGGTCGATCTTCAGCATGACCCCGCGCTCGTGGATCTCCCCGACCTCCGGCGCGTCGACGAACCGGTGGCCGCCGGGCAGGACGCTGGTGTCCAGCACGATGCCGTCGAAGATGTCGTCGTCGGGCACGGCGAGGACGTGCTCGACCTTGCCGACCTCGCTCCCGTCGCTCGAATAGACGGGCACGCCCTCGGCAAGGGCGAGATAAGAGCTCGGCGCGCCCAGATCCTCCATCGCGTGAGCATATCCAGGCCGGCAAGCCATCGATCGGCTCGGGAGCGGGCTATGCTCGCGCAACGGGTCAACGAACAAGGAGAGCGAGATGGCGATAGGACTGAGACTCAAATTCGAGGGCGGCGCACAGGAGCAGTACGACGCGGTGCACAGCCACCTGGACATCGACAATGACCCACCGGAGGGGCTGATCTTCCACTCTGCCGGGCCGATCGACGGCGGCTGGGGCATCATCGACTTCTGGGAGTCGCGCGATCATTTCGATCGCTTTCAGGGCTCGCGCCTGGGACCGGCGATCCAGGAGCTGGGCGAGGGGGCGTTCCAGGGACCGCCCGACATCAAGGAGTTCCCGGTCCACCACTTCCTCAAGCCGTAGAGGCAAAGTGGGGCTCAACCTCGCGTCGCTGCTCACCGAGAGCGCCGGGCGGTCGCCGGACAGTCCGGCGATCCGCCTCGGCGAGGCCGAGCTGAGCTATGGCGAGCTCGCCCGACGCAGCGGCCAGCTGGCGGCGCTGCTCGGCGAAAACGGGATCGCGCCCGGCGACCGGGTCGGGGTGATGCTGCCCAACGTGCCGGAGTTCCCGGTCGCCTACTACGGCGCGCTGCGGGCGGGCGCCGTAGTGGTGCCGATGAACGTGCTGCTGAAGCGTCGTGAGATTGCCTTCTACCTGGAGGACTCGGGCGCGGGGCTGCTGCTCGCCTGGCACGGCTTCGCCGACGAGGCGCGCGCAGGGGCCGCCGACGCGGGCGCGGAGCTGATCGAGGTCGAGCCGACCTCCTTCGCCTCGACCCTGGCGGACCTCGAGCCCACTCCCGGCCTCGTCGACACCGCCGAGGACGACACCGCGGTGATCCTCTACACCTCGGGCACGACCGGCAAGCCGAAGGGCGCCGAGCTGACCCACCTCAACCTCTTTCGCAACGCCGACGTCTCCAGCCGCACCACCAGCGAGATCGAACAGGGCGATGTCGTCCTCGGCGCCCTGCCGCTCTTCCACTCCTTCGGCCAGACGGTAGGCATGAACGCCTCGCTGAAGGTCGGCGCCTGCCTCGCCCTGGTGTCGCGCTTCGACCCCGGCGAGGCGCTGGCGACGATGCAGCGCGACAGCGTCAGCCATTTCTACGGCGTGCCGACGATGTTCGGCGCCCTGCTCCACCACCCCGAGCGCGAGAGCTACGACACCTCCTCGCTGCGCATCTGCATCACCGGCGGCGCCTCGATGCCAGTCGAGGTGCTGCGCGGCTTCGAAGACGTCTTCGGGGCGAAGGTGATGGAGGGATACGGCCTCTCTGAGACCTCACCGGTCGCCTGCTCCAACCACCCGGACAAGGAGCGCAAGGCCGGCTCGATCGGCACCCCGATCGAAGGCGTCGAGATGCGGGTCGTCGACGAGGGCGACAACCCGGTCGCCCAGGGCGAGGTCGGCGAGATCGTGATTCGCGGCCACAACATCATGAAGGGCTACTGGCAGCGCCCCGACGCCACCGCCGAGGCGATGCGCGGCGGCTGGTTCCACAGCGGCGACATGGGCCGCGCCGACGAGGACGGCTACTTCTACATCGTCGACCGCAAGAAGGACTTGATCATCCGCGGCGGCTACAACGTCTACCCGCGCGAGGTCGAGGAGGTCCTCTACGAGCACCCGAAGATCCGCGAAGCCGCGGTCGTCGGCGTCCCCCACGACGAGTGGGGCGAGGAGATCGGCGCCGCCGTCGTCCTCCACGAGGGCGAGGAGCTGGGCGCCGATGAGGTCAGCGCCTTCGTCAAGGAGCAGATCGCCGCCTACAAGTACCCGCGGATCGTCTGGTTCCTCGACGACCTCCCCAAGGGCCCCACCGGCAAGATCCTCAAGCGCGAGATCGAGCCGCCGGCGCCTGTGTGATCGACTTCACCCCGCCGCGACTGGCTGACCAGCCAGCTTGGCGCTAACCTCCACAGCAGCCGCCCGCCGGACCAGCGAAGGAGAGAGATGAGCGTCGCTTCCCAGAGCCTGATGGACAACGTCACCTACGAGGACCTCTACCGTCGCTGGGAGGGGGGCAACTGGAGCGCCTACGAGATTGACTTCTCCCAGGACAAGGCGGGCTGGGACGGCCTCAGCGACATCCAGCGGCGCTCGGCGATGTGGATCTACTCGATGTTCTTCTACGGCGAGGACCGCGTCGCCGACACCCTCGCCCCCTACATCACCGCCGCCCCGACCGAGGAGCAGTCCTACTTCCTCGCCACCCAGCAGGTCGACGAGGTGCGCCACTCGGTCTTCTTCCACCGCTTCTTCAAGGAGGTGATCGGGGTCGGCGGCGACTCGATCCAACAGACCCTCTCCTCCACCCTGCCACAGCTCAACTGGGGCTACCGCGGCATCTTCGACCGGCTCGACCTGATGGCCGAGGAACTGCGCAAAGACCGCTCGCTGCCCAAGTACGCGCAGGCGATCACCCTCTACCACCTGATCGTCGAGGGCTCGCTGGCCCAACCGGGCCAGCACTTCATCGAGGACTTCTTCGCCTCCGAGGAACAGATGCCCGGCTTCAGCTCCGGCATGGCAAACGTCTCGCGCGACGAGCAGCGCCACATCGGCTTCGGCGTCAAGGTGCTCTCCGAGCTGCTCGCCTCCTCCGAGGAGTGCAAAGCCGCCGTGGTCGAGCTGCTGCGCGAAACGCTGCCCTACGGACCGGCCGTCTTCTCGCCGCCGAACATGGACCGCGAGTACACCGAGTGCTACGGCTTCTCGCTGGAGGACATCTTCGCCTTCGGCCTCAAACTGATCCGCCAGCGCTGGCGCACGATCGGCTACCCGACCGAGGAGATGCCGCCCGGCGTCTTCCCCTTCGACCCGGAGATGTCGGCGGAGGAGGTGGCCGAGAACCAGGTCAAGCTGATGATGGGCGGCATCCTCGGCCCGCCCGACGCCGTGCCGCAGTCCACGCCCGACCTGCAGCGCCTCTACTTCAACGTGATCGAGCGCGTCGTCGACCCCAAGGCGGCCAACGGCTCGCCGCTGATCTACCAGTGGCGCTTCACCGACGCCGACCCCTGGCACCTGACGATCGACAACGGCTCGACCCGCGCCGAGCCGGGCGAGGCGCCCAACCCCACCCTGACCATGGAGGCGAGCTGGGCCGACTTCGTCGCCACCGGCAAGCCCGACGCCAACCCGCTGAAGATGATCCTCACCCGCCGCCTCCGCCCCCGCGGCTCGATCCGCGAGATCGCCCGGATGCGCAAGGTCTTCGCCGCTTAGCCCTCACCGAACCCCACAGCTGCGAGTGAGCACCTGCGAGACCGGCCCGTGCCCGGCGAAGCTGAGCGTCGCCTCGGCCAATGAGAAGCTCGCCTTGCCAAAGCCCTTGGGAGCGGGACAGGCAGCGCTCAGGTAAGGCCGGTGCCCGCCTGAGGGACGTCCGAGGTCAAGCGAGATCCCGGTCACGTATCCCCACTTGCCCGAGAAGCGCGGCAGCTGGGCATGCAGCTTGGTCCCGTAGGTGCCCTTGGCGATCTTGGTGATCATGAAGGGCATCGTGAAGGAGGTCGGAACGGGGGCTGTGCCGTAGACGTGGGCCAGGATCGCCGGGTGGTGTTCATAGGTGCCGTTGAAGGCGACGATCCTGCCCACCGAGGGAAACGGCGACTTCTGGCTGATCAGGACCTTGGCAAAGAAGCGCCCTTCGCCGACGAAGGAGCTGCGACAGGCATTGAGAGCGCCCTGGGTGGTCGAGGGCTGAACCTCTTCCATCGTGCAGACCGGGACTGCGGTGGGATCGATCTGGCCGTTTCGGTTGATCTTCACCGTCAGGCCGCGCAGCTGCGGGGGTATCGAGCCGTCGGTGGAGGCGATGTTGGCCGAGACCGAAAAGCGGATCGGGGCCGGGGAGCTGCGCGGCAGCTTGTGGGGAGCAAGCTGGGCCTGCATCGCCACCCGAAGGGCGCCGTGCTGGACCACCTCTGAGGCGTTTGCGCTGCCTGCGTGTGCCTGCTTTCGAGCCACTGTCGTCTGCCCGGCTGGAGTAGAAGCAGACTGGGGGCCTGGGGCCGTCGATCCCGCAGGCGCAGAGGGACCTGTCCGAACAGCCGCTTCACCCCCTCCTGCGGAGTAGGGCCCCCAGGCGAAGACGTTTGCCCCTTCGCTGTTGCCGGAGCCGGCGAAGAGGTCGCCCGTGGCGGGATCGACGGCGAGGCCCGAGGGACCGGCGTCGATGACTTGGTCGCTGAGCTGGGAGAGGAGTGTTCCGCTCGAGTCGAACTCGTCGATCGCCCCGTGGGGGTGTTCGAAGCCAGGTTGGAGATTGTCGAGGACGAGGAGGTTTCCGTTGGTCGGATCCACCGCAAGTGAGGCGTCCACCAGTGAGACGAAATGTTTCTGCGGGGTTTTGGCGCCGCTGATCGTCTGTTTGGGGTTTTCCAGGTCGCTGAGAGGTTCGAAGGCCTTGACCGTGTCGGTGCCTGCGTCGGCGACGTAGAGCTCTTTGCCAGATACCACCAGTCCGTAGGCGTCTTTGAGGTTGCCGGCTCCCACTTCCCAAAGCAGGGCGCCAGCCGGGCCATAGATATCGACGCGGGTGCGGTCATCGACGTAGACCCGCCCTTCGGCGTCCGTCGCCACTCCCGTGGAAGAGTCGATGTCGAAGGTCTGCGGGGAGGGCGTCAGCCGCAGGGCGCTTTGGTGCCAGACGTTGGCGTAGAGGGCTCCAGAGGGGCCTGTGGCCAGCTGGCAGGGGCCTTCGGGTGAGCTGCCGACCGAGGTCGCGGAGCCGTAGGCGAAGGGTTCGGCGGGAAAGCCGGGAGACCGAGAATAGGAATAGATCGCGCCGTGGTAGTAGTCGGAGACGTAGAGGGTCGAGCCTGAGAAGGCGAGCCCGCAGGCGCCTTCGATCTCGCCGTCGGGGGGCGGAATGAGGTTTTCGGGTTCGTGGCTTACCTGCAGCGCTTCTTTGCTGAGCAACGCCCTGTTCGCCTGAGCGCTCGAGGCTCCGATCGAGAGGGCAAGCGCAAGGGCAAGAAAAAGAAGAGTCATCGATCTGCGCATCCTCATCCAGCTCTCCTCCTGTGCTTTGAGCGCTTCTTGGTCTTCGCTTTTTTAGCCCCGCACTTGACCCGAACCTCGGGATGCGACGCCCAACCCCGGTTCGCATGCCCCATGAACTTCGAGTCGGCGAGCTGTTCCCTGGCACAGAGGTTCCTAGCCGAGACGACCAGCAGGCCGTGCTTGCCGGCCCCCATCGTCAGTTCGAATTTCGTCACAGGCGCATCGGGGATCGTCGGGAAGGTCCCCCTCAGCCCTCCCTTGACCGAGTCGATCTTGCCGGCCACGTCGACCTCGACCCCGTGTCCTTTGAGCGCGAAGACGAGATCGGGCAGGGTGTGTTCTGAGGAGCGCAGGATCGCATCGCCTTCCATCGGTTCTTCCAAGAGCGGCGTATAGGCCTTGACGTGGCCGTAGACCGATTCGGGAGGGCAGGCGTGCCTTGCAAACTGGCCTTTGGTGCAGATCGTCTTGATGTGGGCCTGGTCGAGGAAGAGCGAAGAGGGCAGGGCAACCTGGGCGGAGGCGATGTTGGCATCGCCTGGGCGTGGTTTGACCACGACTCGCAAGGCCGGGTGCTTTGAGCGTTTCGTTCCTCCTTTGAGGTGCAGGATCACCTTCGGCTTGAAGCCCAAGGCAGAGCAGTTGAAGGCCTGGAAGGGAGCCGTGGCCGTCGCCAGGGTGTCGTCGGATGGATCGCCGAAGCGCGCTCCCGATCCGTTCAGCGCAGAGGAGACCGCCGAGGGTTCGCAGGAGGTCGGGTTGAGGGTGAAGTTCGGCCTGTCGATATAGGCCCTGACGTCCTTGAGGTGGATCGGGATGCCGTCGATGATGTGGGGGATCGGGTCGGTCCCCGTGGCGTCGATCGAGGCTTGCGCTGTTTCGGGGTCGATGCGGACAGCCGATCTGATGATCACCACGCCGAGGTCGAAGGGGCCGACCAGGGCGGAGTCGATCGCCACCACCGAGAGTTGCGAGCCCCGATATGGCCCGGCCAGGTAGAGCTTGCCCGGTGCGTAGGTGAGCACCGGTCCGAGCCCATAGCCGGCGCTCGTCCTGCCGATCTGACTAGACGCAGGACAGGAGGGATGGTCTCGCTCTTCTATCCCCGATCTATGCGATGCGGCTTCGATGTCTTTGTCTGGGCAATAGGGCACCCCGGCGACCTTGCCGAGCAGGCCCGGCGGGAAGGTCGCCGAGTAGGAGGTGATCTCCTGCTCTTGGTCTTGCCTGGTCAGCTGCAGGTAAAAGGGCGTATAAGCGCCGGCTTGGGAGTTGAGCGTTCCCCCTTTTGCCTTGGGGGCGAAGGGAGCGAGGCCCTGCGGGCAGGGTCCCCCTCCTACTCCTGCGGTTATCTGGGCCGGCAGCGATGCGTGGACGACCAGGTTGGGATCGCGCCAAGGGGTGAGGTCTGCCTCGGTGGAGATCGGCCCACAAAATGCAGGCGTCGCCAAGGGGCTCCGCTGCCCTTCGCGAAAGTGGATGCGCAGCGAGGAATAGGGCAGCTGGGGCAATCTGTCGAAGGTGGCGGTCAGCGTTCCGGTGCTCTGGTCTGCCTTCAGTTCTCCAGCCACCTTGACCAGGATGCCTCTATCGGTTGACTTTGCGACCAGGTAGACCGCGATCAAAGAGCCGAAGGGGTTGTCGTGGGGGGCGGCGAGGAAGATCGCCCCTTCGATCGTCTTGTCGATGATCGGGCTTTCGACGGTGAAGTCGCCGATCTTCGATTCGTTGGGACAGCCCGCTCCCGGCGGCGAGAGCGGCGTCTCTGCTTCGAACTGGGCTGGGGCGCAGATGCCCAATCCAGCGCCGACGGAGGGGTTGACCGTTACCCCTTCGGGGAGCTTCACGACCGCCTTTCTGATCGGCGATGGGGCGAGGCGTTGTGGATCGAGCACGCCTGAGCTGTCGACGTCGAGGTCGAACTCATAGCCCGATGCAGAGGATGCCCTTGGATTCGATAGCTGGGCAACCGCTTTTGGTTCGAAGGCAAGCGACTCACAGCCGCCCAGGGCTGCGGCCGCGAGGCTCCTTTCGATCGTCCCTGGGCCCTTCCAGGAACTCGCTCTCGCTGTGAAGCCGAGCGCTTCGCCGCAGGAGGTCGGCAGGGTCAGGTAAGCGGTGGGGGGATTGAGAACCGGGCGGCCGACAGAGCATTTGGACCAGCCGAAGGACGGCTCTGCCTCGTTCAAGCAGTTTCCCCGCTGCGGGTCGTTGAGGACAGACCAGGGATTTCCCCAAAGCGACAGGGAGAGGGCCGAGACGTCGGTCAACTGCGGAACATCCTTCGTCACCAAGGTGATTCCGTATTCGCCGCCTGCCTGGCGGATCTGGGGGATGAAGATGATCGGCGAGCCGTAGGGGTTGGCTCCCACCTCCGATGGAACCCCAGGCGGCGGGTCGAGGTTGAAGAGGCCGAAGGTCCTGGTTTGCCCAGCGCCATAGGAGGAGCGCACGGTCAAAGTGCCGACCTGGGCCTTGTCCTGGCAGCTCTCCCCCGATTTGCTTGCTTCGAATTGGCTGAAGCGCGGGGCGTGGAAGTCGGCCTGGGCGCAGGTCGGCACCGCGAGGGGGTTTTCGAACAGACCCGGCGGCAGTTCGAAGGAGAGGTCCCTGAGGTCGCCTTCGGTAAAGGGCGTTCCGGCGGAGCTGGGGCTGAAGCCGGCAGAGAGCTTCAGGGCGGTGGGGTGAGAGCCGGCTTGGCTCGCTGGGGTGCCGCCCTCTTTGAGCGGTCCGGCGCTGAAGCCTTCTGTTCCGGGCAGGAAGGAGAAGGCCTGTGCCGAGGAGGGAATCAGCAGAAGCACAGCAACGCACAAGAAAGCGATGCGGCCCCTCATCTCCCTCTCCCCTCTCGCTTGTGCTTCTTGCCCTTGCCCTTCTTGCCTTTGCCTTTGTGGCCTTTCTTCTTCTTGACTTCCTTGACGTACTTCGCCGCCGGGTTGCCCGAGTTCTTCACCAGCGTCCCCGGGTCGGGGTCTTCGGGCGGCGCCGGCAGCGCCTGGCAGGCATCTGCCAGGCAGGGGATCGGCCTGGGCGCTTCCGGGAAGCCGCCGCTCGCCCTTGCGTCGTAGAGGTCGATCGAGCCGGGGTCGGCTCCGACCAGCGACTCGTCGGTGATGAAGTAGGCGTCGGTGCCATCTGCGGAGGCGTCGATGAACGATGCGCCTTCCAGTGCCCTGCCGCTGGAGATCAGCCCAAGGCAGCCCGGTTGGATCGAGCAGTCCCCCTCGCCCTTGGCCTCCCACTCATAGACGTCCGGTTGTCCGTCGGTGTCTGAGATCGCGAGTTTGTCGGTCGAGTCGAAGAAGACCCTGTGGCCGTCTGCCGACAGCGCCCTGGGCCGATAGGCGAGGCTCGAGCCGTTGGCCTGCGCTCCGGGGATCGAGGCAGAGCCCGCTGCCTTTTCCCCGGTCGGGTTGCAGGAAGCGCAATCGAGCTGCGGCGCCCCTCCTGCGACAGGCGGCCCCCAGAGGTAGAGCTCGGCCCTGCCGGCGTTGTCATAGGCGGCGATTTCTTTGCTGGAGAGGAAGGCGAGGTGCGAGCCGTCCGGGGTGACCCGAGAGGTTCCGGTAGCCGGCGGGTAGTCACTTGGCTTGGCCGCTTCTATCCCCGCTGCCACCTGCGCTGTGGCTCCTTCTTTCCAACGCTGCAAGCCCGAACCGTCTTGGAAGTAGACGACTGAGCCGTCCGCGGAGGCGCCGAGGACTCCGACCACTCCCCCGCTTGGGGTGAGATCCGTCTTCGTTTCGGCTCCGGCCAGGTAGCGGTAGAGGTGCCCGGCTTCGGTCAGGAAGGCAACGGAGCCGTCGGCGGATGCCGTCTGGAATTTGCCCAGCATCGAGACGAGCTTGGTCTGCGAGCCTTCTCTCAAATACAGCCAGCCATCTTCTGTGGCGGTGAAGTAGACGCGTGAGCCGCCGGCGGAGACTGCGCCGATCGGCGCGGCGAGCCTCGTCGGCGCCGCCGCCCCCGGCGTCGTGTGGGTTTCGCCCGGCAAGAGGCTGATCGCGGTGAGCGATCCCCCGCTTGCCTCGTAGAGATTCTGATCCGATGCTTCGCAGCCCCCCGCCCCGTCGGGGACCTCGGTTGCGTTGGCGGTAAGAGCCGCGCAGCTGGAGAGCACCACGTGGGAGAGGTCGGGAGATGCACCTGCAAAGGAGACTTCGAAGTCTTCGGGGCTCACCGCGGTGTGGGAGAGGTCGCTTGCCGAGAGCAGCGAGGCATAGCTTCCGCCTGCCCCTCTGAGGTAATAGGCCATGAAGCCGGTCGGCGCTCCCGAGCCCGCCAGGACCGGGTTGGGGGCCGGGCAGCCCGCGATCGCCGCGCGGCAGGGCAACCCGCCGAAGAGCAGCCCCTTGGAGAGGTCTTCGGAGAAGACGCGGTAGGGCGCCCCGTCTGGTTCATCGCCATAAGCTGCGGAGTCCAGCGGGGCGGAGACGTTTTGCGTGCTCCAGCCGCTCGGGGTCCGCTTCGAGAGGTACTGGCTCACCGGCGGAGCGCCCTGGGCTTCGCCGAAGGAGGTCGATGAGCCGTAGGAGATCGCAGCGCCTTCTGGGTTGCTGGTCGGCGATGCCTGCAGGTCGCCGCCTTTAAAGAGCGATCCGGGAGGGGCTATCGCGCCGCCGCCTTTGTCGACCGGGGAGACCATCTCCCAGCCCCTGTGATCTGGCAGGTGGAAGCTCAGTTCGCTTCCCTGGGTGGAGAAGAGGTGATCGGGGCCGATCGCCGTTTCGGCCGAGTTCTTCGCCGTCACCCGGTAGCGGTACTGGGTGGCTGTTTGAAGCGGGGTGAGCGGCGGGCCGACCGGCTGGGCAACGAGCAGGAATGTCGTGCCCGATCCCAGCGGCGCCGGTCCCGATACCGGGATCTGAGTCGCCCCGACGAAGCCTTTTTCTTCGAAGGTGGCCTGCGTGGCGTATTCGAAGCGGTAGGTGGTGCTCAGGCCGTTGGGGTCGATCTTCGCTCTGAGGCGAACCGAGTCGGCCTTGACTTCTTCGACCCAGGTTTCGGCGATCGTCGGCGGCCCCGCCGCTTTTGCGGCCGGGCAGGCGAGCAGGACGGCGCCCGTCGCCAGGGCCGCCAAGGCCCCGGCTCTCACCGGCCGCGCTTTTTGTGGTGGCGCTTGGCCTTCTTGCAGGAGTTGGCGAGAGCCGGTTCGGTGTCGAAGGCCTTGCCGTTTTGGCCCTCGAGCAGCGCTATCGCCCTGTTTGCCTTGGGGTGGGCGCAGAGGTTGGCGCTGTTGACCAAGAGGCCCTTCTTGCCGCCCTGCATCTGCAAGGTGAACTTGGAGACCGGGGCGTCTGGGGCCGCTTCGAAGGTCGTCCTGATCCCGCCGTTGACGGAGTCGATCCTGCCGTCCAAGACGACTTCGACCTGTCCCTTCAGTGCGACGACTAGGTCGGGCAGCTCATGGCTGGATGAGCGCAGGTAGACCGGTCCCGAGAGCGGGCCGTCGAGCAGCGGCGTGGTCGCAGTGGCCTTGCCGTAGACCGATGCGGCCGGGCACTGGGCGGCGGCGAACTGCACCCTGGTGCAGACGGTGCCGATGTGGGCCTGGTCGAGGAACTCCGAGTGGGGCAGAGTGACCTGGGCGGACTTGACGTTGGCGTAGTTGCCGGTCTTGGGGTAGGTCAGCGTTGCCGAGAGGGCCGGATGAGCGCCCCTCCTCGTGCCGCCCTTGAGCTTTATCGCCAGGCTCGGTTTGAAGCCCAGGGCGTTGCAGCCGCCGACCTGGAAGGGGGAGCCGAGCGCTGCGCTCTGTCCCGTCGTCGAGGTCAGCACTCCTGAGATCGACATCGGATCGCAGGAGGTCGGGTTGAGGGTGAACTGGCTCTTGCTCAGTTCGATCGCGACCTGGCGGATGTCGAGCGGGATGCCGTCGAGGATGCGCGGGAAGGGGTCTGAGACCGCGGTGACCACTGCCGTTTCGGGGTTGAGGTTCAAAGCCGTCCTGACCACGACCGCGCCGAGGTCGAATGGGCCGGCTATCGCCGGGGTGATCACGACCAGTGAGAGCGGGGCGCCCTTATATGGGCCGGCCAGGTAGGCCCTGCCGGGGGTGTGCAACGGGGTGATGCCCGCTCCCGCGGCCACGTCTACCGTCCCCACCTGCGAAGAGGCAGGGCAGGAGGGATCGTTCTTCTCCACGATCCCTTCGTTTGGCTTCGATCTAGAGATCGCCCTGGCGATGCCCGACTCCGGGCAGTAGGGGGTGCCGGCCAGCTTTGCGGTCAACCCTGCCGGCAGGGTGGTTTCGATCTTCTGCGGTTCTTGTGTGTCGTCCTTCCGTGCCAGCTTGAGGACGAAGGGCGAGTAGGCGCCTGCCTGCGGTGCCAGGGTCCCTGCCGTGAAGGAGGGGCTGTTCGGCAGTGCCTGGCCTTGGGATGGGCAGGCTCCCCCGCCCGGGTTGGCCTGGATTTCGAAGGGGTCGCTCAGGTGGGCCACCGCGGTCTGCGGGGCGCTCCAAGGGGTGATGTCTGCCCTGGGGGAATAGGCGCCGCAGGCCGCCGGCGTCCTGAGCGCCGCCCTGGGCCCGGTGAAGAGCTTGGTCCTGATGTCTTCCAGGGGCAGCTGGGGGTTTTCTTCGAAGACCGTGGTCAGCTGGCCGGTGTTGGGGTCTGCGATCACCTTGCCGGCCAGGTTGGAGACGATCCCGGTCGAGGGACTGCTCAGCTCCAGGTAGAGGCCGATCAGGGAGCCCGAGGGGTTTGCGAATGGCTTTGCCAGGTACAGCGCACCCGGGATCGGGTTTTCCTGCAGCGGCGTGATCACTTCGGCGCTTCCCAGCTTTGAGTCCGCTGGGCATTCGCCGACTGCAAGCGAGTGCACATGGGCCTGGGCTTCCGTGCAGGCGCCGAGCCCGTCTGCCGAGGAGGGGTTGACCGACATCCCTTCCGGCAATGCCAGCCTGATGTTCCTCATCATCGCCGGCGAGATCCCGCCCGGGTCTTCGTTGGTCGGCTGGTGGATGTCTACGTTCAAGCCCGAAGGCGAATCGGCGAGGTTGGTCGTCGGCTTGGCTTCGAGCGTCGGTTCGTATTGCAGCTGGTTGCAGCCGTTGATCGCCACGGGAGTTCCCGCCAGGTCGGCGCTTTCGTAGCTGGCGGTCTTGAAGTTCCCAGTTTCCTCCCAGTCGTCGGCACGCCCGCGGGTGATCGTCGGCTGACCGGAGCACTGCATGGGAGCGGTCAACAGAGCCGTTTTGCTTTCTTCTTCGGCTGGGCAGAAGTGTTTGCCGCCGAAGCATTCGCCGCGCTGACTGTCATGGCTCGAGCTCGAAGGATCGCCCCAGAGCTGCAACCGCACGCCGAGGATCGGGTTGGCGCCGCGAGGGAGGATTTCGGTGGAGTCGCCCGAGAGTCCATAGTCGCCATCGCTTCGCAGCGAGCCCTTGATGTGGACGAAGATGCCGAACTGGCCGGCGTCGAAGCCGAAGGTCGAGGGCGTCCCCAGCATCGCGACCATGTTGTAGAGGGGGGAGGTCGCCGGGAGAACCAGAGTGCCCAGACCGGAGCTGGACGCGGTGACCAGGCCGATCTGTGAGCCGGCGGGGCAGTGGCCGCTGACCAGCTGCACCTCCTGGCAGAGCTTCGAGGTCGAGTTGGGGTTGACGATCTCCCCCGGAGGCAGGTCGGCGCTGGCGTCGCGCAGGCGCCCGGCGGCGATCACCGCACTATCGCTTGGCTTTTTGGCGGGAAAGCCCATCTCGATGCTGAGCTGGTAAGGGTGAGAACCGGCCTGGGTGGCGGCGGCGCCGTCGGCGGCGGTGAGCGGCGCCGCGAAGCCGTTTTCGCCGGGGAGGAAGTCAAAGGCGGCAACCGAGGGGCTGATCGTGATCGGCGTCGAGGTGGCGGCTGGCGTCGTGCCGCCGCCTTCGACGATCGCTTCGTTCAGCAGCGTGCCGGCGGCGAGCGGGTCGGCTTCGACTCCGATCACAACCTTGATCTGCCCGTCCGGCGGGGTGGATTCGGCGCTCGTACAGGTCACGGTGTGCACCACGATCGGACAGGGTGTGCCGCTGTTGCCGAACGCAGTGCTGAGCACAGCCAGACCTTCTGGCAGCGTGTCGGTGATCGTCACCGTGCCGCTCGTGAGCGCACCGCCGACGTTGACTGCGGTTAGGACGATCTGGCCGTTGGTGGAGCCCACTTTGAGGTTGGTCGGCCACGAGACCCCGACCAGCTTCCAGGCGGGCGATCCGATCGCCGTCTTCAGCTTCGCTTTGGCGAGGGCGGCACCGCCGCCTTCGACGCTCGCTTCGTCGAGCAGGGCTTTGCCCGCGGTGCCCGAGGCGACGTCGACAGGGATCGTCACTTTCGCTTGTCCGTTGGGCGCGAGCGCTTCTGTTCCGGTGCAGATGACCTCCTGGCCGTTCGTTTCGCAGGAGAGCGGGTTGCCTTTGCCGTCTTCGCCGGAGACTTCTCCCGCCACCGGCGTCACGTCGGCGGGCAGCACATCGGCGACCGAGTAGGGGGCGGTGGTCGAGCCGTCGCCTTTGTTGGTGGCGACGATGCGGTAACCGGGGCCTTCGCTCGCATTGCCGCTCGAGCCTGCGGCGAAGCTCGAGGGGAAGGCCGAGAGCGACAGCGACCATTGCGGTGCCGCCGCGGAGGCGCCGGCTGGAATCGCGAGCAAAGCGCCGAGGTAGAGCATTGCGCCGAACAGCCAAAGGCGCCGCTTCGTCGTGCGCTTATCCCTGCTCATCGGTGTGCCCTCCCTTTGTCCTTGGCCTGTCGCTTGTGCTTGTGGCTGTGTTTCCTGGGCTTCGGCTTCTTGTGGCGGGGCTTCGGGTTGCCCGGCCCCGAGAAGAGAGGCGTGCCGGGCGAGGAGCCTTCGGGCGCCGGAGTGGCGCCGTGCTTGCAGGCTTCCCCTTCGCAAGGAGGCGGCGGGGGTGGTTCGTTTTGGGCGGCGAAGCCCCCGCCCACCCTGGCGTCGTATACGTCGACGCTGGAGTCCTCGTCTTGGGCTACCAGTCGCGAGCGGGTGAAGATGAAGACGTCGTTGCCGCCGGCCGAGGCGTCGAGGAGATAGGAGGGATCGGGGCTCTTGCCGGTGGAGATCAGGTAGAGGCAACCGCCGTCCTGGATTTCCCAGTGGCAGGAGCCCGTCCCCTTGGCCTCCCACTCATAGACATCTTGGCAGGCCCCCGTCCCGTTCAGGGTTACCGACGGGCACCCTTCGTCGCCGTTGGTGTCGGCGGTGAGGAGAGCTTCAGTCGTCTCGAAGAAAACGCGATTGCCGTCAGCGGAGAGGTTGCGCGTGAGCACGGGTGAGGGCTCGAAGGACGAGACACCGGGGATTTCGATGCTGCCCAGTCTCGGCGCACCGAAGCTCGGTGCCGCGCCGGTCGGGTTGCAGGAAACGCAAAGAATTGGGTCGGGGTCGCCGAAGCGGTACCGGTAGAACTCCGGAGTGCCTTCGTTTTCGTAAGAGGTGAGCTTCTCCATCGAGCGGAAGAGCAGGGTGCGGCCGTCGGCGCTCACCAGCGAGACCTTTGGGAGGTCTCCTCCCCCCTCTTGGTGCGCTTTGAATCTCCAGTTCTCCACATCGCCATGGCCGGAGACAGACTCGAGGGGAGCGATGAACTTGACTTGACCTTCGTGCTCGACGTAGAGATTGCAGGTGCCTTCGAGGCTTTCAAGCGGCGAATTTCCTCGACCGTGACAGTCCCCCGCGCTCGCACCTTCTGCCAGGGCGCCGTTGGCGACGAAATACACGTAGGAGCCATCCTCTGAGCTGCCGAGGATTCCCTGCACTTCGGCGCCGTCACCGCTGGGGTCCGGCGCCAGATCGGTGAGATCGCCCGTTGCCGCGTCATAGCGGTAGAGGTCGTTGCCGGGGTTTGCGCCCCCTTCTCCGTTGCTGGACCAGTAGAGGCGTTCGCCGTCGAGGACGAGGCCGAAGGAGCCTCCTCCAGGCTTGAAATATTCCATTTCGCAACTCGGGTTTTCCCCGCAAAAACCACCGAGGTGGCCGATCAGGACACGCCCGATTATTCCTTCGTTCTCAACGGACCAGTAGACGTGGGATCCATCGACGGCTACGCCACGCACCAAGCCGGCAAAGCCGGCAAAGCTGGTTTCTTCGCAGGTGGCGAGTTGGTTGCTTTGTACGAAGCTGTAGTTGTTTGCCTGCGGCTCCACAGCACCGATATAGACTTCACCTCCAGAGATCGCAATTCCCTGGAGAAGCGACGAGTCACCGATTTCCAAAGCTTGGGGCGAGCAGTATGAACTGTTGGCTCCGGCGCCTTCCAGGGTGGCGCGTCCAAGATTTCCGCCGCCATTGCGTGACTGACTTGTCCAGTAGACGTGTTCGCCGGTGAGCGCGATCCCCTGAGGGTCGGAGGCGCCGGTGATGAATTCCGGTTGGATGCTGTCGGGAACGAGATTGCCCGAGCCGTCGAGCTTGGCGCGGCCGATCGTGCCAGCCCGGCTTGCCGGGCCTCCCTGTATCTGGCCAGCCCTATATTCTTCACCTATAAGGCCCGTGTTGGTCCAGTAGACATATTCGGAGTTCACCGCAACATACCGGGGTGTACTCGGCACCTGATGAATGACGCCGGGTTCGCTGAACGGATGGGTTTCGAATTTAGTCGGTCCGGGAGTAATGAACTCGTCGTTGATTCCGCTCGGAGGATTGTCGCCGTTCAGCTTGGCGCGGCCGATCGTGTTTTTGGACGGATCGGCCCAGTAGACGTATTCGCCGTCGGGGGAGGTGGCGAGGCCGAGCGCGTGTGCTGGCAGAAAATTGGGTTTGACTTCTTCGGCTTCGCTAGCGCCGACCTTTGCCCGGCCGATCTGGGCAGGCGGCTGTTCGGGGCCCGTGTTGGCGTCGTTTGTAAGCATCTCGGAGCTGGTGAAGAAGGCGTGGGAGCCATCCGGGGTCGCGCCAAGGAAGGCGGCCGGCTGCGATCCGGCGGGGTCCGGGCCCTTTGCTTCGCTTCGGTGCGAGGTCGAGACGTGGATCGTGCAAGCGAGTTCGGGTTTGGTGCAGTTGCCTTCGTTGAGTGGGCTCTGGGGCATCGCTGGGTTCTCGCGCATGTAGAGCTGGCCGGTCTTGCCGGCTGTGAAGAAGGCCCGTGCCCCGTCAATTGAGTTCGCGTGCTGGTCGGGGGTGTAGTAGCTGTCGCTGGCGCCGCCGAGGGCGAGGCTGCCCGCCAGCCAGTCATAGGAGCCGGCGAAGGAGCCGCCGGGCGAAGCTTTGCCGTCGTTGAAGACGCCCACCAGGCGCACCGCGCCGGTTTCGCGGTCCCAGGCATAGAGGTTCGGGGTGCTGGCGACGGCGTTTTCGGTGATCGGAGCGTGTTCGGATTCGAAGAAGACGATTGAACCGTCATCGCTGGAACCTGAAACGCTCATGAAGTCGAGGTTGCCGGTGTCGGGGACGATCGTGGCGATCGAGTGGTCGGCGCTGCTGCGGTCGATGAGCGACCAGAGGTCCGGTTCGCCGAATTTCCGCGTCTCGTCATAGACATGGGAGAAGTCAGGTGTCCAGGCCCAGAGGTTCGCGTCGTCGCCGAGGGTCAGCGGCGGAAGCAGGCCCTGTGTGCTCCAGCCGCCGGGGCCGCGGGTCGCCAGGTAGGGCGGGTCGAACACCTGCGCCCCTTCGCCGCCGGGAAGTGGCGAATAGGCGTCGAAAAGCACTCGGTCGCCGTTCACCGAGGCCTTGGCAGAGAAGATCGTGCCGATCACGTCGCCGCCGTTCTTGTCGACCGGAGAGGCCTGCTCGTAGGCACGGCAGTCGGGCAGGGCGGCCGATGGAGCCCCGTTCCGCAGTGAGTCATTGGGACAGGGCCCGAGGGGTTCGGGGGTGACGAAGGTGCTGAAGGCGGATCCGGTCCCGAAGGCTTTGCCGAGGGAGTTTTCGGCGAAGAGGCGCAGGTGGTAGGTCGTGCCGGGAGTGAGTTCGTCGATCTGGGCCGTTACTGGAACCGTCGCTTTGCCGGTGGGCAGTTTGCCGGAGGGAGTCTTGCTGGCGCCTTCGAAGCCTTCTTCTTCGAAGCTCGCCTGATCTACGTATTCGAAGAAGTACGCTTTGACTTCCCGTTCATGAGGGTTGACCGTGCCTTCCAGGCGTACGGAGGTTTCGGTGATGTGGGAGATCGAAACGGTCGAGACCGTGGGCGCTTCGGCTTTAGCGAAGGCGAGCGCCGCCCACAGCGCCGAGGCGAGGATGGCGAAGGCGAAGGCGAAGGTGCCGATCCGGCTCGCACCACTTCCCCTCTTTGTGCATTTGTCTGTCTGAGCGTTCACCTGATTCCCCCTTCGTTCAATCGCTCATCGCGGTCGTGTGCTCCCAAAGGTGATATCGCCGCCTTGGGGTGAACTCCCTGACGCCCCTCCCTCACGGGCACTTGTTGGGTTCGGTGGTCAGGCTGCAGCCCTTGACCGCGAAGCTGCCCGAGGCGAGGCCGCCGGTTTTCCCGGTGATGACAACGGTCAGGTAGGCGCCCTGCTTGGTGGCGGCGCCGAATTCGGAGAAACCACCAGGCGCCTTTGAGGGCAGGCTGAGAAGTTCTGCGTTCGAAAGTATTCGCTCATATACACAGAGGTCGCCTGCGCGCAAGACGGCAGGCGAGAGGAAATTGGGCCCCGGGCAGTGTTGGGTGAATTGGGTCCCGGTTTCGGCGTTGGTGCCTTTGCCGTAGAAGACGTGGGGATTGTTTTCGTCTTCTCCGATTTCCGCGGCAAGGGAAATGGGGAAGGAGAGCTGGGCAATCGCTTCTTCGCCTTCCTTGCCCTCCGCGAAGTAGAGGCCCGTCTCCACCGCGCCCGGAGGCAGGGTGCCGCCCGCGGTCCACGGCGAGCCTTCCTTGCCGTTGCAGATCGTGGTCGGCTGGCCGGAGTCTTCGACTTCGTATTCGGCGCCGCCCTGTTCGCTGCAAGTCGTTTCGCCGGGTTCGGCCAGGATTTCGTTGCTGATCACGCCCTTGCCGGGTTCGCCGACGTCACCGGCGGTGCCCGTGGCACCGGTCGGGCCGGTCGGGCCCGCTTTGCCTTCGGGGCCCTGCTTGCCTTCGGCGCCGTCCTTGCCGCTGGCGCCGGGGAGGCCCTGCGGGCCCGCAGGGCCGGTCGCGCCTTTGGGGCCCCTCGGGCCGCGCTTGGCCTTGGCGGATGCGGTGGCCTTGCCCCCGCCTGAACTGTTGGCGGCGTAGGCGCCGCCGAGCATCGCGAAGACGAGCGCGCAGACGGCGACGGTGAGGCCGGCCTTGCCGAAAGGCTCGCGGCCAGAGGAGATTGGATGACGCAGGCGTATACGCAGCGTTGAGAACATCAGGTGTCACTCCTTCTGTCGTTGGGCGTGGAGGCACTCAACGCGGCACACGCTTGGTGCTGCTGCGAGGTGCGAATGACTGAGCGAAGACGCGAGGGGTCGGGACCCAATGGGGTGCTAGGAAAGAGAGAAAGGCCTGCTGCCGACTTGCCGACAGCGAAGCCCCGGTCCCTGGCGATTGGTGCTGCGAGCCTCATGCGGTGCATATCTCTCTCTTGTCCCGTCGGCCCCGTCCCGGGGGCCGGCCCTGTTGGTTCCCTGTGTGCTTCCCTGCCCGTCCCGAGGGCTTGCTGCATATCTGCTCAGAAACTCTGAATCAGACGTGTGTGTTTCCTAAGACTGGCCAAAGATTAGACATCAGTGTTCCTCGTGTCAAGCCAATTCGACTTTCTCCTGCAAATTGGCATATTCTGAGGTGGACAATGGCGTTTGCAGACAAGCCACTGGGGCACATCCGCATCTCGACCAGGGTTGACGACACAGCCCGACCAAAGCCAGGTAAGGACCTCGACGGGAGGAGGCCTAAGCGGCCTCTTTCTCGGGCTAAGAGATCGGCGGGCGCTTGTCCGCCCAGGGCCGCTCGGCCTCGAGCTGGGCGGCGAGGGAGAGCAGGGTCGACTCGTCACCGGGCCGGCCGATTATCTGAACCGCCAGCGGCATTCCGTCGGCGGCGATGCCGGCGGGGACCGACATCGACGGGTTGCCGAGGTGGTTCCAGGGGATGCAGTAGGGGTAGAAGCGGCTCATCCCTAGCACGGTGCGCAGGGCGCCCCGCCCCTCCCAGCGGCGGACCGGCACCGCGGTGCCGCCCATCACCGGCGTCATCAGCACGTCGCAGGAGTCGAAGATCGCGTTGATGCGGGCCGCATCGGCATCGCGCCCGCGCAGGGCTCGCTCGAAGACCGCGTCGGGCAGCCCGTGACCCAGCCTGCCGAAGCCGCGGGTGCGCCGTTCGAGGCGCTCCGGATGCGGCACTTCGCTGACCGTGTCGGCCACGCCGCGCAGGAAGCGCGGCGTGATGTTGTTGCCGACGCCGCCCCACTCGGGATCGCGCCGGCTCACCTCGTGCCCCAGCCCGCTCAGCACCCCCGCCATCTCGACCACGGCGTCCTTGACGACCTGGTCGACGGTGGGCGGCGCCGCCGCGCGCGGCGGCTTGGTCGACCAGGCGACCCGCAGCCGGCCCGGCGCGGCCTGGGCCGACTCGACGAAGGGGCGCTCGGGCGGCGGTGGGGCTCCCGGCTCCTGCGAGCCGCCGGAGGTCACGTCCAGCCAGAGGGCGGTGTCGAGCACGGTGCGACTGATGCAGCCGTTGACCGCGAGCCCGTTCCAGTATTCGACAGCCGGCGCGAGCGAGACCCGGCCGCGTTGCGGCTTCAGTCCAAAGAGGCCGCAGGAGGCGGCGGGGAGCCGGATCGAACCGCCGCCATCGCCGGCCGAGGCGATCGGGACCAGGCCGGCGGCGACCGCCGCCGCCGATCCACCGCTCGAGCCGGCGGGGCTGCGCTGCGGGTTCCACGGGTTGCGGGTGACGCCGTAGGTGGCAGACTCGGTGAAGCCGCAGATCGCCAGCTCGGGCAGCAGCGTCAGCCCGACGACGATCGCGCCCGCCTCGCGCAGCCTGCGCACCATCTCGCAATCCGCCTTGGCCGGCTCGCTGAAGGCATCGGTGCCGTGGGTGCATATCTCGCCGGCGATCTCGCTTTCGTCCTTGATCGCGATCGGCACCCCGAGCAGCGGCCGCTCCTCGCCGGCCCTCAGCCGCGCCTCGGCCTGCTCGGCCTCGAGCAGCGCCCGCTCGGCGAAGAGCTTGCGGAACGAGTTCAGCTGCGGGTCGATGCGATCGATGCGGTCGAGGCAGAGCCGCACGAGCTCGCTCGGAGAGACCTCCCCCGACCGCACCATCTCCGCCTGCTTCGCCGCGCCCGCAAAGGCGATCTCGTCACTCATCGTCGAGAGCCTATAACCGCAGGGCAGGCGTCAGGTCAGCTCGGGCTCGGGCTCGCCGGCGCCGCCCTCGAAGCTGAGGTCGGGCAGGGCCCGGTCCAGCCAGGAGGGCATCCACCAGTTCCAGCTGCCGAGCAGCTTCATCGCCGCCGGGACGAGGATCAGGCGGACCAGGGTCGCGTCGAGGGCGATCGCCACCGCGCAGCCCAGCCCCAGCTCCTTGATCGAGGGCACCCCGGTGAGGACGAAGACGCTGAAGACCGCGGTCATGATCAGCGCCGCCGAGGAGATCGTGCGGGCGCTGGTCGCCAGGCCCTCGGCGACGGCGCGCTCATTGTCGCCATGGGCGATGTAGCGCTCGCGGATGCGCGACATCAGGAAGACCTCGTAGTCCATCGAGAGGCCGAAGACGATCGCGAAGATCAGCGGCACGTTGATCGTGTCGAGGGCGCCCTGGCTTTCGAAGCCGAGCAGGCTGTCGAACCAGCCCCACTGGAAGATCGCGACGAGGACGCCGAAGGAGGCGCCGATCGAGAGCAGGTTCATCAGCACCGCCTTCAGCGGCAGCAGCAGCGAGCGCAGCATCACCATCAGGACCAGGTAGCTGAGCGCGAGGACGAAGAGGACGATCTTCCACATCGAGCCGCTGATCTGGTCCCGCGCGGCCTGGCTGCGGGCGGTTTCGCCCCCCACGTCGACGGTCGCGATCCGGCTCAGCGCGGCGGCGGGCACGACCGTGTGGCTCAGCCGCGAGACCAGCGCGATCGCCGCATCCGACTCGCTCGGAGCGCTCGGCGTTGCCTGGATCAGGGCGGTGCCGCCGGCGAAGGCGGGCGGCGCGACAGAGCTGACCCCCGGCACGGCGCCGACCGTGCGGGCGAAGCTCGCCACGGCGGCGCGGTCGGCGCGGTCCAGGCGCGAGCCCGCGAAGGAGGCGACGATCTGCACGGGGTCGGCGCCGCCGCCCAGCTGCTTGGAGGCGAGTTCGTTGCCGACCCGCACGTCGCTGTCCTTGGGGAATTGAGTCAGCGCCTGGGTGCCGGTCTCGATCGAGAGCAGCGGGATCGCCAAGGTGAGCAGCAGGGCGGAGAGGCCAATCACGGCGCGCCACGGATGGGCCATGACCCGCGCCGTCCAGCGAACCCAGAAGGCCTCGCGATCCGGACGCCGAGCCCGATCGCCGCGGCGAAAGAGGCCGAGGGCCTTGGAGACGATGCCGCCGGGCAGGACGCGATCGCCGAGCATCGCGATCAGCGCCGGGAGCAGGGTGGTCGCGGTCAGGATCGAGACGGCGACGACGGTCATCGCCCCCAGCGCCATCGAGCGCAGCGCCTGGTTGTCGACCATCCAGAGCCCCGCCAGCGAGACGATCACGGCGAGGCCGGAGAACGCCACCGCGAGTCCGGAGGTGGAGAGCGCCTGGGCCCGCGCCGCCTGCGGATCGCGCCCCGCGGCACGCTCCTCCCGGTAGCGAGCGAGGATGAACAGCGAGTAGTCGATCGCCACCCCGATCCCGATCATCGAGGCCATGTTGGTGACGAAGACCGAGGTCTCCATATGCAGCGAGATGAAGTAGATCAGCGCGCCGGTGACGATCACGCTGACGAAGCCCAGCGCCAGCGGCAGCGCGGCGGCGGCGAGCGAGCCGAAGACGACGAGCAGGATGATCGCGACGATCGGGAAGCCGCCGGCCTCGGCCTTCGAGAGGTCGCTCTTGGAGAGCTCCTGCATCCCGGCCCAGATCGTCGGCTGCCCCGCCAGGTAGGTGGTGACGCCGGCGGTCGCGGTGCCGGGATCGAGCTCTTCGCGCAGCGTCGCCGCGGAGTCGATCTGGCGGTCCGACGACTGTTCGCTGTCGAGGGGCAGCATCGCGGTCCCGGTTCGCCGCAGGGCCAGCTCGGCGCGGCGGACGGTCGCCGCCGGCAGCGTCACCTCGTCGAGCTTCGCCACCGCGCGGCGCACCCGGCCGACCGCAGCCGAACGAGCGGCCGGCCCGGCCCCGGGCTCGGACCGCAGCAACACGGCGATGCTTCCCGTCTTGCCGGCGAAGTTGCTTTCGAGCGAGTCGCTGACCGCCTTCGATTCGCTGCCCGGCACGTCGAAGCCACCGCCGGTGAGGTGGTCGGTCTGGTGCGAGGCGATCGGCAGGGCGAGGGCGAGGACGGCAACCCAGGCGAGCACGACCCAGCGGCGGCGGCGGCCGATGAACCCTGCAAGCTGGACCATGAATCCACGCATTGGCTGGTCAGCCAGTTTTTCGAACCGCGGCCCACGAGTCTGTGAGTCCGATCACGCCTATCCCATCTCTGTAGAAGCGAAGGACACGGCGCTGAACCGGCGAGGCAGTGCGGGCTAGCTAGGACGGCGTGAGCCGGACCGGGTTTGACGGAGACCCAGAAACCAGGATTCCTACCTGGAAGAAGGGAACTCCCAAGCCATGCCACGACAGAAGAAATACCCCGATGAGCTGCTCGATCGCGGGGCCCGGATGGTCGCCGACTCCGGCCGCCCGATTGCCCATGTAGCGCGCGATCTCGGCATCCACCACGAGACCCTGCGCAAGTGGGTGCGCCAGGCAGAAGCCGACACCGGCAAGCGCAAAGAGCTGCTCAGCACCGAGGAGCGCGAGGAGCTGAAGGCCCTACGCGGTGAGGTGCGCGAGCTGCGCCGGGCCAACGACATCTTGAAGTCGGCGTCTGCCTTTTTCGCCGCCGAGCTCGACCCACGCCGGACGAAGTGAGCTCCTATATCGAGGAGCACCGCGAGCGCTTCGGGGTCGAGCCGATCTGCAGGGCCCTGGAGGTGTCGGCCTCCGCCTACTACCAGCGCGCCAAGGGCGAGCGCTCAGCCCGCTCGCTCGAGGACGAGCGCCTGAGTGCTCTGATCGCCGAGATCCACGAGGCCAACTACTGCGCTTACGGCTATCGGCGGATGTGGATCGCCCTGCAGCGCGCCGGCGAGGAGGTCGGCAGAGGCCGGGTGGCCCGCCTGATGCGGGAGGCCGGGATCCAAGGCGCCAAGCGCCGTGGTCGCCCCTGGCGCACGACAACGCCGGACCCGGCGGCCCACCGCCGCCCCGACTTGGTGCAGCGCGACTTCACAGCCCCAGGTCCCGACCGGCTCTGGGTCGGCGACTTCACCTACCTGCGCTCCTGGGAGGGGGCGTCGTTCTTCTCATTCGTGATCGACGCCTTCTCCCGCAAGGTCGTCGGCTGGCAACTCGCCTCCCACATGCGCACCGACTTGGTGCTCGATGCCCTGCGGATGGCGCTCGGCCAACGCGAGCCTGGCGCCGACGTCGAGCTCGTTGCCCACACCGACCGCGGCTCTCAATACACCTCAGCGGACTACACCCAGACGCTCTCAGACCACGGCGTCCTGGCCTCGGTCGGCACCGTCGGCGATGCCTATGACAACGCGATGGCCGAGTCCTTCGTCGACACCTTCAAGACCGAGCTGATCGCCGACCGGGTCTGGCGCTCTCGCACCCAGCTGGAGCTGGCCGTCGTCGAATACGTCTCCTGGTTCAACAACGAGCGCCTGCACGAATCCCTCGGCGACATCTCACCCGCGGAGTTCGAGGACCTATACGTTCAACAGGGGGATCAACTGATCTCCCTCAAGATGAAGATTGGATCCAACTAAACAAGTCTCCGTGGAACCTGGTCCGGCTCAATTTCGAGCCAGTCAATAGCATAGGGAACACCGGGATCAACATCCTTGACCAGACTCTGGTGAATGAAGTTTCCATCCTCCTCAGAGGCAAAGCCCTGCCAGCGGTCAAGGCCAGACTTAGCCTTTCGGTCCTCGATGCCAACAGCGAATTCGCCTCCATCGGCATTCGCAAAGGCGCAGCCGATTTTCTGGATCGTGCCCCCTTTGCTCTTCGCGCTCTTGTCGTCCCAGAAGTGGCTCTCTGGGCGCGCAAGGATCTTGTTGGCCTCCTCCTCGGAGATAGCCCGTGGCATCGCTCGATTCTATTTGGGCACCGGCGGTGCCGTCCACCGGTGCCCAATCCACCGGTGGAGCACGCCACCGGTGGGCGCTGCACCCATCCACCGGTGGATCAAAGACGTTTCCACCGGTGGCGGTCCGTATATGTCCACCGGTGGAAGCTTTTTGTATCCACCGGTGGGCCGAGTCACAACCACCGGTGGGGCAGTTGTGTCAAGTTACTTGACAAATGAAGTTGTGTCAAGTAGCTTTACATCATGCCCCCGGCCAATCGCCACGAACCGAAGCGAGCCAAGTCCTCGCACTCGGACTACTCGGTCACCGAGTTCCTTGCGGAGTTCCCCGACGATGGCGCCTGTCTAGAGCACCTGTGGCGGACCCGCTATTCCCCTGACGGCGAACATGCCCATTGCCCTCGCTGCGACGCTGAGAAGGTCTTCAAGCGCTACGAGACCAAACAGGGGCGGCAGTCTTGGACCTGCACGGCCTGCGGGCTGCACGTCCATCCCACGGCGGGGACGATCTTCGCCAAGTCCTCGACCTCGCTGCGCCTCTGGTTCCACGCCATGTACCTGATGACGAGCACTCGCTGCGGCATATCTGCCAAGCAGCTAGAGCGCGAGCTTGGAGTCCATTACAAGACCGCCTGGCGCATGTTCAACAAGATCCGCAATGAGCTGATGTCCGAGGATGAGGCCCGCGAGCAGCCGCTGAAGGGCGACGTTGAGGTAGACGAGACCTCTTGGGGTGGAAGGCCGCGGCGCAAATTCAAGACCCGCTCCGAATCGGCGCAGTTCCGCGAATCCAAGCCAACCGTCCTCGGCATGGTCGAACGGGGCGGGAAGATCAAGCTGCGCGTCATCGAGGCTCGCCGCGGCGAGCCGCTCAGTGGAGCCGTGAGGGCCAACGTCAACCCAGCCTCGATCATCTTCACCGACGACTGGAAGTCCTACAAGCCGCTCGGCAAGGAGTTCGCGGGCCACAAGGTGATCAATCACTCCGCCGGCTATTACGTGTTCGGGGACATCCACACGAACTCAATCGAGGGGGCCTTCGGCAACCTCAAGACCGGAATGCGCGGCACCTACAAGTACGTCTCCGAGAAGTGGCTCCAGTCCTATCTGGACGAGTACGCCTGGCGCTATAACCACCGGACCTACGAACCTCGCTCGATGTTCCACGCCCTGCTTGACGAGGCGGCGAAATGAGCGAGCAGACGGCCATCCTGCGAAGCATCCGGGGCGCAGCCAAGCGCCGGGAGAGCGCCGACGCCGCCAAGCGACAGGCGACCGAAGACCTCCGCGGCTTCTGCCAGCAAGCGCAGAGGGCGGGCGTCTCGGTTACCCGGATCGCTTCTGAGGCCGGTCTTTCCCGCCAGGGCGTTTACGACCTGCTGGCGGAGCGACCTTAGCCAGGTTGGCGTCGAAGTCGCCTTTGGTCGGGACCGGGATCTCTAGACCCTTCTCGGTCTTTTGCTTGCGCTTTGGGTTGATCATTGGGGCAGGCTCTCTACGACAGGATCTTCCGGGGAGTTCGTCTGAGTTCCCAGACAGGCACGTCGGACGATAGAATCGCCCTGCAAGAGGGCGTGGCGGGGTCCGATGCCGCTTGCAAAAGCCATTCGGACTTGATATTAACCGCCGATGCCGCTACTATGGCGGCATCTTCCGCCCTCCTTTGGAGGGCTAAAAATGGCCCCGTTGGGGCCATTTTCTTTTGGGCGGGAGGCTTGGTTTGGATCGATTTGTTGCGTTTCTCGATGTCGGCTATCTCAACGCGTCATCCGCGAAGGCGCTCGGGCGGAAACCGCGCGAAATAAGGGCAGACCCGGGCGAGTGGGTCCGATGGCTTCAGGCAGCCGGGAAGACTCTGCCTGGCAGCCCTAAATTTCTTCGTGCCTACTGGTACGACGGCGCATACGACCCCCGACATCCCACCTTCAAGGCACAACGCGGGTATTTCGACGGAATTGCCCGGGTCCCCGGCATACAGCTACGGCTTGGCCATCTCCAAGTCAAAAAGAATCCCAAGTGGCAGTACGCCGTTAAATCGGCCCTTAAGAAAATGGGGGCTGACCAAGCTGAATTCGAAAAGCACTTCAAATTTCCGTCTGAGCTGGAACAGAAGGGCGTTGATACTCGGATAACCCTGGACATCGTGAGACTTGCGCAGCGCCGGGTGTACGACGCCGCCATTTTGGTCGCCGGTGATCGCGATCTGGCCGAGCCCGTCCGAGTCGCACAGGACGAGGGGTGCCGAATCGTGATGGCGGCACCCAAAAAAGCCAGCATGGCCGAGGAGTTGTGCCAGATTGCCGACGAGGTCAAGCGAATCAACAAGGCTGACCTCGAAAAACTCTTTCAGGTTGACGAACCCAAAGCAAAGTCGACCTAAGGGAGCGGCCACTACGCTGGACAGCCCTGATCACGGTTCTACGGATCGGCTGGGCGTTCGACCTTCCGCTGAACGGTCCCCATACCGGGCACCTCGGTTTCGACAAAGCGCCCGTAGCGCACGTCTCCCGGCGTCCACACGATCCCATCGAACAGGTCCCCCGGATCGACGCCGATGACCGCGGCCAGCTTCGCCGCCGTGTCGATCCTGGGAGTGCGGATGCCTCTCTCGATGTAGCTGATCGCCGTGCGGTGTAGCGAGGCGCGCATGGCCGTCTCTTCCTGGGACAGACCCGCTCGATTGCGGCAATAGCGGAGGTTGGCTCCGAACTGCTCTGCGACCGTCACGAGAGTTCCAGCCAATCGAAGTGCCGAGCCGCCAGGGTCGGCAAGACGAAATCGCCCTCGCGCCAAATGAGGTCGACGGCATCAAGGCTGCGGAGCGCGTGTTCCAGCTCCCTGCCTTTGTCGCTGCCGAGCGTGTAGCGCAGGTCTTCTCTCGTCAACTGCGTCGGGAACTCGTAGAGGAGGAGCGCCATAACGGCGCGCTGGGTCGGTTTGTCCTCGCGCTCGTCAAACGAAGGCGGGCTAGGCTTGGCCTGCATGGGAAGTACCCCTTCCTGTGCCGGGCCGGGGGCCGTTAGCGCGGTGCCCCGGCCGCTCTTTGATTGGGAGCGGCAGGCTAGGGCGCTCTACGGCCAGATTTCGCTTCTACAGAGAAGGGATAGGCGTGAGTCCGATCACATCAGTTGGCCGCCCGGTCTCGCACTCCTAACATGATTTCCTTTAGAATAGAAGAAGTTAAAGAAATCTCTGTTATGAGTACGGCTTTGAGAAAGAATCCCTTCCGCCCTGGGGTGGGCACGCGGCCGCTCCACTTGGCGGGGCGCGATCAGCCAATGCGTCGATTCGGCGCGATGCTTCGAGCTGCCCCTGAGCAGCCCGCAAACATGCGCCTGACGGGACTCCGCGGAGTTGGCAAGACGGTCTTGCTTGGGGAGTTTCAGACCATCGCGGAGAGCGGCGGGTGGGCGAGCGCCATTCTTGAGCTTCAACCCGGTCACAACCAGGAGGACTCGATGGTCACGGCGCTGACGAACGTTGCGCAGGACTCAAAGCTGAGGCTTTCACGGGTCGAGCGAATCAAGAGCGCCGTCGGCAATGCAGCCCGCAAGGCCGGAACCCTTGGCCTTGGCTGGAATGAATTCCAGATCACCTTTGACCCGCTGGTCGAGCAACAGCGAGAAGACGTCACGCGGACCCTTTTCGAGGTCGTCGAGATGGCCGTGGAGAAGGGCTGCGCCGGATTCGTGCTGCTCTTGGACGAGGCTCAAGTCATCCGCGACGAGGCGAAGCGCAGTGGCGAACACCCGCTGTCCCTTCTGATTTCTTCGATCGTCGCCCTGCAGCGGAGAGAGATCCCATTGGCCCTCGTGCTGTGCGGTCTTCCGACCCTCACCGGCAATCTTCTCAAGGCGCGTTCGTACCCCGAGCGCATGTTCAGAGGGGAGGAGATCGGGTCTCTTGGAGACGGGGATGCGAGGGAGGCGTTTGAGCAACCTCTGTCGGAGACAGGCGGCCTGGTCTCTGCCGAAACAGACCTCGTCGGCCAGGTGGTCGACGAGGTTGAGGGTTATCCATATTTCATTCAGCTGTGGGGCGCGGAGCTCTGGGATGCAGCCGAGATCGCGGGAGTCGATCGACTGACGACCGAGCTTCTAGGGGTGACTCGCCAGGACATCTATCGACGTTTGGACCTCGACTTCTACAACCCGCGCATCGAAACCTTGACTCCGGCCGAGCAGGATGCCTTGCTGGGAACCGCCGACGCGGAATACCCCCCACTTGTGGTTTCGAAGCTGAACGACGCGATCAACAAGACCCCGGCGAACGTCAACGTTCTACTCGGACGCTTGGTAGATGCCGGGGTGCTCTACCGGCTTCGCAAGGGCGAGTACGACTACACGGCTCCTCGCTTTCGGGACTATCTTCTTCGACGCGCAGAAGCGGCACGGCAGCAAGCCGGAACGCCCAACCCCAGGGTGGAAAGAACCCTCTTTTAGCCCATCGCGCCGCTTGCTACTCGTCGATGAGCAGGTAGCGCGTCGATGCAGCCGCCACGGCGAGGCCGCCGCTGATGTCGCGCTCGGTGTCCGAGAGCGCCTGCAGGGCGAAGCCGTCGGCGACCGCGAAGAGATAGGAGACGATCGACTCGGCGTCGTGGCGGAGGCTGAGCACTCCCTCGCGCTCCTTCGCCCTCAGCACCTCGGCGACGTGGGAGCGGGTGCGCTCGAAGAGCTGGCCGACCTCGTGCTGGATCTCGGGGTTGCGGCGGCCGGCGCTGAAGAGCTCGTAGAGGAGCAGGAAGAAGGCCGGCTCGTTCTCGATCATGTCGGTGAGGCTGGCGAGCAGGACGTCGATCACAGCGTCGACGGTCTGCGCCTCGCCGAGCGGTTCGTCGAGGCGAGCGACCCGGATCTCGGCGTCGCGGCGCACGACCTCGACCAGCAGCCGCTCCTTGGTCCCGAAGTAATAGTGGAGGAGGCCGCGGCTGACGCCCGCCTCGCGAGCGACGTGCTCGAAGGTGGAGCCGGCGGCGCCGCGCTTGGCGACGCTGTCGCGCATCGCGTCGATGATCCGCTGCGCCTTCTCCCCGCTCAGCTCGCGTTCCTTGGTTGCCGCCTCCATACGCTCAGTCTATGGAGGCGGCGGGCGGAAGCCCAGCCCTATGCGAAATTCAGGAGCCGTTTATCGAAGTTGTGCTGGTGTACTCGAACTCCTCCTCGGCGCCGAAGAGGGCGTCGAGCACGGTCTTGCGGGCGTCCTCGCTCAGCACCAGGGCGACGGCAGCGCCGACCAAGGCAAGCAGGACGACGCGGCCCAGCTTGCTCTTCTTGCGCTTCTTCGGCGCCCGCAGGGCCTCGGATGCGTCGCGCAGGTTCTCCGCCGCGGTCTTGAGATCGCGCTGCACCTTCTTGTCGCTGGTGACGGCCTTGACGGCGCCGCCGTTGCCGGCCGCTCGGCCATAGGCCCCGCGCGCCGCCTCGAAGGCCTTCCTGAGGCTGTCGCGCAGCTCTTCGTCTTCGACGAGGCGCTGCACGTAGGGGTTCTCGCGTGCGGTCGAATAAAGGTCGGCGGCCTGGGTCGCCTTGATCTTGCTCATGCCTTCTCCTCGCTGAGTTCCTCGGGGCACTCAGAATAACTCGCATCGGTTACGGGGCGCATCACCGGGGACCGATGCCGTCCAGGAGCACCCCGTCGGTGCGGAAGCCGAGCTCGGCGTCGCGGACGCTCGCCAGGCGCAGGGGCCTCAGGCCGGGACCGGGCGTCGCGTAGCGGCGCAGGTAGAGCCGGCCGACCTGCCGGTAGCCGATCTGGCGGAAGCCGGGGCCGATCAGGCGGCGCGGAGGCGGCGGGGCGGGGCCGTTGGAGATGAAGTCGACTTCGCCGACCCACCACTCGAACCCATCGGAGGGCTGGACCTGGATCGAGCCGGTCGAGAGGTAGTAGCGCAGCGAAGCCTCGCCGAGGGTCCAGGTGACCATCGCCCGCGGTACGCTCGGTTCGCCAAGCGCCGCCGCGACCGAGTCCCAGTCGGGCCGTTGCAGGGCCGGCGAGGTGCTGGCCCAGATCGAGAAGCCGAGCGAGTAGGCGACCAGGACCGCGGCGAGGATCGTGCCGCTGCGGCGGGCGCCGCGCAGGGTGAAGCCGACGGCGACCGCAACCAGCAGCGGCACCAGGGCCGGCATCAGGTTGCGGGCGAGGACGTAGTCCTTGCCCGGGTCGAGCAGGCCGAGGGCCACCGGGACGGCAACCGTCACCGTGGCGATGGCGAGCGGAATGCCGGCCGCCTTGCGCTCGCGCCGATCGCCGCGAGCGAAGACGAGCACCAAGGCCACGGCGGCGAGCAGGCATGGAACGAGCGCCAGCAGCGGGTGCTCCGGCTGGGCGATGATGTCGCCGGTCTCCCCCAGCATGAAGGTCAGCCCCGTCTCCCAGATCCGGTGGCCGAGGCTGAAGCTGCCGATCCACTCGGCGTGGCCGCTCGACATCTGGTGGACCGCCAGCGGCGCCAGCAGCAGGCCCGCTCCGGCGAGGATCCCCAGGCCGGGCACCGCCTCCCTTCCCCGCCGGCGCAACAGCCAGATCGCCTCGGCGGCGATCGGGAAGGCGGAGAAGTAGTGGGTGGCCAGGGCGAGGGCGGAGGCGATTCCCCAGGCGACGAAGTCGCGGCGCCGGCCGTGCTCCAGGACCCGCGCGAAGTAGAGCAGCGAGAGCGCGGTGAGCAGGACGAAGAGCGCGTAGGCGCGAGCCTCCTGCGAGTACCAGAGCAGCATCGGGTTGACCGCGACAAGCGCCGCCGCGACGATGCCGGCACGGCGATCTCTCAGCTCGGCGCCGAGCAGGAAGGCGACCGGGACGGTCGCGACCCCGGCCAGGGCCGAGAGCGAGCGCAGGCCGACCTCGCCGGTGCCGGTCACCTGGGTCAAGGGCCAAGCGAGGATGTAGTAGAGCGGCGGCGCCGACTCGCTGAAGCCGACCGCTTCCATCGCGTGCCAGAAGCCGTCGCGCAGGATGCGGCTGGCGGTGACGATCTCGTCGTGGTGGTAGCTCTGCACGCCGAGGGTCGCGAAGCGCAGCGCCGCGGCGGCGACGGTCAGGCCGGCGACGATCCAGAAGGCGCGCGATCGAGCCCTGACCGCCTCCCCCAGCGCTTCCAGATAGGTCAATCGGCGGGCCCTGCCCAGCGCTCCAGCAGCCTCCATGGCAATTAGGCGAGCGCCGCGTCGATCGCCTTCGAGACCTCGTCCACGTAGACGAACTCCAGCTCGCTGCGCTCGTGCTCGGGGATCTCGCTCACGTCGCCCTCGTTTCGCTCCGGCACCAGCACGCGCTTGATCCCGGCCCGCTGCGCCGCCAGCGACTTCTCCTTCAAGCCCCCGATCGGCAGCACCTGGCCGGTCAGCGTCACCTCGCCCGTCATCGCAACATCGTTGCGAACCGGTCGGCCGCCGATCAGCGAAGCAAGGGCGACGGTCATCGCCACCCCCGCCGAGGGACCGTCCTTGGGCACGGCGCCGGCCGGGACGTGGATGTGGATGTCGTGCTCGGCGAACCACCCCTCGCCCAGCTCCGGCGCCACCTCGTGCCAGTGGCCGCGCACGTAGGAGAGCGCCGCCTGGGCCGACTCCTTCATCACGTCGCCGAGCTGGCCGGTGATCGTCAGCGTCCCCGAGCCGGGCATCGATGTCGCCTCGATGAAGAGCACGTCGCCGCCGGTGGGAGTCCAGGCGAGGCCGGTGGCGACGCCCGGGACCTTGGTGCGGCGGCGCTGCTCGGCGAAGACGCGGCGACGGCCGAGCAGCTGGCGGGCTCGCTTGGCCGAGATCCTCGCCTTTCCGTTGCCCCTGCCCTCGGCGACTTCGCGGGCGATTTTGCGGCAGATCGTGCCGATCTGCCGCTCCAGGTTGCGGACGCCGGCCTCGCGCGTGTACTCCTCGACGATCGCCGCCAGGGCCGGGTCGGAGAACTCGATCTGCGAAGCCTTCAGCCCGTTGGCCTCGATCTGCCGCGGCACGAGGTAGCGGCGGGCGATGTGCTTCTTCTCGTCCAGCGTGTAGCCGGCCAGCTCGATCGTCTCCATGCGGTCCTGCAGCGGGCCGGGGATCGTGTCGAGGATGTTCGCCGTGGCGATGAACATCACCTCGGAGAGGTCGAACTCGAGGTCGAGGTAGTGGTCGCGGAAGGAGTCGTTCTGGGCGGGGTCGAGCACCTCGAGCATCGCCGAGGAGGGGTCGCCGCGGAAGTCGGCGCCCATCTTGTCGATCTCGTCGATCATGAAGACGGGGTTGCGCGAGCCGGCGTCGCGCAGGGCGCGGACGATCGTCCCGGGCATCGCGCCGATGTAGGTGCGGCGGTGGCCGCGAATCTCCGCCTCGTCGCGAACGCCGCCGACCGAGATCCGCTCGAACTCGCGCCCCAGCGCCTTGGCGATCGAGCGTCCGAGGCTGGTCTTGCCGACGCCGGGCGGGCCCACGAAGCAGAGGATCGGGCCGGGAGAGTCCGGCTTCAACTTGCGCACGGCCAGGTACTCGAGGATGCGGTCCTTGACTTTCTCCAGGTCGTAGTGGTCGGCGTCGAGGACCGTGCGGGCGTGGGAGATGTCGAGGTTGTCCTCGGTCGCGGCCGACCAGGGCAGCTCGACCAGCCACTCCAGGTAGGTGCGGATGACCCCGTGCTCGGCCGCAGCCGGGGGCAGCTTCTCCAGCCGCGAGAGCTCGCGGTCGGCGGCCTTCCGGGCGTGCTCGGGGAGCTTCGCCGCCTCGATTTTCTCACGCAGCTCGTTGACTTCCGCCTGCTGCTCGTCCCCCTCCCCCAGCTCGTCCTGGATCGCCTTCAACTGCTGGCGCAGGAAGAACTCGCGCTGGCCCTTGTCGATCTCCGACTCCACCTGGCTCTGGATCTGGGTGCCGAGCTGGACGACCTCGAGCTCGCGGGCGAGGATCTGGGAGAGGTGGCGGAGGCGGGCGACGACGTCGAGCTCCTCCAGCAGCCGCTGCTTCTCCTCGGTGGAGATCCGCAGGGCGCCGGCGATCAGGTGGGCCAGGGCGGCAGGGTCGTCGAGGTTGGCGACAGCCATCTGCAGCTCCTCGGGCAGGTAGGGGATCTGCTCGATGATCTCCGAGAAGGTGCGCTGCACGTTGCGGGTCAGCGCCTCCAGCTCCGGCCCCTCCTCGACCACGTCGGCCAGCTCGCCGATCCGGGCGACGAGGTAGGGCTGCTCGGCGACGTAGGGGCCCAGCCGCACCCTCTGGGTGCCCTGGACGAGGACGCGCAGGCTGCCGTCCGGCACCTTCAGCATGCGGGCGACGACGCCGACGACGCCGACCTCGTAGAGGTCTTTGGGACCTGGCTCCTCGTTCTCGGGATCGCGGGCGGCGACCATCGCCAGCATCCGATTGGCGCCGAGCACGTCGTCGATCAGCTTGATCGAGCGCTCCTGCCCGACCGCGAGCGGCGTCAGCGTCTCGGGAAAGGTGACGGTCTCGCGCAGCGGCAGGACCGGCAGCGCGTCGGGCAGCGGCTCGGTGGCGCGGATCGCATCCTCGGCATCGAGCGAGTCGACCACCTCGAGCACCGGGCTGCCCTCCATCGGTGGCTAATCCCTCCCGATCGGCACTCGACGGGTGATTTCACTCGGGTCGCGCAATGGCAGCTCGATCCGCAGCACGCCATCCTCATAAGTTGCCTTGGCCCGCTCGGCGTCGACGTCGACCTGAAGCTCGACGATCCGCCGGAAGGGCCCGGAGGGAATCTCGACCTGCTGGTAGACCCGCCCCTCGGTCTCCTGCACCGGCCGCTCCCCGACGATCGCAAGTTGGCGCCCGCTTACCTCGATCCCGACATCGGAAAGCTCAACCCCAGCGAGATCGACCTTGACAACAGCCTGCTGCGGTTCCCCGCAGTAGTACACGTCCACGTTGGGAGTGAATCCTCTGCTCCTGCGACTGACGTACGTAGTCCGTGCCCACGCATATAGATCCCGCTCCGGCATTAGGTCAAAACATAGCCAGACCAGGTCACTCGCGGGGGGTGGCACAGATTTGGGGGACCACCCCGAGGAGGCGGCGCAGCCGCCCCCGCAGCGGGTGGTGGTGCCAAATCCGTGACAGGACCCGCCGCGCCTACCGCTCAGGCTGCCTGCGATGCCCACCGGGGCGGCCGCATCAACAGCACGGGCTGCTTCGGCGGAACCAGCCCCTCGGGCCGGTTCGGCCGGAACGTCGTGCAGGGCTCCTCCAGCTCGAGCGAGCAAAGCAGGTTCCTGCGGAAGTAGCAGTCGTCGCAGGTCGGCGGCTTTGGCTTGCGGGGCACGGCTCGCATAGTGGCACCGTCGTGCCTCTTTCGTGACTGGCATTCCCGCAAAGCGCAACGTCTTTGACACAGTCTCGTCACATCTTCCCCGCGTCTTGCGGAAGCCGGGTCTGGCCGTCGCTACCATTGCCGCTGGATGGACACCTCCAGCCGGACCGACAAGCTCGCGGCCTCGCCCCAGCTGTTCGAGAGCGACTTCCTCAACTTCTTCTCGCGGGTGCACCCCGCGGTGCCGGCGATCGTCTTCGTGCCGGTCGTCGTCGCGACGGAGTGGCTCGGCGCCGACCGCGGCTACGGCGCCTGGCAGCTGATCGCGCTCAGCCTCGCCGGAATCGGGATCTGGACCCTGACCGAGTACTGGCTGCACCGGCTGGTCTTCCATTGGGAGCCCGACAACGCCTTCGGGCGCCGAATGCACTTCATCATCCACGGCATCCACCACGACCATCCCAACGACAAGCTGCGCTTGGTGATGCCGCCCGCCGTGGCGATCCCGCTCGCGGCGCTCTTCTTCTTCGCCTTCGTGCTTCTCTTCGGCACCCCGGCCGCCTACCCGCTATTCGCCGGCTTCATCGGCGGCTACCTCGCCTACGACTACACGCACTACTACGTCCACCACTTCGTGCCCAGGTCCGAGTTCGGCAAGCGCCTGCGCGAGCAGCACATGCGCCACCACTTCCAGGATCACCGCTTCGGCTTCGGCGTCTCCTCGCCGCTCTGGGACGCAGTCTTCCGCACGCTGCCGGGCAGGCGCCGCAGCTAGGGAAGGGGCGGCGGGCCGTCCCCACTCGGAAGCTCGTCGAAGCTTTGAAGCTCTTCAGCTTCGAAAGCTCGCCTCGCTTCAAAAGCTTCCTCTTCTCGGGACGTGTCGAGAGGGAGCCTGGCCGCCCTCCGGTCGAATGTCGCGAAGCGGCGAAATGCAATCAGTCTCTTGCGCGGCGAAGCCGCGCTCCTCATTCACCCCAAGCGCAAAGCGCTTGGGGTATCAATTCGACCGGAGGGCGGCCAGGCTCCCCAACCACCCACCACGAGGGTCGTGGAATCAGCCGCCTAACGAAGCGCCAGCTCCAGCTCGAAGCGGGCGTCCGGGTCGTCCAGCTGGTCGCCGAGCAGCTCGCGCAGCCGCGTCACGCGGTAACGGGCAGTCTGCGGGTGGACGTGCAGCGCGGCCGCCATCGCCACCGAGTTGCCACGGTGGCGGACGTAGGCGAGCGCCGTCTCTCGCATCCGCTCCCGCGCCCGCTCGGTGAGCGAATCGAAGGGGGCGAGCCTGCGGGCGGCGATCCTCTCGACCACGGCGCTGCCCTCGAAGAGCAGCAGGTCTGCCAGGCGATCCTCTGCCCGGACGAGGCCAGCCGACTGCAGAACCCCGGCTTCGATCGCCCGCAATCCGGTCTTCGCCAGCTCCCAGGACTCGCGCAGCTGCGCCGGCTCGCCCACCGGGCCGAGCACGACCGCCGCGCCGGCTGCGGCCCGCTCGATTTCAGCGCCGCGGCCAGGCCCATCGGGATCGGGCAGCAAAACGCAGCCCAGCTCGCCGATCTGGGCGACCAGCGAATCGCTGGGGAGACCGCGTGCGAGCTTCGCCACCTCCGCCTCGGAGCAGGCAAGAGGCGCCAGCCGGCGCGGGATTCTCCATCCGGCCGCTTGCGCAGCAGCGCCCAGGGCCGCCGCCTCGGCGGTGGGCTCGCGGATCAGCAGCGTCGCGAGCTCCCGCCGGCGCCGGCGGCGCAGATCCTCGCTCTCGGATTGCGCCGCAGCGTAGCCCTCGACCGAGTCGGCCGAGAGCTCGTCGAGGTAGGCGAAGATCGCCTCGGCGAGCAGGCTGAGGACCTCGGAGTCGAGCTTCGCCCGTCGCCCGGCGCGAGCTATGCGCCGCCAGGCGACGCGGGCGCCGACCCGGTAGGCCGCCTGCAGCGAATCGAGCGTCCGTCCCTGGCGCAGCTCGCCGCGGCCGAGGCCGACGTAGACCTCACGACCCAGGCCGCGGCCGGCGTCGGGGTCGCGGATCAGGGCGACGAACTGGCTCAGCGCCTCGCCCACCCCGGTGCGGATGCCGCGCCCGAAGTCGCCCTCGAGCGGCCGTCGGTACTCCGGCACCTCGCGGGCGATCATCGCGAGGATCTCCCCGGTCACCGCCTCCAGCTCGGGCTCGATCAGGTCGGCGACCGACCGCGGCAACTCGCGCCAGGGCTCAGAATCCGCAGAATTTATCATCTATATAACAAGAAATAGCTTCATTAATTGGCCTAAAGCCTAGTTCTTATCTCGATGAGACGTATAACTTGCTCTGACGATGCACGAAATGACCAAAACCGAGAAGGTCGCCAACATGGGAGCCGTGGTGATTCCCTTCCTCGCCACGCTGACCGCGATCGCCCTGCTCTGGAACAGCCTCGTCGGCGTCGGCGACCTCGCCATCGCCGCGGTCATGTACGTCTTCACTGCAGTTGGGATCACCGTCGGCTTCCACCGCCTCCTCACCCACCGCTCCTTCCAGACCTCCAAGCCGCTCGAGCACGCGTTCGCCATACTCGGCTCGATGGCCGTGCAGGGCCCGGTCATCTCCTGGGTCGCCGACCATCGCAAGCACCATGCCCATACCGACGAGGAGGGTGACCCGCACAGCCCTCACGTCGGCCATGACGGTGGCGTGCGCGGCGTCTTCAGAGGGTTGTGGCATGCACACTCAGGTTGGCTTATGTCCACCCAGGGCAGGGCCGACTGGAAGCGTTACGCGCCCGATCTCTACGAGGATCGGGGCATGCGCGCGATCTCACGCCGGTTTGCGCCGCTTGTGTTCGTCAGCCTCGTCCTGCCCGCGCTCGCCGGCTACGCGATCAGCGGCACGCTCGCCGGCGCGGCAACCGGTCTGCTCTGGGGAGGGTTGGTGAGGATTTTTTTCGTCCACCACATCACCTGGAGCGTCAATTCGGTCTGCCACTATTTCGGTACGCGCCGATTCGACACCGACGATCGCTCGACCAACGTCTTCTGGCTCGCCCTGCCATCGTTGGGGGAGTCGTGGCACCATAACCACCACGCCTTCCCACGCTCGGCGGTGCATGGCCTGCGCCGTTGGGAGTTCGACCCATCGGCTTTGATCATCGGTGCGATGGAGAAGCTGGGGCTTGCCCGTAACGTGGTGCGCATATCACCTGAGCGCCAGGCCCAACGCGCTGTCTGCTGAGCTGCGCCACGCCCACTTCGTCCAAATGGCCAGAGTGACAACCCTTAATTTGACTATATGAATAGTCACTGTCACTGTGACTGTGCCACACTCCGGAAGCTGACGATTTCCCGAGGGGGCATAAAGTCTCACGGGATGAAAGGACGGAAATGCCTAGCACCAGCAACGTACTCGATGAGGCTCTCGACTTGGTCAAGAAGCGGCTCGCCGAGCTTGACGAGGAGCGCAAGCGCCTCGAGCGTGCCCTCGCAGAGCTTGGCGGCAACATCACCCGCCGTCCAGGCCGGCCCCCCGGCTCGGGCAAAAAACGCGGCCCAGGCCGCCCTCGCAAAACTGCAACTGCCTCGACGAAAGCTGCGGCTCCTCGCCGTCGCCGTCGCCGCGGTGGCACCCGAGCCGATCAGGCAGTTTCCCTGGTCGAGCAGAACCCGGGCATCTCCGCCTCGGAGATCGCCAAGCAGCTGAAGATCAAACCCAACTACCTCTATCGCGTGCTCGGCGAAATGGAGAAAGAGGGTCGGGTGAAGAAGCAGGGGCGCGAGTACCACCCCGCCGGCTGACGCCGACTTCTGTTTCTTGAACAAAGCCGGCCCCGCGGGGCCGGCTTTTTCGTTCTCAGGCTGCCTATATGAGGTTTGGCTCAGACGAGGCCGAGCTTGGCGACGGCGTCGCGCTCCTCGCGCAGCTCGGCGGCGCTGGCGTCGATGCGAACCCGGGAGAACTCCGACACCTCGGCGCCCTCGACGATCGACCACTCCCCACCGCTGCAGCTGCACGGGAAGCCGGCGACGATGCCCTCTTCGACCCCGTGCGAGCCGTCAGCGGGAACGCCCATCGAAACCCAGTCGCCCTCGGGCGTGCCAAGCACCCAGTCGTGGACGTGGTCGATCGCGGCGTTCGCCGCCGAGGCCGCACTCGAAGCGCCGCGCGCCTCGATGATCGCGGCGCCGCGTTTTGCAACCCGCGGAATGAACTCGTCGGCGATCCAAGCCTGGTCGTCGACCGCATCCCAGGCGCTCTGCCCCCCCACCCGCGCGTTGACCAGGTCCGGGTACTGAGTGGTCGAGTGGTTGCCCCAGACGGTCATCCTGGTGACCTCGGCGATCTCCTTGCCGAGCTTGTTTGCGAGCTGCGCGATCGCCCGGTTGTGGTCCAGGCGCATCATCGCGGTGAAGCGCTCGCGAGGCACGCCGTCGGCGTTTGACATCGCGATCAGGCAATTGGTGTTGGCAGGGTTGCCGACGACCAGGATTCGCACGTCGTCGGCCGCGCCGGCGGCGATCGCTTCGCCCTGTGGCTTGAAGATCCCACCGTTTGCCTCGAGCAGGTCGGAGCGCTCCATCCCAGGGCCGCGCGGGCGCGCGCCGACCAGCAGGCCGACGTTGCAGCCGTCGAATGCCGGTCTGGGGTCGTCGAAGATGTCGATCCGCCGCAGCAGTGGAAAGGCGCAGTCGTCGAGCTCCATCGCGGTGCCCTCGGCCGCCTTGACGGCGTCGGGGATCTCGAGCAGGCTCAACTCGACTGGTGTGTCGGGACCGAGCATCTGGCCGCTGGCGATACGGAACAGCAGCGCGTAGCCGATCTGTCCGGCGGCGCCGGTGACGGTGACTTTCACAGGGGTGCTCACAAAATCTCCTTTCGAGTCCGTCGATGGGCCCGAGATACGCCTAATGGCGTGTTTTCGGCCCATCGGCGGTGGGAAGCTAGGTCATCGCTGCTTTGAGGGCCCCGTCGATTGAGGCTAGAAACTCTTGCGTGGTCTGGTACTCCCTGTCGGCGCCGACCAGGAGCGCCAAGTCTTTGGTCATCCGGCCGCTTTCCACAGTCTCGATGCAGACGCGCTCCAGGGTCTCGGCAAAGCGTGAGACCTCTGGTGTGTCGTCGAGGCGGCCGCGAGCGGCGAGGCCGCGGGTCCAGGCGAAGATCGAGGCGATCGGGTTGGTCGAAGTCGGTTTGCCCTGCTGGTGCTGTCGATAGTGGCGAGTGACCGTGCCGTGGGCGGCCTCGGCCTCGACCGTCTTGCCGTCGGGGCTCATCAACACGCTGGTCATCAACCCGAGCGAGCCGAAGCCCTGGGCGACGGTGTCGGACTGCACGTCGCCGTCGTAGTTCTTGCAGGCCCAAACGTAGCCGCCCTCCCACTTCAGCGCCGCCGCCACCATGTCATCGATCAGGCGGTGTTCGTAGGCGATCCCCGCCGCCTCGAAGTCAGCCCTGAACTCGCTCTCGTAGACCTCGGCGAAGAGGTCCTTGAAGCGGCCGTCGTAGCGCTTCAGGATCGTGTTCTTGGTCGAGAGGTAGACCGGGTAGGCGCGGTCCAACCCAAAGCGCAGCGAGGCACGGGCGAAGTCGCGGATCGAATCGTCGAGGTTGTACATCGCCATCGCAATACCCGGGCCGGGGAAGTCGTAGACGTCGAGCTCGACCGGCTCGGCGCCGTCTTTCGGCGTGTATGTGAGCGTCAGCGTCCCCTCGCCGGGGACGATCATGTCGGTGGCGCGGTACTGATCGCCGAAGGCGTGGCGGCCGATCACGATCGGCTTGGTCCAGCCGGGGACTAGCCTCGGGATGTTGGCGATCACGATCGGCTCGCGGAAGATGACGCCGCCGAGGACGTTGCGAATCGTTCCATTCGGCGAGCGGTACATCTCCGCCAGGCCGAACTCCTCGACCCGAGCCTCGTCGGGGGTGATCGTCGCGCACTTGACGCCGACGCCGTGCTCTCTGATCGCGTTGGCCGCGTCGACCGTGATCTGGTCGCGGCTGGCGTCGCGGCTCTCGATCCCGAGGTCGAAATAGATCAGCTCGAGATCGAGGTAGGGCAGGACCAGCTGCTCCTTGATGGTAGCCCAGATGACCCGGGTCATCTCGTCGCCGTCGAGCTCGACGACCGGGTTCTTGACTTGGATCTTCTCCATGAGGGCGGCGATGCTATCGATGGGCTGGCACAATCAGTGGCGATGGCCACCGTCGAGCGCCGCAGCTCTGCCACCCACCAGGTCTTCAACCAACCGCCGCCGCTGGAGGATTACAACCCCTTCGACGCCGACCGCCCGCTGACCGAGGCGCTGCGACGCGAGGGGGCCGAGTGGGCCGAGGACCGCGCCCGCGAGCTGGGGGCGATCTGCGGCTCCCAGCAGACGATCCGCTGGGGCTTCGAGGCCAACGAGAACAAGCCGCAGCTGCGCACCCACGACCGCTACGGCAACCGCATCGACGAGGTCGAGTTCGACAGCTCATGGCACGAGCTGATGCGAATCGGGGTCGGCAACGGCCTGCACGCGATGCCCTGGCGCAAACCGGGCCCCGGCGCCCACGTAGCCCGCGCCGCGTCCTTCATGCTGCTGATGCAGGCCGAGAGCGGCGTCGGCTGCCCGATCTCGATGACCTACTCGGCGATCCCGGCGCTGCGCCGGCAGCCAGAGCTGGCGGCCGAGTGGGAGGAGCGCTTCCTCTCGCTCGACTACGACGAGCGCTCGCTGCCGGCCGGGCGCAAGAGCGGCGCCCTCTGCGGGATGGCGATGACCGAGAAGCAGGGCGGCTCGGACGTGCGCGCCAACACCACGGTTGCCAAGCCGATGGACGGCGGCGGCCCCGGAGCCGAGTACGAGATCATCGGCCACAAGTGGTTCTGCTCAGCGCCGATGTGCGACGCCTTCCTCGTCCTCGCCCAGACCGAGTCCGGGATCTCCTGCTTCCTGATGCCGCGCTGGACGCCCGACGGCGAGCGCAACGCCTTCCACATCCAGCGGCTCAAGGACAAGCTGGGCAACCGCTCCAACGCCTCCAGCGAGGTCGAGTTCCGCGGCGCCTGGGCGCGCATGGTCGGCGAGGAGGGCCGCGGCGTGCCGACGATCATCGAGATGGTCAACCACACCCGCCTCGATTGCGTGATCGGCGCCGCCACCGGCTACCGCGCCGGCGTCGTGCAGGCGCTCAACCACACAGCCCACCGCTCGGCATTCGGCGCCGAGCTGATCGATCAACCGCTGATGCGCAACGTGCTTGCCGACCTCTGCGTCGAGTCCGAGGCGGCGACCGTGGCGGCGATGCGCCTCGCCCGCTCCTACGACGAGGTCGCGGCGGGCGACAACGAGGCGATGGAGTTCCGCCGCCTCGCCAACGCCGTCCTCAAGTACTGGCTCTGCAAGCGCGCGCCCTCACACGCCGTCGAGTGCTTGGAGTGCCTGGGGGGCAACGGCTACGTGGAGGAGTCAGGAATGCCCCGCCTCTACCGAGAGGCCCCGCTCGCCTCGATCTGGGAGGGCTCGGGCAACGTCCAATGCCTCGACGTGCTGCGCGGCATGGTCAAGAGCCCGTCCTCGGTGGACGCCTTCTTCGCCGAGGTGATGGAGGCCGCCGGGGCCGAACCGAAGCTCGACGCCTACGTCACCTCGCTCAGGGACGAGATCCCCGGCGACATCGAGACGATCCAGTCCCGCGCCCGCCGCATCGTCGAACGCATGGCCGTGGCTCTGCAGGCTTCGCTCCTGGTCCGCTACGGCGACCCCGCGGTGGCCGATGCTTTCTGCGCCTCTCGCCTTTGCGGCGATTGGGGCTACGCCTTCGGCACGCTGCCCACCGGCACGGACTTCGGTCGCATCATCGACCGGCACCGGCCGAGCAGCTAAGGACCTATCCCGATAGGGGAATCGCACCCCTGGGACGGCCCCTACCGGGATAGGTCCTAAGCCCGAGCCGCAAGCATCTCCGCGATGCGGCCGATCGCCGCCTCGACCGGCTCGTGCTCCCAGATTCGGATCACCGTCCATCCCATCTCCCGCAGAATCGCGTTGTTGCGCCGATCGCGTTCGACGTTGCGCGCGATCTTGGGCCCCCAGTAGTCGGAGTTGGCGACGGGCGCCCGGCGATGCTCCTCGCACCCGTGCCAAAAGCAGCCATCGACGAAGACGCAGACGCGCATCCGCGGAAAGACGATGTCAGCGGTGCAGCGCAAGTCGCGAATCGGGCGACGGTGCGTGTAATAGCGAAAACCGACCCGGTGGAGCGCGGATCGCAAGGCGAGTTCAGGCGCCGTATCCCCAGAGCTGTTTGCCTGCATCACCTTTTTTGAGGCGGCGGAGACTGCGGGAGGGCTCGCGGGCACCCGTATGGGCTGGCCCGTCTCGCTGGCTGTAGGCTCGCGAGAATTCATGGGCGTTCCCGTCACCACCCCCTCGCATCTCGATGACGACTTCGGCCTGTCAGCCCTAATCGAGCAGCCGCTCGAAGCGCCCTGGTCATCGAAAAAATCATTTGCCAAGGTCGCAGCGAGCATCCGCGACGGGGTGGCCATCGACGATGAGGCGCTGCGAGTCGCGATGGTCCTCTTGCAACACTGGCACACGATGCTAGTTGGCCCGCCAGGCACTGGCAAGACGCTCCTCGCGGAAAGAGCGGCAGAAATATGGAACGTCAAGCTGATCCGAGTCACCCCTTCGATGGATTGGACGGCGTTTCATGCGATTGGGGGCCGGGCGCCCCGGGCAGGCAGCCTCGGTCCCTATGACGGCGAGGTCACCAAAGCAATCCTCGACTGCTGCAGGACGGTCGTCGAACGCCAGGCCACCGGCAAAGGGTTCCAGGCAACCTGGCTATTGATCGACGAGATCAACCGCTGCGAAGCAGACCGGGCGTTCGGGCCGTTGCTCACGACCCTCGGATCGAGGACCGAGCCGCAGATCCTCGACCTGACACACCACGACGACCCGCTCAAGCGCTTCGTCCAACTCCCGCCCGGGTTTCGAATAATCGCGACCGCGAACCTCTCGGACGCCCAGTTCGTCGAGCAGATGTCGCAGGCGTTCGTGCGGCGGTTTCAGAGAATGGACGTGAGGACTCCGGGGCCTCCGCCGGAATCGGCGATCGAATCCTTCAGCGCGACCGGAACGCCGTCCGCGATCAAGGACCCGTTCCTGCATGAGTTCGCGGTCGTCAGGGCCAAGGTCGCCGAAGAGAGGCCCTCCGCCGCCGGAATCGATCGGATGCTCGAGCTCCTCGCGCAGTTGGTTGTGCTGGCGCGATACGCGAGGCGCTGGGAGGGATACGGCACCGCGCCCGATCCCCTCGACCCGGCCTTCGACACCCTTGCCATCGGCACCGCGCAGGTCGTCGACGCAATGCTGCTCGCAGCCGACCTCGAAGCATCGCCGGCGGGGCTGGCTGCCGGCGACGCGGTCGACGTCGCTGCCGCGCGCACGATCGCGCCGCAACTGGCTCGCCTTGGCCCGGAAAGCCTGAGGGCGATCTCGGAGCAGCTCGAGTCCCTGGAGATCCTTTCTCGCCTCCGCCGCGAGCTCGCTGACTCGATCCGCAGATTCGAGTCAGGAAGCTACTTCTGACGAGTGAGCGGAGACTTCACCGCCGCTGAGCTGGAGCTGCTCGCAAGCGAGGCCGACGAGATGCTCCTGGCCGGCCTGGCGCACCGGTTCGAGGCGCCGGAGGAGCGCGCGATGGACGATGACGGCCCGCCCTTCATCGGCCACATCCTCGGCGCGACCGCGATCCGCGCCGCCCTGGCTGAACTGGATCCCCTGCTGCGGCAGATCACCCGGCGCGCCACCTTTCGAAGACGCCGCGAACGGGCGATCAGCGGCGATCCGATGGCGGGGCAGCTCGATCTCGGCCGCATCGCGCTTGCCGAACCGGAGGCGAGCTCCTGGCCGATCGTGCGAACGGCACACTCGCACGACACCCCCGAGAACGCTGTGCTCGCAGCCGCCCTGAGCGCCGTCAACTCATGGGGAAGCCGCAGCGCAGATCGCTTCTCGGCGTGGGCGGGGGCGGGCCTCTTTTCGCAATGCGCCAGCGAGGCCGGGCGGCTGCGTCGCCACCTGCGCGCGGCTCTGGGCGAGCTCCAGCTCGAGGCCTATGGAGCCGGACAGCTCCTTCCGATGGCGTGGGAGAGGCTCTCGCTCGGCAAGGCGCCGCAGGCCTATCGCGACGCCATCGAGCTGGCCGAAACCCTCCTCGGCCTGGCCGACCCACGACGCCGGCTTTCCCGCGCTCCGAAGCGCGATTGGGTCGTCAAGGCAATGGTCGGCGGTTTGAACGAGGCGGAACTGCAGAACACCGCGTTCGAGCTGTGGGTCGCCAGTCGCTTCGCCAGCCACTGCCGCAGCATCGGCTTTGAGCTCTCCTTTCCGCATCAAGCCCGCGCTCCACTGGCGGTGGGCCAGGCCGATGCGCGCAGCGTGGAGATTTGGTGGCAATCGCCACGACCGATCGTCAAATGGCCGTCGGGACAGAATCATGAGCGCAGACTGCCGGATGGGCAGTGGGCGCCGATCTCGCTGCGCCCTGACCTCGTCTTCGTCTCCCGCGAAGCGAGCGGAGCGGCTCGGATGCTCTGCGTCGAGTGCAAGAACAAGGAGGTCGAAGCACCCCTATCGAGCGATTTGTCCCAGGTCTTCGGCTATCTGTCTCACTACGAAGCACTTCGGCGTTGTGCGCTCGCATATCGAAGCGTCAGAGCGCCTTCGGAATATCGCCGAACTGCGACCGGGCAAATCGCAACCGCGATCGAGGCTCCGCTCGAGCCAGACGGAGCCGTTGGCGAAGCCCTATTCAACGAACTCCTGGATTAGGTCGTCGCCTGCGGCCACGAACCCCACCAGCGGCTCCACCGCATCATTTCCTCAACCGACCCGTCCTTGAACACAAAGAAGCGGTCGCTTGGATCAAGCGCCACGGCGTGTTGGTCGATCGGTGCAAGGGCCCCATTCGCTTCGAGCCAATGCTTGATTTCCGAACCCTGCCGCCTGGTGCCTGAGGGCGGCTCAGGATAGCCAGACGACGCCCCTATTCGCTCCATGCGCAGTGCTTCGGCCCGATCTGGAACCTCGTCTAGCGTCGTTGCCCCGCTTAGAAACTTGGAGGCCTCGTCGCCGGAGATGGCGCTGGTCTCTCCAAGAACTCGAAGATGGCCCCTTGCGGTCGCCCACGCCCGCAACACGTTTACTCCTGGTCCGATCGCCAGAGCCTCCCTGAGGCGATCGACGGCTTTGCTCAGCCACGCGCTCTCCCTGATGCGCACGACCCTAGGAAAGCTGAGTCGCAACGCTTGACGGGCCATTGCCTCGTCAAACGGGGCGCTGCTATCCAACAGGGCATGGCCCAGCTCGGTGAGCTGAACTCGGTCATCTACCAAGCCGGGCTCAAAGAGCGCGCCCGTGAAGCGCCAAACGTCGATCCGATCTCGAAAGATGTCGGCATGCGCTTGGCCTTTGCGCCTGCCCAAGCCAACTTCGAGCTGAAGTTGGCCGACCTCTTCATTGACTGCGCTGCGAGCGGCCTCGACGGCACTGCCCTCGTGATTGGCGAGGACTCGCAGGATCGGCAAATAATTTTTGGCCTCTGAGAGCGGGCGAAAATGGTGCCACGTCCACTGGAACAGCTCGTGACTGGGCGAGGGAGGCACTAAGCGACGGCCAGCTCAACGCTGTCGATGTCTTCATACAGCCAGCCCGGACGCTGGATCCTGGACTCTTCGACAAGCTGGCGCGTCAACTCGTCGAGCGATGTCCGGCGGCGCAGATAACGCCCGTGTCGGAGCTGCTTCTTGCCGTAGTCGAGCCCGAGCGCCGTTCCCAGGGAACGCGCCAGCTGCTCTGCCAGCAGGGGGGGCACGGCATTCCCAACTTGGGTGAATTGCCGGGCGCTGGATCCGTAAAACTCGAAGTCGTCCGGGAAGGTCTGCAAGCGAGCGCACTCTCTGACGGTCAAGGTTCGAGCGATAAAGGGGTGAAGATGCGAGCGGCCGCCGCCGCCCGATCCGCCGGCGATAACCGTCTTGCTGGGCCGCCGCGGATCGAGACGATCGACGCGCCCGAGGTGTTCCCGCTGGCCAAATGCCAGCTTGCGATACCGGGCGATCGACCGCGGCTCGTGCTTGCGCGGGGCATGATTGGCCAGCTCCGTGGGCATCCCGGCAAGGGCGTGGGCGACGGTCAACCACTTCCGCTTGCCCCTGCTGTTCGGTCCGTAAGTGGGCTCAGGGAGGGCGGGTTGCGCATCCATTGCCCCGATGATGAAGACCCGCTGGCGGAGTTGGGGCACGCCGAAGTCGGCTGCCTCCAGAACTTTTGGCTCGGCCACGCGGTAGCCAAGCCCCTTTAGATCTTCGATCATCTCGGCCATGGCTTCACCTTGGTCCAGCTCGAGCAACCCGGGAACGTTCTCGAGCAGAAAGGCTCGCGGCTCGGTTTCTCGCACAACTCGAAAAAACTCCCGGAAGAGGCCCCCGCGGCGCCTGTCGGCGTGTCCGGTGCGCTTGAAGCGCTCGTCGCCTCGCAGGAAGCGCTGGGCCGCCGCGATGCTGTACGGCTGGCAGGGCGGCCCGCCGATGACGACGTCCGGGCTGGTGGCGTCCTCGCAGAGCTTGCCGAGCGAGGCCTTGGTCAAGTCGCGCACATCTCCGGAGTGGTCGGGCGGGCCGACCACCGAGGCCTTGGGGTGGTTTTCGCGCAGGGTGTCGCAGGCCCAAGGCTCCAACTCGACGAAGGCGAGCGTTTCGAACCCGGCCGCCGAGAAGCCGAGGTCAAGGCCGCTTGCCCCGGCGAAGAGGGAAAGAACGGTTGGCCGGTCGCGATCAGGCGCCGCTTCGATTGCGCTCTTGGCCATTGTTGCGAATCTAGTGGCGGGCGCCGACGGCACTTCTGACCCCGCTGACAGACGCAGAAAGGCGCCGGCTAGGACTTGGCGTCGCGCAACGCACGGCCTACCTGCTCAGCAGTGATCACCCCTGAGAGGCGGCCGTCGACGTCGACCGCCATCACGGCGCCGAAACGACGCATGGCGCGGTTGGCGAGCAGCGAGTCGAGGGGGGCGTCGTCGCGAACCTGGAAGGTGCCGTCGTCGTGCTCGAGCAGGTCGGCGACGTGGGAGGTGGCGCGGGACGTCTCCGGCACCTCGTCGGCTTTGTCGCGGGCGATCAGGCCGAGGAAGTGGTGGGCAGCGTCGACGACGGGGAACCAGGGCCAGCGGTAGCGCAGGAAGTACTCGTCCAGCGCCTGCTCGACGCTGAGGGCGCTGGGAATCGCCACCGGCTCGCGATCCATCACGTCCGAGACGCAGAGGTCGCTGATCTTGCCGGTGATCGCGGTCTGCACCGAGGCGGCCCGGGCCGAGCCGTTGATCACGACGCCGATCAGGGTCAGCCAGATGCCGCCGAAGGCGTCGCCGCTGAAGACCAGCAAGAGGCCGCCGGCGACGAAGATGTAGCCGAAGACTCGGCCCAGCCTGGCGGCGAAGCGGGTCGCCGAGTTGCGGTCGCCGGTCCGCCACCAGGCGACCGCCCGGACGATCCTGCCGCCGTCCATCGGGAATGCGGGCAGCAGGTTGAAGACGAGGACGAGCAGGTTGATCGAGGCGAGCCAGCCGATCAGCGCCATCGGGCCGGAGACGCCGGAGCGGCTTTCGATCAGGACCGCGCGCCTGAACTCGTCGGTCCCCACGGCCGCCACGCCGATCGCGGTCAAAACCACGACGATCGCGAGGGTGACCAGCGGCCCGGCCACCGCCACCTTGAACTCGGTCGACGCGCTGTCGGATTCACTGTCCATCCGCGCCATCCCGCCGAAAATCCAGAGCTGGATGCTGGAGATGCCGATCCCGTTGCGCATCGCGGCGAAGGCGTGGCCCAGCTCGTGCAGGACGATCGAGCCGAAGAAGCCGATCGCGCTGGCGACCGCCAGGGCGAACGGGGTCGAGGACGAGCTGCTTTCGCCGAGCACGTTCCCGTAGAAGTTCGAGAGCCAGAAGATGACCAGGAAGAGGACGAAGAACCAGGACCAGTCGACCGCGATCCGGATGCCGCGCACGTGGAAGAGGGTGATCGATCTGCCGCCCAGCATCCATCCATGTTAGGCGGGCCGGCGGGCCAGCCCGATATCCGACCGCGCTCTCGGATTTCGCCTCTATAGGATCGCGCCCGTGCCTACCCATGACGTACTGGTGATCGGCGCCGGCCTCGCCGGCCAGCGAGCGGCATTGGCGGCGGCCGAGGAGGGCGTCTCAGTCGGGATCGTCAGCAAGGTCCACCCGGTGCGCTCGCACTCCAACGCGGCGCAGGGCGGGATCAACGCGGCGCTCAACCCCGGAGACTCATGGGAGTCGCACGCCTTCGACACGATCAAGGGCTCCGACTACCTCAGCGACCAGGACGCGGTCGAGATCATGTGCCGCGAGGCGCCGGAGGAGATCCTCCACCTCGAGCACCTCGGCGTCACCTTCCACCGCAACGAGGAGGGCAAGCTCGGCACCCGCGCCTTCGGCGGCGCCTCCGCCGCTCGCACCTACTACGTCGCCGACATCACCGGCCAGGCGATCATGCACGTCCTCTACGAGCAGCTGATGAAGCACTCCGACTCGGTCGCCCGCTACGAGGAGTGGTTCTGCACGGCGCTGGCGATGGACGAGCAGGGCGAGTGCTGCGGCGTCGTCACCCGCAATATCGCCGACGGCTCGATGCAGCTCTTCGAGGCGAAGTCGGTGATCCTCGCCTGCGGCGGCAACGGCCAGGTCTGGAAGCCGACCACCAACGCGCTGATCTGCACCGGCGACGGGATCGCGATGGCCTACCGGGCGGGGGCAAAGCTGATGGACATGGAGATGATCCAGTACCACCCGACGACGCTGGCGGGCAAGGGCTTCCTGATCACCGAGGGCGCCCGCGGCGAGGGCGCCCATCTGCTCAACGCCAAGGGCGAGCGCTTCATGGAGCGCTACGCGCCGAACAAGATGGAGCTCGCCTCGCGCGACGTCGTCTCACGTGCCGAGCAGACCGAGATCGACGAGGGCCGCGGCTTCCCCGACGGCACCGTCGCCCTCGACATCACGGTGGTGCCGAAGAAGCGCGTGCACGAGGCGCTGCGCGAGATCGTCCTCGTCGGCCGCGACTTCGCCGGCGTCGACATCACCAAGGAACCGATTCACATCAAGCCCGGCAACCACTACACGATGGGCGGGGTCAAGACCGACGTCGACGGTCGCACCGACATCCCCGGCCTCTACGCCGCCGGCGAGGTGGCCTGCGTCTCGGTCCACGGCGGCAACCGGCTCGGCGCCAACTCGCTGCTCGACACGCTGATCTTCGGCCGCCGCTCCGGCGCCAACGCCGCCGCCCGGGCCAAGCGCACCGAGGGCTCGCGGCCCTCGAAAGCGGTGCTCGAAGCCGAGCGGGCGACGATCGACGCGATCTCCGCCCGCGAGAAGGACTCCGGTCGCCGCGTCTCGGAGATCAAGCTCGACCTCGGCACGATCATGGACGCCAAGGTCGCGGTCTTCCGCGACGAGGCGGGCATCACCGAGGCGCTGGAGACGGTACGGCGGCTCAAGGAGGAGGCCAAGACCGCTTACATCGACGACAAGAGCTCGATCTTCAACCAGGACCTGCTGGGAGCGATTGAGCTCGGCTACATGCTCGACAACGCCGAGTGCACCTGCGTCGCCGCGCTCGAGCGCAAGGAGAGCCGCGGCGCCCAGTACAGGACCGACTTCCCGGAGCGCAACGACGAGGAGTGGCTCAAGCACATCGACCTCCAGCTGGGAGACGACGAGCCGGAGATCTCATACTCAGAGGTGACCATCACCAAGTGGGAACCGCAAGAGAGGACTTACTGATGGCCGAGTACACGCTGAAGGTCCGCCGGTACCAGCCCGAGAGCGGCGAGGGGCCCTACTGGGAGGAGTTCAACGTCAACCTCGATCCCTCGCTCTCGGTCCTCGACGGCCTGCTGCAGGCCAAGGACCGCGACGACGGCTCGCTCTCGGTGCGCTGCTCCTGCCGCGCCGCGATCTGCGGCTCCTGCGGGATGAAGATCAACGGCCAGTCCGGCCTCGGCTGCAAGACCCAAATTGGAGAGGCCCAGGAGATGGCGGAGAAGTTCGCTTCCGTGTCTGCGCCGAAGATTGAGGCCCCCGCTGAGGGTAAGGAAAGCGGCTCCCGGACGCGGGAGGCTGGGCGCGAGACTTCCGGTGATGATCAGCGCGCCCAGTCGGGAGCGGAGGAAGCCGCGCCTATCCTGGTCGAGCCGATGGGCAACATGCCGGTCATCAAGGACCTGATCACCGACATGGAGTCGACGCACTGGGCCAAGATCCGCCGCGTCACCCCCTGGCTGCTGCCGCACGGCGAGGCCCCCGAGCGCGAGTACGTGGTCGAGCCCGAGTCGATGATCGACATCACCCAGTCGATGGCCTGCATCCAGTGCGGCGCCTGCGTCTCCTCCTGCCTCTCGATGGAAGCCGACCCCGATTTCATCGGCCCGGCGGCCCTGGCCAAGGCCTACCGCTTCGTCGGCGATCCACGAGATGCCGAGACCGTGGAGCGCCTCCACGACCTGGCGCACGATCCGCACGGGATCTACGACTGCACCCACTGCTTCAGCTGCATCGACGCCTGCCCCAAGGGCGTCGCGCCGAAGGACCAGATCATGCGCCTGCGCCGCAAAGCCGGCGAGGAGGGCATCGACGATCCCAACCACGGCCACAACCATGAGGCCGCTTTCGTCAAGATCATCGAAAAGAAGGGAACGCTGGACGAGGGGCTGCTGCTGCAGGAGTCCTTCGCTCCCGGCGTGAAGGGCAAGCTGAAACCAAGCAAAGCGGCGATCAAGGAACTGCTCGGCTCGATCCCGACCGTGCTGCGCGCGATCAAAACCGGCAAGGGCCGCTCGCTGTCAAAGCTGGTCCCTGGCATCCACCCGAAGCTGCCCGACGGCGCCCAGGACGAGGTCAAAGCGATCTACAAGCACGCCGAGGAGCACCGCGAGGAATTCAACGTCTACATCACCGGCGAGGACGAGGATTTCGTCGAACCGGAGCCCGATGAGCCCACGGAGGAGGCCGTAGCGGCGGAGGCGGCCTCGGCCGAGGATATGAAAGGAGAGTCGTGATGAGCGACGGCCAGATCAAGGTCGCCTACGGGCCCGGCTGCGTCTCGCGCGGCTTCACCAGCGAGCTGCACGGCTCGATGGCGCTGGTCGCCGAGCGACTCGGGATCGAGCTGGTCGAACTCGACCGCGCCAACTGCTGCGGAGCCGGCGTTATCGCCGAGCACAACCAGGAGCTCGCCGACACGCTCAACGCCCGCACCTTCGCGCTCGCCCAGCAGACCGGCCTGGCGATGATGAACATCTGCTCGACCTGCCAGGGCGCCCAGTCCGAGTGCCAGCAGCGCCTCGACGCCGACTCCTCCTACCGCGCCCACATCAACGAGGTGCTGAGCGGCCAGGGCCTCGCCTACGAGAAGAACAAGGACGGCTTCACCAACAAGAACTTCCTCTGGTTGCTTGTCGAGGACTACGGCCTCGACAAGCTCGCCGAGCAGGTGAAACGGCCGCTCTCCGGCCTCCGCGTCGGCCCCTTCTACGGCTGCTACGTGGTGCGGCCGAAGGAGCGGCTCGGCTACGACGAGCATCCCGACCGCGACATCTACCTGGAGAAGGTGATCGAGGCGCTGGGCGGTCAGGTCGTCGAGTACGACGGCGCCCGCAAGTGCTGCGGCTTCCCGGTGATCACGATGAACCGCGACACCTCGCTGCGCCAGGCCGGCACCCACGTGGGCGACGCGATCGACGCCGGCGCCGACTGCCTGGTCACGCCCTGCCCGCTCTGCCACCTCAACCTCGACATGCAGCAGCCCGAGGCGGCAAAGGTCGTCAACCGCGACCTCGGCCTCGCCGTCCTGCACCTGCCGCAGCTGGTCGGCCTGGCGCTCGGCGCCGAGCCGAAGCAGCTCGGGATGAGCAAGCACATCGCCTCGACCGGTTGGGTCGAGGAGCGGCTTGCTGCGGTTCCCGCCTGATCGACCAACCTTTGGCGTGGAAGGGCGAGTGCCTCAGGGTCGGCGGACGCGCTTTGCGCTGAGTGTCCGGCGACCCTGAGGCACTCGCCCTTTCCCGATTCCGTGACGGATCAGGCAGAAAGCGTCCGGGGGCTCCGAGTCCAACCCTTTTGGAGTTCAAGCTTCTATGGATTTGGGCTCTGAGAGAGGCCGACGCGCTTTGCCATCCATTGGGCGCCTACGGTGTCGGTTAGGCCGTGGGCGACTATCGAGGCGATGATCGCTATCGAGGCGATGTCGAAGATCAGGGAGCCGTTGCCGACGTCTGACTTTAGGACGAAGAGGGCGAAGAGCATCGAGGCGACGCCCTTGGGGCCGAACCAGGCCATGAAGAGCTTCTGGGGCCGGGGAATGCCGGTTTTGACAAAGGAGAGCATCACCGCCAGCGGCCGGGCGACGAGCAGGGCAAAAAGGACGAAGAGGACCAGTGGCGGAATGCTGTGGTGGAAGCCGGTGGCGACGATCAGGGCGCCGAAGACGAAGAAGGTGAGCACCTGCAGGATCGCGCTGGCGTTCTCGGCGAACTCGACGAAGCCCTGGGGCACGTCCTTCTGGACGGCTGCCATCGCAATCCCGCAGACGAAGGCGGCGATCAGTCCGTTGCCGATCGTCACTTCGGAGAAGCCGAAGGCGACCAGGGCGAAACCGACCGCGTAGATCCCCTCGTAGCGCTGGGTCAGCCCGCCGCCGGGAAGGTGATGGTGCAGGCGACCGGCGAGGGTGCCAAGCGCCACTCCGACCGCCGCGCCGAAGACCGCCTCGCCGGCCAGCTTGGCGGCTTCGGCGCCGGCGCTGCCACCGGGCGTGGCGAGGACGAGGAAGAAGAGGACGAAGGGCAGCGCCAGGCCGTCGTTGAGGCCGGACTCGAGGTTGAGCGTGTGCCGCACCGCACTCGGCACCAGGCGCGACGTGACCACTGCTGACGTCACCACCGGGTCGGTGGGCGAGAGCACCGCGCCGAGCAGCAGGGCCTGGGGCCAGCTCAGGTCGGGAAAGAGAGCCTTCGCCGCCAGTCCCAGCAGCGCCATCGTGATCGGCATCGCGATCACCAGCGCCCGCGCGACCGGGCTCCAGTGCCGGCGCAGCAGCTCGCGCTCGACGAACATCCCGTCGGAGAAGAGGGTGAGGATCAGCGCCAGCTCGATCAGCTCGACGATCGACTCCGAGGTGGCATCGACTTCGACCGCGCCCACCGCGGCCAGCAGGACCCCCAGACCGACCGAGAGCACCGAGGCAGAAAGCATGGTCCCCCGCATCACGCCCGAAAGGACCGCGACCACGGTCAGCAGCCCACCGAAGATCAGCACCGCCTCGCCGAAGCCGAGGTCCATGGACCGGAACCTAGAGGACCGACCGGGCGCAGCGCGTGGCTAGAAATGCGCGGTGGCGAAGAGCGCGGCGAAGGCAGCGAGGATTCCCGCCAGGGCGATGATCAGCGAGTTCTGGAGCGAGTCGAACCGATCTTCCAGGCGGTTGAAGCGCACCTCGACGTGGCTTTCGAATTTGTCGACTCTCTCTTCGAAGCGATCGAAGCGTTCGTCAACCTGCTCGAAGCGTCTGTCGACCTGCTCTGCAAATCGATCGATTCGGTCGTCGTTCCAGTTCACTTTCGGGGCTGCCTCCATGCCTCGGACGCTAACAGACAAAATGTTACACGTGGCGCGCGGAAGTGAGACGGACGAATGTGGGGCCGTCAGCCCCGCGGACCGAGAAGGTCCCGCTCGATCAGCAGCTCGGCAACCTGAATGGCGTTGGTGGCGGCGCCCTTGCGCAGGTTGTCGCCGGCGACCCAGAGGTTGAGGGTGCGCTCCTGGCCGGGGTCGCGGCGGATGCGGCCGACGAGGACCTCGTCGCGGCCGGCGGCGTCGATCGCCATCGGGTAGGCGCCCGCCGCGGGGTCGTCGACGACGATCACTCCGGGCGCGTTGGCGAGCAGGGCGCGGCACTCATCCGGCGAGAGGTCCTCGCGGGTGCGGACGTTGACCGACTCCGAGTGGCCGCTGAGGACCGGCACACGGGCGCAGGTGGCCGAGATCGCCACCTCGTCGCCGATCTCGAGGATCTTGCGCGTCTCCGCCATCACCTTGCGCTCCTCGGTGGTGTAGTCGTCGCCGTCCTTGAAGACCTCGACCTGGGGCAGCACGTTGAAGGCGATCCGGTGCGGGTAGATCGCCGGCTCCGGAACCTCCTCGCCGTCGAGCACCGCCCGCGACTGACTCAGCAGCTCCTCGACCGCCCGCCGACCGGTGCCGGAAACGGCCTGGTAGGTGGAGACGACGAGGCGCTCGAGGCCGACGGCGCGGTGGATCGGCGCCAGCGCCATCATCGCCACCATCGTCGTGCAGTTTGGGTTGGCGACGATGCCCTTGTGCCCTGCAGCGGCGTCCGGGTTGACCCCGGCGACGACCAGCGGCACGCCATCGCGCATGCGCCAGTAGCTGGTGTTGTCGACGACGACCGCGCCCGCCTCGACCAGCTGCGGCGCCCACTCTGCACTGACCGCGCCGCCCGCCGAGGAGAGCACGACGTCGAGGCCCTGGATCGTCTCCGGGCTCAGCGGCCGGCACTCCAGCACCGCGCCGTTCCACTCGATCCGGCGCCCGACCGAGCGCTCGGAGGCGAAGGGAACGACTTCGCCGGCGGGGAAGTCGCGCTCGGCGAGGATCTCGAGGATGGTCGAGCCGACGGCGCCGGTGGCGCCGAGGACGCCGACTTTGTAGCCATCGCTGGTCATGGCGCGAGTATGACGAAGGGTTTGGCCCGCGGGTCCTGTCGTGAAGCAGGGGGCCTGCGGGCGAGGCGTACGTCCTCGACCCCCCTGCTTCACGCCACCCGCGGGAGAGTCGGCTCTTCTTACCCGCTGACAGTCGGACGGTGTTGTGCTCCGGCAGGGTCCTCGGCGCGGACACCTAGATCGAAAGCTTTGTGGAGCGCTCGGACCGCGTCGGGAACGCGGTCGGCGGAGATGACGCAGGAGATCTTGATCGGCGAGGTGGAGATCATCTCGATGTTGATCCGCTCGCCGCCGAGCACCTCGAAGACCTTGGCGGCGACGCCGGGGTGGGATCGCATGCCGGCGCCGATGATCGAGACCTTGCCGATCCTGTCGTCGGTGCGCACGCCCTGACTCACCCCGCCGAGGGCGGCGATCGCGTCTGTTGCGGTGGTCAGCTCGGAGCGGTCGATCGTGAAGGAGAGGTCGGCCAGCTCGTCCGGGCGCACCGGCTCGTTCTGGATGATCACGTCGACGTTGATGCCGGCCTCGGCCAGCGCGGTGAAGATCTCGCCGGCGACGCCGGGCTCGTCGCGGATGCCGATCAGCGTCACGCGCGCCTCGTCGTCGGTGTGGGTCACGGCTGTTACGAAAGGTTGCTCCACTGTCTCCTGCTCCGCCTCTTCTTCGCTGACGACGAGGGTACCGGGGCCGTCTTCGAAGCTGCTGCGGCAGTGGATGCGGACGCCGTGATTGCGGGCGTACTCGACCGAGCGCAGCTGCAGCACGCGGGCGCCCGATGCCGCCATCTCCAGCGTCTCCTCATATGAGGCGAACGTCAGCTTGCGAGCGTCGGGGACGATCCGCGGGTCGGCGCTGAAGACGCCGGCGACGTCGGTGTAGATCTCGCAGACGTCGGCCTCCAAGGCCGCGGCCAGCGCGACCGCGGTTGTGTCGGAGCCGCCCCGCCCCAGCGTGGTCACGTCCTGGCTCTCGGTCGAGACCCCCTGGAAGCCGGCGACGAGCACGATCCTGTCCTCATCCATGGCCTCGCGGATGCGGTTGGCGCGGACGTCGATGATCCGCGCCCTGGTGTGGGAGGAGTCGGTGACGATCCCCGCCTGCGAGCCGGTCAGCGAGATCGCCTTGTGGCCCATGTCGTGAATCGCCATCGCGCAGAGCGCGCAGGAGATCCGCTCGCCGGTCGAGAGCAGCATGTCCATCTCACGCGAGTCCGGGCGGTCGGAGATCTCCAGCGCCTGGGCGACCAGCTCGTCGGTGGTCTTGCCCCGCGCCGAGAGCACCGCGACGGCGCGGTTGCCGGCCTCGCGGGCAGCGACGATCCGCCGCGCGGCGCGCTTGATCTGCTCGGCGCCGGCCACAGACGTGCCGCCGAACTTCATCACCACGGTCTTCGAGGCGCCCTCAGCCATAGACGGTTGAGGATAGTCGGCCCTAAAGGGCCGCCGCGGCTGAGCTGAGCGCTACTCGGAGCCGCCGAGGTTGCCGAGCATCGCGTGCTCGGCCATGCGGATCAGGCCGAGGGCCATGTGGGGGCGCATGTCGCTGGTACGCACTCGCACGTGCGACCCGTGCGGGCCGACGACCTCGACGATCGTGCAGACGTCGCCGATCTGGCAGTCCTCGCCGTAGTCGGCTTCGAGCGCCTCCATCTGCGCTGTCACCACCTGCCCCATCTTGCTCTGGTCGATCGGCATCGCACTTGCAGCCTACTGTGATCCGAATCACGCTTGTAGATATATCGAATAGATATACTCGCTGCGCGATGGACCTCAGCTCGACCGCCTACGTGATCCTCGGCATGGTCAGCCGCGAGCCGCGCTCCGGCTATGAGATCAAGGCCCTGGTCGACAATACGACCCGGTTCTTCTGGGCTGCCAGCTACGGGCAGATCTACCCAGAGCTGAAAAGGCTCTCCGAGGCGAGCCTTATCGAAGGCAGCGACGAACCTCGCGGCGAGCGCAAACGCACCGTCTACGGAATCACCGCCGACGGCAAAGCTGAGCTGAAGGACTGGCTGCGCCAGCCGCCGCAGACCGTGGAGATGCGCGAAGAAGGGCTGCTGAAACTCTTCTTCGCCGGGGTGCTGCCGCCCGAGCAGGCGGTCGAGACGCTGCGCTCGATGCGCAAGCACCGGCGCGGCGTCGCCGCACGGCTGCGCGCGATGGAGCCCGACGCCGAGGACAAGCTTGAGAAAGACGACCCCTTCCCGCTGATCGTCCTGCAGGGTGGGATCGAGTTCAACGAGTGGTTCGCAGACTGGTGCGAGCGGATGGAGGCCCGCCTCCTCGACCCCGCTCCCCGCGAAAGGAGCAGCTGATGTTCGACGCCCTAGCCCGCTTCGCCGACGCCAGGGGCCGCCGCGTCGGCCTCTTCGCGATCGCCTTCTTCCTCGTCGCCGCCGCCCTCGGCGGCTCGGTCGCAAACCGCCTCGACCCCTATGGCGCCGACGACCCCGCGACCGAGACCGTGCAGGCCAGGGAACGGCTAGAGGACGCCGGGCTGCGCGAGCCGGCCGTCCTCGCGGTGGTGAAGAACGCGCCGGTCTCGGCGCCGGCGACCCGGCCCCGGGTCGAGGCGCTCGAGCAAAGCGTGCGCCGCCGCCGCGACGTCAAGTCGGTGACCGGCTACTACGAGACCCGCTCGCCGATCTTCGTCTCCCGCGACGGGCGCTCGACCTACTTCGCCGTCACCCTCAAGTCGATCCAGGACAAGCGGTGGCAGGAAGCCGGCGCCGACATCGCCGACCAGCTTTCCAGTCACCCCGGCGTCGTCGTCGGCGGCGCCGCGGTCGCCCAGGAGCAGGTCAACAAGCAGGTCGAGACGGACCTGCAGATGGCGGAGATGCTCGCCTTCCCGCTGCTCTTCCTGCTCTCGCTGCTCTTCTTCCGCAGTCTGGTCGCCTCGGTGCTGCCGCTGATGATCGGCGGCCTGGCGATCGTCGGCACCTTCCTGATCCTGCGCATCGCCAGCGAATTCGGCTCGATCTCGATCTTCGCCCTCAACCTGACCACGGCGCTCGGGCTCGGGCTGGCGATCGACTACAGCCTTTTCGTCGTCTCCCGCTACCGCGAGGAGATCGCCAAGGACGGACCGGGCCTCGCTGCGATGCGGCGCGTGCTCGCAACCGCCGGGCGCACCGTGTTCTTCTCGTCGCTGACGGTCTCCGCGGCGCTCGCCTCGCTGCTCGTCTTCCCGCAGCGCTTCCTCTACTCGATGGGGCTCGGCGGCGCCCTGGTCGCACTCTTTGCGGCGCTGATCTCGCTGACAGTCCTGCCGGCGGTGCTGACCCTGCTCGGCACGCGGGTCAACTCGCTGTCGCCGCGCTTCCTGCAACGGCGCGCGCAGGCCGACGCGAAGCCCGACGAGAACGGCTTCTGGTACCGGCTATCGCGCTTCGTCATGCGCCGGCCCATCCCCGTGGCGACCTTCAGCGCCTTGCTCCTCATCGTCATGGGCCTGCCCTTCTTCGGGATCAAGTTCGACACGGTCGACCCGACCGTGCTGCCGAAATCCGCCAGCGCCCGCCAGGCCTACGACACGGTCAAGTCGGAATTCCCTCCCTACCGCGAAACACCGATCTGGATCGACTTCGAAGGCGGCGGGCAACGCGACGCGGCTCGGTTCGCCGCTCAGCTGCGCCACGTCGACGGGGTCGCAGAAGTCAACCCACCGCAGCCGCTGCGGGGCGGAGTCACTGCGATCCAAGTCACGTCGGCCCACCCGTTCGCCTCCGCCGCCAGTCAATCCACGGTGAAGCGGATCCGCGCCCTGCAGCCGCCGCCGGGCACCGCCGCCCTGGTCAGCGGCGCCACGGCCGACTTCGTCGACCTGCAGAGCAGCCTGGTCAGCCACCTGCCGATCGTGCTCGCGATCATCATCGTCGCGACGCTGACGATCCTCTTCTTGATGACCGGCTCGGTGATCCTGCCGATCAAGTCGCTGCTGATGAACTTCCTCAACCTCAGCGCCGTCTTCGGCCTGCTGGTGCTGATCTTCCAGGACGGCCGCCTGGAAGGGCTGCTCAACTACTCCAGCCCGGGAGCGATCGAGCAGACGATGCCGATCCTGCTCTTCGCCGTCGCCTTCGGCCTCTCCACCGACTACGCGGTTTTCCTGCTCTCGCGGATCAAGGAGGCGCGCGACAACGGCGCCTCGGACTCGGAGTGCGTCGCGATCGGCCTCGAGCGCACCGGTCGCATAGTCACCGCAGCGGCCTTGCTCTTCGCCGTGGCGATGTTCGCCTTCGCCACCTCCCAGATCATCTTCATCAAGGAGAACGGAGTGGGCACGGCCCTGGCGGTGCTGATCGACGCAAGCATCGTCCGCGCCCTGCTCGTTCCGTCCCTGATGGAGCTGCTCGGCAAGTGGAACTGGTGGGCGCCGAAGCCGTTGCGGCGGCTGCACGAACGCATTGGAATCAGCGAGTCGGGTTTGCCGGAGCCTGGGAAGGTGTAGGCGCGGCGGGCGCTTCCGTAGCTCAGGGCGGCGATTCCCCAGAGGGCGAAGCCGACGGCCACTACGTAGGGCCAGCGCAGCGAGGTGTGGTTCAGCTCGGGAACCACTCTGCCGACGGCGAGTGCCACCGCCAGCGCGGTCAACCCGGTGCGCCACCAGGCGAGCTCCGTTCGCTCGTTGGCCAGCAGGGTGCGGCGGGTGGCGTCCACCAGCTCGGCGGCGTGGGCTTTTTGGCGCTCCTGCAGGCTCGCGTTCAAGCTTCTACCAGGGCTGCCCGGAGCCTACGAATCGGTTTTGAAGAGCGTGGTTTCGAAGGCCGAGAGCGCCGGTTCGGCAGCGTAACCCGGCGGCGTCGTCGCACCGGCCGTCGTGGCTGTCGTCAGACCGAGGAGTTCCTCGACGCTGAGCAGGAACGAGTAGTGGTTGAAGTAGCCGGTTTCGCTGACGCTGCCCGGTTCGACGAAGGGCGAGAGCAGCAGCATCCCCACCTGGCCGCCGCCGCCGGTTGCTTTGACCGGGCCGTTGGTCGGTGGCGTCGGCGTGGCCGGCGGCGGCAGGTTCGGATATTCGGGGGTCGCGCAGCAGGCGCTCGTATCGGGCGCCGCGGTCTGCGGCGCCTGGGCCGAGGTGATCGCGATCAGGCCTCCGGTTTTGTAGGCGGGCGAGGCTTCGATTTCCGGGACGACCGTTTCGAGGAACGGCTTGGCGGCCGCGAGGCCCGCCGGCTGACCAGGTTCGCAGGGTTCTTCGGCGCCGTCGTGGCAGGCATCCGGAACGATGTAGGAGAAGGAGGGGGTCTTGGCTTCCTTCTTCAGGTCGACGCTGAGCTGTTCGAGGCCGACGTCGCGTTCGGCGCATTCGGCGCCGTCGACGATCGAGTGGAAGTAGACGAACGGGTTGCGCCAGGTCTGGTACGGGTCGCCGGGACGGGGGGTTTGCGCTTCGTCGGGCGTGCCGGAGGCGGGGTGCCGGCAGCTGCTCGGCTGTCCGGCGCTGCCCATCCCCTCGACATAGGCCTTCCAGCTCTTGCCGGCTGTCGCGAGCTGAGCGGGCAGGGTCTGGGTTTCCGCCGGATAGACGCAGCCTTCGCCTTCGACCTGCCCTGCGGCCCCCGCGGTTCCCGGTGCGATGTCCTTGTATTCCGGGCAGTTCGTCGCCGTCGTCGGGTTCGGCCCCTGGCCGCTGATCAGGGCGATCTCGTTCGCGAGGTCCCCCTGGGTGACCGCGTAGTAGTTCGGCAGCAGCTCGCCCTTGCCGCGAAGAGTGGTGGCCAGGTACGGCGCCTGGGAGGCTTCGCCGAAGGTTTCTTCGAAGTCATGATCCGCGAGCACGATCAGAAAGACGTGCTGGACGGGGGGCAGCGTTTCTTCCGGTATTTCGATCGGCGCTTTTTTCTTCGACGGGGTCGTAGGCGCCGGTTCTTCGGGCAGCGGGGCTTCGGCTGGCGTTGCTTCGGCCGGAGCCGCTGCCACCACGGGGGCCGGTTCGGTCGGTTCGGGGGGAGTTTCAGCCGGTTCGGGCGCACTGATCGGGGCCGGCGACTCGCCGGCGTAGAGCACGATCGGCGCGATGCCTGCGCTCTGGGCGACGGGACCGGTGAGCCCGCCGAGCAGGACGCCGAAGGCGAGCAAGGCCATCACGGCGACGGCGGCCGTGCGTGGCTCAGGCATGTAGCGCCTGGCAGCGGAGTCCTCCTCGGGAGCGTCGTCGGGCTCGCCGGCATTCGCGTCCCCGGCCGGCGCGGCGTCCGCCGCGGCAGGAGCATCGACGATCGAGAGCCAGCTCGCCACCGCCGCCGGCAGCGGCCCACGTCGCTCGCCGCACTCCAGGCAGTAACGCTGAGCGGGGGCGAGGGCCCCGCCGCAACCGACGCAACCCGAAGCGTGGGCCCGGCCGAGACCCTCGTCGTCATTGGAGATCGCCACCGCCCCGAAGTCTGGCTGTGTGCAGCGGGCCAGATGTGACACAGGTGTGAAGATCAGGCACGGCCGCCGCCGCTCTTCACAACACGGAAACATTTGACGGCACGGCGGGGAAGACGATGTACGGGACCGCGTCGCCCGGTCCCGGCCCGCCGGACCGTGGCTTACCGGCGCACAGAACATGGATCCGACCAATGCCTTGAAAGTGGAAGCGACCGCGCCGGAGCCGCCGGCTGCGCCGGTCTCTGCCATGGCGCACCCACTGGTTGCCGCAGGAGGAGAGCAGTGCCCTTCCTGCGGCCGCGCGGTCGCATCCGACCAGCGTTACTGCCTCAACTGCGGGCAACGTTGCGGCGAGCCACGCCTGCCTTTCATGAACGCGGTCACCTTCATGGACTCGATGAAGCAGCCGGCAACGGCTGCCGCGGCGCCGCCGTCCAAGCCCAAGCGACGGCGCGTGTCTCCCAACGCAGCGCTGATCGCCGGCGTCGGCACACTGCTTCTCGCGATGGGGGTGGGCGTCCTGATCGGGCGCTCGGGTGACCACTCGACGACCTCCGCCCCGGCCGCAGCGCAGATCATCAAGGTCCCAGCCGGTGGCGGAGCGGAAACCGCCGCCACCGCCTCCACCGGCGCCAAAGGCTCCGGCGGAAAAGCGAACGGCAAGGCCGCCAAGCAGAGCGCGGCCAGCGCCAAGAAGAAGGCGGAAACCGGGCAGGGCGCGGAAGAAGTCCTCAAGCCGAGCGGGAACGTCAAGCTGCCTCCGGCGACGGTGAAGCCCGGCGGAGCATGTCCGGCCGGCACCGCCGGCTGCAAAGGCGGCGAATTCACCGGGGAATTCTTCGGCGAATGAGGCTGCTGAAAAAATCGACGCGCGGGAGCGCCAACGGGGCGACCGCCAATGGCCCCCCGGGCGTCGCCACGAAAGCCCCTGCCGTTCAGGCGGCCCCCCAGCATGAGTTGACCATCGACCTCGAACGCCGCCGCGACCAGCTCGTCGCCCGCGTGGCCGAGTTGCAGTGGGACCTCGGCGGCCTCGTCTACGAGATGGCGGTCCGCAACCGCATCGAGGTCGAGGTGTTGGTCAAACGGGCGGTGGCGCTGCAGGATGCCGACGCCGAGCTCAGCGAGGTCGAGCGAATCGTGCGCATGGAGCAGACCGGGACCGCCGGTTCCTGCACATCGTGCGGAGCCCCGCACAGCACCGGCGCCACCTTCTGCTGGCAGTGCGGCCAGCCGCTGCTCCAGCAGGTCCCCAGCGACGCGATCCTGCGCCGCTAGAGCCGACCCGAAGGGGCTCAGCCGAAGCGCCCGGTCACGTAGTCGCGGGTGCGCGGGTCGGCCGGCCGGTTGAAGATCGTCTCGGTGTCTGCATACTCGATCAGCGTCCCGGCCGGCTCGCCGCTGCTCGCGTCGAGGCCGAAGAAGGCCGTCCTGTCGGCCACCCGCGCCGCCTGCTGCATGTTGTGGGTGACGATCACGATCGTGAAGCGACCTTTGAGGCTGTGCATCAGGTCCTCGATCGAGGCCGTCGCGATCGGGTCCAGGGCGGAGGCGGGCTCGTCGAGCAGCAGAACGTCGGGCTCGATCGCGATCGCGCGGGCGATGCAGAGCCGCTGCTGCTGGCCGCCGGAGAGGCCGAGGGCGCTGCTCTTCAGCCGATCCTTCACCTCATCCCAGAGCGCCGCCGCCCGCAGGGCGCGCTCGACCCGATCGTCGAGGTCATGCTTGAGGCCGAGGTTGCGCAGCGCCCAGGCGATGTTGTCGTAGATCGACTTCGGGAACGGGTTGGGCTTCTGGAAGACCATGCCGATGCGGCGGCGCACCTCGACCTCGTCGACGTTGCTCGCGTAGAGGTCGTGGCCGTGGTAGAGGACCTGCCCCTCCAGCCTGAACGCCGGCACCGAGTCGTTCATCCGGTTGAGGCTGCGGATGAAGGTCGACTTGCCGCAGCCCGAGGGCCCGATCAGCGCCGTGATCCGGCTGCGCGGAATCCGCAGCGAGACCCCGCTGAGCGCCTTCTTGGCGCCGTAGAAGACGGAGACGTCGCTGACCTCGAAGACCGACTCGAGGCCGAGCTCCCGGCGGGCGGCGCCGTTCCCAGCGACCGTTCCGGCCGGATGGGGCAACGACCCACTCTGGATCCGCACCCGCGAAGAAACGGGGAGGGCGCCCCCCGGCCCCTGGGTCGAATCGCGCTGGCTCATGAGGTCATCTTCCGGCGGCTGCGGGCGTGCATGGCCCTTGCCCCGAGGCTGGCGAAGAGGATGAACGAGACGAGGACCAGTGACATGCCCCAGGCCTGGGCGAAGCCTTCGGGGTTTGCTTCCTCGGATAGCTGGAAGATTCTCACCGGGATATTCGGGATCGCTTCGGTCACGTTGAGGTCCATGTGCCTGGGATCGAACACCGAGCAGAGCAGGATCAGCGGAGCGGTCTCGCCCGCGGCCCTGGCGACGGCGAGCACTGTGGAGGTCAGGATCCCGCCGAGCGCGCTGGGCAGGGTCACGCCGAGCACGGTGCGCCAGCGGGCCACCCCGAGCGCATCGGCAGCTTCGCGCAGGCTGTTCGGGACGAGGAGCAGGACCTCCTGGGCCCCCCGGGCGATCAGCGGCAGCATGATGATCGCCAGGGCGACCGAGGCGGCGAAACCCGACTGCGTGTGATGGTTGACGAGCAGGCCGAAGACGAAGAGGCCGATGATGATCGAGGGCAGGCCGTTGATCAGGTCCAGGGTGAGCTTGCTTCCTCGGGAGACGCGATTGCCGGCGAACTCGGTGACGAAAATCGCCGCCAGCACCCCCACCGGCATCGCCATCGCCGTCGCGAGGGCGACGATCAGGGCGGTGCCGACGATCGCCGGGGCGATCCCCGTCGGGGCCCCGGTGACGAGGAATTCGAAGCTGAGCGCGCTGGCGCCACGCGACACGACGGTGTAGATGACGATCGCCAGCACCGCGACGGCGAAAAGGGCGGCCCCAGTCGCACCCAGCTCGGCGACCCGGCTGAACATCCGCCGCCGGCGCAGGTTTCCGGTGGGCGTAAGCGGCGCGGCTGGATCGAAGGCGACCTCGGTCATTTCGCCGCCATCCGCTGGTAGTCGAAGCGCCTGCCGATCCACTGCGCCGCCAGGTTCGAGATCAGCCCGATCACCAGCAAGATGACCCCGAGGTAGAAGAGGGAGGCCTGGTGCATCTCGGTGATCGCGCCTGGAAACTGGCTCGCGATTCGCGAGGCGAGCGTGTCCCCGGTCTTGAACAGCGAAGCGTTGACCACCGCGCCGGCGCCGATCACCTGCGTCACCGCGATCGCCTCTCCGAGCGCCCGCCCGAGGCCGAGCAGCGAGGCGGCGGTGACGCCGGAGGCGGTCGACGGGAGAACCACGCCGCGCACCACCTCCCAGCGGGTCGCCCCCAGCGCGCTCGCCCCGTCCTGGACGTCGCGCGGCACCGAGAGGAAGAGGTCGCGGGAGACCGAGGCGATGATCGGCACGATCATGATCGTCAGGATCAGGCTCGCCGTGAAGATGCTGGCCCCGGTGGTTTCCGGGCTGCCGAAGATCGGGATGAAGCCCAGCGCCCCGTGCAGCGCCGGCTCGATGTGTTCGTGAACGAAGGGCGCCAGGATCAGAATTCCCCAGAAGCCGAGGATGACGCTGGGGATCGCCGCCAGCATCTCGACCAGGGGAGAAACAACCCCGCGTACGCCGGCCGGCGCCAGCAGGCTCAGGTAGAGGCCGATCGCGATCGCGATCGGCGCCCCGATCAGCAAGGCCATGAAGGAGCTGACCAGGGTGCCGAAGAGCAGCGAGCCGGCACCGAAGACTCCGAAGTTCGGCTGCCAGGTGGTATGGACGAGGAACCCAAGGCCGAACTTCGAAATCGCCGGGCCGGCGCCGTGCACCACCTGATAGCCGACGGCAATGATCAGAACAACGCCGAGCGCGGCGGCGAAAGCGCAGACGCCGTAGAGGAGGCCGTCCGCGAAGCGATCGGCAGAACGGCGGCGGTCCCTGGAGCGGGTGCGATTCGCGGCGGCGTTTGGAGTGCCGGCTGCGCCGACCGTGGTGCTCATGGCGCGCAGCGTAGAGGAGATCTTCACCGTTTCCGCGCCGTTCCGGAATTTTTCACAGGATTGACACAAATGGCCCGTTAACACGGTGGTTACAAGTCCATTTATGTTCACACTTTTGATACATCGTCTTTCACGAGATTGACACAAGTTGCCGGTCCCGTCTCGCAATCCTACGGTTCGCCAGGGGTGAACCCTAAGACGCCCGTGGCGAACGAGACGATAACGAGCCGAAAGGGATTCTCTTGATTCGCAACAGGCTGCTTGGTTTCATCATCGCGTCAGTCGGGATGGTTGGCTGCATGGCCACCGTGTCGACCGCGATCGCCTCCGCCAACCTAACCGGCGCCGGCTCCACGCTTGTGGCACCGCTCATGGCCAACTGGATAAATGGCTTCGAAGCCGCGTCACACGGCGGCGTCAAAGTCACCTACGGCTCCGTCGGCTCCGGGACGGGAATCGCCCAGATCACCGCTCGAACCGTCGATTTCGGGGCATCCGACGCACCGCTCACCCCCGAACAGGCGGGCGCCTGCAACGGTTGTGTGCAGATCCCCTGGGCGCTGACCGCGACGGGCCTTGGCTTCAGCATCCCTGGGGTCAAAAAACTGAACCTCACCGGGCCGATCCTCGCCGGCATCTATTTCGGCAAGATCACCAACTGGAACGATCCGAAGATCAAGAAGCTGAACCCGAAAGCTCACCTGCCCAACCTCGCGATCACCCCGGTGTTTCGCAGCGATGGCTCCGGTGACACCTACGCTTTCACCAACTACCTCTCCAAGGTCAGCAAGTCCTGGAAGAACGAAGTTGGCTATGCGACGTCGGTCGGCTTCACCCACGGCGTCGGCGCCAAAGGCAACGCCGGCATAACGTCAGTGCTCGCCACGACGCCCGGTTCGATCGGTTACGTCTCAGCCTCCTACCTGCTCGCGGCCGGGCTGCCGGTTGCGGCTCTCAAGAACGAAGCCGGCAACTACGAGTACCCGAACCTCAAAAACATCCAGAATGCGGCGGAAATGGTCAAGTCGGTACCGGCCAGCAACGAACTCCACATCGTCAACCCGCCGAAAAAATTCAGCATCGCCTACCCGCTGTCGACCTTCACCTACGCGATCGTCCCGCACGGGGCACCGCAGAAGGCCCTGCTCTCCGAATTCATCCTCTACGCGATGACGACGGGACAGAAATACGGCCCGGCGCTCGACTTCGCGCCGATGCCTAAAGTCGTGCTCACCGCCGCCAAGTCGACGCTCGCTGGGCTCTAGAAAGGCCTGCAGCGGCGGAGGCGCCGCGGCAACCGACCGGCACAGGGCTTCGCGGCCCTGTGCCGGTTTTTAATGCTGCAGGGTGACGCCGATTCGCCGGTTGCCGACGGAATCGTGCCGGTGCTAGGCGAAGGCCTGGCTGGCGCGGCGGCGCAGGTCCGCGTTGAGCATCCCGGTCACCTCGCTGGGAGAGCTCCCAGCCGAGGGTACCGCGTCGCCGATCAGGCCGCTGGCGCGGAAGCCGAAGAGGGGTGCGTCGAAGCCGACCTCGCGGATCTTGCGGACCAGCTTGACGGCGCCGGCGGTGTCGGCGCCGGGGCCGCAGAGCACGATCGCCGTTGGGTCGAGGGCGCCAAGCGCCCGCTCGAGCCGCTCGTCGCCGAGCTCGTTGGAGAGCATCAGGACGCGGAAACCGGCGCGGCGCAGGGTCAGGTCGAGGGCCTGAGCGTGGACCGCCTCGGCATCGGAGCCGTGGCTGGAGTCGAGCAGCAGGATCCCGGCAGGGCGGGAGGCAGCGGAGGCGAGGCGGCGGGCGCCGTGCAGCCAGCCGGTCGCCCAGCGCGAGGCGAACTCCAGCTCGGCCTCGCGGTCGGGGTCGGCGGCGAGCCGGTCGACGGCGGGGAGGAGCATCTCCTCGACGGTGCGCTCCAGCGGGCGCAGCGCCAGGCTCTCCTCGACCGCTCGGTTCGCGGCCTCCTCGTCGAAGCTCTCCAGCGCGGCGAGCAGGTTGCCGCCGCTGGCCGGGGCCGACTGGCGCTGGCGGGTCAGCTCGATCGCCGAGGAGATGTTGCCGGTCTGGGCGAGGGAGTCGCGCAGGGTCTGCAGCTCGACCAGCTCGTAGTTGCGATGGTTGCCCTCGGTGCGCTTCGGCTTCGGAAAGCCGTAGCGGCGCTCCCAGCTGCGCAGCGTGTTGGGGCTCACCCCGAGCACTTCTGCGGCTGCGTTGGTTCTTATTCCCGGCATCTCAGATGGTCCCCTTTGCGTTGCCCAGCGCTGTTCGCCAGGCATCGGCATTCTCCCATGGGAAATTCAGGTTTACGCAAGTTATGGACAGATTTCCAAAATCTGTCAGCGATCTTGCAAGGCGCCGACGCCTACCGGCTGCCCTACCGCCCGGGCCCGCCACATCGCCTCGTCGGCCTTCTTCAGCAGGCTCTCGGCATCCGCGCCGTGTTCGGGGCAGGCGACGACACCGGCGGAGATCGCGATCCGCAGCCCGCCCGCAGCCTCGAGCTCGTCCAGCAGGCGCAGCAGGCGCTCTGCCATCTGTACGCCCTCGACCGTGGTCAGGTTCGGCGCCAGCACGCAGAGCGCGTCCTCCTCGAGGCGAAAGGTCTCGTCGACGAGGCGGACGCTCTCGCGCAGCGCCGCCCCGACCACCGCGAGCATCGTCTCCCGGCTGTCGCCGCCGCCGTGCTCGCGCGTCCCCGGACCGTCGACGTCGAAGACGACGAGGCCGAACGAGTGGTCGTAGCGCTTGTTGGTCTCGATCAGCTGGTCGAGGCGGCGTCGCATGTGGCCCGGCTGGAAGAGGCTGGCATGCGAAGGGCTCGGTTCGGGGGCGGGCACGGGGCGATCGCAGACGGCGGCCACGGCGGTGGCCGTCACCGAGCCGAACTCCTCGGCCAGCTTCTCCGCCGCGTCGGCGAACGGCTCGGGGTCGCCGCCACGCAGCTGCTCGCGCAGCTTCGCCAGCAGCGTCGCCTGCAGCGAGGAGACCTCGCGCGCGACCTGCCCTGCCGAAGATCCGCCTCCCTGACCGTTGCCGTTGGAGGTCTGCATCGCCACCCAGAGACCTTCTCGAAAGCGACGGACGCCAGGGCCGCAAAAGTCGCTATTTGCGAAGTGACAAACGTCTAGTCACTTCGTCCGCTACCCCCGCTCCCGGGTGAAACGCGTCGTGGGGGAATAGGCGCCCAAAACGTTGCGCCGGGCGGTCAATCGAGGCTGCGGCGGCCGGCGAAGGCCTTGCCCAGGGTGACCTCGTCGGCGTGCTCGAGGTCGGCGCCGACCGGAAGGCCGCTGGCGAGGCGGGTGACCGCGGCCTGGCCCCGCAGCCGCTCGGCGATGTGCAGCGCGGTCGCCTCGCCAGTCGTGGTCGGGTTGGTGGCGAGGACGACCTCGCGCACCTCGCCACCCTCGACCCGGCGCAGCAGCTCGGCGATCTTCAGATCCTCGGCGTCGACTCCGTCGATCGGCGAAAGGGCGCCGCCGAGCACGTGGTAGAGGCCGCGGTACTCGTGGGTGCGCTCGATCGGGATCACGTCGGCGGGCTCCTCGACCACGCAGATCATCGCGCGGTCGCGGTTGGGGTCCGAGCAGATCCGGCAGAGCGGCCCCTCGGAGAGGTTGAAGCACTCCTCGCAGAGGCCGACCTTCTCCTTCACCTCGGCAATCGCGGCAGACAGCGCCGCCGCCTCCTCGTCGGGGGAGCGGAGGATGTGGAAGGCGAGCCGCTGCGCCGTGCGCTGGCCGATGCCTGGCAGTCGCGAGAGCTCGACCACCAGCCGGGCCAGCGGTGCCGGTCCCTCGGCGCTCACATCCCAGGGAGGCCGCCAAGGCCTCCCGTGATCCCCTCCATCTTCGAGCTGGCCAGCTCGTGGGCGGCGCGCAGCCCCTCGTTGACGGCCGCCTGGACCATCTCGGCAAGCAGCTCCGCCTCCTCGGGGTCGACCGCCTCCGGGTCGATGACGATCTCGCGCAGGGTCAGGTCGCCGCCGACCTTCACCTTGACCATGCCGCCGCCCGCGCTCGCCTCGACGATCTCGTCCTTGAGCGACTCCTGCATCTGCAGCGCCTCGCTCTGCACCTTCTGCGCCTGCTTCATCAGGGCGTTCATGTCGAAGCCCCCCGGCATCCCGCCCTTGGCCACCTACCCCACCTCCTCGGCATCGAACTCGCTCTTCAGCTTCTCCACCACGGCATCGTGATCGATCTCGTCGGCGGAATCGCCCTCAGGAGCCGGAGCCTCTTCCTCGAGCACCACGTAAGTCGGGCGAAGCCGCTCGCTCACCACCGACTCCAGGGCCTCTTCCATCTGCTCTTGCTTCTCGGGCGCCTCGGCCTTGCGTTTGTTGAACGTATTTGCCGCTGGGAAGCCAATCGTCACGATCTTCTCGCCGGTATCGACCTCGACCGGCCGCGCCCCCTCGAACGTCGCCGCCAAGGCCGGGCTCGTCTCCCGCAGCTTGTCGATGACAGCGGGCCAGAACCCCTTGACGCGCTCCAGATCGAGGGCATCCTGGCCTGCGGGTCCTGTCGGGGCAGGGGACCCACCGCCCCTTCCGGTAGCTAAAGCTTCCTCAGGGGCGGTCCCCCCTACCCCGCCACCCGCAGGAGGTTCGTCCTCGTATGACGCCTCAGGCTCGGCCGGCGATTGGGCTTCCGGCTTTTCAGCCGACGGCTTCGGCTGCTCGGCGGCGGCTGGTTGCTCTGCCGCTGGTTGCTCGTCAGCCGGTGAGGGCCCTGCCGGGGGTGGCGCAGGGGGAGGGGGGTCGAGGACGGACCGTGGCCCGCCCGCAGTGCCCCCCTCCCCCTGCGACAGGACCCGCGGCGCAACACTCCCCGTCCCTAGCTCGAGCTTCTCGATGCGCCTGAGCAAACCCTCGGTCGAGGGGTCGAGGTCCGGGCGCGCCGCCTTCAGCAGTGCTATCTCGACTGCCATGCGAGCGTCATCGCCCTCGCGCACGGCAGTCAGGGCGTTCGCGAGCTCGTCGATGGTTCTGACGAGGGTCGCTGCTCCGATCGCATTTGCTTGCGCAGTCAGACGATCGGCGTCGGTTGCCGTCACCACGAAGGTGTTGGGGACCTCGCCAACCGTCTGCGTCACCAGCAGGTGCCGCAGGTGCGCCAGCAGATCGCGGGCGAACTGCGCGGGGTCGCGACCCGAGCGGGCCATCTTCTCGACCCCGAGCAGAGCCCCCCTGGGATCCTCGGCGATCACCGCGTCGACCGCTTCGAAGAGCAGCTCGGCATCGGCCGCGCCGAGCAGCTCCAGGACGTCGTCGAGCTTGACCTGCGCGCCGCCGTAGGCGACCAGCTGGTCGAGCGTGCCGAGCGCATCGCGGAAGCTGCCCGAGGCCGAGCGGGCGATCATCGCCACCGCGGCGTCCTCGGCCTCGATCCCCTCGGCAACGGCGACCCGGTTCAACACCTCGGAGATCTGCTCCAGCGAGGGGCGCTGGAAGTCGAAGCGCTGGCAGCGATCGGCGATCGTCGCCATCACCTTGTGCGCCTCGGTGGTGGCGAGGACGAAGACCGTGTTCGGGGGCGGCTCCTCGAGCGTCTTCAGGAAGGCGTTCCAGGCCTCCTTGGTCAGCATGTGCGCCTCGTCGAGGATGTAGACCTTCCAGCGGCCGCCGGTCGGCGCGTAGGCGACCCGCTCGCGCAGGTCGCGGACGTCGTCGACCGAGCGGTTGGAGGCGGCGTCCATCTCGATCACGTCGACCGAGCTGCCAGAGGCGATCGTCAGGCACGATTCGCATTCGCCGCAGGGGCTGACGGTCGGGCCGCCGCGCTCGCAGTTGAGCGAGCGGGCGAGGATCTTCGCCATCGAGGTCTTGCCGGTCCCGCGCGAGCCGACGAAGAGGTAGGCATGGTGGACCTTGCCCTGCTCGACCGCGTTGCGCAGGGTGCGGACGACGTGCTGCTGGCCCACCACCTCGTCGAAAGACCCGGGCCGGTGGCGGCGGTAGAGGGAGATCGAGTCGCTGGAGGACGGCACCGCAGCCAGTGTATCTGCGCCTATACCTTGCCCCGGTGCTCCGCAAGTGGCTCTCCCCGCTCGCCTGGATCGGCGGCGTCAGCGCGGCCCTGCTGCTCGTCTTCCCGGTCGGCTTCCCCAACTACGACACGATCTACGCCCTGGTCTGGGGGCGCGAATTGGCGCACGGGGTCAGCCCCGACTACGGGGCCGCGCTGCCCCCCACGCCGCACCCGCTCGCCGACCTGCTGGGAGCGGTGACGACGCCGCTCGGCAACGGCGCGATCGACGTGACGATGGTCGTCGCCTACGTCTCGCTCGGCCTGGTCGGCTACCTCGTCTACCGCCTCGGCGCCCTCTGGTTCGAGCGCCCGATCGGCGCGATCGCCGCCCTGATCGTCCTCACCCGCGCCCCCTACCTCTCCAACGGCCTGCGCGCCTACGTCGACCTTCCCTACATCGCCCTCTCGCTCGGCGCCCTCCTCATAGAGACCAAGCGCCCCCGAGCCGGCTGGCCCGTCCTCGCTCTGCTGGCGCTCGCGGGCCTGCTCCGCCCCGAGGCCTGGCTTTTCTCCGTCGCCTACCTGGCCTACCTGATGCTCAGTTCCGCTGAGGCTCCCGGTGCCACAGGCGGGTCCCCGGACCCTGGAAGCTCGTCCCACCAGTGCGGCCCCGAGGCGGAGACGAGGAAGCCCCTCGACCGGGCGGATACTCAAATTGCCGGCCTAATTAGGCCGGCAATTGGACGGGCGAGGGGCTTCCTCGTCTCCGCCCCCGGCGCCCTGCTCGCAGCACTCGCGCTTGCCGCGCCAATCCTCTGGGCCCTATTCGACTGGATCACAACCGGCAGCCCGACCTACTCCTTCACCGGCACCCGCGAAACGGTCGACGCTCTCGCCCGCCACACCGGCCCGGTCGACCTCGTCCTCTGGGGCCCCCGCGCGCTAGGCGAAGTGATGCAGTGGCCGGGAATGGTCGGCGCCGCGGGCGGCGTCGTGCTCGGCTTCGCCTTTCTGCGCCGCCGCTCGGCGCTCGGCCTCGTCGCGGGCGCGCTCGCGATCGGAGCCTTCGCGCTGCTCGCCTGCGCCGGCCTGGCGATCATCGCCCGCTACACGATGCTCGGCGGCGCCCTGCTGGCGATCTTCGTCGCGGTCGGCCTGCTCGGCTGGCGGCTGCTCGAGCCGGGTCATCCCTGGCGGCGGCGCTGGCAGCTCTTCGCCGGCCTGGTCCTACTGATGTTCGTGCTCTGGCTGCCGAACCAGTGGAATCTCGACTCGACCGTGAAGAGCGACCTGACCAACCAGGGGACGATCGAGCGCGATCTCACCGGCCTCGTCGACGCCGGGGCCTTCGCCAAGCCGCTCTGCGGAGAAATCGCGGTGCCGAACCACCGCGCGATCCCGCGCCTCGCCTTCGGCCTCGAAGTGAAGCCGACCCGGATCGTCAGCGCCAGCGAGGAAGGCATCCCCCCCCACGGCTACTTCCTCGACCCGGCCAGCGCCTTCGTCATCCACAACTTCATCCTCGATCCCAACGATCCGACCCGCATCTCACGCGCGGTGCCCCCCGGCTTCCGCCGGATCGCCGCCAACGGCTCCTGGATCCTCTACCGACGCTGCTGACGTCTGGTTTCAGCGCCCGCGCTCGACAAGCTCGACCGCGGCGTGGGTCGCGGCCGCGACCTGGGGATCGGCCAGCTCGATCCCTGGCGGCAGCTCGATGTGCAGATCGCTGGAGGGATCGATGCGGACGCGCAGCGCGTCGCCGCTGCGCGAGCCGAGCACGTGCCCGCCGCGAGTGCGGTCCTCGCTGATGAAGTGGAGGTGGTAGCCGCTGACCTCGATCCCCTCGGCGTAGTCGGGAAAACGGAAGCCCACCATCGTGCCAATCGCTTCGCTCAGCTCGAAGACGTGCTGCTCGGCGACGACCTCGGTCAACGGCCGGTAGGGCGGCCGCTGACGGGGAACCGAGCGTGCCTCGACCAGCTCGAAGCGCCCGTCGATGCGAATCGCACAGGAGGCCGCATCGGCCGGGATCAGCTCATCGAGCATGGCAAGCAGCGCCTCGTGCTCGAGCGGCCCGACGATCTCGGCGTCGATGCTCGCCTCGAACCGCGTCATCACCGCGAAGGGCGTCCGCGCCTCGCCGTCGACCGCACCCGTCCCACCGTCGACATCGGCCCGGTAGAAGCACCCGTCGAGGGCGATCATCTCGCCGTCGAGCCCGTTCAGCGTCCCCAGGCCGAGATCGCCGTGCTCGGCCAGCTCGGCGAAGGTCAGGTCGCCGTCGAAGGCGCCCTCGAGCAGGGCGGCGATCGTCGATGCCTGGAAGAGCACGTGCGGCTCGCGCTCGGCGTGCAGTTCCTCCTCGCGCAGAGCCTCGACATGCAGCGATCTGATCCAGCGCTCGTCCAGCACGGGAGGCAGTGTCTCAATCGGCCTGACCGAAGCCAGGCGTCCCGCCGTGAAAGCATCAGGGCATGGCGGCGATAGAGCTCCGCGGCGTGGTCAAGCGCTTCGGCCCGATCACGGCGGTGGACGGACTCGACCTCGAGGTTCCCGAGGGCATCTGCCTCGGCCTGCTCGGGCCCAACGGCGCCGGCAAGTCGACGACGATGCGGCTGCTGACCGGCCAGGCGCTGCCCGACTCGGGAGAGTTGCGCGTGCTCGGCCGCGAGCTGCCCGGGGATTCGAAGGCCGCCCGGGCCGAAATGGGCGTCGTCCCGCAGCTCGACAACCTCGACGTCGACGTCACCGTCGAAGACAACCTGGCGATCTTCGCCCGCCTCTACCGGGTGCCGGACGTCGGCGCCGCGGTCGACAAAGCGCTCGACCTGGCGCGGCTGCGCGAGCGCCGCGGCGACGCCGTCGACGAGCTGTCGGGTGGCATGCGCCGTCGCCTTCTGCTCGCCCGCGGCCTCGTCCACGAACCGAAACTGATCCTGCTCGACGAGCCGACGGTCGGCCTCGACCCGCAGATCCGCACCGAGCTCTGGACCCTGATCGGCGAGCTGCGCTCGCGCGGCACGACGATCCTGATGTCGACCCACTACATCGAGGAGGCCGAGCGGCTCGCCGATGAGGTGGCGGTGATGACGAAGGGCAAGGTGATCAGCCGCGGGCGCCCGGTCGAGCTGATCACCGAGCATGCCGGCGTCCAGACCGCCGAGGTCTACGGCCCGCCCGAACGGCTGGTCGAGGCGCGCAAGACGGCCGAGGCGCACGGGCTCTCGGTCCGCCCGGCCGGGCCGGCGATCGCAATCGTCGGCTCCGAGAACGCCGCCAACGGCGCGGTCCCCGACGACGCCGTCGTCCGCGCCGCCTCGCTCGAGGACGTCTTCGTCCTGCTCACCGGGGAGGAGGCGGAGTGAGGCGGCTCGAACCGGCGGCAATCGCCGGGGTGATGAGCCGCGAGCTCGCCAACTTCCGCACCTACTGGAAGGGGACGACCTTCTCCAGCATCCTCGAACCGATCGTCTACCTGCTCGCCTTCGGCCTCGGGCTGAGCGCGACCCTCGTCAACGAAGTCAACGGCGTCCCCTACATCCAGTTCGTCGGCACGGGGATGGTGGCGACCGCGGTGATCTTCTCCAGTGCCCTGCCGGCGATGTTCGGCACCTTCGTCAAGCACCGCTTCCAGAACACCTACGACGCGATCCTGGCGGCGCCGGTCGACGTCGAGGAGCTGGTCAGCGCCGAGATGCTCTGGATCGGCCTCCGCTCGGGCACGTACGGCTGTGTGCCGCTGCTGGTCACGATCGCCTTCGGGCTCGACCCCGCCTGGGGCATGCTGCTGGTGCCGTTCTTCTGCTTCGTCACCGCGATCGGCTTCGCCGGCTTCGGGGTGGCGATGGCGGCGACCGTGGCCAAGATCGACCAGTTCAACTACGTCACCGCGCTCTGCATCACGCCGCTCTTCCTCGTCGCCGGCACCTTCTTCCCGATCGAAGGCCTGCCCGAGGGCTTCCAGGTCGTCGCCCAGCTCAACCCGCTGCACCAGCTGGTCGAACTGGTCCGCGGCGGCGCCTTCGGCTACGAAGCGGTCGACATAGCCCGCTTCGCCTTCCTCGTCGGCTTCGCCCTGCTCACCTGGCGCATCGCGGTCAGCCGCATGCACAAGCGCCTGATCGACTGAACGCTGACTTCGCCTTTTCGCGCCCTATCGGCGAAAAAAGGCGAAGTCAGCAGAAGAAAAAACGGACCGTGCGCCCCGTCCTCCGAGACGAAGTCACCGGGCGTGTCCGTCGCGATCGGCTCGAGCCGGGCTCTCCTGCGGCACCCGCGGCATCCGCTTAAGGCTGCTTCCTTCCGGACCTGACCTGATTCGCGTGCCCACGTCGCGCAGGACCCGGCCGTCAACGCCGCCCGCGGCGCACTGACCCCGACGGCCAGCCCCTCGGAACGGGATTCGGCCCCGCTAGAGCGGATTGCGGGTTACAGGGCACCGCTGATTCCCCGCCTAGCACGGTCCGCCGGTGATCCTACCCGCCTGGCCGTAGGATCGACCCCTTCGTGATCGACGTCGACACAGGGTCCTTCTTCGCGATCGTCCTCGTCGCGGCGATCGCCGCGATCACTGTCGCGATCGTGCCCAGGGGAATGGCACCACCGGTGGTGGTCCTGGAGCTCGTGCTGGGCATCGTGATCGGCCCTCAGGTACTCGACTTCGCCCACTCCTCCGACTTCATCGAATTCTTCTCCAACCTCGGGCTGGGGATGCTCTTCTACTTCGCCGGCTACGAGATCGACTTCGAACGGATCAAGGGCACTCCGATGAAGCTCGGCGCTCTTGGCTGGGCGCTGTCGGTCGCGCTTGCCTACGGGATCGGCGGCCTGCTCGCGATAGCGGGCATCGTCGTCTCCTTCCTCTACACCGGTTCGGCCCTGGCGACGACGGCGATCGGGACGCTGATCCCGATCCTCAAGGACAGCGGTGGGCTGAAAACCCGCTTCGGCACCTATCTGCTGGCGGCGGGTGGCGCCGGCGAGTTCGGCCCGATCCTGCTGGTCACCCTCGTCCTAACCACCGCGAGCCCGGTACACGAGGCGGCGATCCTGCTCGCCTTCGTCTTCCTCGCCCTCGGCGTCGCGCTCGCCTCGGTGCGGCTTGCCTGGCGCGGCTGGCCCGCCCTCGAAAAAACCTTCGAGACGAGTAGCCAGCTGGCCGTGCGGATCACCGTCGTCCTCGTCTTTGGCCTGGTGCTACTCGCGAGCCAGCTCGGCCTCGACGTCCTGCTGGGGGGCTTCGTCGCCGGGATGATCACCAGGGCTGCGCTGCGGGGTCATGAGCTGCAAGTCTTCGAGTCGAAGCTGACGGCAGTCGGCTTTGGCTTCTTCGTCCCCTTCTTCTTCATCACCAGCGGCCTCGAGTTCAACCTCGATGCGCTCGGCTCAGCTGAGGCCCTGGCCAAGATGGCGCTCTTCTTCGTTCTCTTCCTCGTCGTCCGCGGCACCCCCGCCCTGCTCCTCTACCGCAAGATCCTCAGCGCCACCGAGCGCCGCGCCCTCGCCTTCTACTCCGCCACCGAGCTCCCCCTCGTGGTCGCAATCACCACGATCGCGGTCGGCGCCGGCAAGATGCGCACCTCGACTTCCGCGGGCCTGGTCGGTGCCGCGATCCTCTCGACCTTGATCTACCCCTTCATCGGCATGGCCCTGCAGAAACGAGCCATGGCAGAGCAAGGCGAAGAGCCCCCCTCAGCCCAACCCCGCCGAGGCTCCCGCGCCCGCCTGATCCAGACCCCGTTCCCCGCCTATGATTGTCATCTCCCGGGCGCGTAGCTCAGTGGGAGAGCGCTCGCCTCACACGCGAGAGGTCGCTGGTTCGAGCCCAGCCGCGCCCATCGGTTGAATCCCTGCAATCGCTTGGGATTCAGAAGCATCCAAGGTCAACTGCTCGCCCGGCTCCGAGGTCTCAGAAAGCCCGCCAGTGCCCAGCAGTGCCCAATCCGAGCCTTCGGAAACGATTTTCAGCCGCTCCCGCTCTCCCTCTCCGCGGTACATCACCTGGGCGTAGATCGAGAGCGTCAGCTGTGGGTCGGAGTGCCCGACCTGGCGCATCACGTAGGGAGAACCTCCGCGCCGGTGGCGAGCAGAAGCGAGATGAAAGTCCGGCGCAGCGAAACCGGAGGTTCGTAGTGTGTCGGCTGTCGGGGCTGTAGTCGTGGGGAAGGCATTTGGACTGCCTGGGAGCCGCTGCCTCGGGCGTTCTGGCTGCCTGGGTAGCCAGTCTGAATCGTGGCCCTGACTGCTGGTTATGTTGCGAGACCAACGAAGGCCAGCCAGGAAGCACTTGCCTATGAGGCTGGCGTGACCAGCGGTACGCTCTCCCTCATCGAGCGCGGCCTATCGAATCCGACCTGGGGCACGGTCAAGGGCATCGCGGCGGCACTGAACGTGGACATCGCCGAGTTGGCAAAGCTCTCGCTCAAGTTCGAGGACTAGCTGCTCGCCGTGGACTATCTGCCAGATGGTTGAGCTTCGGTTCGCACCTGCGAAATCTCGTACTTGTCAGACAAGGGCTTCATCTTGCCGTTCGTGTTCTTGTACTGAACGTTGGGCAACTCCTTCATGAGCCAATAGGCATCGTGCCCAAGGTCCGGCATGCCGGACCCGCTGTCCGGAATTTCGGTCGTCAGCTCAATCACGATCTTTGCTTTCAAGAGCGCTCCTTTAATGGGCAGCTTCGGGGCGAACCGCAAGTATCTCCCGAAGCTGATCGAGGGCGAGCCACGGAGAACAGACGTGGATCATTCGGTGACAATTCGCACAAAGCAGCGACAAATCCTCAAGCCGAGTGCGAGCGCCTGGTTTCAAGTCCCGCACAGGGATCGTGTGATGGCACTCAATGAACCCGTGGCCGGGTCCGGCCAGAATTCCTGAAAAACCTTCGCGTCCAGCCGACTTCCCCTGCGCATCCCGACGGTCGCCGCGTTTGGATCGAGAGCAACGAAGTTCGCCACCTTCAGCTTGACGCTGGAAAAATTCCTGAACTGAGGGTCAGCAGCGTGACGCTGTTCGATGGGGATCGCCCGAAGTTGTTCACTGACCTCCGCGATCGCGGCCGTAGCTGGACTGCAACCCTCTCGGCGATAGAGGTCGAGGGCGAGGGCGAGGATTACCTCGTCTCGGAGCCAAGCATCCGCACACGACCTAGCCATTCCGTGAAGCAGCCAGCGTACTGTCAATCCTTGGGTACCAGTGCCCAAGGCGGGCATTACTGGCCGCAAACTGCGACAAATCTGGCGGCTCAGATAGTCGGCGGCGGCAGGTGGATCATCCCCTTTGGAATAGGGGGTTACGGGCGGATTTCGACTCCTCACGGCGCCCTCAGACGAGATCAAGCAGCTCACAAGCTGCGCGAGCAGGAAGCGCCGGAGGCTCCAAACCGGCATGCTCCAACAAATCTCTATCTCCCGTGACGATTGCTACCGCGTCGGCCCCGCGGGCAAGCGCGACGAGATAATCGTCGTTTGGATCACGCAGGAGGGTGGGTGGATCGACTGGATCGTTCAGCACGATCCCGGCATCTCGAATCGTTGCCACGATCTCACTGATCTCACGCTCCTCGACCAAGTCACGGAAGTAGGGCTTGCGCAACGCTCGCTCGATCTCGGCCAGTAGTTGGGGGCACAAGATTGCGTCGAAGCTCGCCTCAGTCAGCGCGTCGTAGAGCAGGCAGGGCGGGCTTTCGCCGTGCGGGCTTGCAAATTCCGGACACCAGCGTGCTGGCGTCGATGACGAGGCGCTTCAACCGCTGGTTCTGTGGTCGGCCGCGCGCTCGGCGCGGACCTGGCGCACCGCCTTGATCGCCTCTCGTTCAATCTCCTCCGATGGGATGCCCGCAAACCGCTTCCTCACTTGTGCGGTTGCCTCGCGTCCTAGCTGGATACGTGCAGCGCTTTCGAGCAGCTCTCGGTCGCTCTTTTCAGGGCGACGCTGGCGCAGTCGATCCAGCAGATCGGTGTCGATCTCAACTCGGGTTGTCGGCGTTGCGGCCACGCTGAAATGGTAGCGCCCCTTGCTTAGCCTTCCAGACAAGCCCTTCATGGCCGTGACCCGCTGGGCACCAGTGCCCAATGCGCCAAGAATCGGCCGCAAATGAGGCGATCCAACCGCTCGCAGAATCGGCCGCGGCAAGTGCGTCATTCCGCTTGGGAACGCCGGTTTCCGCCCTGTTTTCGGCTCCTCAGCGATGCTCCTCACACGCGAGAGGTCGCTGGTTCGAGCCCAGCCGCGCCCATCGGTCGGCGGCGAGATTGTCTCCTCATCGCCGTGGCCCGCCCGGAACAGGCGTTGTAGGGTCACGACCGTGACCCTCACCCGACTCACCCGCATGCTGGCGTTGGCGCTCATGCTGAGCGGGTTGACGCTCGGGTTGCCCTCCTCGGGATCGACGGCTGCGGCGGATGGGTTGCGCTTCGGCGGCTGCGTCACCGGCAAGCTGCCGATCAACCGCCGGCCGCGGCTGCCCCGACCCGGCTGGTGTGTGCCGACGCGGACGGCGGTGCTCGATGCGGAGGGGTCGGGGCTCGACCATGTGCAGGCTCTCGCGGCGAGCCCGGACGGTCGCTCCCTCTACGCGGTGTCGTCGCGGGAGGACAGCGTCGCGGTCTTCGACGCCAGGTCGCTGGGCATGCGGGAATGCTTCACCGGCAACGCAAGGCTGCGCCGCCACGGCAGGCAGCCCTGCAGGCTCTTTCCGCACGCCGGGACCGAGGATGCGCTCACCGGCTTCAACGGCGTCCACTTCGTCACCGTCAGCCCCGACGGACGCAGCGTCTACACGGTCTCCGGCGACGACTCGATCGGAACGTTTGCGCGCAACCGCAGCACCGGCGCGCTTATCTATAAGGGCTGCATCACCGGCGCGACCGGCCCCGACAGCACCGGCCGAAGCCACGTCTGCGCGCCGATCCCGACCGCCACCAGGGTGATCGAAGGAACCGACTCCGGCCTCGCCGGACCGGCCTCGCTGACCGTCAGCCCCGACGGTCGCTTCGTCTACGTGGCCGCGCGGGGAGACGCGGCGGTGACGACCTTCGCCCGCAGCCCCGATGGCTCGCTTGCCTACCGGAGCTGCCTCACCGGCGGCACCGCGGGCTTCGTCGTCGGCGCCCAGTCCGCCTGTACGCTGATTGCCGGCCCGACCGGCAACCCCACGGCCCCGATCCTGCGCTCGGTCAATCGCCTCGTCATCAGCGCCGACGGAACCTCGCTCTACGCGACCACGCCCAAGTCCTCCTCGCTGGCGGAGTTCCGGCGCGATCCGGCCAGCGGCCAGCTCGCCTACAGCGGCTGCATCACCGGCCAGGTCGGGCCAAACGACGGGGTCAGCGCCGGCTGCGCGCCGATACCGACTGCGGTCGAAGCCGGGTTCGACTCCGGCATGTACCTGATCGACCGGCTGGCGATCAGCCGCGACGGACGCTCTCTCTATGGCGTGGCGCATGGAGACAACGCGGTCGACAGCTTCAGCCGGGACCCGACCACGGGCGCCCTTGCCTACGCCGGCTGCCTCACCGGCGACAGCACGCTCGCCGGCGAACGCGGCGCCGCCAATCCATGTACGCCGGCGCCAGGCGCCCAACCGCGGGCGGTCGGCTCGGGCCTGGGCGAGCCGGGCGATCTGGCGATCACCCGCGACGGGCACAGCATCTTCGTCGCCGCCCCGAGGGACGCCGCGATCGCGCGGCTCGCCCGCAACCCGGCCAGCGGCGCCCTCAGCTTCTCCGAATGCCTCACCGCGAACCAGACGGCGGCGCGTCCCCGGGGACCGTGCGCCGTTGCGCGCGGCCGCGGCGGCGCCCACCAGCTCGGCTTCGCCGGCTTCAGCTCCCTGGCCATAGCCGGCAACAGCCTCTACGCGACCGCGAGCAGCCAGTCGGCAATCAGCCGCTTCGCGCTCGGCGGCTGAGCCGAAACTCAACCCTGCCCGGCGGCGAGCGCTCAGACCAGCTCGTCGGCCAGCAGGCCCTCGCGGATGCGGATTTCTTCGCTGCTGGGCTCGCTGGGCTCCGGCGCCTTGGCCGGACGGAGGATGACCGCCGCCAGGACGATGCCGATCGCCACGCAGGCCGAGGCGATCGTGAAGGAGAAGTGGAAGCCGTCGGTCAGGGCGGTGGCCTGGGATTGGCCTGCGGCGAGGAGGTCGCTGGTGCGGCTCGCGGCCAGGGTGCCGAGGACGGCTACGCCGATCGCCGCGGACATCTGCTGGGAGACGTTGATCAGGCCCGAGCCGAGGCCCGCGTCGGCCTTGGGGACCTCCGACATCGCCAGGGTTATCAGCGGCATGAACGAAGTTCCCGCGCCGAGGCCGAGCAGCAGGAAGGCCGGGAAGAGGTCGGGCCAGTAGGTCGCATCGACCGGGACGCGGGCGAAGAGGATCAGGCCCGCCAGGGTCATCGCCAGGCCGGGGATCAGCGTCGGCTTGGCGCCGAAGCGGTGCAGCAGGCGCGGCGTCACCGCGACCGAGAGGGCGCCGATGCTGATCGTCATCGGCAAGAAGGCGAGCCCGGTCTGAACCGCGCTGTAGCCGAGCACGTGCTCGAGGTAGAGGGCGCCGAGGAAGAAGGAGGAGAACATGCCGATGACGAGCAGGCCGCGGACGACGTTGGCTCCCGTGAGGCTGCGCGAGCGCAGCACCCGCAACGGCACGATCGGGTTCTCGATCCGCGACTCGTAGACGCCGAAGCCGGCGATCATCGCCAGTGACAGGGCGCCGAAGCCGAGCGTCCGCGGCGAGCCCCAACCGTAGTCGCCCGTCTTCACGATTGTGTAGACGCCGAGCATCATCGCCGCCGTGATCAGCGCCGAGCCGAGGACGTCGACGCCCTGACGCAGGCCTGCCCCCTCGTTCTCCTCGACCAGGACCAGCCCGAGCCCGATCGCCAGCAGGCCGATCGGCAGGTTGATGAAGAAGATCCAGTGCCAGCTGAGCGCGTGGGTCAGGACGCCGCCGGCGAGCAGGCCGATCGAGCCGCCCGCCGAGGCGACGAAGGCGAAGACGCCCATCGCTTTGGCCTGCTCGCGCGGTTGCGGGAACTCGGTGACGATGATCGCGATGATCACCGAGGAGGCGACGGCGCCGCCGACCCCCTGGACGAAGCGCGCCGCGATCAGCAGCGTCTGGTCGTCGGCGAGCCCACAGAGTGCCGAGGCGGTCGTGAACAGGGCCAGGCCGCCGATGAAGACCTTCTTGCGGCCGACCAGGTCGCCGAGCCTCCCGGCCAGCAGCAGGAAGCTGCCGAAGGCGATCAGGTAGGCGTTGACGACCCAGGTCAGGCTCGCCTGGGTGAAGTGCAGGTCACCCTGGATCGAGGGCAACGCGACGTTGACGATCGTCGCGTCGAGGACGATCATCAGCTGCCCCAGGCAGAGCACGACCAGGGCGATCCAGCGGCGCCGGCCGCCGCTCGGCGCGGGCGCGATCAAAGCTCCGCCAGGCGCGCGAGCAGGCGCGTGGCATGGTCGAGCACCCCGCGCTCCTCCTCGCTGAAGCCCTCCTCGAGCGCCTGAGCGAGCCATCCCTCGCGCCGCCCGCGATCCTCGGCCAGCGTGACGCGGCCGGCCTCGGTCAGCTCGAGCAGGGTCCGGCGGCCGTCGGCCGGATCGGCGTAGCGCTCGATCAGCCCCTGCGCCTCCAGCTCGGCCACCGTCTGCCCCATCGACTGCGGCCGCACCCGCTCGGCCGCCGCGAGCTCGCTCGTGCTCTGCGGGCCTTCGCGATCCAGCCGCCCGAGAACCGAGCCCTGCGAGAGCGAGAAGCGATGCTCGGCGCGCAGGCGGCGAATCAGGTGACCAAGCACGACGCGCAGCTCACTGGCGAGCGGTCCGCTGTCGACGCGAGTGGGCATGCGAGCGATGATACCCCAAAGTACACAGGCAAACTGCACAGTTTGCCTGTGTACTATGAAGGCGTGTCAGCCAGCACGACCACGCCGGCCGCCGGGATCCACGCCGACCGCTACAAGTGGATCGCCCTCTCCAACACGACGCTTGCCGTTCTGTTGGCGACGCTCGACGCCTCGATCACGCTGATCGCGATGCCGGACATCTTCCGCGGCATCCACCTCGACCCGCTGATCCCCTCGAACAGCCTCTACCTGCTCTGGATGATCCTCGGCTACCTGGTCGTCTCAAGTGTGCTGATCGTCAGCCTCGGCCGCCTCGGCGACATCTACGGCCGCGTCCGCATCTACAACCTCGGCTTCGTCATCTACACCGTCGCCTCGCTGCTGCTCGCGGTCGACTGGATGACGGGACGCTCCGGCGCCACCTACCTGATCGTCTTCCGCATCGTCCAGGGCGTCGGCGGCGCCTGCCTGCTCGCCAACGCCGCCGCGATCATCACCGATGCCTTCCCCTCCAACCAGCGCGGCATGGCGCTGGGGATCAACAACATCGTCGGCGTCAGCGGCCTTTTCGTCGGCCTCATCCTCGGCGGCCTGCTGGCGCCGATCGACTGGCGCCTGGTCTTCCTGGTCTCGGTCCCGGTCGGCCTCTTCGGCACCGTCTGGGCCTACCTCAAACTGGAGGAGCGCAGCGAGCCGCGGCCGGCCGCGATCGACTGGTGGGGCAACGTCACCTTCGCCCTCGGCCTGATCCTGGTGATGGTCGCGGTCACCTACGGCATCCGCCCCTACGGCGGCCACCCGACCGGCTGGAGCAGCCCGCTGGTGATCGCCCTGCTCGCCGCCTCGCTCACCTCGCTGATCGCCTTCGTCGCGATCGAGCGCCGCGTCGCCGCGCCGATGTTCCGGCTCGCCCTCTTCCGCATCCGCGCCTTCACCTTCGGCACCCTCTCGACCTTCCTCGCCGCGATCGCCCGCGGCGGCCTGATGTTCATGCTGATCATCTGGCTGCAAGGGATCTGGCTGCCCGAGCACGGCTACAGCTTCACCGAGACGCCGCTCTGGGCCGGCATCTACATGCTGCCGCTGACCCTCGGGCTGCTGATCGTGGGGCCGATCTCGGGCGTCCTCTCCGACCGCTTCGGCGCTCGCCCGTTCGCCACCGGCGGCATGCTCGCGGCGGCGCTCAGCTTCGGCCTGCTGATGCTGCTGCCGACCGACTTCGAATACTGGGTCTTCGCCCTGATTCTCTTCCTCAACGGGGCCTCGATGGGGCTCTTCGCCGCGCCCAACCGCGCCGCGGTGATGAACAGCCTGCCGCCCGGCGACCGCGGCGCCGGCGGCGGCATGAACCAGACCTTCCAGAACTCGGCCCAGGTGCTCTCGGTGGGGATCTTCTTCACCCTGCTGATCGTCGGCCTCGCCTCCAGCCTGCCGGCGGCGGCGAGCCACGGCCTGCAGGCCCACGGCCTCTCGGCGGCCACGGCGCACCGAGTCGGCCAGGCGCCGCCGATCTCGATCCTCTTCGCCGCCTTCCTCGGCTACAACCCGATCCAGCACCTGGTCGGGGCCCACGCGCTGGCCGGCCTCGGCCCCCACGTCCACGCGCTGCTGACCGGCCCATCCTTCTTCCCGCACCTGATCTCGGCCCCGTTCCGCGACGGGCTCGACGCAGCCTTCGTCTTCTCGATCGTCGTCTGCCTGATCGCCGCGGCCGCCTCGATGCTGCGCGGCGGCAACTACCGCCACGCCGAGGAGCCGCTCGCGGCGACGGGCCACCCCCGCCAAGTCCCACAACTGGAGGAGCAGCATGCGCGTTGAGTGGCACGGACAGTCCGCCTTCGCCCTGACCGCGCCGGAGGCGACGGTCTTCGTCGATCCCTTCGCCGACATGGGACCGCTGGCGTCGCGCGGCATGCGCTTCGAGTACCCGCCGATCGAGGCCGACGGAGTCGACCTCCTGCTCGTCACCCATGAGCACCTCGACCACAACGGCGTCGAGGCGATCGGGGGCGAGCCGGCGATCCTGCGCTCGACCGCCGGCCGGCATGACTTGGCGCCGATCGGCGAGGTGCTGGCGATCGCCTCCGAGCACGACGAAGCGGCGGGGACCGAACGCGGCCCCAACACGATCTTCGTCTTCACCCTCGACGGGCTGCGCGTCGCCCACTTCGGCGACTTCGGCCAGAGCGAGCTGCGCGAGGAGCAGGCCACGGCGATCGGCGAGGTCGACCTGCTGATCTTGCCGGTCGGGGGCGGGCCGACGATCGGCGCAGCCGGCGCGGCGGCGGTCGTCGAGCGAATCGGCCCGCGCTGGGTCGTGCCGATGCACTACCGGACGCGCCGCACCGACTTCCTCGAAACCGAGGAGGAGTTCGTCGGCCTGATCGACCGGGTCGAGCGCCTCGAGTCGCCCGACTTCGACACCGCAGACCTGGGAACGGCCGGCGGCCCGATCGCGGTCGTGCCGGCGGCCCCTTAGCGAGCTGGGGGCTGCAGCACGGCGAGGATGTTGCCCGCCGGGTCCTTGAACCAGGCGATCTGGGGACCGGGGCCGTGCGCGATCCCCCTCTCGTCCTGCTCGAAGCCCTCGTAGCGCTCGAAGCTGACGCCGCGGCTGGCCAGGTCGTCGACCGCGCTCTCGATCTCGTCGACCTCGAAGTTGAGCACGGTGTAGGTGGCGGGCGTGAAGTCGGGCTTTGCGTAGACGAGCGTGTCGCGCCCGCCCGAAAGCTGCAGCGACATCACGCCGTGCTCCTCGCTCAGCACTCTCGTCTCCAACCCGAGGGTCCGGCCGTAGAACTCCCGCGCCTTCGGCGCGTCGTCGACCGCAAAGCTGTTGGTTGCCTTCGTGTTCGCGAACATGGGTTCCTTTCGTCTGCCTCTTGCCTACCCCGAGAGCTCAGGGATATGCCGGTCGAGGTGCTCGGCGATCGTCGCACGGACCCACTGCTGGGTGGGCAAGTCGGCCATCCGGTAGCGCCCGAGCAGCATCTTCTGATCGCTGAGCGGCAGGCCGGCGATCTCCCAGCGCACCGCAAGGCGCTCGAAGAGCAGCTCGGCGCGGCGGTGCCAAGCGTCCTCCCGCGAGGTCGCGGCCGTCGCCGGGCCCTCGCGGAGCTTGGCGATCGTCCCGGCGCTGAGCGACTCGCGCAGCGTCAGCACGTTGCCCTCTGCGTCGACGTAATCGACCGTGGCCGGCTTCTCCCGTGGCCGCTTCCTGCGCTTCGCCATGGCACGAGTCTGCCAAGATCGCCGAGTCCGCGAAAACGGCTTCGGAAGGGTCATGGCGGACTCGCTCACCAATCTCCGGTCGGTCGGTGGCGGCCGCGCTTGCGTTCGCCCGCCCGCCGCTTCTCTTCCAGGCGCTTCGCCCGCGAGGCGCGGGTGGGTCGGGTCGGGCGACGCCGCACCGGCGTCGCCAGCGCCGCGCCGATCTTCTCCGCCAGCCTCCGCAGCGCCAGCTCGCGGTTGCGGGCCTGGCCGCGCGCATCCTGGGCCACCGCGGTGATCACCGCCCCTCCGCGTCCAAGCAGCAGGTCCCGCTGGCGCTCGTCCAACGTCCGCGAGGCCTCGACGTCGAAGACGGCTTCCACCCGCGAGGCGGTCACGTTGGCGTGCTGCCCGCCCGGCCCGGAGGAGCGACTGGCGCGCAGCTCGACCTCGCCGAGCGGGATCGAGAGCCGCCCGTCGATCCTCAGCTCGTCGGCGATAGGGCGTCGACCTTCCCGGCCAGCTCGAAGTCGGCCGCGGTCAGGCCCCCCTCGGAGTGGGTGGAGATCGTCACCGTCACCGTGTCCCAGGAGATCTCCAGGTCCGGGTGGTGGTTCATCGCCTCGGCCGGCTCGACCAGGCTCTCGACGAAGCGCGCCGAGCCGACGAAGTCGCCGCAGCCGAAGCTCCTGGCGATCGCCTCGCCACTCCGCTCCCATCCGGGCAGGTCGGAGAGTCTCGCCTCGATCTCAGCATCGCCCAGCAGCGTCATCGCTGCCTATGCTGACACGACGGTGACGCCGACGCCACGGAGATCGCCTCAGATGCTCTCCATCGCCGCCACCGCATGGGCCCCCGCCTGCGCCCCGAGCACCCGGTAGGCCTCGAATTTCTGGTCGGTGTAGAGCTGGTCGACGGTCGGGTTGTTGGGGAAGCGCGGATCGGACTGCTGGTGGGCCTTGGCGTCCCAGGGCGATTGCGGCGTGACCGTGTTGCGCACGTAGACCAGCTTCCCCCGCGGGCCCGGCCCATCCTCGGTTTCGGGGTAGGCGATCGTCGCCGTGACGACATCGCGCTTCGCCGCCTTGCTCTTTTCCTCCGGGACCAGTTCTTCGGGGTCGCCGCCCTCGCGCCCGTCGAAGACGATTTCGACGCTCAACTCGTCGCGAGCCAGCGCGATCGCATCGCCGAGCGCTTCGAACTCCCCCCCGCCCCGCCCCACGCCGCTGGCATCGAGGCAGTAGATCTCGGTGCAGCCGCGGCGCAACAGCTCGACCAGGCCGAGGTTCTCGTAGTGCCCGCCGTCGGTCACGTAGAGGTACTTGGCATCGATGCTGTTGAGGCCGAACAGTTCACGAATCAGGTAGCTGGGGCGCGGCCGGGCGAACCACCGGGACAGGTGCCCGGTATCGCCCGCCTCCGTCACCCAGCGCGGATTGGGAAGCCAGACCCCGAGCCGGAAGTTGGCCAGCGCCATCAGGAAGGTGAGCGGCCGCTTCGTCATCTTGCCCATCGAGGGCGAGATTGCCGCCCCCGACATCGCCACCGCGGCGGGCAGGGTCATGTCGCTGCGGCGGTGCTTGCGAGCGCCCGACTTGCGCAGCGCCTTCAGCTTGGGCGCAAGCCCCTTCGTGCCGACCCGGCGGGCTTTTTCGGTAGCCGCGGCCTCCTCGGGAGATTCGAAGGCCTGCTCCAGCTCGGGCGTCTTCACCGCGCCAACCAGCGGCCCGCCCACGGTGTTGGCGCTGAAGGTGAAGCTCGTCACCGGGCGGCCCGGGGGGCTCGCGCCGGAGTTGGAGATGTTCGCCGCTGCGCAGACCAGCAGCGTGGGCCACTCCCGGTCGGCTGCGGTCTCCTTCAGCGCCGTCTTTGAGAGCGGCACCAGTTCGTCGTAGTCGCGTTCGACCGCGATCCCGGCATAGGTCTTCGGGTCCGCCGGCGGCAGCGCCTCGAACCGCTCGCGTTCGGCCTCGTCGCGCCTGTCCCCGCTGACCCGCTTCAGCGCGAAGGCGGTGCTCAGGCGCCGCTTGTAGAAGGGGTGCAGAGACCAGCTCGTCAGGTCGGCGAAGTGGTAGAGGACCGCGAACGCCCCCAGCAGCGCGAGCCCGACTAGGACCAGGCCGGTAGCGACCTGACCGTCTTTCGGCGCTTCGGATAGGCCGGCGGCAACGGTCAGCCCAACCACCGTGAGCAGCAGCAGCGGCCCAACCAGCGCCGCGGCGAGATAGGCAATCGCGAGCCTGAGGCCGGAGCCGATCTTGCTGAGGGCTTTCCGCGCGGTTTTCATCTCCTCGAGCGGCCGCATCGAGGTCAGCATGTGGCCGAGCTGGGCGATCACGCCTGCGATCAGGGCGATCGTCCCGGCCCCCAGCAGGTGGGGTTCGGCATCGACCACCGAGCTCGCCGAGTTGCCGGCGTCCCCAAGTTCGCGCAGCCACTCGGCCAGGTGGGGGATCCCGATCAGGACCAGCGCAAGAGCGGCTGCAGCGAGCAGCAGTCGCGTCGTCCAAGTGGTGAAGAAGCGCATCCATTCGTCCTTGCGCCACCTGAACAGCATCGTCGCCAGCGCCGCGGCCAGGCCCGCGCCGGCGAGAGTCGCCGGCGCCACCCAGAACCAGGTCGGCAGATTCGCTTCGTAGCTCGCCGTCGCGCTCGCCGAGCCGGCCAGGCCCGGCAGCAGCGGAACGTAGAGGAACCCGGTGAGGACGAGCGCGACGCCGGCAAGCGCCATCGAGAGGAAGACGAGGTTGACCAGCAGGCCGAGGACGATCCGCAATCCGATGTAGACCCTGTCAGCGAGGGTCGGCGCAAGGTAGGAGCAGCGGTTGCGCAGGTACTGCTCCTCAGGGGAGCCCGGAGCAAAGGGGCCCTTGCGTTCGAGCAGCTTCTCGTCGGAGTCGCGAGGCCCGGTCTTGGCCACCATCGAGATCGCCGCGGCGATGTACGAGCCGCCCGATACCGCCGCCAGGTAGCTGGCCTGCCGCAGCTTGTCCTCCTCCTGGAGCGCCTGCAGTGCGCCCAGCGAGAAGGCGGCGGAGCGGATGCCGCCTCCCGAGCAGCAGATCCCGACCTTCCCCGGCTCGGGCGCCTCGACGGCGCCGAGGTGAGACGGAACCGGCTCGGGAACGCTGCCGTTGAAGAGCCAGCGCCGCTTTTTGTGGGGTGGCGCGTCGGCCGCCGCGCGACGGGCCGCAGCCGGCGCCGCCTCGAGCAGGCCGCGGTCGTCGGCGCGCGGTCGCATCTCCTCCTCATCCGAGAGCCAGGGCAGCGAAATCATCGGCTCGCCAGGCGCGGTCGCACGGCGCCGAACCTACCCGATTCGCTCTGACGAATTCAAGCGACGCTCCGATCAGGCCCGCGGGGCTATGCTTCCTCCGGGCAACCGAAGCCACGCACAGATGATCGACGCCTCCCGTCCCACCCTCTGGCACATCGCCGTCTCGCACTACAGCGAGAAGGCGCGCTGGGCGCTCGACTACAAGGAAGTCCCGCACAGCCGCCGCGCCGTGGCCGTGCCCGGCCTGCACATCCCGGCATCGATCTGGATGACCCGCGGCGCCAGCCACACCTACCCGGTGCTCGAGATCGACGGGCGCCGGATCGGCGACTCGACCGAGGTCATCGCGGCGCTGGAGGAGCGATTCCCGGAGCCGCCGCTCTACCCGGCCGACCCGGCGCAGCGTCGCCGCGCCCTCGAGCTGGAGGACTTCTTCGACGAGGAGCTCGGCCCGCATCTGCGCCTGCTCGCCTTCCACGAGCTGGGCAAGGACCCCGAGCGCTTCGAAGCGGTGATCGCCCGCACGACGCCGGGGCCGCTCACCCGGATCGGCGGCGGCGCGGTCGCCTACGCCCGCGCCTATACCGGCCTGCGCTTCGGCGTCAAAAGCGAGGAGGCGGCCGAGGTCGCGCGCGGCAAGGTCCTCGCCGCCCTCGAGCGCCTCGAAGCCGAGCTCGGCTCGGACGAATACCTAGTCGGCGATTCCTTCAGCGTCGCCGACCTCACCGCCGCCTCGCTCTTCTACCCGCTGGTGATCCCCGACGAGGGGCCGCTGCCGGAAGAGGAACCGCTGCCCAAGGGAATGACGAGCTTCCGCGCCCCGCTCGAGGACCGCGCCGGTTACCGGTGGGTCGAAGAGATGTTCAGGCTGCACCGCAACAAGCCCGCCAGGGTCGCCACGGCGGCGTAGCGACCCCGGCTCAGGCGCCGCAGGGACCGGAGCCGCTCGAGGCGCGGCGGTAGGCCCGCGGGCGGCTCTGGGCCGCGTGGCGGAGGCGGCCCGGTTCGATCACGCCGCAGATGCCGCCGAACCAGTGGTCGTTCCGGCGGGCCAGGAACAGGCCATATCGGTGGTTGGGGCGGCGCGGCAACGCGCAGGCAGCGGCGCGGCGACCGCTGCGCACGGTCAGCATCCGCCCCGCCTCGACCTTCCCCCGGCCGCGGTAGACATGGAGGACTTCGTAGCGGTAGTCGGCCTGGAGCCGGCCGTGCGGCAGCACCTTGACAAGGCGAGCAACGATCGCCGCATCGGATTCCTTCAGCGATTCCGCCGGCGCCTGAGGCGCGCAGGAGCAAGCGTCCGCGCTCCCGGCGAGAGCCATCCCCACCAGCGCGACGGACAGCAGAGCTGTCGACAGGCGCCTCACTCGCACCAACTCAATTTAGAGATAAACGCGCGGATTCACAAACTAAGGCGTGAGGACGATCTTCAGGGCTTCTCGGTTGTCGTAGAGCGCGTAGGCCTCGGCCGCTTCTTCGAGCTTCATGTGGTGGGTGACCAGCGGCGAGGGATCGAGCTTGCCGGCCTCGATCAGGGCGAGGACGCGATCGACGTGGGCGATCACGTTGGCGAGGCCGAGCCGCAGGGTGAGGCCCTTGAGCCAGGCCAGGCCGAGCGGCACCTCGCCCTTGCCGGCATAGGCGCCGATCCCCGAGACGGTGCCGGCGTCGCGGGCGAGGCTGACCGCCATCGCCAGCGGGCCGGGGTCGCCGACCGCGTCGACGACCACGTCGACGCCGCGCCCTCCGGTCGCGGCGCGCACCGCGCGCTTCGGCTCCTCCTCGGTCAGGTGCAGCGGCGTGGCGCCGAACTCGGCCGCCATCTCCAACCGCTGCGCGACCGAGTCGATCGCGAAGACCTTGGTGGCCCCGCCGGCGAGCGCCGCCTGCACCGCGCAGAGGCCGACCGGCCCCAGGCCCAGCACCGCGACCGCGTCGCCCGAGCGCATCCCGGCGTGGGCGACCGCGTGGTAGCCGGTCCCCATCACGTCGCCGGCGAACAGCGCCACCTCGTCGGACATCCCCTCCGGCACCCGCCGCAGGGTCAGGTTGGCGCGCGGCACCAGCAGCTGCTCGGCCTGTGCCCCCTGCAGGTCCCCCAGGTGGGCGCCGTGACCGAAGGTCTGGCCGTGCTCGCAGCGGTGGTAGTCGCCGCGCAGGCAGGCGACGCAGGTCGCGCAGGCGGTGTGGAAGCAGCCGAGCACGCGGTCGCCGACGGCAACCCGCTTGACGTCGGTGCCGGCTGCGAGGACGGTGCCGACGAACTCGTGCCCGATCGTGAAGCCCCGCTCGACCGGCACCCGGCCGTGGAAGATGTGCAGGTCCGAGCCGCAGATCCCGCTCGCCTCGACCCGCACCACCGCGTCATCCGCCGCCCGAGCCTCAGGATCGGCCTTCTCCTCGACCCGGACCTCGCCGGGAGCCTGAAAAGTAACCGCGCGCATAACCCGGAACCGTATAGATCATGGGCCGACGGGCCTAAAACACCAGCCGGGCTGGTGTTTTAGGCCCGTCGGCGGTGGTTCTAGCCGACTGGGACGCCGGGGACGCCGAAGCGGTTGGCGTTGCCCTCTGGATTGGCGGTCTCTTCGATCCGCGCCTCCAGCGCAAGCTCCTTCTCGAAGTCGGCGGCCTCGCCGTGCTGGAAGGAGACGTCCTTTCCCTCGAGCAGCTCGATGAAGATTTCGACGAAGCGCGGGTCGAGCTGCTTGCCGGCGACGCGGCGCAGCTCCTGCATCGCCTCCATGGTGGAGACCGGCGTGCGGTAGGAGTCGCGCGCGGTCATCACGTCGTAGGTGTCGGCGACCGAGATGATCCGAGCGAACTCGGGAATGTCGTCGCCGGAGAGGCCGCGCGGGTAGCCCTTGCCGTCGATCCGCTCGTGGTGGGCGAGGATGATCTCCGCCACCGGCCCGTAGCCGTCGAGCGAGGAGACCACCCGGGCGCCCTGCTGGGGATGGCGCTTGATCAGCATCCAGTCCTCGTCGGTGAGCGGCACGTTGGCCTTGAGGATGCGGTCGGGAAGGATGAACTTGCCGATGTCGTGCAGCAGCGCGGCGATGTGGACCAGCTCCTCCTCCTGGCGCGAGTAGCCGGCGCGCTGCGCGATCGCCCGCGAGTAGCGCGCCACCGCGGCGCTGTGCCGCGCGGTCATCTGGTCGCGCAGGTCGAGCGTGCGCAGCATTGCGCTCAACATGCCGACCTGGAAGCTGGCCAGCTGCTTGCTGCGGCGCTCCAGCTCCTCCGCGCGCTGCTGGGAGAGGAGCAGCTGGCCGAGCAGGTACTGGAAGGTGATCAGGACGACGCCGAAGAGCGCGATCGCGGCGATCCCGATCACGTGGTAGATGAAGGCGACGGCGACGGCGAGCATCGCGCTGGCGAACTCGGAGGGGAGCACCGGCGGCAGCACGTGGAGCTGGCTGGCGAAGGTGGCGCGCTCGACGTAGGCGCGGTAGCCGGCAACCAGCACGAAGTTGATCGCCAGCGAGAACTGGAAGAGGGCGAAGACGAGCAGGTAGAAGGTCGCGTCAGCCGGCCCGATGCCGGTCGCGAGGGTGACCTCCCTGAAGAGGACTCCGCCGACCAGCGGGAAGAACGCGTAGGTGACGAGGTTGTTGAGCAGCCAGTGCGGTTCGTCGCGCCAGCGGGCGATCCAGCCGACGCCGGTGGCGGCGACGCCCATCAGGGCGGCCGGCGTGCCGCCGAGGAAGACCATCGCCAGGACCAGGGCCATGAAGGTACCCGAGACCTTGACCTTCGATTCGGTGGAGACCGCGGTCAGGTAGCTGAGGATCGAGAAGGCGAAAAGGACCGCGAACAGGGGCAGGTCCCAGTTGCTGTAGGGGGCAAGCAGGACCGCCGCGATCGCGGTCAGCACGAGGGCGCCGATCATGCCGGCGATTACGAGGCGGGTGGGGCGAGTGTCGTCAGCCATCGGCCTGTCGGATCTGGGGTCGGGAGCGAGGGTCGAAGCCATGCGCTACAGGTTCACGACCGGGGGGCCGTTCCCTGCGCCGTGGTCGACAGGCTCGCATCGATGCCACTTGGCTGATCCAAGGTACCCCGCGGGATCGCTTCTCGCAACCTGCCCGGCCGGGTTGCGAGCCGCTTCCCAAAGCCATTTCTGGGCCGATCTCGGCAAGGAGTTCGGCGCCGCGGCCCCGAAACGACGAAGGGCGCCCCGCGGGACGCCCTTCTAAGACACCACGAACGTTGCACTACCGTCCGCATTGAAAGATCTAGTTGTGGAAGCCCATGTGCCTTATCCCTTCTTTCGAGTAGAGGCCCTCAGATTGCGCACTGCGATCTGAAACTCGTTAATTGCTTGCCCAGTTTGTAGCACAGCTTGTCCAGAACTTGTGCATCTGCAGTAAATCTTGTGCATAAATGCAGTAGTTCTTGCGCCCAACTATGCGTAGATCACGCCTGATCGACCCCCTCAGAAGGCCGCAATTCCGGCGCCTGGCGTTGAGCTATGGGGTCAACGAGCTGGGTGACTGGATGGGAATCGTCGCCCTCTCGGTGCTCGTCTTCGACCAGACCGGCAGTGCCCTGGCGACCGCGGTGCTCTTCCTCGGCACCCGCTTCCTGCCCGCCCTGATCGCCCCGATCCTGGTCGCCAAGGTCGAGCAGCCGCCGCCCCGGTTCGCCCTGCCGGTGATCTACTGCGGCGAGGCGGCTGCCTTCGGCGCCCTCGCCCTGCTCGCCGGAAACGACTTCTTCCTCGCCGGCGTGGTCGTCCTCGCAACCGTCGACGGCGCCCTCGCGCTGACCGGCCGCGCCCTCACCCGCGCGGTCGTCGCCGCGCTGCTGGAGCCGGCCGGAGAGCTGCGCTCAGGCAACGCCGTGCTCAACGTCGCCTTCACCGGCAGCGCCGCGATCGGTCCCGGGATCGCCGGCCTCGTCGTCGCCGGCTTCGGCGTCCAGTCGGCCCTGCTGCTCGACGCCGCCTCCTTCTACGCGATCGCGGTGATCCTGCTCACCGCCGGGCCGCTGCCCCAGGCGGAAGCCGATCCCGGCCAGGTGCGCGACCGCGTCCGCGCCGGGATCGCCTACATCCGCGAGAGGGCGATCCTGAGGCGGCTGCTGTTCGCCCAGGGAGCGGCCTTCGTCTTCTTTGCCGCGGTGATCCCGATCGAGGTGATCTACTCGAAGCAGACCCTCGGCACCGGCGATTCCGGCTACGGGCTGCTGCTGGCGAGCTGGGGCGTCGGCATGGTCGGCGGCGGCGGCGTCTTCGCCACGGCGCGGCGGGCGCCGCTGCCGATCCTGCTCTTCTTCAGCACCCTGGCGGTCGGCGCCGGCTACCTCGGCCTCGCCGCGGCGCCGACGCTCGCCGTTGCCTGCGCTGCCTCGATCGTCGGCGGCGCCGGCAACGGCGTGCAGTGGGTGAGCGCGATCAGCGCCGTGCAGGAGCTGACCGCCGCCGGCATGCAGGCGCGGGTGATGAGCGTCCTGGAGTCGATCGGGGCCGCCATGCCCGGCGTCGGCTACCTCGTCGGCGGCCTGATCGCCACCGGCACCAGCCCCCGTGCGACCTTTCTCGTCGCCGGCATAGGGGTCCTCGCGATCGTCGCGATCGCAACCCCGATCATGGGCAGGAAATGGCCTGACGATGGGGAAAAGCCGGACGCAAAGGCCATTGACGCCGAGGCGGAGATTATGGTGGAGCTGATTCCAGTGGGTTTGGTCCCGATCGCCCGGTCTAACTCGGAGGTTGTCTCTTGAAGAAGCGTGCTCTCGTTCTGGTGGTGCTTGGACTCGCTGCAACCTCCGCGCTCGGCCTCTCCGCCTGCGGCAGCTCCAGCGGCGGCAAGGAAGGCGGCACGCTGACCGGGACCTACGCCGCCTTCCCGGACGCCCTCGACCCGGCGATGTCCTACCAGGTGGAAGGCTGGACGGCGATGTACGACACCTATCTGCCCCTGCTCACCTACGCCCACGCCAACGGGGCGGCCGGCAGCAAGGTGGTCCCGGCCCTGGCCGAGAGCCTGCCCAAGATCAGCAACGGCGGCAAGACCTACGCGCTGACTCTGCGCAAGGGCCTCAAGTACTCCGACGGCAGCCCGGTCAAGGCCTCCGACTTCGCCAGCACGATCGAACGCGTCTTCAAGATCAACTCGCCGGGCTCGTTCTTCTACGAAGACATCGTCGGCGCCGAAAAGTTCGCCGAAACGAAGACGGGCGGCATCCCCGGCATCAAGACCGACGACAAGACCGGCAAGATCGAAATCGACCTGGTCTCACCGCGAGGCACCTTCACCAACGAGCTGGGGATGCTCTTCGCCGCTCTGCTCCCAGCCGGCACCCCGGCCAAGAACCTCACCGCCGACCCGCCGCCGGCCACCGGCCCCTACATGATCTCCAAGGTCGAACCGGGCCGCGGCTGGTCCTACGTGCGCAACCCGCAGTGGGCGAAGAACAACAGCGCGATCATGCCCGACCTCCCCAGCGGCCACGTCGACAGGATCGACATCAAGGTGGTCCGCAACGACTCGACCCAGGTCAACGAAATCGAACGGAACAAGGCCGACTGGATGCAACCGCCACCGCCGTCGGACCTCTACAGCAAAGTGAAGGACAAGTACGAAGGCACCCAGTTCCGGGTCGAGCACCCGATCAACCTCTACCTCTTTTGGATCAATACGACCAAGGCGCCGTTCAGCGACCTCAAGGTTCGCCAGGCGGTCAACTACGCCGTCAACACTGCGGCCTTGGAAAGGATCTACTCCGGCTCGCTCGCCGCAACCCACCAGATCCTCCCCGAAGGGATGCCTGGCCACAAGCCGTTCGACCTCTACCCGCACGACATGGCCAAGGCCAAGCAGCTGGTCGAAGAAGCCAACCCCTCGGATCGCAACATCACGGTCTGGACCGACAACGAAAGCCCCAACGACGAAGCCGGCGCCTACTACCAGGGCGTGCTCAGCGAACTCGGCTTCAACGCCAAGCTGAAGACGGTCAACGCCGACAACTACTACACGCTGATCGGCAACGAATCGACCCCTGACCTCGACACCGGCTGGCTCAGCTTCTACGAGGACTACCCGAACCCGAACGACTTCTTCCAGCCGCTGCTGTCGGGCGAAAGCATCGCGCCGACCGGCAACACGAACCTCTCGCGGATCGACGATCCGAAGCTGACCGCGAAGATCGCCAAGCTCGGCGAAGAACCGCTCGGGCCAAAGCAGGAAGCCGAATATGCGGCGCTTGACAAGGAATTCATGGAACAGGCGCCGATGGTGCCCTACGGGACCAACACGGTATCGACCTTCGTCGGCAGCGAAATCGAACTGGCCAAGGTGATCTTCAACCCGACCTTCGGGCAAGACCTGACCAGCTTCGAATTCAAGTAGGCGCCCGGCGCGGCATCACAATAGGAGGGTGGCTTCCGAGCCCAATGCCGAGGCCGCCCTCATCGGCAGCAGCCCCTGGCGGCTCGCCTGGCGGCGACTGCGCCGCGACCGGGTGGCGCTCGGCTTCCTCGGGCTCTTCGTCCTGATCGTCGCCTTCGTCCTCGCCGCGCCTCTGTGGGCGAACGACGTCGCCCACACCGGGCCGGACAAGACGCACACGCTGGAGAAGATCGAAGTCAACGGCGAGCAGCGCGAAGTCGTCAACCGCGAAGGCAAGCCGATAGGCCCGGTCGGGCTCGGCGCCGGCGGCAAGTTCTTCCTCGGCGCCGACGGCCGCCTCGGCCGCGACGAGATGGTGCGACTGATGTACGGCGGGCGGGTCTCGCTCTTCATCGGCATCGTCTCGGCCCTGATCACGGTCTTCCTGGCGACGATCCTCGGGCTGCTCGCGGGCTACTACCGCGGCTGGACCGACACGGTGATCGCCAGGACGATGGATGTGATCTGGGCCTTCCCGGTGATGCTGCTGGCGATCGCCCTCGGCCTCTCGCTGGCGGTGGGCGGGCTGCGGATCGGACCGCTCCACCTCTCCGGCGGCTCGATCTGGATCCCGATCCTGATCATCGGCGGCGTCTCCGTCCCCTACATAGCGCGGCCGCTCCGCGGCCAGGTCTTCTCGCTTCGCGAGAAGGAGTTCGTCGAGGCGGCGGTGGCCCAGGGGGCCGGCCCGCTGCGGATCATGTTCGGCGAGCTGCTGCCCAACCTCTCCTCGACGATCATCGTCTTCTTCACCCTGACGATCGCCAACAACATGCTGCTCGAGGCGGCGCTCTCCTTCCTCGGCGTCGGCGTGCAACCGCCCAGCACATCGTGGGGAACGATGATCGCCGGCGGCTTCGACCTGCTCAGCAGCGCCCCGCTGCTGACGATCCTCCCGAGCACGATGATCCTGCTCACCGTGCTCTCGGTCAACGTCTTCGGCGACGGCCTGCGCGACGCCCTCGACCCGAACGCGAAGCTGCGGCTCGAGGCCCACGCCGGCATGTCGGAGCCGGAGGGGACCGCAGTCTGATGGCCCGTTTCGCGCTCAGGCGCCTGCTCGGCATGGTTGCGGTGCTGTTCGCCGTCTCGGTGCTGACCTTCCTGATCTTCAACGTGATCCCAAGCTCCGACCCGGCGCAGCGCATGGCGGGCAAGAGCGCGACCCCGCGGCTGGTCGCCAGCATCACCGAAGAATGGGGCTTCGACGACCCGCTGCCACAGCAGTACCTGACGATGATGAAGAAGATCTTCAGCGGCGACGTGATCTCCTACGAAGGTCGGGAAAACGTCGACGAACGGATCGTCGAAGGGATCCCGGCGACCTTCTCGCTCTGCATCGGCGCCGCAGCGATCTGGATGTTCTTCGGGATCCTCTTCGGCTATCTCTCCGCGGTCAGGGCCGGCGGACTGCTCGACCGGGCGCTCACCGTCATCGCCGTGGCGGGGATCTCGATGCCGGTCTTCTGGCTGGCGGCGATCTTCCTCAACTACCTCACCTACAAGACCGAAATCTTCCCCTCCGGGGAATACGTCGAACTCGTCGCCGACCCGATCGAATGGGCCTACCACCTGATCCTGCCCTGGACGACCCTGGCGATCCTCTACGTCGGCTTCTACAGCCGCGTGCTGCGCTCGAACATGCTCGACGCGATGAACGAAGACTACGTGCGGACCGCGCGCGCCAAGGGGCTGAGCGAGCGGCAGGTGATGGGCCGCCATGTGCTGCGCAACTCACTGGGGCCGATCGTCACCCTCTTCGGCCTCGACGTCGGCGCGCTGCTCGGCGGCGCGATCCTGATCGAAGCGATCTTCAGCCTCAACGGCATCGGCCAGTACGCCTACGAATCGCTGATCAACACCGACCTGCCGCCGATCATGGCGATCGTCCTCTTCGGCGCCTTCTTCGTCGTCCTCTTCAACGCCCTGGCCGACATCGCCTACGCCTACCTCGACCCCAGGGTCAAGCTGGGGAGCTCGGCGCAGTGAGCGACGAGCCGCTGCTCTCGGTGCGCGACCTGCGGGTCGGCTTCGCCACCGAAGGCGGCGACGTGCAGGCCGTCGACGGCGTCTCGTTCGACCTCGCCCCCGGAGAGGTGCTGGCGCTCGTCGGCGAGTCGGGATCGGGCAAGAGCGTCACCGCGCAGACAATCATCGGCCTCACCCGCTCGCCGAACGCCCGCATCGAAGGCTCCGCGCAGCTGCGCGGCGCAGAGCTGCTCGGCGCGAGCGAGCGCGAATTGCAGCAGGTCCGCGGCGCGCAGATCGGGATGGTCTTCCAGGACCCGATGACCTCCTTCAACCCCGTCTACAGGGTGGGCAGGCAGATCGTCGAGGCGGTCCGCGCCCACCGCCCCGAGATGAGCGGCGGCGAGGCTCGCGAGCTGGCCGTCTCGATGCTCGACTCGGTCGGCATCGCCAACGCGTCGCGGCGCGTCGACGACTACCCGCACCAGTTCTCCGGCGGGATGCGACAGCGAGCGATGATCGCGATGGCGCTGGCGCTCGGGCCCGAGCTGCTGATCGCCGACGAGCCGACCACGGCGCTCGACGTCACCGTCCAGGCCCAGATCCTCGCCCTGCTCGCCCGCCTCAACCGCGAACGCGGCCTGGCGACGATCCTGATCACCCACGACCTCGGCGTCGTCGCCGAGGTCGCCGACCGGGTGCTGGTCATGCACGAGGGCGCGATCGTCGAGCGCGGCGGCCTCGACGAGGTCTTCTACTCGCCGACCGACCCCTACACGCGCAAGCTGCTCGGCGCGGTCGTCCGGCTCGACGCCGCGCCGCCGCTGCGACCGCGGCCCGGGAGCGCAGCGCTGCTCGAGGTCACCGACCTGGTCAAGCACTTCCCGGTCAAGCGCGGCCTGCTCTTCGATCGCGAGGTGGACCGGGTGCGGGCCGTCGACGGCGTCAGCTTCAGCGTCCGCGAAGGCGAGACGCTCGGCCTCGTCGGCGAGTCCGGCAGCGGCAAGTCGACGCTCTCGCGAACCGTGCTGCAGCTGCTCGAGCCGACCTCCGGCTCGGTGCGCTTCGAGGGCCGCGAGATCGCCGGGCTGTCGCGGCGCGAGATGCGGCCGCTGCGCCGGGAGATGCAGATGGTCTTCCAGGACCCCTACGCGTCGCTCAATCCGCGACGCCGGGTCGGCCAGATCGTCGGCGACCCGCTGGCCCTGCAGGGCGTCGCCAGGGGGACGGAGCTGCGCCGCCGCGCCCAGGAGCTGCTCGAGCGGGTCGGCCTCGCGCCCGAGCACTACGACCGCTACCCGCACGAGTTCTCCGGCGGACAGCGGCAGCGGATCGGGATCGCCCGGGCGCTGGCGCTGCGGCCGAAGCTGATCGTCGCCGACGAGCCGGTCTCCGCCCTCGACGTCTCGATCCGGGCGCAGATCCTCGGCCTGCTCGCCGACCTGCAGGAGGAGTTTGGCCTCACCTACGTCTTCGTCGCCCACGACATCGGCGTCGTCCGCCACGTCTCCGACCGAATCGCGGTCATGCACGACGGCAAGATCGTCGAGGAGGGGCCGGCCGACCGGGTCTGCGAGCGGCCCGAGGACGCCTACACGAAGCAGCTCCTCGCCGCGGTGCCGATGCCCGACCCGCGCCAGGCGCGGGCGCGTCGGCAAAATGTCGGGTCAGGTTGACCCTTCCGCTCGAACCGCCGATCAAGCCGCAGCTCGCGCTGACCCGCAAAGAGCTGCCCCTGGGCGAGGAGTGGGCCTACGAGCAGAAGCTCGACGGCTTCCGCGCGATCGTCTTCGTCGACGGCGCCAACGCCTACATCCAGTCGCGCGGCGGCAAAGCTCTGGCCCGCTACTTCCCGGAGCTGAGCTTCCCGCTCGGCCGCTACGTGCTCGACGGCGAGCTGGTCATCCGTGACGCCGAGGGCAACCTCGAATTCGACGCCCTGCAGAGTCGCATCCATCCGGCCGAGTCGCGGATCGCCCTGCTCTCGAGGGAGATCCCCGCCTCCTATGTCGCCTTCGACCTGCTTGCCGAAGAGGACGCAGCGCTGCTCGAGGCGCCGTTCGGACAGCGACGCGAGCAGCTCGAGCGGCTGCTTGACGGCACATCGATCGAGGCGAGCGTGCTCAGCCCCGACCCCAAGCAGGCCGAGCAATGGCTGCGCAGGACCGAGGGCACGATGGCCAAGCAGCTCGACGCCCCCTACGTCCCCGGCAAGCGCAAAGGGATGGCGAAGGTGAAGCGCGAGCGCACGATCGACTGCGTGGTGATGGGCTGGCGGCCGGGCAAGGAGGAGGGCACGGTCGGCTCGCTGATCCTCGGCCTCTACGACGGCGGGGAGCTGCGCTCGGTCGGCCATATCTCCGGCTTCAGCGCCGATACGAAACGGGGCCTGCGCACCCTGCTCGAGCCGCTGGAGACCGGCGAAAGCGGCACTGCGGAGCCGAGCCGCTGGACCGGCGGGCGCGACCTCGAGTGGGTGGCGCTGCGGCCCGAGCTGGTGATCGAGGTCGGCTATGACCATGCGGCGGCGGGGCGGATCAGGCACGGGGCGCGGTTTCATCGGTTTCGGGACGACAAGGCGCCCGAGGAATGCCGGTTTGGGGATCTACAAGAGTGATTCCTGCGAAGGAGGGACGGCAGCCCTCTCACCTGACAAGTCGCGGCCAGAGGGGCCGCGACTTCGAGTATCCGCCAGTTGAGAGGGCTGCCGTCCCTCCTTCGCACGCCTCGTGCTTCTTCCCCAGCCGCGAACTGGGCGCGTTAGCTTGGTTCGCTCCGGGGCCGGAAGATAGGCTCGCCCTCCTTTGTAGAGCTTCTCGTAGCGGGGGAGGAGGTCTGGGCGTTTGGCTTGCAGCCAAGCGAAGAAGACGTCCTTGACCTCGCCGCGTAGGTGCAGGGCTACTCCGCCCAGGAAGCTCGCGTTCGCTTCTTTGGCTCGATCGACTATTGGCTGGACCTGGTCGGGGCTGTCGTTTATGCCTGGCATCAGCGGAGCTATCAGGACGCCGGAGTCGATGCCTCGGCGGCGCAGCTCGGCTACGGCGTCGAGGCGGGCCGATGGGCTCGGGGTGTGGGGCTCGGTGGCTCGCCAGGCGGCCTCGTCGAGGGTGGGGACGGAGAGGTTGACCGAGACGGGGAGATGCTTGGCCATCCGCTCGAAGATCTCGACGTCGCGCATCACGAGAGGAGACTTGGTCAGCACAGAGACCGGCGTCTCGGCCTCCTCGAGGGCGGCGAGGATCTCCGGCATCATCCGGTAGCGGCTCTCGACCCACTGGTAGGGATCGGTGTTGGTTCCCAGCGCCACCAGCTCCCGCCTCCAGCTCTTCCGCGCCAGCTCCGCCCGGACCAGCTCCGGCACGTTCACCTTGACCACGATCTCCCGCTCGAAGTCACGCCCGGCATTGAGATCGAGATAGGCGTGTGTGCTGCGGGCGAAGCAGAACACGCAGGCATGCGTGCATCCTCGATACGGGTTGATCGTCCAGCCGAACCCGTAACGGCCTCCCGGCACTCGGTTCAGCGCCGAGCGGGCGCGGACCTCGTGGAAGTTGATCCCCATCGCCTCGGGCGCATCGAAGGTGCGGACGACGGCGCCATCGCCGACTCCCGGCAACCGCAGATCCTTCTCGACTCGCTGCTCATCCCAGCGCATGCGAACATATGTTCGCACACGATCCGGAGACCAGGGTTAGGTGGAGCCGCTGTCCTTCTCGGATTGGATGAAGTCGTCGAGCTGGCCGCGGGCTTTGGCGTGGGCCTTGGCGCGCAGGGGCGGCAGCACCGCGACCAGGTTGCCCATCGGGCCGAGCGCCTGCTTGGCCCAGCGGCGGAAGTCGAAGTCGTCGACGTGGTCGGCGATCAGGCCATCGGCGAAGCGGAACTCGGCCCGGATGTCGTTGACGACCGGGCGGCCGGTGGAAAACGTGTAGCGAGCTATCCAGTGAGCCGAGCCGGCTGCCTCGTCGGCCTCGTGCTCGCGCAGCTCGACTTTCAGGTCGGTGGCGCGTCCGGTCAGCATCCGCCACATCGCGCCGATCTCGTCGCCCTCGAGGTCCCCGAAGGCGGGGTCGCGGAAGTGCGCGTCGGGCGCGTAGCAGGCGCTCATCGCGGCGCCGTCGCAGCCGCCGAAGGCCGCGTAGAAGCGCTCGATCGTCTCGCGGTTCGCATCTGCTCCCACGGGCGGACCCTATCCGCATCCCGGCAGCCGGCGGAAGGAGATGGCTTAAGGCAGCTTGCCGGCGATCACGTAGCGCAGAACGTCAACCACCTGCGCCGCCGTGCGGGCGGTCGCCTGGGCGGCGCGATCGACCTCCTTCAGAGCGTGGTCGAGCTCTGCCTCGTGCACCGTCACGATCGGCTTGCAGAGCGCCGCCGCGAAGCCGGCGTCGAAGGCGGCGTTCCACTGGCGGTATTTGTCGCCGAAGCGGACGACGACCACATCGGCCGCGCGGATCAGCGTCTGGGTGCGGATCGCGTTGACGCCGGCGCCCTTGTGATCGCGCCAGAACGGAGTGCCCTCCTCGCCCAGCGTGCCGGTCCCCGCGTCATCGGAGGCAGCATGGTCAGTCACCGGAGCCGAAAACTCCACCGGCAACCCCGCCTCCCGCGCCCCCGCCTCGATCCGCTCCCGCCAATCGGAGTGAATCTCCCCAGAGAGATAGACGTCCCAGGTCCGCTCAGCCACACCTCAATCCTCTCAAAGCCGGAGTCAGCTCTCGAAGGGAAGGGCGTGACCCCTCCCAAAACACTCAAGCGCGGCGCAAGCCGCGCGTTTTGAGAGGGGTG
>DASXKW010000005.1:0-32606 GCA_036496625.1 Solirubrobacterales bacterium | reverse complement strand
GGCCCAGCCGACGATCAGCAGCACGAAGTTGCCGGCGAGGACGAGCAGCAGCATCGAGAAGACGAAGAAGTTGAGGTAGCTGAAGAAGCGGTGGTAGCCCTCGTCGGACTGCATGTAGCCGAACGAGTAGAGGTGGATCAGAGTGGAGACGCCGGTGACCACCAGCACCATGAAGGCAGAGAGCGGGTCGACGAAGATGCCGAGCTTGATGTCGAGGCCGGCGACGCTGGCGTAGTCCCAGAGCGAGGAGGCGTGGTGGCGCGCGTCGGGCGATTCGCCGAGCAGGCAGAGCAGGGCGCCGATGCCGCAGGTGAAGGCGAGGCCGATCGCCAGTGTGCCGATCGCGCCGGCGACTTTGGTCGGGAGCGCGCGGAAGCCGATCGCGATCGCGATCGAGCCGAGCAGCGGGAAGAGCAGGACCAGCCAGGCCCAGGAGGTGGCGCTCACCCTCTGAGCTCCCGCAGCTCGTCTACATCAAGGGGCAGCTTGCGCCGAAAAATCGCGACGATCAAGCCAAGGCCAACGACCACCTCACACGCCGCTACAACCATCACCACGATCGCGAATATCTGACCCTGCTGATTCCCGACCATCTTGCTGAACGCGACCAGGGACAGGTTGCCAGCGTTAAGCATGATCTCGAGGCAGAGGAGGATCACTACCGGGCTGCGGCGGATCAGGATGCCGATTGCGCCGATGGCGAAGAGGAGTGAGGACAGGACGATGTACCACTCGACGTTCATGCTGGCGCTCCCGAGGTGGGCGAGGGCATCGGGGCCTCCTCAGAACGCGCCTTCGGCGCTGAGTGTTCTGAGGAGGCCCCGACGCCCTCGTTCGCTCCAGGCGCGTGAGTGCGGCCGGCGAGGACTACAGCACCCACGGCGGCCAGAAGCAGCAGGATGGACGAGGCCTCGAAGGCGAGCAGGAATCGTTCTAGGAGGAGCTTGCCGATCGCTTCGGGGTTGCCGAAGCCTGGGCCGACCTTGGGGCCGTGGGTGGTGAGGGCCAGGAGCGAGGAGCCGAGGACGGCTATTGAGAGCTCCACGAAGAGGGCGGCGCCCATTAGGGGGGCAAGGAAGCGCTGGCCCGGGATCGGCTCCCAGGCCGACTCGGCGTCACCGCCGACGTAGGCGGTTACGAAGACGTAGAGGACCATCACGGCGCCGGCGTAGACGACCACCTGGGCGGCGGCTACGAAGGCGGCGCTGAGCAGGAGGAAGAGGACGGCCAGGGAGAAGAGGTGGACGATCAGCGCCAGCACCCCGTAGAAGGGGTTGCGCAGGGCGACGACGCCGGCTGCGCCGCCTAGGGCGCCGAGCGCTGCGGCGAAGAAGAGGACCGCTTCCACTTACTCGCCCTCCGCCCGCAGCGGCGTGCGCTCGATCGGCTCGGCCAGCAGCATCTCCTTGGTGAAGATCAGGTCCGAGCGGTCGTAGTCGGCCATCTCGTAGTCGTGGCCCATCGTGATCGCGTCGAAGGGACAGGCGATCTCGCAGTAGCCGCAGAAGATGCAGCGCGAGAGGTTGATCTCGTAGACGGCCGCGTAGCGCTCGCCGGCTGAGACGCGGTCGCCGGGGATGTTCTCTGCGGCGACGACGCGGATGCAGTCGGCCGGGCAGGCGGCCGCGCAGAGCGAGCAGCCGACGCACTTCTCCAACCCGGTGTCCTCGAACTTGTGCAGCTTGTGGCGGCCGCGGAAGCGCGGGTAGACGGGGGTCTTCTCCTCCGGGTACTCGATCGTCAGCGGCCCCTCGATCAGCCGCGCCATCGTCGTCTTCAGCCCGCGCAGGGTCTCGCCGAAGGCGCGGTAGGCGCCGCCGACGCCGCCCGGCTCGGGCCCGCGCTGGACCTCGACCACGTCCTCGTCCTTCAAGTACGGAAACTCAGCCACGCCCGCCCCCAGCACCGCCACGGGTGAAACGCTTTTTCGTTGCATAGGGACGAAAAGACGTTGCACCCATCACGTGGTCACCACCAGAATCGCCGTCACCAGCACGTTGAGCGTCGCCAGCGGCAGCAAGACCTTCCAGCCGAGGCCCATCAGCTGGTCGTAGCGCAGGCGGGGCAGGGTCGCCCGCACCCAGATGAAGAGCAACACCAAGCCGAGCATCTTGGTCAGCATCCAGATTGGGTCGAGCCAGCCCGGGCCTGGGCCCATCCAGCCGCCGAGAAACATCGCCGCAGCGACGCCGGAGACGACGATGATCTCCATGTATTCGACCAGCAGGAAGCTGCCGAAGCGCATGCCGCCGTACTCGGTCATGAAGCCCTGGACCAGTTCCGCGTCGGCCTCGGGCATGTCGAACGGGGTGCGGTTGGTCTCGGCAAAGCCGGCCATCATGAAGATCAGGAAGCCGACGAACTGGGGGACGATGAACCAGAGGCTGCCCTGGGCTTCGACGATGTCGACCAGCGAGAGCGAGCCGCCCATCATGATCACGCCGAGCAGCGAGAGCCCCATCGCGACCTCGTAGGAGATCAGCTGGGCGGCGCCGCGCATCGCCCCGAGCAGGCTGTACTTGGAGCCCGAGGACCAGCCGCCGAGCAGCAGGCCGTAGAAGGCGATCGAGCCGACGGCGAAGAAATAGAGAATGCCGATCGGCACGTCGATCCCGTAGAGGCCGACCCCGTCCTGGACGTTGCCCCAAGGGATGATCGCCAGCGCCAGGACGCCGGAGAGGACCGGCAGCAGCGGGCCGAGGATGAAGAGGGTGCCGATCGCGTTGGCCGGGCGGAAGGCCTCCTTGCTGAGCAGCTTGCCGACGTCGGCAAGCGGCTGCAGGATGCCGAAGGGGCCGACCCGGTTGGGGCCGTAGCGGTGCTGGAAGCGGCCGATCAGCTTGCGCTCGAGCACCGTCATCAGCGGCAGGATCCCGAAGATCACGGCGAAGATGGCCAGTGACTTGACGATCATCACCCAGGTGGCTTCGACGACCGTTGTGTCGGCGATCGGCAGCATCAGCCGGCAGTCTTCTCGATCGTGACGCTGACCGGGCTGCCGTTGAGCAGGGCGTTGGCGTTGTCATCCGCGGTGCCCTCGAGGAGCAAACAGGTGCCCTCCGGTACCCGCTCCCGAATCGCCACCTGGGCCCGCAAGCTGGTGCCGTTCTGGGAGACCGAAACCTCGTCGCCAGCGCTCAATCCAAGCTTCTCCGCATCGGCTACCGAAAGCTCAACCCGCTGCTGAGGGGCCAGGAACCTCAAAGGCGGGTTCAACTCTGTGATCGGTCCGGCCCACAAGTCTCGATACGTGGAGAGCCCGAGCGAGCCGGGGTCGGCGGACGCGCTGTCGCGCTGAGTGTCCGGCGACCCCGGCTCACTCGGGCTTCCCAAGTCCGTGAGGCCTGTGGGACCCGCCTCCCCATCTTTGGAAGCTTTTTCTTGCCAGCGGATTCCCCGGCCGCCGATGTCGGCGTCGGTGATGCCGGCGTAGAAGGGGACAGCTTCGGTGAGGGCTGCGAAGGCCGAGGGTTGGGAGCTGACCCCCGTGTCGTGGCCCAGGGCAAGGGACAGCTCTGCAAGCACGCCCCAGTTCGGGCGGATGTCGCCGGGGCGGGAGGCGCTCGGGCGTACACGCTGGAGGCGGCCGTCGGGGTGCGAGACGGTGCCGTCTTTCTCCGCGTGGGTCTCGAGCGGGAAGACCACGTCGGCCTTGGCCGTGGTGGCGTTCTCGAAGGTGGAGAAGCAGACGATGTGGTCGGCTGCCGCAAGGGCTCGCTTCCAGGCCTCGGTGTCCGGGAAGTCACGGAGGGGGTCCACGCCGAAGAGCAGGATCGTTTTGAGCTCGCCTGACTCGAGGGCGCTGCGAATCTCTTCAGTTGACTTCCCTGCGAGTGCTCCGTTTGGTGCCGATAGCGCGCCCAACGGAGCACTCGTCGCGACCAGGCCCGGGCCGGCGTCGGGGAGACAGCCGGCCTCGCGCAGGCCTCGGGCGTTGGCGGTGTCGGGGACTTCGAGCAGGCCGGAGCCGTCTTTGGCTGCGAGGTCGAGGGCTTTGGCTACGTCCAGAAGGGCGGTCAAAGCGCCCTCGCCCTCGCGGGCAATGCGGTCGCCCCAGACGATCGCGACGCTGTCGGCATTGCGAAGGACCTCGGCTATGTCGGAAGCGTGTCCCTCGTTCGGTAGGCGCAGGCAGTTGGCCAGCTCCGAGAGAAAGAGGGTGGCGCCGCCGGGGGCGTAGCGGGCCGCCGCCGCCGCGCCGCCGTCCAGGGCCGTTGGCTGTTCGGTGGCCACGGTCAGCTTGGCGCCGTTTCGGCGGATCGCCTTGCGGATGCGCAGGTCGAGGATCGGGGAGCTGTGCAGGGGGTCGGTTCCGACGACGAGGATCGCCTCGGCGTCGTCGATGTCGCGGACCCTGGCCGAGAGGCCGGGGTGGTCGAGTCGGGCCTGGGTCTCGCGGCACGGGCCGCGCGAGGGGCGGGAGTCGATGTGGGGGGACCCGAGGGCCTCGCGCATGATGCGCTGGATCAGGTAGCCCTCCTCGTTGGAGGCGTCGCCGAGGATTGCCGCGCTCTGCGCGCCGCCGGCCTTCAGTGCCTCGGCGGCCCTGGCGATCGCCTGCTCCCAGCCCACTTCGACCTCGCCGCGCAGGCGCGGACCGCGGATGCGCTCCTCGGCGCTGAACATCTCGAAGCCGTAGCGGCCGCGGTCGCAGAGCCAGCCGTCGTCGACCTCTGCGTTGTCGCGCGAGACGACCCGCTTCACCTGCTCGTCGCGGACGGTGAAGCTGACGTTGCACTGGCTCGGGCAGAGCGTGCAGACCGAGCCGGCCTGCTCGATGTCCCAGGGCCGGGCGCGGAAGCGGTAGGTGTAGCTGGTCAGCGCCCCGACCGGGCAGAGGTCGGTGATGTTGCCGTGGAATGGCGCCACGTAGGGGCGGTCGTCGAAGGTGCCGACGAAGGTGCGATCGCCGCGCTCGAGCAGCTGCAGCTGCTCGTCCTCGGCTACCTCCTGGCTGAAGCGCACGCAGCGGTAGCAGAGGATGCAGCGCTCGCGGTCGATCGCGACCAGCGGCGAGAGCTCGATCGGCTTCTCGAAGTGGCGCTTCTGGTCGGTCATCCGGCTCTTGCCCGGTCCCCAACCCATCGAGATGTCCTGCAGCGGGCACTCGCCGCCCTTGTCGCAGACGGGGCAGTCGAGCGGGTGGTTGACGAGCAGGAACTCGACCACGGCGCTCTGCGCGTGCTTGACCTGGTCCGTCCGCGTGTGGACGACCATGCCGTCGCGCACCGGGGTCGAGCAGGAGGTCTGCAGCTTCGGGATCCCCTCGATCTCGACCAGGCACATGCGGCAGGCGCCGACCGGCTCGCCCAGCTTCGGCTCATAACAGAAGACCGGGATCTCGACGTCGCCGCGCTTGGCAGCGTCGTGGAGCATCTCGCCCTCCGTCGCGCGCACCTCGCGACCGTCGATGATCAGCATGATCTCCTTGCCGCTCACCGGAGCACCTTCCGGTGCGGTTTATGTGCGCATAGGTGGCAAAAGTCGCACCGGAAGCTCACGCGGTCACCAACTCGGCTTGACCTTCGGCGATGACCACCTCGAACTCATCGCGGAACTTGCGCACCATCGCGCCCACCGGCATCGCCATCGAGTCGCCGAGCACGCAGAGGCAGTGGCCGATGATGTTCTCCTGCACCGAGGCGACGATGTCGAGGTCCATCGGCGTCGCCTCGCCGCGCACGACCCGTTCCAGCATCTTCACCGTCCAGTTGGTTCCCTCGCGGCAGGGGGTGCACTTGCCGCAGGACTCGTGGTGGTAGAAGCGCGCCGTGCGCAGCGCCATCTGCGGGATCGAGACGCGGTCGTCGGCGACGATGATCGAGCCCGAGCCGAGCATCGAGCCCGCCTCGGCCATCGCCTCGAAGCTGTAGGGAAGGTCGAGGCCCTCCTCGGCGGTGAGCACCGGCGAGGAAGAGCCGCCGGGGTAGAGGGCCTTCACCTCGTGGCCCTCGGCCGGGCCGCCGGCGAGGTCGTAGATCAGCTCGCGGGTGGGGATGCCGAGCTCGACCTCGTAGTTGCCGGGCCGTTGTACGCCGCCCGAGATCGAGACGACCTTGGTCCCCGGCGATTGCTCGGTGCCGAAGCCTTTGAACCACTCGGCGCCGTGGTTGACGATGTGGGGGACGTTGGAGAGCGTCTCGACGTTGTTGATCAGGGTCGGTCCGCCGTAGAGGCCCTGCACCGCCGGGAAGGGCGGCTTCAGGCGCGGGTTGCCGCGCTTGCCCTCGAGGGCGTCGAGCAGCGCCGTCTCCTCGCCGCAGATGTAGGCGCCGGCGCCGCGGTGGACGACCAGCTCGAGGTCGCGATGGGTGCCGAGGATGTCCTTGCCGAGGTAGCCGGCCTCATGCGCTTCAGCGACCGCGGCGTCGAGGATGTCGGCCTGCGAGTCGTACTCGCCGCGGATGAAGATGAAAGCGTGGCCGATGCCGGCGGCGAGGGCGGCGATCGCGATCCCCTCGATCAGCTGGTGTGGGTTGCGCTGCATCAGCTCGCGGTCCTTGAAGGCGCCCGGCTCGGACTCGTCGGCGTTGCAGCAGAGGTACTTGTCGACAGCGCCGCCGCGGGGCAGGAAGCTCGCCTTCTTGCCCATCGAGAAGCCGGCGCCGCCGCGACCGCGCAGGCCCGAGTCTTCGAGCTCGCTGAGGACCTCGTCGGCCTCCATCTCGCGGTATGCCTTTTCCAGGGTCGCGTAGCCGCCGTAGCCCTTGTAGCCGGCGAGCGTGCGCAGCGCCGGGTCTTCGGCGTTCTTCAAGAGCATCCGCGTCTCCCGACCCACAATTTCCGCCCGCGTGCTCTGCTCTCGCTCGTTTGGGCTCACCATCACCGGCGATCTCCCTCGCTCGCTTCCGCGTCCGCCGCGGGCGGGTTGCCGCCGGGAAGAGGCCGCTTCTCCAGCGCCTTCTCGGGCAGCACCTCGGCGCCGCCGCGCAGCTGCCCGATCGCGGTTTGCGCCTCGGCCGCGTCGAGCGGGCCGAAGTAGCGCTCGTCGATCGAGGCCATCGGCGCGATGTCGCAGGCACCAAGACACTCGAAGCCGGTGACGAAGATGTCGTCCTCGTCGGTGGTCGCGGCGCGAAAGGCCTCGAGCAGCTCGTCGCCGCCGCGCATCCAGCAGCTGATGTTGGTGCAGACGGCAACCTTGTGAGTCCCAACCGCCTCGGTATGAAGCAGGTCGTAGAAGCTGGCCACCGACTCCAGGTAGGCGGGCGTCACCCGCATCACCGCAGCGGCCTGCCGGATCCCCTCCGGCGTACACCAGCCGTACATCCGCTGCACCGCCCAGAGCGCCGGAATCGAAGCAGATTTCCGATCCGGGTACTTGCTCATCAGCTCTTCAATGCGCTGCCGCAGCTCCTCGGGGCAATCGACCTCATGAAGCTCAGGAACCCGCTCTGGGATGCGATCCGGGATTCGTCCCTCGGTCAGCGCAATATCGATAGGCAGCTCAGCCACGGTGCCTCATCGGTCGACCCCGCCCAAGATCGGATCGAGCATCCCCAGCGAGCAGATCATGTCGGCGATGTAGCTGCCCGTCGACATGTCCCTGAACGCCTGCAGGTTCACAAACGACGGGTCCCTGAAATGCACCCGTGCCGGCTTGGCCGACCCGTCGGCAAGCACGAAGCACCCCAGCTCGCCACGGGGCGACTCGATCGCGTAGTAGAGCTCGCCCGGCCCGACCCGGTAGCCCTCGGTGACGAGCTTGAAGTGGTGGATCAGCGACTCCATCGAGGTCGAGAGCTCCGAGCGCGGCGGCAGCACGTACTTGCGGTCGTCGGCGATGAAGGGTCCGTCCGGCAGGGCATCGAGCGCCTGCTCGACGATCCGCGTCGACTCGAGCATCTCCGCCACCCGCACCCGGTAGCGGTCGTAGTTGTCGCCGACGGTGCCGACCGGGATCTTGAAATCCATCTCGGGATAGGCGAGGTAGTCGAAGGCCTTGCGCAGGTCCCAGGGCTCGCCGGCGGCGCGCAGCAGCGGCCCGGTCACGCCCAGCTCCAGCAGCCGCTCGCGCGAGACGATCCCGGTTCCCTTGGTGCGGGAGAGGAAGACCTCGTTGCGGTCGAGCAGCGCCTGGTACTGGCCGACCCGCACCGGCATCTCGGCGACGAACTCGCGCAGCTTCGCCTCGAAGCCGAGCGGGATGTCCTCGATCACGCCGCCGACCTGGAAGTAGCGGGTGTGCATCCGCTGTCCGGTTGCCATCTCGAAGAGGTCGAGGATGCGGTCGCGCTCGCGAAAGCAGTACCAGAGCATCGAGATCGCTCCGAGGTCGAGCGCCGTCGTCCCCAGCCAGACCAGGTGGGAGTGGATCCGGTTGAGCTCGAGGAAGATCGTCCGCAGGTACTTGGCGCGGGGCGGGATCTCCAGTCCGACCAGCCGCTCGACCGCCCCGCAGTAGGCCTCCATCTGGAAGAAGTAGGAGACGTAATCCATCCGCTCGACGAAGGGGATGACCTTCCAGTAGCTCTTGTCCTCGCAGGACTTTTCGATGCCGGTGTGGACGTAGCCGATGACTGGCTTGAGATCACGCACTACCTCGCCTTCGAGGTCGACGATCAGGCGCAGCACACCGTGCGTAGCTGGGTGGTGAGGCCCGATGTTCACCGTCATCACCTCGGTGGTCTCGGCCGCGGGTCCTGTCGCCGCAGGGGACCCACCGCCCCTTCCGGTCGCTAAAGCGTCCTCAGGGGCGGTCCCCCCTGCGGTGCCACCCGCGGGAGAGACGTTTGCTGCTGGCGCTTTGATCTCAGCCGCCTCAGCCATAGTTGCGCTCGTTGTACGTGAACGTCACCGGCTCGCCGCCGATGGGGAAATCGCGCCGCTGCGGCCAGCCGACGTAGTCGTCGGGCAGCAGGATGCGCGTGAGGTCGGGGTGGCCCGCGAAGACGATCCCGAAGAAGTCGAAGGCTTCGCGCTCCTGGAACTCGGCCGTAGGAAAAAGCTCAACACAAGAGTCGATTTCGGGCAGCGGATTTGACTGTTCCTCCTCGCCGTTCCTTCCGCGGGTGGCGCGGGGGAGGGGGGTCGAGGACGGACCGTGGCCCGCCCGCAGGCCCCCCTCCCCTGCGACAGGACCCGCGGCCGGATCCGCTAGAAGAGCCTTGACCCGCAGTCGCTCCACCCGATCCCGATTCAACAGCTCGTAGTGCACCGCAAACCGCGGCTCCGCCGGCAGGTAATCCGCCGCGTGCAGACTCGACAGAAACCGGTAGCCCTGGCCCGGCGCATCGCGCAGCCAGCCCAGCACCGCCAACAGCTGCGCCGGGTCGATCGACATGCTGGCGCAGCCGTGCTCGAAGCCGGTGTCTAGGATCGCGCCGGGGTGGTCCTGCTCGATCTCCCCCCGGATCAGCTCCAGTCCGGGGGCGTCAGGCACCGATCAGCTCCCTGGCGGTGAGATAGGCCTCGGCCGCCTCGGCGCTCGGTTCGCTGCGCGGCCCGCCGCGCGCCCACTCCTCGGTTCCGGCGGCGTCGTAACGCCCCCGCCAGCCTTGATCTGGGTTGCCCTGGATCTTGCGCTGCAGCTTGGTGAAGCCGTAGAGGACCGCCTCCGGCCGCGGCGGGCAGCCGGGGATGTGCAGGTCGATCGGCATGAACTTGTCCGCCCCCTGGACCACGGCGTAGTTGGAGAACATGCCGCCGCTGGAGGAGCAGGCGCCCATCGAGATCGCCCACTTCGGCTCCAGCATCTGGTCGTAGAGGCGGCGGACGACCGGCGCCATCTTGATCGAGACCCGGCCCGAGAGGATGATCATGTCGGCCTGGCGCGGCGAGGCACGAAGCGCCTCGGCGCCGAAGCGGGCGAGGTCGTAGCGGGCGGTGACGACCGAGATCGGCGCCTCGATCGCGCAGCAGGCGAGGCCGAAGGTGAGCGGGAAGATCGAGTTAGAGCGCGCCCAATTGAGCATCTTCTCGAGGCTGGTCATCACGACCTTCTCCTCGACGTAGCGTTCCAGCTCCTCGCCCTCGAGGTCGCCGCGCAGCATGTCGCGGGCGCGCAGCTGCCGCGATCGCATCGTCTGGCGCTCTACTTCCAATCCAACGCACCCTTTCGCCAGACGTAGGTGAAGGCGACGAGCAGCAGCACGACGAAGGTGACCAGCTCGCCCAGCACGAAGACACTGTTGGCGCCCTTCAGGATCACCCCGATCGGATAGAGGAAGACCACCTCGATGTCGAAGAGGATGAAGAGCATCGCGATCAGGTAGAAGCTGACGCCGAAGCGCAGCCCGTGCGAGGGCTCGACCGGGATGCCCGACTCGTAGGGCTCCGATTGGCGTAGGCTCGCCGCGGTCGGCCGCTTCGGCCGCTTCGGCCCGATCACATGGTTGAGCATCGCGAAAGCCCCCCCAACGGTGACGCCGAGGAAGGCGAAGACGAGAATCGGCAGGTAGCTCTTCAGCACTGGGATGTTCGGTTTCGACGGTCTGGGGAGCGCCGACCGGTTGGCGCTCCACCGCCTGCAGCAGCCTTTATACACCCACCTTGTAACAGATTGCTACATAGTGCTTTTCCGCATCAGCAAGCCGAATCCCGACCCTCTTAGGAGGAAATAGCCAGTGGTCGTCGTCCACCTCGTCGTCGGCTGCGCCGTGATAGCGCTCAACCTCGTCGCCTTCGCGATCGGCGGCGTCGCCTGGTACCGGGCTCTACCTTCGATCCCCTTCTGGTACCTGCTGCGCGCCGCCCAGGCGGCGGTCTTCGTGCAGGTGATGCTCGGCGGCCTGCTCGTCTTCACCGGCCACAAGCCCGACGACAGCCTCCACTATCTCTACGGCGTCCTGCCCCTCGTCGTCTCCCTGATCGCCGAGGGGGCCCGCACGGGCGCCGCCGAACGCGAGCTGCGCGACGTCGACTTCGAAGCCCTCCCCTCCGAGTCCCAGCAGGCCGTCGCCCTCGCGATAGTCCGCCGCGAGATGGGCATCATGGCCGTCAGCTGCGGCGTCATCTTCTTCCTCGCCCTGCGCGCCGCCGGCACCAGTGGCGCGTTCTAGCTCGAATCTGCTGAGAACCGCCTATTCGACGGTGGCGCATTGGCAGCGCATATAGGCACCGACACGCTCAGTTCAACGGCCGGTACTCGCCGCCGCTGAAGACGAGCGGGTCACCCTCTCCCCTCGCCAGGTCGCGCACCTCGCCGGTGACGATCACATGGTCGCCGCCGGCGATCACGTCGCGCAGCTCGCAGGCGATCCAGACCAGGGCGCCCTCGATCGCCGGGATGCCCTTGCGCTCGCTCCAGGCGACGCCCTCCCACTTGTCGGCCACCGGGGCCTTGGTGGCGAAGGAGCGGGCGATCTGCTCCTGGCCGGAATGCAGGACGCTGATCCCGAAGTGGTTGGCCGCCTGCACGGCGAGCAGGGTGCGCGAGCCGCGGTCGAGGCAGGCCAGCATCAGCATCGGCTCGACCGAGAGCGAGCAGACCGCGTTGGCGGTCGCCCCGGCCGGACCGTCCGGCCCGGCGGCGCTGACGACGGTGACGCCGGTGGGCAGCATCGCCATCGCGGAGCGGAAGCGGGCGGGGTCGAGCGGACTCATGGCTGGGCGGGACAATATGATGCCGCCGCGTGCGACTGGCACTGATTACAGCAACGGCCGTTCTCGCCGCTCTCGGGCTCGCCGCCTGCGGCATCGGCGAAGAAGGGATCGCGGTCTCCAAGAATGACCCCAACTACAACGGGGCCGTTCTCTTCGCCACGCACTGCTCCGGCTGCCACACGCTCAGCGCCGCCGGCACCCAGGGCAGCGGCAATCGTGGGCTGCGCACGCAGGGACCGAACCTCAACGGGCGAACCGAGACATATGAAGACGCTCTCTTCGCGATACAGAACGGCGGCTTCTCCGGCGCGATCATGCCCCAGAACATCGTCGTCGGCGAAGAAGCCGAAGAGGTTGCCCGCTTCGTCGCCAAGTACGCCGGCGAAGAAGCCGAAACCTCGCCGCGCCCCGGCGAAACCTCGCCCTAACCCCTCCGAGCGATGCTGGACCTGAAGCTGATCCGCTCCGACCCCGAGCGGGTCAAGGCGGCGCTTGCCCGTCGCGGCGCCGCCGAGCGGGTCGACGAGCTGCTCGGCTTCGATGCCCGGCGGCGTGAGCTGCTGCCGCAGATCGAGGGTGCCCAGGCCGAGCGCAAGGCGATCTCCAAGCAGATCGGCGAAGCCAAGCAGCGCGGCGAGAGCGGTGAGGAGCAGATGGAAGCCGTCCAGGCCCTCAAGGAGACGATCGAGTCCGGCAAGGCCGAGCTGGAGCAGGTCGAGGCCGACCTGCAGCGGATCGCCACGGCCCTGCCCAACCTGCCCGATCCCGACGCGCCCGACGGCATGACCGAGGAGGACGCAATCGTCCTGCGCGAGGAGGGGGAAAGGCCGAGCTTCGACTTCGAGCCGCGCGACCACCTCGAGATCGGCTCGACGCTGGGCCTGATCGACATGGAGGCCGGAGCGCGGGTCTCCGGCTCCCGCTTCGCCTACGTCAAGGGCGACCTGGTCCTGCTCGAGCTGGCGCTGGTCCGCTTCGCCCTCGACCTGGTCCGCGGCGAGGGCCACGAGCCCGTCATCCCGCCGGTCCTGGTCCGCGAAGAGGCGCTCGTCGGCACCGGCTTCCTGCCCGGCGATCGCGACCAGATCTACGAGGTGCCAAAGGACGAGCTCTTCCTCGTCGGCACCTCCGAGGTCCCCCTCGCCGCCCTGCACGCCGACGAGATCCTCGACGCGGAGAGCCTGCCGCTGCGCTACGCGGGCTTCTCGACCTGCTTCCGCCGCGAGGCCGGCGCCGCCGGCCGCGACACTCGCGGCATCTTCCGAGTCCACCAGTTCGACAAGGTCGAGATGTTCTCGTTCGTCGAGCCGGCCCAGTCGAGCGCCGAGCACGAGCGCCTGCTGGCGATCGAGGAGAGGATCCTCGCCGAGCTGGAGATCCCCTACCGGGTCGTCAACGTTGCCGCCGGCGACCTCGGCGCCCCGGCGGCGAAGAAGTACGACTGCGAGGCCTGGATCCCCAGCCAGGGCCGCTACCGCGAGCTGACCTCATGCTCCAACACCACCGACTACCAGGCGCGGCGCCTGGCCTGTAGGTATCGGCCTGCAGGCGGCGAATCCCCACAGGTGGCGCACACGCTGAACGGCACCGCCGTTGCGGTGGGCCGGACGATGATCGCCCTGATCGAGAACCGTCAGGAGCGGGACGGCGGATTCACGCTACCCACTATTTTGCATTCGTATGGTGCGCCTGAGAGGATCGGGCCATCATGAGCACTGGAGTTCGCGATGCTAAGCGGGTCGTCCTCTGCGACGACCACGAGATCGTCCGCGAGGCGATCAAGTCGCGCATGGCCAACTCCAACACGGTCGAGATCGTCGGCGAGGCCGGCGACGGCCGCGATGTCGTCGACGTGGTCAAGGACCTCGAGCCCGACGTCCTGATCATCGATGTCGAGCTGCCCAAGCGCGACGGGATCGAGGCGACCAAGGAGGTCCTCAAAGTCCGGCCGCGGACCAAAGTCATCATCTTCACCGCCCATGCCCAGCCGGATCTGCTCGCGCTGGCGCTGCGGGCGGGCGCCTCCGGCTACGTGCTCAAGTCGGCGCCCGCCGAGGACATCGCCCGGGCGGTGAAAGCGGTCACCGGCGGTGGCACCTTCCTCGGCGGCGACTTCGCCGGCGGCAAGCCCGCGGAGGTCGAAAAGCTGCTCGAGCTGTCCCCGCGCGAGCGCCAGATCCTCGAGCTGCTGGCCGAGGGCCTGCGGGTCAAAGAGATCGCCGAGCGGCTCCAGCTCAGCCCGGCGACCGTGCACACCCATGTGCGCAACGCGATCGCCAAGCTAGAGGTGGACACGAGGACCGAGGCCGTGGCCCTCGCGGTCAAGTTCAGCTACCTGGGCGCCGGCGGGCAGGCCTAGCTCGCCGCGTCCGCGGCCGGCTTCAGCTCCAGCGCGCAGCCGTTGATGCAGTAGCGCTGGCCGCCCTCGCCGGGGCCGTCGTCGAAGACGTGGCCGAGGTGGGCGTCGCAGTGCTTGCAGACGACCTCGGTGCGGCGCATGAAGAGGCTGTTGTCGGGGCGCAGCTCGACATGCTCGAGGTTAGCCGGCTCGGTGAAGCTGGGCCAGCCGGTGCCGGAGTCGAACTTGGTGCCTGAGGAGAACAGCTCGGTTCCGCAGCAGACGCAGTGGTACATGCCGTCGGTCTTCTCGTCGACGTAGGGCCCGGTGAAGGCTCGCTCGGTGCCGGCCTTGCGGGTCACCTCGTATTGCTCCGGGGTCAGCTGCTCGCGCCATTCGGCGTCGGTCTTCGTTGTCTTGGTCATGGGGGGATGGTAGAGGGCGGCGGGGGTCGCCCCGCCAGCGCCTAAACCCCGCCGGAGGCGGGGTTGATGAGGAGCCCCTTCGGGGCTGAGAATCACTCTGGGGAGCCGCTTCGCGAGGCACTGTCGAGGCGACCCCCGCCGCCCATACGATGCGCCGATGAACGAGGCGTTCTACGAGCGGAGTGGCGACCAGTTCGTTGCGAGTGAGCTCACGAGGGGTCCCTGGGATCCCGGATCGCAGCATGCTGGACCGCCTTCGGCTCTGCTGGGGCGTGAGATCGAGCGGGTCGATGGGGTCGGGGAGTTTCAGGTCGGGCGAGTTGTCTTCGAGATCTTGCGGCCGGTTCCGATCGGCGCGGTCGGGGTCGAGACCCGGGTTATCCGGCCCGGGAAGAAGGTGCAGCTTGTCGAGGCGTCGCTGTCGAATGACGACGGGGAGCTGATGCGGGCTGCCGCCTGGTTGCTGCGGACTTCGGAGCTTGAGTTGCCCGCTGGCGCAGTTGCTGACGATGCGCCGCCGCCTGGGCCAGAGGAAGGTTGGACGCCTGAGTTCTTTCCTACGGGACAGGACGTTGGGTACCACACGGCAATGGAGTGGAAGGCCGTTGCGGGGGCGTTTTTGGAGGCTGGCCCGGCGACCGTTTGGATGCGGATGCGCCGTCCGCTGGTCGAGGGGGAGGAGCCCTCGCCGTTGCAGCGGGCGCTGGTCGCCGCCGATGTCGGCAACGGGATCAGCGCTGTGCTCGACTGGCGTGAGCACGTCTTCATCAACGTCGACCTCACCGTTCACTTCGAGCGCATGCCCGAGGGCGAATGGGTCTGCGTCGATGCCGTCACCCGCCCCCAAACCAGCGGCGTAGGCACAGCCGAGTCGGTCCTCTCCGACAAGAGGGGCCGCATCGGTCGAGCCGCCCAGTCCCTTCTCATCGCCGCTCGCTAACCCACGTTCCCCAGGGTGCAACGTTTTTTAGTTCCATCGCAACTAAAAAGCGTTGCACCGCCGGCGCTCAGGGAGTGGCGGGGAGGGCTTGGCTGCGGGGGGCGATGACCAGGGCGGTGGTTGTGGCTGAGACGAGGGCAATTGCCGCGGCCAGGAGGAAGGCGCCCTCGTAGCTGCTGAGCGCGGCGGCGGCGCCCGCCAGGGGCGCCCCAAAGCCGACGCCGGCGTCGAAGAACGCTGTGAAGGTGCCGAGCGCGGCGCCGCGGCGGGTGTCGGCGACGCGGCTGACGACGATCAGCGAGAGGGAGGGGTAGAGGAGGGAGAAGGCAGCGCCCATCGCCAGGGCTCCGGCAACGGCTACGGGGAGGCTGTGGGCGACTGCGATCGTGGCGAGGCCGATCGCCTCGACCACTGCGGCTGCGATCGCGACGCGCGCCGGCCCGACTCGGTCGGGCAGGTCGCCGCCGAGGAGGCGGGTGAGGACGACCATCGTCGCGAAGGCCCCGAACACCGCGGCGCCGTGGCCGACGCCGCGGGCTTCGAGGTGCAGGACGACGAAGGCGGCCATCGTCCCGTAGCCGATCGAGCCGAGGGCGAGCGCGGCACCCGGCCGGACCGCCTCGCGCTCGATCAGCGCGTGGCGCTCTTCCTCGGGATGCGGGGTGGCGTGGAACGGGTCGGGCAGGCGGCTGGCGATCAGCGCTCCGAGCAGCGGCGCAGCCCCGGCGAAGATCCAGACCAGCGTGTAGCCGGAGGCGTGCAGGAGCAGCTCGCCGATCAGCGGCCCGACGCTGAGGCCGGCCCAGACGGCGAGGCCGTAGAGGCCGATCACCCGCCCGCGCCGCTCGACCGGCGCCAGGTCGACGATCCAGGCCGACCCCGCCGTGAACACCGTCCCCTCGCCGGCGCCGAGCACCAGCCGTGCCGCGATCAGTCCCGGCACCCCCAGCGGCAGCAGGTACATGAAGCCGCCGAGCGCGACCAGGACCGAGCCGATCAGCACGGTGGGCTTGCGGCCGCGGTGGTCGGCGAACCGGCCGGCGAAGGGGCGCAACAGCAGGCCCGTGATCGCGTAGGAGCCGATCACGATGCCAACCGCGACGTTGCTCGCATCGAGCGGCCCGTGCACGAAGCGCGGCAGCACCGGCAGCACGGCGCCGACCGCGACCAGTCCGCAGAAGGTGACCGCGAAAACGCCTGCGAAGGCGAGGCCCGGGCGCGGGACCAGGGGTCGGGACTGCTCGGCCGTGGTGCTCACCGCAGCAGCCCGGCGAGGTCCTCGAGAGTGTGATCGGCCGGCGGATCGGCCGCTTCGGCTTCGGCGCGCGAGCTGGCGCCGCTGAGCACCAGGACCGTCTCCAGGCCGGCCCGCCGGCCGCCCTCGATGTCGGAGGCGAGCCGGTCGCCGACCATCGCTACGCGTTTCGCTCCCGGCATCAGCTCTCGCGCCCGATCGAACAGGTGGCGCTCGGGCTTGCCGCCGATCTCGGCCGTCTTCCCGGACGCGGTCTCGATCGCAGCCAGGGTGGCGCCGGTCCCGGGCCACGCTCCCCCCGGCATCGGCAGGGTGGGATCGCGGCTCGTGGCGAAGAGCGACGCCCCGGCTCGCAGGGCGAAGGTCGCGGTGAGCAGCTCGGCGTAGTCGAACTCGCGATGCCCCGAGACGACCACCGCGTCGGCATGCCGCGCTGCCTCGCCGTCCAGCAGGACCAGGCCGGCGGCGGCGACCGTCTCCTTGAAGCCCGGCGCCCCGATCACGAAGGCGGTTCCCCCGGCTCCCACCCGCTCGGCCGCCAGCCCAGCCGTCGCCGCGCCCGCGGTCACGACCCGCTCGTCGGCCACCGGGATGCCGGCCTCGCGAAGGCGCGCCGCGTATTTCGCGGGCCGGCGCACCGAGTTGTTGGTGACGAAGACGATCTCCTTGCTGAGGTCGAGCAGCGATCGAAGCGCCTCCGCCGCGCCGGGCACCGTCTCCCGCCCGATCCAGACCACCCCGTCCAGGTCGATCAAGAAGCCATCGAATTGGTCTGCGAGCGCCATCCAACCGCCAGGCTATTAGGGCCCGTCAACCAACGGGGTCGATACGGTGAGCCCTATGAACGACTCAAACGGGCAGGTGGTAGTTGCCAGCGATGTGTCTCGCCGCTACGGCGAGGGGGACGCGGCCGTCGACGCCCTCGTCGACGTCAGCACCAGCTTTCAGCGCGGGCGCTTCACCGCGATCATGGGGCCGTCGGGATCGGGCAAGTCGACCCTGATGCACATACTCGCCGGCCTCGACAAGCCGACCTCGGGCACGGTCGTCCTCGACGGCGAGGAGATCACCAGCCTCGACGACGGCGAGCTGACCAAGCTGCGCCGCGACAAGCTCGGCTTCGTCTTCCAGTTCTTCAACCTGCTGCCGGTTCTCAGCGCCGAGGAGAACCTGATCCTGCCGCTCTCGATCGCCGGTCGCAAGCCCGACCGGGCCTGGCTCGATCGGCTCATCGCCACCGTCGGCCTCGAAGACCGCCGCGCCCACCGGCCCTCGGAGCTCTCCGGCGGCCAGCAGCAGCGCGTCGCCGTCGCCCGGGCGCTGGTCTCCAAACCCGCCGTCGTCTTCGCCGACGAGCCGACCGGCAACCTCGACTCGAAAGCCAGCGCCGGCGTCCTGCGCCTCCTGCGACAGGCCGTCGACGAGTTCGGGCAGACGGTGATCATGGTCACCCACGACCCGGCCGCCGCCGCCCACGCCGACCGCCTGATCACCCTCCGCGACGGCCGCGTCGTCCACGACGACTCGCCGGGCTCGGCCGACGACGTGATCGAGCTGATGAAGCAGATCGACTAGTCGGTTGACCGCACTCGCCCTGAAGAGCCTCTGGGCGCGCAAGGCGCGCGCCATGGGGACCACTCTCGCGGTCGTGATCGGCGTCGCCTTCGTCGCCGGCAGCTACATCCTCACCGACACGATCTTCGCCGCCTTCGACGAAATCTTCAGCGAGTCGCTGAGCGGGACCAGCGTCGTGATCAGCGCCGAGAACCCGGTCAAACAGGAAAACGGCGAAGTCCCGACGATCAGCGCCTCGCTGTTGCCGCGGGTGCAGAAGACGCCGGGGGTGAAGCTGGCCGCCGGCGCGATCTTCACCCCGGGCGGCTTTTTCGACTCGAAGGGCAACAAGATCGGCAACAAATTCGCCCCGAAGTTCATCTCCTCGAGGCTGCCGGACGGGCTCGAGTCGCTCACCTACCTCGAAGGGCGCCGCCCGCGAGGCCCGACCGAAGCATCGATCGACAAGGCTGCCGCCGAAAGCTCCGGGCTCGAGCTCGGCGAAACGATCAAGATCATCGGCCAGGGCAGCGCCCGCTCGTTCCGCCTCGTCGGCTACACCCGCCTCGGCAGCGCCTCCTTCGGCGGCGCCAGCATCGCCCAGGTGACCCTGCCGGTCGCGCAGAGCCTCACCCACAAGGCCGGCCGCTTCGATCAGATCTCGGTGGCCGCCGACAGCGGCGTCCCGGCGAGCGCGTTGAAGCGCCGGATCGCCCGTGAGATGCCGCCCGGCGTCCGGGTCGAGACCGCCACGGAAAGCGCTGACCGCGGCTCTGAAGAAATCCGCGAAAACCTCAGCTTCCTGCCGACCTTCCTGCTCGTCTTCGCCTTCATCGCGATCTTCGTCGGCTGCTTCCTGATCTTCAACACCTTCTCGATCACCGTCGCCCAGCGGGTCAGCGAGTTCGGGATGCTGCGCACGCTCGGCGCCTCGCGGCGCCAGATCCTCGCCACGGTCATCGTCGAGGCGCTGACGATCGGCCTGCTGGGCGCGATCGTCGGCATTGCCGGCGGCTTCCTCACCGCCCTCCTGCTCAACGCCCTGCTCGAAGCGTTCGAAATCGACCTGCCGACCACCGGCCTGGCGCTCGAGACCCGCACGGTCGTCGTCTCGCTGCTGATCGGCGTCGTCGTCACGGTGCTCTCCTCGCTGGTGCCGGCGCTGCGCTCGACCCGGGTGCCGCCGATCGCCGCATTGCAGGCGTACACGCCACCGGCCACCCGTCGCCGCCGGCTGATCGTCGCGGTCGTCTCGCTGCTGCTCGGCGTCGTCGGCCTGGCGATGGTCCTGATCGGCCTGCTCGGCAGCGCCGGAGCCGGCACGGCCGCGGGCCTGATGGGCGGGGGCGCGGTGGTCATCGTCCTTGCGGTCTCGCTCTTCAGCCCGCGCCTGGTGCCGCCGCTGGCGACCGTTGCCGGCTGGCCGCTGGAGCGGCTGCGGCGGCTGACCGGGCGCCTCGCGCGCGAGAACGCCCAGCGCAACCCGAGCCGCACGGCGGTGACGGCGGCGGCGCTGATGATCGGACTCGCGATCGTCACCTTCGTCACCGTCTTCTCCGCCGGCCTGAAGAGCTCGGTCGCCCAGGTCGTCGACGAAAATTTCGCCGGCGGTCTGGTGATTCAGAACACCAACGGCTTCTCGCCGATCCCCAACGGCGCGGCGGTGGCGGCGCGCAGGGTGCCCGGCGTCGGCGCCGTGGCGACGATCCGCTCGGCCCAGGCGAAGCTGGTCGACGGCGGCGCCGATGCCCGCGTCTCGGCGCCCAGCCGGGATGTCGAAAAGACCGTCGAGATCGAATGGAAGAAGGGCGGTCCCGCGGCGCTGCGCGGGCTCTCCTACGGCCAGGCGATCCTCTCGGACTCCTTCGCCTCCGAACACGGCCTCGAGCTTGGCGATCGCTTTCGCCTGCTCAGCCAGACCCGCCGCCGGCCCAGCTTCGGAGTCGTCGGCACCTTCTCCTCGAAGCTCGGGGTCTTCGGCAGCGTCGTGATCGCGCAAGCCGCGATGGCCCGTGAGTTCGACCAGACCGAGGACACAATCGATTTCGTGCAGACCGAGCCCGGTGCCAACCCAAAGCGGGTGCAGGCGGTCCTCACCAAGGGCGTCGAAGCCGCTTTCCCGGTGGCCGAAGTGCTCAACCAGCAGGAACTGAAGGAAGCCGCGAAGAACAGGTCGACCAGCTCGTCAACCTCGTCGACGCACTGCTCCTCCTTGCCATCGTGATCTCGCTGTTCGGGATCGCCAACACGCTGGCGCTTTCGATTCACGAACGCACCCGTGAGCTGGGAATGCTGCGGGCGATCGGGATGTCGCGCCGGCAGGTGCGGACGATGATCCGCTACGAGGCGGTGATCACGGCTTTGATCGGGGCGATCCTCGGCATGGTCCTCGGCGTGATCTTCGCCTTCCTGATCGCCCAGCCGCTCAAGGACGAAGGCTTCACGATCTCCTACCCGATCGGCTCGCTGGTCGTGCTGCTGGTCCTCGCCGCCTTCGCCGGGGTCTTGGCGGCGATCCCCCCGGCCCGGCGCGCGTCTCGGCTCGACGTTCTCGAGTCGCTCCAATACGAGTAGCCCTCAGCCACGGCGAAGGAGACGTCGCACCGCAGCCATCAACTCGTCGGTGCGAGCCCCTTGCTCATCCTCTTCGGCACCCATCACGCAGTGGGCGGCGTGTTCGGAGAGCAGCTCCAGGGCGACCTTGTCGAGCGCCGCCTGGATCGCGGTCACCTGGGTGACCACGTCGATGCAGTAGCGGTTCTCCTCGACCATCCGCTCGACCCCCCGAACCTGGCCCTCGATCCGTCGCAGGCGCTTCAGCACCGCCTCGCGGTTCTCGGTGTAGCCGTGGACCGTCTCTGTTTCGCTCGCTGCCATAAAGCCCAGGTGCAACGTTTTTGGTGGCCAGATAGCCCCTTCGCGTCGCAGCGGAGTATTGCATACCCCCTAGGGGTATTAAGCGAGCGCGGCGGCAGGCTGCGGGGCTGCCAGCCCGAGGCCCATGCGCAGGGCTCCTGCCACCTCGAGCATCGCCGTGTGGGCGCTGGGGCAGATCGGCGTCAGGTTGGCGAAGCCGTGGATCAAGCTCGGGTGACGCTGCAGGACGACTCGGGCGCCCGCCTCGCGCATCCGCGCCGCGTAGACCTCGCCCTCGTCGCGCAGCGGGTCGAAGCCGGCGGTGGCGAGGTAGGCGGGGGGAAGTCCCGAGATGTCCTCGGCGCGCATCATCGAGGCACGCGGCTCGCCCTCGTCGACGCCTGCGGGGATGTAGTGGCTCTCGAACCACTCCATGTCGTCACGGGTCAGCAGGAAGCCCTCGGCGAAGGTGTCGCGCGACTGCTGCCCGCCGACGACGTCGGTCACCGGGTAGAGCAGCAGCTGCATCGCCGGCATCGGCCCGCCGCTGTCGCGCAGCTGCAGGCAGAGCGCGGTCGCGAGGTTGCCGCCGGCGCTGTCGCCGCCGACCGCGATCCGGTCCGGGTCGGCGCCCAGTTGGGCCGCCTGCTCGTGCGCCCAGGCAAAGGCCGCGACGGTGTCTTCGACCGGGGCGGGGAAGGGGTGCTCGGGCGCAAGGCGGTAATCGACCGAGAGCACCCGGCAGCCGCTGTGCTCGGCGAGGAAGCGGCAGAGGCCGTCGTGGGTGTCGAGGTCGCCGATCACCCAGCCGCCGCCGTGGTAATAGACAAGCAGCGGCTGCGGCGGGCGCGGGGTGCCGAGAGCGACGTAGAGCCGCGCCGGCATCTCGCCGCCCGGGCCGGGAATCGCCAGGCTCTCGACCCGCGCCATCGGCCGCGGTGGCCCGGTCACGACCCGCGCCCCCTCGCGGTTCTCCTCGCGCGCCTGCTCTACGGTTCGTCCCTCGACCAGCGTGGTCTCGCCCTGCCACTTGGCCAGCGCCAGCAGCATCTGAATGTCGGGCGCAAGCTGCTGACCGTCGAGCCGGGGCGGCGGACCGAGCAGCCGGCGGATGGCCCGGGGCGGCAGCCCGCAGGCTCGGCGGACGATCCGGTGCTCGGTGCGTGGGGAGAGCCGGAATGGCGGCACGGCCTGGGAAGCGTATGCGATTGCTGTGAGTTACACGTCACACGCAAGTTCGACCCGGGTACTAGCCTCTCTGAGAGGCGATGGAGGCAGCCACCACAACCGCTCTGCGGCCGGCGCCCCGGGCCTCCGAGCGACGGCTGCCGCCGAGCCTGCCGCTGCCCAAGGCGCTTCAAACCGCGATCTGGTCGCGGCAGGCCCGGCGCATGCTCTACGCCTGCCAGGATCGCTACGGCGACGTCTTCACGATCCGCGTCGCCTACGAGGGGACCTGGGTGATGCTGGCCGACCCGGCGGCGATCAAGCAGGTCTTCACCGGCGATCCGCGGGTCTTCCACGCCGGCGAGGGCAACGAAATCCTCGCTCCGCTGCTCGGCCACAACTCGCTCTTGGTCCTCGACGAGAAGCGGCACATGAGCCAGCGCAAGCTGCTGCTGTCGCCCTTCCACGGCGAGCGCATGCAGGGCTACGGGCAGACGATGGCCGAGATCGCCGAAGCTGAGATCGAGCGCTGGCCGACCGGCGTCCCGTACAAGCTGCGGCCGCGGATGCAGGCGCTGACGCTGGAGATCATCCTGCGAACGGTCTTCGGCGTCGGCGCGGATGAGGCGAGCAAGCTCGCCGACCTGCGCGGCGCCCTGCGCGATTTCCTCGACATGACCACCAACCCCCGCTTCCTGCTGCCGCTCCTGATCGTCGGTCCCAAGCGCGTCCGCGGCGTCTCGGCCTTCCGCCGGCGGATCGACCGCGTCGACGAGCTGATCTACCGCGAGATCGGCGAGCGGCGCCGGGCCGGGGGCGTCGAGGAGCGCGACGACGTGCTCTCGATGATGATCGGCGCCCACCACGAGGACGGCAGCCCGATGAGCGACGAGGAGATGCGCGACGAGCTTCTCACCCTGCTGGTCGCCGGCCACGAGACGACCGCGACCTCGCTCTCCTGGGCGGTCGAGCGCCTCGTCCGCCATCCCGAGAAGCTGGAGCGCCTGCGCGCCGAGGTCGGCGAGGGTCGCGAGGAGTACCTGACCGCGACGATCCAGGAGACGCTGCGCCTGCGCCCGGTGATCTCGATCGTCCTGCGCAAGCTCACCGAGCCGGTCGAGATCGGCGGCCACCGGCTGCCCGCCGGCGTCTCGGTGGCGCCCTGCGTCTACCTCGTCCACCGCAATCCCGAGATCTACCCTGAGCCCGAGCGCTTCCTTCCCGAGCGCTTCCTGGAGAACCCGCCCGACACCTACGCCTGGATCCCCTTCGGCGGCGGCGTCCGCCGCTGCCTCGGCGCCTCCTTCGCCCAGTTCGAGATGGCCGTGGTCCTGAGAGAGCTGGTCAAGCGCCACCGGATTCGCCCGGCCAAACCGGAATCGGAGCGAGTCTTTCGCCGCGCGATCACCGAGACCCCGCGCCACGACGCAACAGTGATCCTCGGCTAGCAAGTAGCGGTCCCGAGGTCGTAGGACCAAGCGGGGGAGTGCTCGCAGCGGAGCGACAGTGCTCTGCACGGCGCGCAGCCGCGGGTGCTCCCCCGCGCAGTGTGTCCTACGGCCTCAGCCGCAGCCGGTGTTGTTGCCGCAGGACGAGCATGTGTAGCAGCTGCCGGTGCGCTGCATCATGCCGCCGCACTGCTCGCAGGCGGGGCCGAGGTCGAGGCCGGACATCTTGGCCGGGACCACCGGCGGGGTTTCGGTGAAGGCCGCCGCCGCCGGGACGGCCTCGCCGCCGGTCAGCTTCGCCTTCTCGGCGCCGTTGCCGTTGTCCGGCTTGGAGTGGCCGTTGCCTGCCGGCCCTTCCTCGATCGGCAGGATCTGCTGGGCTTCCTGCTGCGCGCGCACCTCGGCGGTGAGGATGCCGAGGTCCTGGAGGGTTTCGGTGTCCTCGACGAAGCGGCTCGCGACCCAGCGCATGATGTAGTCGGGCATCGACTTGGCGAAGGGGATCTCCGGGTTGCCGGTGATGCCCTCCGGCTCGAAGCGCATGTAGCTGAACTTGCGCACGAAGGTCTCCAGCGGCACCCCGTACTGGAGCCCGATCGAGATCGCCGTAGCGAAGGCGTTGAGCAGCCCGCGCATCGTCGAGCCCTCCTTGCCGATGTCGGTGAGGAAGATCTCGCCGACCGAGCCGTCCTCGTACTTGCCGGCGGTGATGTAGCCCTCGTGGCCGGCGATCGAGAACTTGTGGGTGATCGACTCGCGCGTCTTCGGCATCCGCTTGCGCTCGGGCGGCACCACGATGACCTTCTCCTCGGCGCCCTTCTCCTCCTGGGCGTCGGTGCGCAGAGCCTGCGCGGTCTTCGAGCCGTCGCGGTAGATCGCCAGCGCCTTGAGGCCGCCCTTCCAGCCGCGCGTGTACGCGTCGGCGATGTCATCGATCGTGGCGGTCTGCGGCAGGTTGACGGTCTTGGAGATCGCGCCCGAGATGAACGGCTGGGTCGCCGCCATCATGTCGATGTGGCCGGTGTGGGAGATCGCCCGCTCTCCCACCGCGACGTCGAAGACCGGCAGGTGCTTGTCCTTGAGGCCGGGGGCGCCGATGATCGTCGCGTTCTCCGCTATGTGGGCGTCGATCTGCTCGACCTGCGGCTCGGCGTAGCCCAGCGTGCGCAGGGCCAGCGGCACCGATTTGTTGACGATCGTCATCTGCCCGCCGCCGACCAGCTCCTTGAACTTGACCAGCGAGAAATCGGGCTCGATCCCAGTCGTGTCGCAGTCCATCAGGAAGCTGATCGTCCCGGTCGGCGCCAGCACCGTCGCCTGCGCGTTGCGGTAGCCGTGCTCCTCGCCGAGCTCGACCGCTTCGTCCCAGGAGCGCTGGGCGGCCTCGAGCAGGTCGGCCTTGATCCCGGTCGCGTCGACGTCGTAGGAGGCGTCGCGATGCATCCGCATCACCCCGTTGTGGGCGTCGCGGTTCTTCTCGTACTCGTCGTAGGGGCCCGTCGCGCCGGCCGAGATCAGTGCCGACTGGCGGTAGGCGCGGCCGGTCATCAGCGCCGTGATCGCGGCGGCGACGTTGCGGCCCTCGGTCGAGTCGTAGGGCAGGCCGTCGGACATCAGCAGGGCGCCGAGGTTGGCGTAGCCGAGGCCGAGCTGGCGGAAGCGGTTGGCGTTCTCGGTGATCTCCTCGGTTGGGTAGCTGGAGAAGCCGACGACGATCTCCTGGGCGAGGAAGACGATGTCGACCGCATGCTCGAAGTCCTCGACGTCGAAGCTTCCGTCCTCGCGGCGGAATTTCATCAGGTTGAGCGAGGCCAGGTTGCAGGCCGAGTCGTCGACGTGCATGTACTCGCTGCAGGGGTTTGAGGCGTTGATTCGCCCCGACTCCGGACAGGTGTGCCAGCGGTTGATGATCGTGTCGTACTGGACGCCCGGATCGGCGCAGCGCCAGGCGGCGTCGGCGATCTGGTTCATCAGCTCGCGCGCATCGAGGGTTTTGACCGTCTCGCCGTCGATTCGCGCGGTCAGGCGCCACTCCTCGCCGGCCTCGACCGCCTCCATGAAGTCGTCGGTGACCCGCACCGAGTTGTTGGCGTTCTGGTACTGGATCGAGGTGAAGCCCTCGCCGTCGATCGACATGTCGAAGCCGGCCTCGCGCAGCGCTTCGGCCTTCTTCTCCTCGTCGGCCTTGCACCAGATGAAGTGCTCGATGTCCGGGTGATCGACGACGAGCACGACCATCTTCGCCGCCCGCCGCGTCTTGCCGCCGGACTTGATCGTCCCGGCCCAGGAGTCGGCGCCGCGCATGAAGCTGACCGGGCCGCTCGCGGTGCCGCCCTTGGCCAGCTGCTCCATCGAGCCGCGGATGTTGGAGAGGTTGATCCCCGAGCCGGAGCCACCGCGGAAGATCTTGCCCTCCTTGGTGTTCCAGCCGAGGATCGAGTCCATGTTGTCCTCGACGCTGAGGATGAAGCAGGCCGAGCACTGCGGCGTCTCCTCGAAGCCGACGTTGAACCAGACCGGCGAGTTGAAGGCCGCCTTCTGGTTGAGCAGGATCGCGGTCAGCTCCGCCTCGAAGGCCTTGGCGTCCTCGGCCGAGGCGAAGTAGCCGCCGGCGCGCCCCCAGTCGGAGATCGTCCCGGCGACGCGGCCGATCATCTGTTTGACCGAGGACTCGCGTTTCTCGGTGTCGAGCTGGCCGCGGAAGTACTTCTGGGCGACGATGTTGGTCGCGTTCTGGGACCAGCTCTTGGGGAACTCGACGTCGCGCTGCTCGAAGGCCGGGCTCTCCGGGTTGCCGATCAGCGCATCGCGCGTCTCCCACTCGATCTCGTCGAAGGGATGGGTCCCCGGAGAGGAGAAACGGCGTTCGATCGCGAGGCCCTTGAGACCGGTTTTCGGGGCACTGGTGGCGGTCTGGGACATCAAACTTCTCCTCTCGCAGCGACTTTCAGGGGTAACTGAGCAGGATCGCTAAAGCTTCAGACGGAAAAGTGGCGAAAAGCGCAAATAAGGGACTTGATTCGCCAGGCGCGCTGCCCCTACATGGTGGCAATTCCGCAATGTCGGCACAAAAGGCGGAGTACCCTTGAAGACATGGTCGACGACCTCCGCGGGGGCGCGGAACGGATGGGCGAGCGCGCGGGTGCCGCCCGAGAGGCGATGGGCGAACGGGCCAGCGCCGCGAAGGACGCGATCGCCGCAGTCAAGCCGAAGCTGCGCGGCGTCTCGCATGAGTGGGCCTTCTTCGTCTCGCTCTTCCTCGGCGCCGCCCTGATCGTCGCCGCCAAGACGCCGAAGGCCACCCTCGCGGTGGCGATCTACGCGGTCAGCCTCTCGGCCCTGCTCGGCACCAGCGCCCTCTACCACCGGGTCAACTGGACCCGGCCCAACGCGCGCCGCTGGATGCGCCGGCTCGATCACTCGATGATCTTCTTCCTCATCGCCGGCACCTACACGCCGTTCGCCCTGCTCGTCCTCCACGGTCCGCTCGCCGACGCGATCCTCGTCGTCGTCTGGATTGGCGCGATCGCCGGCGCGATAGTCGAGATGGTCTGGATCGACCACCCCAAGTGGGTCGCCGCGCTGATCTACATGTCGCTCGGCTGGGTCGCCGCCGTCGCCTTCCCCGAGCTCTGGGGCTCGATGGGGGTGACCGGCACCCTCCTCGTCGCCGCCGGCGGCCTCCTCTATACGGCCGGCGCGGTCGTATACGCGACCCAGCGCCCCAATCCCAACCCGAGGGTCTTCGGCTACCACGAGATCTTCCACGCCTTCGTCATCGCAGCCGCCGCAGTTCACTTCGCCGCGATCGCCTTCTTCGCCCTCCCAGCGTCCTGAAGCGCGAGTCAGGCGGCAACGGCGAGCTCGGCCTCGATCTCGGCTTGCGAGACCAGCTCGGCAAGGAGCTCCTCCAGCTGCTCGGACTGTTGGAGGGAGAGCTCCAGGATGTCGCCGACGAGCAGTTCCTTCGCCCGCGCGACCGGCAGCTCGGCCTCGACCACTCGGCCGCCCATCGCGCCGAGGACCTTGCGCAGCTCGGCCTGGGCCCAGACCGCGCCGAACATGCCGGTCGAGGCGCCGATCGCCGCCGCCGGCTTGCCGTTCAGCGCGCTCTTGCCGGCCGGCCGCGAGACCCAGTCGAGGGCGTTCTTGAGCTGGCCCGGGATCGAGCGGTTGTACTCCGGCGTCGCGATCAGGACGGCGTCGGAGCCGCGCACCGCCTCGCGCAGCTCCTCGACTACGGCCGGCGTTGCCTCCGCGTCGACGTCCTCGTCGTAAGGCGGCACCTCGCGCAGGCGCTCGAACTCGACCAGCTCCGCCCCGGCGGGCAGCCGCTCGGCGGCCGCCCGCAGGAGGGCGCTGTTCAACGAGCCCTGGCGAAGGCTGCCGGAGATGCCGAGGACCCGCATCGTTACTCGGCCTCCTCGACCAGCTCCAACTCGACTGCGATGCTGACCTCGTAGTCGAGGACCTCGCCGCCGCTGGGCAGCTCGGCGTTCCAGTCGAGCCCGAAGTTGCGCCGGTCGACCGTTGCCGCCAGCGAGATCCCGATGCGGGCGTTGCCACCGAGGTCGGCGCCGAGCCGGCCGAACCTGCCGTTCGCCTCGACCTCGCGGGCCTCGCCGTGGATCTCGAGCTTGCCACGCAGCCGCACCGAGCCGTCGTCCTCGACGTTCAGCTCGCTCGACTCGAAGCGCAGCTGCGGGTAGCGCTGCGTGTCGAAGAAGTCCGGGGAGAGAAGGTGACCCTTCAGCTGCTCCTCCTCGATCCCGATGCTGGCGACGTCGACCGTCCCCTCGAGCCGGGGCGCGTCGCCGCCGCTGAGCCGGGCCTCATATGAGCCGAAGCCGCTGCGGAAAGTCGCCACGCCGTTGTGGACGATCGCGAAGGTGATCGACGAGTGGACTGGATCCACCGCGTAGGCGCCTGTCGGAACCTCTTGCTTGACGGTCTGCGTGCTCATCTCTGTCCTCCTTCGGTAGTTGCCTGATCAATGATTGACGCAGAAACAATCATAGCAGGAAAGCTTGTATCTACAACTATTGTTTAGACAACATTCATCTGCGATCATGTATCCGTGAGCGAGCAGGCAACGGCAACCAGAAATCGGCAAGGCAAGGCTCCGGCTGGGAGCCCGCACGGCGAAGCCTGGGGCTCGCTGACGCGCACCCACGCGGCGATCGTCCAGCGCCTCCAGGAGATGCTCTCCGCCTCCGACTTCCCGCCCCTTCCCTGGTACGAGGTGCTCGCCACCGTCGCCGAGGCGGAGCAGGAACGGATGCGGATGGGCGACCTCGCCGAGGCGCTTGTGATCACGCGGGGAGGGCTGACCAAGCTGGTCGATCGCCTGGTCAAGGCGGGCCTGCTCGAACGGGTCTTCTGCGCGACCGATCGCCGCGTCAGCTACGCGGCTTTGACTGCCGCCGGCAGCGACCTGCTCGCCGAGATGCGCCCCGCCGTGATCGCCGAGCTGGAGGTTGCCTTTTCGGCCAAGCTCAGCATCGGCCAGGCGAATGAGCTGCGCGACACGCTCGACCGCGTGCGCAGCTCGGCCTGCGGCGGCTGAGTGGCGCGTTAGTTGCGCATAGCGCTACCGACGCGCCATCAGGCCAGCGCAGCGGCGGCGCGCTCTTTGGCAGCCTCGATGAGGGCCAGCAGCTCCAGCTCGCGATCGCCGCGGATCAGCTCGACCGGGTCGGGGTCGCCGTTGACGATCCCCTCGAAGAACTCCTTGCGGTCCTGGTAGGTCGGCAGCGTCCCCTTCGCCCAGCCCCGGGTGTCGTTGAGAATCACCGCGAGGCGGGCGTACTCCTCGCCGAAGAGGTCCGAGATCTCCCGCTTCATCCGCTTCGCCAGGGCGGGGGAGGCGCCGGCGGTCGAGATCGCGATCGCCAGCGGCCCGGTGCGGACGATCGCCGGCAGGATGAAGTTGCACAGCGGCGGCACGTCGACGATGTTGACCAGCATCGCCCGTCGCTCGGCGTCGTCGTAGACCTTGATGTTGACCTCGGTGTCGTCGGTCGAGGCGATTGCCATGAAGACGCCCTCCAGGTCGGCCGCTCCCGCGTAGGCGCGCTTCTTCCACCGGATCGATCCCTCCGCGGCCAGGCTCTCCAGCTCGGGGTGGGCAACCGGCGCGATCAGGGTCACGTCGGCATCGCAGGCGAGCAGTCCCTCGACCTTCTCGAGGCCGATGTCGCCGCCGCCGACGACCAGGCAGCGCCGGCCCTTCAGCTTCAGGCAGGCGATGTAGAAGGGCGTCTCCAGCATGTCGCGTACACAGGACTGATCGCAGATCCCCTTGCGCAGCTGACACACGCACTCCTTGCCGGCGTAGGCCTGGGCGGGCATCTGATGAAGGTTAGTGGTCTGGCTTGAGTGCCATCCCGGTAGGGGTGGAGCGTCTTGTGCTTTTTCGCGAGCGCTCGCCTGTCGCGCCAGCAGCCTGACGATCCTCGAAAAAGTTAAGCGGAACCCCTGCCGGGATGGCACTCAGATCGAGTCCAGCGTGACGCGCAGGCCCTCTTTGAGGTCCACCCGCGGGCGCCAGCCAAGCTCGCGCTCGGCGCGCGCCGGGTCGATCGAGATCCGCTGCACCTCGCCGGTGCGGGGCGGGGCGAGGTCGGGATTGAAGTCATCGACGCCGCCCAGCTCGCCGAGCAGGCGGGCCAGCTCCAGCACGTCGGTCTCGACGCCGGTGCCGATGTTGATCGGGCCGGTCGCCTCGGACTGCGCCGCCGCCAGCGCCGCCGCGACCACGTCGCCCACGTATATGTAGTCGCGGGTCTGCCTGCCGTCGCCGAAGACGGTCGGCCGCTCGCCCCCCCGCAGCCGCCCGCAGAAGATCGCGATCACGCCTGCCTCGCCGAGCGGGTCCTGGCGCGGGCCGTAGACGTTGCCAAGCCGCAGCGCGACCCCGGAGATCCCGTAGAGCCGCTGGTACAGGGCCAGGTATCCCTCGGCGGCGAACTTGCTCTGGCCGTAGGCGGAGAGCGGTTCGACCGGGGCGCCCTCAGCCAGCGGCAGCGCCTTGCCCTCGCCCTCGCCGTAGATCGCGCCGCCGGTGGAGACGAAGACGACGCGCCGCGAGGCCGCCGCCCGTGTCGCCTCGAGCACGTTGGCGGTGCCGCCGACGTTGACCCCGGCGTCGAAGGCGGGGTCGGCGATCGACTTGCGCACGTCGATCTGCGCTGCGAGGTGGAAGACGACCTCCGGTTTCTCCGCAGCGGCCAGCGCCGCCAATGCCGCCCCCTCGCGGATGTCGGCCTCGACCAGCGTCGCGCCGGCGGCCAGCGCCCCGTCGAGGTTCTCGCGTCGCCCGGTCGCGAGGTTGTCGACGACGGTCACCTCGTCGCCCCGCGCGAGCAGCGCGTCGACCAGGTTTGAGCCGATGAAGCCCGCGCCGCCTGTGACAAGAGCCTTCATTGAGGTCGCGATCCTATGGACATTGCACCCCTGATCGGCAGCCGCCCGGGATATATGTAGAGGCGCAGATGAGTTTTCGGTCGGGATGGGTCGCCGAGCGCCCCTGCTACCCTCGCCGCCCCATGCGCCTCATCGTCACCGAGAAGAACAACAGCGCCGAGAAGATCGCGACCTTCCTCAGCAAGGGCAGCGCGACCAGCGACAAAACCTTCAAAGTCCCCTTCTACACCTGGAGCGACGCCGAGGGCGACCACAGGACGATCGGGCTGAAGGGCCACGTGCTCGGCCCCGCCTTCCCCGAGGGCTACTCGAACTGGCAGAAGACGGACCTGCACGACCTGATCGACGCCGAGCTGATCAAGGAGCCGACCGACAAGAACGTCGTCAAGGCGATCCGCAAAGTCGCCAAGGAAGCCGACGAGCTGGTGATCGCGACCGACTTCGACCGCGAGGGCGAGCTGATCGGGCTCGAGGCCCTGGAGGAGATGCTCGACGCCAATCCGACCCTCGGCAACCGCGAGGAAACCCGCGTCGGCACGCTGCGCGTCAAGCGGGCGCGCTACTCGGCGCTGACCAAGGAAGAGATCGAGCGCGCCTTCGGCGACCTCGACGAGCTCTCCTACCCGCTCGCCAACGCCGGCGCCGCCCGCCAGGACATCGACCTGCTCTGGGGCGCGACCCTGACCCGCGCCGTCTCGCTCAGCACCCGTCGCTTCGGCTCCAACTTCCTCTCGGTCGGGCGCGTGCAGAGCCCGACCCTGGGCCTCGTCGTCGAGCGCGAGATGGAGCGCCGCGCCCACATCGCCAAGCCCTTCTGGGAACTCTTCGCCAAGTTCGAGCACCCCGACGGCAGCTTTGAGGCCCACCACGAGACCGACAAGTTCTGGGAGAAGGCGGAGGCCGACGCGGCCCTCGCCGGCACCGCCGCCCCCGGAACGGTCAAGGCCGTGACGGCGCGCAAGAACACCCGCAAGCCGCCGACGCCCTACAACACGACCGCCTTCACAACCGACGCCTCCAGCCGCCTCGGCATCACCCCGGCCAGCGCGATGCGGCTCGCCGAGGACCTCTACATGGACGGCTTCATCTCCTACCCGCGCACCGACAACACCGTCTACCCGGTCTCGCTGCCGCTGCGAGAGCTGGTCAGCTCGCTGGTGCGGGTCAAGGAGTTCTCCGCCGCATCCGGCCTGCTCGACGGCGAGCTGAAGCCGACCCGGGGCAAAAAAGAGACGACCGACCATCCGCCGATCTACCCGACTCAGGCGATCCACCCAGGCGCCCTCGGCGACGGCCCTAAGAAGCGCGTCTACGAACTCGTCGTGCGCCGCTTCCTCGCCACCTTCAGCCCGCCGATGATCACCGAGTCGACGCGCGCCGATATCGAGGCCGGCTCGCAGACCTACTTCGTCCGCGGCTCGGTCGTCGTCGACCCCGGCTTCGCCGGCATCTACACCTACGCCCGCTCCTCCGACGAGGAGATCCCGGCGCTGGCGGAGGGGCAGACGCTGCCGCTCGACGGCGAGCCCTGGATCGTCGACAAGGAGACCCAGCCGCCCGGCCGCATCTCGCAGGCGAAGCTGGTCGAGATGATGGAGGAGCGCGGCCTCGGCACCAAGGCGACCCGCGCCGACATCATCAAGAAGCTCTTCGA
>DASXKW010000004.1:0-30490 GCA_036496625.1 Solirubrobacterales bacterium | reverse complement strand
GTGCAGAAAGCCGCCCTGCTGATCGCCCTCGCGGTCGCCTCCTTCACCGTCGCCGAGTGGACCTTCCCCTCGCAGCTCAGCCTCGACCAGGGCATGTTCGGCGGCGACACGACCTGGTACCACATGCCCTTCGCGGCGCGGATCGCGCAGGAAGCCTCGACGGTGCACCTGCACTACACCGACCCGCTGCGGCTCGCCGCCTGGTTTTACCCGCAGAGCTCCGAGCTGATCCACGGCAGCGCGATCGTCCTCTTCAAGACCGACTGGCTATCGCCGCTGATCAACCTGGTCTGGCTGGCGATCGCGCTGCTCGCCGCCTGGTGCGTCGGGCGCCCCTACAAGGTCGGGCCGGCGACGCTGGTCGCGGCGGCGCTGGTGCTCGATTCGGGGGTGATGATCGAAACGCAGCCCGGCGAGGGCCGCAACGACATCATGGGGCTCGCCTTCCTGATCGCCTTCGCCGCCTTCCTGATCAATGCCCACCAGCGCAGGGCACCCGACGCCGGAGCGGTCCAGGACGCCCCCGAGCGCGACGCGCCGCTGCTCGACAAGGGCCCGCTCGTCATCGCCGGGATCGCAGCCGGCCTCGCCGCCTCGGTCAAGCTCACCTTCCTGATCCCGGTCGTCGCGATCGGCCTCGGGGTCGTCGTCTTCAGCGGCAGGGGAAGGCGCTGGACCACCGCCTGGGTGCTCGGCCTCTCCACCTTTCTCGTTGGCGGCTACTGGTACGTGCGGGCGATGGTCAAGACCGGCGGCAACCCGATCCCGACGATCGGCTTCGGGCCGCTGCACCTGCCGCGACCCGACCAGATGCCGCTCGACCCGCGGCCGCGCTTCGCCGTCGCCCACTACCTGACCCAGCCGACGATCTACCGCAAGTGGTTCTTCCCGCAGCTCGACAACGCGCTCGGGCCGCTCTGGCCGCTGATCCTGATCGTCGCCGTGGCCGCCGCCGTCTACATCGCCTGGCGCTCGCGCAACATCATCCTGCGCGTGATCGCGGTGGCGGCGCTGCTCACCGCTGCCGTCTACGTCTTCACGCCGCTGACCGCGGCGGGGCAGGAGGGAGCGCCGACGGGCTTCTTCACCAACACCCGCTACCTGATCCCCGGCCTCGTCCTGGCCCTCGTGCTGCTGCCGATCGCGCGGCCGCTGCGCGCCCCCGACCGGCGGGCTCGGCAGACGCTGCTCTTCCTCGCCGCCGTCTACGCGATCACGGTGCTGACGACCCCGAAGTGGTACCCGGGATACATCGTCGGGACGGTCTTCCTCACCCTTGCGCTGGTCTGGGCGCCGGCCGGCCTCGGGCTGCTGCGCTCGCGGCGCAGCGTCAGCCGTGCCGTCGTCGTCGGCGCGGCCGCGGGCATCCTGCTGCTGGCGGTGGTGCTCGGACGCGCCCAGCAGACGCAGTACGTCGACCACCACTACACAGAAGTCGACCACTTCCTCCAGGACGGCGGGCCGAAGCAGGCCTATGCCTTCGCCCGCAAGCAACGCGACAAGCGGATCGGCATCGCCGGCTCGGGCGAGATCTTCTTCGGCCAGTATGGCTTCTACGGCGCCGACCTCTCCAACTACGTCCAGTACATCGGCGTGCCGGGGCCCGACGGCGCCTACCGCCTCGCCACCAGCTGCCACCAGTTCCGCCGCCGGATCAACGCCGGCGACTACGACTTCCTCGTCGTCAGCCAGTACACGCAGGACTCCTCCGACGCGCCCTACTGGTACCCGATCTACGCCTGGATCAAGACCGATCCGGCGCTGGAACAGATCATCGAAGAGCCCGACGTGACTCCGGAGCCCGACTACGTCTTCAAGGTCAAGGGCACACTCAACCCGGCGGGTTGCAGCAACGGCCGTTAGGCCTGTTCACCCTCGATAAAGCGCTTCAGCTTCTCGGGCATGCTGTCGACCAGCTGGCCGCGGAGCACGCCGACCAGGGGGCCGCGGATCACCATGCCCAGCATCCGACCGAGGTCGACCTCCAGCCAGTAGGTCGCGCGGGTCCGCTCCCCGCCGAGATCCTCGAGCTCCCAGCTGCCCTCGACCGACTTCAGGTCCCCGTCCTCCTGCAGCCATGAGATCCGGCTCGGCGCCCCGTAGTCGAAGCGCATCTCCGCGCCGACCCTGCGCACCCTGGCGTCGGTCTCCATATGGACCAGCACCTGATTGCCCTCGCCGTCCCGCTCGACGCATTCGGCGACCTTGATCTCCGGTTGCCAGCGAGGCGAGCCCTCGACGTCGGCGGCGACCGAGTAGACCGCCTCGATCGGCGCCTCGATCTCGATGCTGGCGGAGCCGTCGATCGTGCCCATTGCCTGTGTTCAGACCGGCGCCATGGCGTGCTCGCGGATCAGCTCGGCGGAGCGCTCGGGCTGCTCCCACCAGAACATGTGGCCGACGCCCTCGAGCGTCTCGAGCCGCGCATCCGGGATCAGCGCCGCGATCTGCCGGCCGTTGTCGTAGCCGAGCAGGCGGTCGACGTCGCCGTGGATGACCAGAGTGGGGAGCGAGATCCGGCCGAGGCGCTCGTGGGCGTCGTGGGCGCCGCAGGCGCGCATCTGCTGGAGGACCACGGGCTGGGGCGCCGGCAGCGCGGAGCCCATCTCGGCGAAGGCGGCGAAGCGCGAGCCGTCGGCGCGGAAGCCGGGGGAGAGGTTGATCTCCCACATCGCCCGGAAGACCTGTTCGCGCTCGCCCGAGGCGTAGGCGGCGCCGAGCATCTTCAGGTCCTCGGGCGCCATCAGGGTCCCCTCGGGGCCGCCGCAATAGCTCGCGCCGATGGTCAGGGTGCGGATCCGCTCCGGGCGGGCGAGGGCCAGCTCCTGGGCGATCATGCCGCCCATCGAGATGCCGACGACGTGGGCGGTCTCCAGGCCGAGGGCATCGAGCAGGCCGGCCGCGTCGGCTGCGAGGTCGGCGATCGCGAAGGGCAGCTCGGCGTGGCCGGAGCTCCCCATGCCGCGGTTGTCGAAGACGATGCAGTCGAAGCTTCGCTCCAGCGCGTCGAGGAACGGCGGGCCCCAGGCTATGCGGGTCGCGCTCATGCCCTGGATCAGCAGCATCGGCTCGCCCTCGCCGGCGCGCTCGTAGTACAGCTCCGTCCCGGATGCATCGACGCTCGGCATGTGCGGCCGATCCTACGCCAAGCGGCTTGCCAGGTCCTAATCTAGGCAACCCGCCCCAGTAGCTCAGAGGACAGAGCACCGGCCTTCTAAGCCGATGGTCGCTGGTTCGAATCCAGCCTGGGGCGTGATAAGCATCACTGCGAGGCCAAGATCGACAAAGGAGGAATGACGTGTCACTTCAGCTTGGAGACATCGCCCCGGATTTCGAGGCGGACACCAGCGAGGGCCGGATCCGCTTCCACGATTGGATCGGCGATTCGTGGGCGGTGCTGTTCTCACACCCTAAGGATTTCACCCCGGTCTGCACCACCGAGCTCGGCTACATGGCGAAGATCAAGCCGGAGTTCGACAAGCGGGGCGTGAAGATCCTCGGGCTCTCGGTCGATCCGTCCGCCGACCACGAGGCATGGGCCCGGGACATCGAGGAGACGCAGGGCACGGCGCCGAACTACCCGATCATCGGCGATGCCGACTTCAAGGTCTCGAAGCTCTACGGGATGCTGCCGGCCGACGCCTCCGGCGATGCCGGCGCGCGCACCCCGGCCGACAACCAGACGGTGCGCAACGTCTTCGTGATCGGCCCCGACAAGAAGATCAAGCTGATCCTCGTCTACCCGATGACCACCGGGCGCAACTTCGACGAGGTGCTGCGGGTGGTCGACTCGCTGCAGCTGACCGCAAAGCACAAAGTCTCGACCCCGGTCAACTGGCAGCAGGGCGAGGACGTGATCATCGCCGGCTCGGTCTCCAACGACGAGGCGAAAGAGGTCTTCGGGGACTGGGAGGAGCCCAAGCCCTACATTCGGATTGTCCCGCAGCCGACCGGCTCCGGGTAGGGCTGTCCGATGGCGCAGCGAGTCGTCGTCCTGGGCGCTGGGTTCGGCGGGCTGGAGCTCAGCACGATGCTCTCGGAGGCGCTCGGCGACGAAGTCGAGGTGACGCTGATCGACAAGGGCGACTCGTTCGTCTTCGGCTTCTCGAAGCTCGACGTGATGTTCGGCCGCAAGGCGCCGGACGCCGTCAAGCTCGCCTACGGCGAGTTCGCCAAGCCCGGGGTGCGGGTTCTGCGGGAGACGGTCACGTCGATCGACCCCGAGGCGCGGCGGGTGACCACGGACGCCGGGTCTCACGAGGCCGATGTCCTGGTCATCGCGCTCGGCGCCGACTACGACATGGACGCTACGCCCGGCCTCGCCGAGGCCGGGAACGAGTTCTACTCGGTGGCCGGCGCCGAGCGGCTGGCCGGGATCATCCCGACGTTTTCCGAGGGGCACGCGGTGATCGGCGTCTGCGGCGCGCCGTTCAAGTGCCCGCCGGCGCCGAGCGAGTGCGCCCTGCTTCTCGACGAGCAGCTGACTGCGCGCGGGGTGCGCGAGGCCTGCCGGATCTCCTTCGTGATCCCGCTTCCCGCGCCGGTGCCGCCTTCGCCGGAAGCCTCCGCTGCGCTGGCGGCGGAATTCTCCAAGCGCGGGATCACGCTGATCGCCGGCCGCCGCATCGCCGCGCTCGATCCGGCCCGCAGCGTCGCGCTGCTCGACGACGGCGCCGAGCTGCCGTTCGACCTCTTCCTCGGCGTGCCCAAGCATCGTGCCCCCGAGGTGGTCATCGCCAGCGGCATGACCGAGGACGGCTACGTTCCGGTTGACTCGGCGACGCTCGAGACGCGCTTCCCCGGGGTCTACGCGGTCGGCGACGTCGCCACCGCGGGCGTGCCGAAGGCGGGCGTCTTCGCCGAGGGCGCCGCTCGCATCGTGGCCCAGGCGCTGATCGCCAAGTTGAGCGGCGGCGAGGCGCCCGGCCCGCACCTGGGGCGCGGCACCTGTTACATCGAGTTCGGCGGCGGCCGGGTCGGAAGCGTCGACATCGACTTCCTCTCGGGCCCCTCGCGGACAGGCAGCTTCAACGAGCCGTCCGAAGCCCTGGTCGCCGAGAAGGAGCGCTTCGGCTCCAGCCGCCGCGCCCGCTGGTTCGGCGCCTGACCGCTGCCGGGCGTACAGCATCCCCTGCAGCTCAGGCGTGTTTCAACTGGTGCAATGACGGACTCAGAGCGTCGAACGGACATCGCGCTTGCAGTGCTGGCCAGCGTCTCCATCGCGGGGATCCTGCTGATTGGGAGGGCTAATTAGAACGGTTTGACAGCTCCGACCCCCGGGTACGGAGGTGTGATCCTGGACTGGGCGGCGGGGGGCGAGTCCATCCCGCCGCCCGGGACGGGTGTCGCCTGTCAGCCTTGTGCGATGGCCCCCTGGAAGTTGCCGTTGATCGTCGCGGCGATTGCGGTTCCGATCGTCGCCGGTTTCCTCGTCGGTGGAGGCGGTGGCCTGGCGGTTGGCACGGTGTCGGTCTTCGCGATCCTCATCTACGCGGTTCGCGAGCGACCCGAGGGCCCGATCGTCTCGGCGCCGGCGAGGGACGGCAGGCGCCACGTGCTGATCGTCGCCGCGACGGCGGTGGAGGACCCGGCGGACGTCGCCCGGGTTGCGGACGCGGTACAGCTCGACGGCCCGGGTGAGCGGTCCGAGGTGCTCGTGCTGGCGCCGGCCCGGATCGGCTTTCTCGACCGCTGGGCCTCCGACGTGGAGTCGGCGCGGCATCGAGCGCAGGAGCGCCTGGTCGCTACCGTGGCGGCGCTGGCCAAGGCCGGGATTGCGGCGGAGGCCCGGGTCGGCGACGAGGGCATCGTCCAAGCGACCGAAGACCAGCTGCAGAGCTTCCCCGCCACCGAGGTCGTGCTGGTCAGCGGAGGCGACGACGGCGAGGAGGCGGCGCAGCTGCGGTCCCGCCTGCGGGCTCGCTTCCGCGAGGTGAGGATCGGCGGCGGGCAGGGCGGCGCCGGCTGAGCGCCGGGACTCAGCAGACGTGGGCGTGGGCGGCGCTGCGCACGACCTGGAAGGCGCTGCCGGGGATCCCCTTCAACTGGTCGAGGGTTTCGTCGTCCCAGCGGCGGTCGCTGCTGCCGCTGAAGTACCAGTTGGAGCCGTTGTCGGCGACGATCATTCCGTAACGCTTCAGCGCTTCGGCGATCACCCGCGCGCCGCCGCTGAAGCCGCCGAGCCCGTAGCCCGCCTTGAGCCGCAGCCGTGTGCCCATCGACGGCGCGCTGGGGTCGGAGGTGTCGCCGGCGCAGTGCGAGGCGGGGTGGACCCAGGCGTTGCGGGTGCTGTCGAAGGTGACCCGGATCGCGTGGTCGAGGTGGCCGGCGGCGACCTCGTCGTAGCGGACCAGGCCGGGGAAGATCGGCAGGCCGGCGGCGTCGGCGGAGGTCCAGGAATCGGGGCGGCGGGCGGTCGATCGCAGGTCCCAGCGCGCACCCGAGTCGGCATTCCAGCGGGCGCCGCCGTTGTGCGCCGGGAAGGCGCGGTAGAGCTCGTAGAGGGTGCAGGTGGAGCGGTCGACGGTGAGCACATGCCGGTCGCCGTCGCTTCCCTTGCCGCCCTCGACCGGCGCGCCGGCGGGGACCGGGAACGGCCCGGGGTCGCTCTCGTCGCCGTAGGCGGTGTAGTGGATCGGCAGCTTGGGCTGGCCGGCGCCGACGACCGCGTAGGGGAAGCCGTAGGCCCGCGGCGAGCCGAAGTCGGGGTGGAGGCGATCGTCGCCATGAGCGTCTATGTAGGCGATCGTCGCGGCGGAGCCGGCGGCGACGGGCGCCTTGGAGACATCCTGGTTCCAGGCAGCCTCGTTGGCGAGGGACGGAGCGTTGACCGGGAGGCCCGCGGGCGGGGCGGGGAAGACTGGGCAGTCGCCGAGGCCCGGGTACGGGCCGACCGCGGAGCTTTGGCTGGCGCCGACAAGCGCGACGAGCGCGAGGCAGATCAGCGTGAAGGCCACCCGGCGTCCCGTCGTTTTACCCCCCATCCCCATATGGGTGGTCAATCGACGGCACCCCCGGGCTCCGCCCCGGGTGGAACACGATCGTGAAGGCGCAGCTTGCCGATCTCGAGCTCGTCGACCGCCGCGGCGCCCCCACCCTGCATCCCGGTGACGGTCGCCGGCCGAGCCTCGGGCTGGAAGGTGGCGAAGCTTGGCCTGCGCATCCCGCAAACCGTAGCGCGGCTAGCCTGAATCGCCATGAATGCGGACGACCGCCCAGCCCTGCTGGCGATCCAGCACGTTCCCTGGGAGACGTCGCACGGCATCCTCGACGCCTGCGGCTCGCTTGCCGTGCAGACGGCCAAACCGCTGGCGGGCCAGGCGCTGCCCGACCACGGCGAGGTTGCTGGCGCAGTGGTGATGGGCGGCCGGCAGCGCCTACGACCTGTGTTGATGCCCAGGCCGCCTGATTCCAGAACGCGACTCCAAAAAAACGGGAGTAGATCACGGTCTCCGTCAAACCTGGTCCGGCTCAGTGGTGGCGCTTGCTCTTTCCGCAATCGTTCTTTACGAGTGGCCGGAAATCGTCAACCTTGCCGTTATGTCCGTCCATCTTGACGGTTGCGTATTGAGGCTCGCGGCATATGTCAATGCTATTGACCAGTAGGCCCTTCTTGCCGCCCTTCATAGTCAAGACAAACTTCCGCACCGGAACATCGGGCACTGCGTGGAAACGGGTGCGGAGGCGACCGTGGACCGAGTCGATGAAGCCGACCAAGTCGATGTTGACCTGACCATGCATAGCGACGACGAGGTCGGGGAGCTTGCGGCTGGACGAGCGCAGGACGACCGGTCCTTCGAGCGGCTCTTCGAGCAACGGAGTGAATGCCTTGGCGTGGCCATAGATAGAGGCAGCCGGACACTTTTCGCCCGGATTCCGCCCTTCGGCGAACTGCACACGGGTGCAGACGGTGCCTATGTGACCCTGTTCCAGGAACGCTGAGTGCGGCAGGGTGACGATGGTCTTGGCGATGTTGGCTTCGCCCTGCTTTGCCTGAACCGTCGCTCGCAAGCGTGGGAACTTGCCGCGCTTGGTAGGGCCGAAGAGGCGGATGAAGAGCTTGGGCGTGAAGCCAAGTTCGCGGCAGCCCCCGACCTGGAAGCGGTCGGAAGGGCTCGCCGTTCCACCCACGGCGGAGGCGACGCGCGCAGCCACAGACATTCCGTTGCAGCTGGTCGGGTTGAGCGAGAATCCGGAGCGATCGACATCTACGTGAACCCGTCGATAGAAGACCGGGATGCCTTTCAAGATCTGGGGCAGGGAATCTGACTGCACCGTCACTTGCGCGGTGCCAGGGTCGACGTAGATGCCCGAGCGGACCGTGACCACGCCGAGGTCGAAGGGCCCCGCCTCGGCTGGAACCATGGCGACGATGCTGTAGGGAGCGCCCTTGTAAGGGCCGGCGAGATAGACCGCGGTGGGATGCTTGCCGGGCTGGGGAATCCAAAGGGGAAGGGAACCGGCCCCCGTGGCGGCCTTGACGACCCCGATCTGGCTTGCGGCGGGGCAGTTGCCGCTCGCCGTCGCCGCCTCGGGGCAGAGCGGCACTCCCGCGAGCTTTGCAGTCTCGCCCTTTGGCAAGATGACCTCCAACGCCGCCACGTTTTGTTCGCCGTCTTCGCGGCTTACGTCGAAGACGAAGGGTGAGTAGCGGCCCCCGATCGGATTGGTGGCCCCGGCGGAGAGCCTGGGGTCGAAGCCCCCCGTGTTGCAGCCTTCGTCGACTTGGAAGGGGCTGGTGCCCTCGACCGGATCGTTGCCCGACCAAGGAGCCAGTTCATAGGTCGAGATGTAGGTGTCGCAAGCGCTCGGAGTCTGCAGGACGCCGCGGGGACCGCCCTTGAAGTGCATCTCAAGCGCGGAGAAGGGTTGCTGGAGAGCGTTTTCCACCGTAGCGACGATCTGACCCGTCCTCGGGTTCAGGTCAAAGCGAGCCGCCTGCTTGATCAGGACTCCTTTCCCTTTGACCACGATGTACCCGGCAAGCAGGGAGTTGAAGGGATTATCTTCCTGCATTGCAACGTAAAGCGAGCCTTCGAGCGGTTCGTCGAGCACTGGCGTTGTAATCTTCACCGTGCCTACCTTGGACGAGTCCGGACAACTGGCTGGGTTGCTGTCAAAGCGGACCGGGCTGAGGGATGTCAAGCCGATCTCGGCCTCCGAACAGGCTCCGAGGCCGTCAGCAGCCGACGTGTTCAAGGAAATCCCTTCGGGCAAGGTGACTCTTGCATCCTTCAGATCCGAGGTGCGAACGCCGTCGGGGTCCGTCAGGCTTTCCTGGGGCACGGTCAGTTCGACGTCCAGGCCGCTTGCCGACGACGTGTGTCGCGAGGTTGGCGTCAGTGACATAGTCGGTTCGAACGGAACCGATTCGCAGCCGACGACGTCGGGCAGGGATGCAACCGTTGGGGTGGCCGAGAAGCCGTCGTAGTTGCTGGCGGTGAAGCCGACCTGCTCTTTGGGTCCGCAGCTCGTCGGATTGCTCATGAAAGCCGTCTGCGCAAGGCCGGTCGGAACCGGTCCGTCACATGGCCCGCCACATTCAACCGCTTCCACAGGATTAAAGCGTTCTTCGTTATGGCTGACAGCGGTGGGCACGCCCCAGATCGTGGTGTTTGTGGCAGTGAGGCCGGCGGTGCTCGGGGAGTTGACCACGGTCGCGGTGAGAGCGTTGTCACGCTGAGGGTCAACTTTGATGTCGATGAAGATTGGATAGATGAACCCCCAGAAGCCGAGGCGGGCGACGACATCGCCGCCGGGCGACTCGAGGTTGTAGAGCGGCTCGCGAAGCCCCCCGGGGGGCGTCAGGTTCCAGAGCCCGGGTTCCACGAGCCCGAGCTGCGAATCCGTGGGGCACTGCTCGGTTTCTTCCCCCGTCACCAATTTCTGGATCGAGTTGGCGAAGACCGCCGTGGAGCAGGTGGGGAAGGCCTTGGGATCGCCAGTTAGTCCGGCGGGGAGTTCGACCGAGAGGTTTCGCAGGCTGCCCCACGGATAGGCCTGGCCGAAGGCATCGGTCTGGCTCGGATCGCCCATGAGAACGAAGGTGGTCGTGAAGTTCGGGTGCCCTCCAGCCTGGGTTGTCGAAAGCGAGGCGGTGACCGAGGCGAAGTCGAATTCACTGACGTCGGCCCGGCCAAGCGGGACACTTGACCACGAGAAAATGACGGTCGCGAAGGCGGCAATCGAGGCGAGAATCGCTCGACGAAGGAAGGCATCGCGGTCGCCACCGGTCGCGGCAGGCGATTCACCTTTGACGGCTTGCCGGGAACGATTCATCTGCCGCTCCGACTCCGCGTCTTCTTCTTGACGCACTTCTGGTGCTTGTGGTGCTTGTGCTTGCCGCAGTGCTTGGCATGCTTTCGCTTCTTGACCTGACTGCCGGGACCGAAGAAGCTGGAGGTCCCAGGGTTGGGAATGCCCGGCACCGGGGCCGGATTGCCCTGGCAGCTTTCCTCGACGCACGAACCCGCCCCCGAAGACTGCTTCTGGGGAAAGCCACCGTTCACACGCGCGTCGTAGAGCGCTCCGGTGCTGCCGTTTTGGTCCTGCGGAAGGAGCGGGTCGCTGGTCAGGAACACCACATCCCCACCGTTGCCGGATGCGGCGTACAGAAAGTCGTTGCTGCGACTCCGCCCCGAAGAGATCAAGGCGATTTCCCCGTTCCGCCACCGATAGATGTCCTGGACGTCGTTGGCATCGCCGGAGCTGAGTCTTTCTCTGCTCTGGAAGAAGACCATCCCGCCGTCTTCGGTGACATTGGCGACGGGATAAACCGGAGGAAGGGGCTTTTGCGAGCCAAGCACCGTGAACGAGTTGACCATGTCTTGCAGCGAGGCGTCCGCGGTTGCCGGGCCCCCACTCGGGTTGCAGGACGCGCAGACTAGGCTCTGGGCGCCGGCGTCATAGCGATAGATCTCAGTGTGGCCGGCGTTTTCGTACGGTGGTGTCAGTTCCGCGTGAGACTCGAAGGCCAGCACACTCCCATTGAGCGTGGCTCGAGAAAGCTCCTCGGCCCCTCCGGCGTCGATGAATTGCTGCGGCGGCGTCACATCGCTCGTCCAGCTGACGAGGCTGCGATCGCCGGTGACATCGCTTGGGTCGACGGTGGCTACAAATGTGGTCTGGTCGGCGTCCCGGCTCCATACATAGAGATTCGGCTCACCAGCGATGCCCTGACCGCCTATCTGCGAGGGCGAGACGAAATAGACACGGGAACCATCGGCGGCGACGTTCGCGAACTGGGCGTCGCCCGTATTGGTGATCTGAGTCGTGGTCTGGGTGGTGGTGTCGAAGGAGAAGAGATCAGCGGGAGTCTGGGGTTCTTCGCCCGATGTGGGGGATGTCGCGTTGGCGTAGAAAAGGTAGCGCCCGCTCGCCGAGAGGCCAGCGTAGGTGTTCGCCGATGGCGTGACTTCGTAGGTGACGCTATTGCCTACTCGGACATAGAGATTGGGACCTGAGCTGAGTTCGAAGGCCACAGCGGTGCCATCGGCGGAGGAACCCCGATAGAAAGCTCTTTCCCCAGCGGCCGGGGTGGTCCCACCGCCTGGGCCGGGAAGCAGCGAAACCACGTGAGTGATGCCACCCGGGCTGCGGTCATAGATGGCACCCGTCCCGGTGGGCGGCGCATCGGGCTCAAGCTGAACGGCGGTTCCCCCGCCGCTGCATTGTGGCGTCGAGAAGATCACATGGTCGGCGGTGGGCGTGATGAGCCGACCGCAGGCTTCCAGCGAGCTGCCCAGGCTGCCCTCCCCAAGAGGTTCGAAGTCCCCATCTGCGAGGCGGAGATATGTCGCGTTCTTCCCTGCCGGGGTCTGGGCGAGGCTGCCGTAGTCAGGAGCGCTGGTCCCCTCCATGCCGAGGAAGTAGTAGCTGTGATCAGGGGTGACCCCGCCCGGCATGGGCTGTTCGGTCTGTTGGGGCATCGGGCCGATCAGGCGCGTCGACCAACCGTCCTGGCTCCTGATCGCTTCGTAGCGGTCTGTGAAGCCGGTGCCATCCGTGCCCGGAAGGGCGCCTCCCACCGTCTGGAACATGACACTGTCGGCTGCCGGCGAGATCAACGAGCTGTCGAACGCGTTGTTGATCTGATTGAAGTTTGTCGCAGTGGGTCGCAGGCCTCCGGTGTTTTCGGGGGTGATGAGCTCGTAGGCGCGGCAATCGGGAAGCTTTGCGGAAGGCCCGATGCGGAAGATGGCGTTGGGACAGGTGTCGGCGGCGGCCGTCGGCGCCTCCACTCCCAAGACAGCCGCTAGACCGAGCCAAAGCACGACAAAGGCGAAGCTGCCATAGCCCACCACCGGCCTGAGCCGACGGACGAACACCGCCCTCGCGGCGCCCGTTGCATTTGCCTTTCCCCCGTTGATCGTGGGTACCTCTAGGATCACGTTAATAAACTACCAGATATCTATCAAGGTATTGACCCTTTAAGCGTCAGAGAGGACCAGGCTGAGTCAGTGTGGCCCTCTCAAATTCTCTGCGACTGCTTTTTACAGTTGGTGCACGTGTTGAACGTGAGACCGGTAAGCAGGCCTTTCAAGGGACTGCCTTCTTCTGTAGAGGTTTCACCAGTTGCAGTTGATTCCGAGCATTCGACTTTCAGAGTGCCGCTGAGCGAACCGCTTTGTTCAGAGAGGGGCCGACTGGCGGTCAGCGCGACCCCTCTCCGTTCATCTGCGTGGCTTCATGCTGCTTGCTTAGGCGAAGCCGTTCTGTTGGCTATCGAACAAAGACCGGCGGGTTTGTGACAGTTCCGACACCTGGAACGTCCGCCGCGAACACATAGTATTTAGCATTCCATTCACCCGTGCTGCCACAGCCGAAGCCTTTGAGTGTTTTGAGCGTAACCGGGACTTTCACTGCCGAGAGCTCTGCGTCTGCCGCTTCTGAGCCTCCCGAACCGCCCTTGGCTTCGAGTTTAGCTTCACCGCCTGTGGGTTCAGCTAAGCATACGGCGCCGAACGGGCATTCTTCCAGCGTTACCGCGATGCCTTTGACGACGAATTTTCCTGCGCCTTCGCCGGTGAGTTCTACTGCGCCCGGTAGATTCTCTGCGACTGCTTTTTTACAGTTGGTACACGTGTTGAACGTGAGACCGGTAAGCAGGCCTTTCAAGGGACTGCCTTCTTCTGTAGAGGTTTCACCAGTTGAAGTTGATTCCGAGCATTCGACTTTCAGAGTGCCGCTGAGAACCGCTTTGGTTCCCGCTAAGACTTTCGTTAACAGGACAGTTTTCGCAGGGTATTTCGATCCTGTGGGACAGGGAGTGGCGCTTGATTTGCACAACACCACAGCCGAGGCCGAGCTGGCCCCGATGAACGCCATCGCGGCCACGGCTGCGATTGCAGCGAGGCCGAGCATCTTGATGCTGCGTAGGTAGCTCATCTCGAGAGCACCTCCTGTTGATTGTTTGTAATCTGGGCGGAGCAGCTGCGGCTCAATCCAGTAAGTCGCACCTGCCACCGTGTCAGCAAGGATCGCCCCTTTTCCCCGAATTTCAAGTACTCGGACTATTTGCTTCTTATCTCTGCGGAGCTTGGGCAAAGATGGGCGCGATTTAAGGGGCTCTGGAAAGCTGGCGCGAGCAGGGATTCTCGGCTAGACTTGTGTCTGTAGCAACTCCTGCCGGCCCCCGGGCCGGGTTTAGGAATCTGGACCGGCGCGAGGGCGGCTCAATCCAAGGTAGTACATCAGCGCCCCCGCGCCGGGTCGCCTTCCGGAGGCGAGTTGCCTGCCGGTTGGCGCTTCGCTGTACCCGCAGCGCCCCGGCCGAAACAGGTTGCTTGCGCAAAAACGGGCAATGCCCTGGACGGATGGACGAGGCCGATCCTACGCCAAGGCTGTAGCGCCCGCGGCCCTGGGCCCTGTGGGGCGCGGGACAGCTCCCAGCTGCTCTGCGCGGATCTCCTCCGCGGCCGCCTCGGCGCCGATCGCCGGCACCAGGGCGATGAAGGCAAGCGTGCCCGCGATCTCGGGCATCCGCTTCGCGCGGCCGTCGGCGATCTGCGCGTGGGCGAGGCCCCAGATCGCCCCCAGCGAGGCTTCCGCGGCCACCGCGGTTGGGCGCTGGTCGGCCGGTGCCGAGGCGCGCAAGCCGGCAGCGACCTCGACAAGCAGGCGCGCTCGGGAGCGCACCCCGGCCGGACCGGGGGCGAAGACCTCGACGAAGGTGAGCGTGGCGAGCCGCTCGTCGCTCGCCAGCAGACGGCAGAGCGCCGCCAGCGTGCGACAGATGCCCCCAGGCCAGTCGCCCGGTGCCACGCCGGCGCGGACGGCGTGGAGGAGGGCGTGGCCGGTGTTGGACTCGATGGCGGCCAGGAAGCAGTCGGTCGCGTTCTCGAAGTGGGCGTCGAAGCTCTGACGCGAGACGCCAGCGGCGGCGCGGATGCGCGGCACGCTGAGCTGCGAAAAGCCGTCCTCGGTGGCGAGTCGCGTGGTCGCCGAAAGAAGCAGCGAGCGCTCGTCGAGCGGCGCCTCGGTGGCGCCGAGCCCATCGGGGCCGATCACCCGGGCAGGCGGCGCCAGGACCGCCTGCCCATCAAGGCACCCGAACTCCCCCGGTTCCTCGTTGAGCAGCGAGAGGGACCACTCCACCAGCTCCTCACCGACCTCGGTGAGCTCCAGCTCGCGCCCGGTGATCAGCCGCTCGCGAACGACGCAGGCGATCCCGGCGACGATTCCCTGCGCCAGGCGCGGCGGCAGGGTGGTGCCGCCGTCGGGCGCGTGAGCGACGCTGTCGGTAAGCAGAGCGTCGAAGAGGCCGGCAGTGCGCCCCATGCGCTCCAACAAGTCCGGCCAGGCCGAGTAGCAGTCGACGAGGGCCAGGTGAGCGGCGCGCGGGTCGCGCGCCAACTCGCCGACGAAGGCGCAGATGCCGAGCCGCAGCCGCTCGCGCCAGGCGGAGGCCCGCCGCTGGGCGGCGAGGGTGCGCTGCACGCCGCAGCGCACGATCATCTCGTAGGTGTCGAGGAAGCACTCCTGCTTGGACGGGAAGTGCTTGTAGAGGGTGGACTGGGAGACGCCGGCGCAGCCCGCCAGCTCGCGCACGGTGACGTCGTCGTAGCCCCGCTCGGCGACCAGCTCGATCATCGTCGCGTGAATGCGGCCACGCTGGTCGGCGGCGACCTCCTCGGGCGAGCGGCCGGGGCCAGGCTTCAGCTTGCGGTAGCGCGGTCGCGAAGACTCAGCGCTTCGGCGAGCGCGCCCCCTGGCCTGACCCCTCCCAGCCAAAAGAGCTACCGCGCTTTCCGGAAACGTCGCGACAAAGAGTTCCTCCTGGCGGTCCCTGGGGGACTGCTGTCTCCCGCCGCCGGCAAGACTAGCGCGTACCGGATTAGGGCGTCTTGGCAATCGGCGAGGAACCTCTGGTCGGAGACTCCGAACCCCGCTACCCGTGCCCACGTCGGTTTACCCCGTCAGTGGGATACAGGGCTCTGCGGAGCGAAGGGCTGCGATGCGCCCGCGGTGAACTTGTGGCCGACCCCCTGTCGTCGAGCGGGTTGAAGCCGAGTACGTTGGTCGAGTCCGCTGACCGGGGCCGGTCGCGACCGGCCCCGGCTGAGTTGATCTACTAGGTCGCGGTTGGAGATATTTCGCGAAAGCGAATGTGCAGCTTTGCAGGCACTTCTACTCAGGGTGGATGACCGGATTCGAACCGGCGACCGCCTGGACCACAACCAGGAGCTCTACCAGCTGAGCTACATCCACCGCGGGGCTCCAATCTAGCGTGAATTTCCCCAATCAACGGAGCAGCGTGGGATTTGAGGGCTCGCTAAGCGCACGGGTCCGGCTCAGTCCTGCTCTTTCTTCTCCCGGCGAGTCGGGTCGGCGGCGTGGGACAGCTGTTCGGCTCGTTCGCGGACTTCGGCCCCTGCCTCCCGGGTTGCGGCGATTGCCTCGTCTCCCACGGCCGCCAGGCCCTCGCTCGGCTTGCCGCCGACGATGTCGCGGAACGCTTCCTTGAAGCGCTCGGTGCGACGCTCGGGGGCAAAGCGGGATTCGGCCTTGGCCTGCTTCTGCGGCCGCCGCTCGCCGTAGCGATAACGCGCCCAGGCCGAGCGCGGCTTGCCGATCCGGCAGGCGCCGTAGATCGCGATCGGGGCGAAGAAGAATCCGATCGCGCCGTGCAGCACCCGTCCCTTGAGCAGGGAGATCGTCACGAAGCCCAGGACGAGCAGGATGCCGACGATGCTTCCGATCAAGGCCTCGGTGGAGCCGGATTCGATCGCGACCGGGCTGGCCCCGAGAACCACCAGCAACATCATCGATCCGGCGATCACGGTGGCGTCGATCGAGCTGCGCCCCTCCCGTTCCCAGTAGATGTCCTCGAGGTGGACCCAGAGCGCGAACTCGTCGATCGTCAGGCCGACGCCGACGCCGAAGAGGAGGGCGCAGATCTCGCTGAAGGGGGCGCGGCCGTCGCTGACGAAGCCCAGCGTCCCGGCGACCATCATCGTCACGATCCCGAAGACGAGGTGGTGAAGGTGAAGCCCGGACTCGCTTTCCACGTTCCCCGGCCACCACGAGACGCTTTCGCTGCGGATGATCCGGGTGCTCATCCGGATGAAGGCGAAGGAGCCGAGGAAGCCGACCAAGACGAGGAAGACCGCCTGCTCGTGGTTGGCTTCGAGGTCGTTCCAGAAGTTGGAGAGGATCGACGCGGAGATCATCGGACGGGGACGATCTTAGGCCCCGCGGGGTTGAGGCCAGGCGGCCTAGAAGCAGCCAGCGGTTTCGCTCATGCTCGGCCTGTCGGCTTGCAGGAGGCATGCCTGGGCTCCCTTCACGAGCGCCGCTCCTCGCGGAACATCTTCAGCGCGTGCGCGCCGGCGGGATGCGCCCGCAGCTCTCGGACCGTCGCGGCCATCGCTGCGGGGAGCTCCTCGGGTTGCGGCAGCGGCACCCCGTACTCGGGTGGCATCAGCACCGCTGCCGCCAGTGAGGCGAAGGTGAGGTCGGCAGCGCTGAAGCGCTCGCCGCAGAGGTAGGGTCGCCCGTCGCCCAGCCGCTCGGCGACGCCGTCGAAGACCGCACGCACCTCGGCCTCGGCCCGTGCGGCGGTCGCCGGCGTCACGTCGAGGTAGCGGTCGATTATCCGGGCGGCCACCGGATAAGCGAACGGCAGCCCGCGCCGCTGCCAGGTGGGCACGCCGGTGCACCCATAGGCAATCGCGATGTCGCGGCGCCCCCGCAGGCCGTTGTACATCCATCTGCGCCCCTCCGGCCCAAGTCGCGCGTCGAAGTCGCGCTGCAGCGCCCTGACCTCGGCCGCGGCGGCGGGGTCGTCGGGGAACAGGCTGCGGTGTGGCGGCGCCTTGGCGGCGGCCTCCTCGACGATGTCCGCCGAGTCGGCAAAAACCCGATCTCCCCAAACGAGCACGGGTGCGGTTTTCTTCCCGCCGGCGCGAGCGACGGGGATCCAATGGATTACCTGAAGGTGCGCTCGCTCTCGGTACCTGACGCCTGCGCGATCGAGCGCCCAGCGAGCCTTCTCGCAGTAGTGACTGATAGGGATCGTGATCAGAACCGGATCCTCGCTCATTGCAACAGTGTGCCCGGCGGCGTGTGGTGGCGTCAGCCAGCGCCTGCGGCCACCTTTGCCTTTGGGCTGGCGGGGGACTCTTTTAGGCGCCCCCGTCCCTAACGGCCCAGATCGCGACGACGGGCGGGATCAGGAGCAAGGCCAGCCCGGCTAGCTCCTCGGCGGCTTCGGCGGTATCGAAGCCGTGCAGGTGGCCGGCATGGAAGGCGAGATGGAGCACTGCCACGACGAGGAAGGCGCTCGACGCCGCGAGGACCAGCGTCCGCTCGAGCTTCCAGGCGGCCCAGCCGAAGAGGACGGCGAAGCCGAGGTAGAGCCCCCCGATGTCCGTTACCAGGTGCTCGTTGTAGGGGGGAAGCCGCTCCACCCAGTGGGCGAGGAAGGGGAAGTCGTCGTAGAAAACCCGGGGGGCGAAGGCCGCGGTCGCGCCGATGAAGACCGAGTAGAGGCAGAGCAGGCCGAGGAATGTCCTCGCCCCTTGCGGCCATCTCATGCGCCCGGCACCTCCACATGGCGCAGCTTGTCAGGGTTGCGGACGATGTCGAGTGCGGCGATGCGGCCTGCGTCGATCGTCAGCGAGACGACGCTTGAGCGAATGGCCGTCGTCTTCGGCTTCGCCGATGCTGCCGAGGATCCCGTAGGCGACCCGGGTCAGCTGCGGCCTGAGCTCCTCGAAGGCGGTCGCGAGGTCAGGCATTGCGCAGCCACTCCTCGAAGCTGGGGCCGGCTGCGGCGGCGCTCGGATCGCAGAGGCCGCCGTCGCGGAGCGAGCGACCGAGCTTGCCCAGCGACGGGATTCGCAGCGGCAGCAGGCGGCGCCTGTCGGCGCGCTGCCAGGCCCGGCTGAGCTCGCCGAGCGTCCTTGCCTCGGGGCCGGCGATGTCAGGGATCCGGCCGGCGGGGCCGGCGTCGATGGCGTCGGCGAGCCGCCGCGCGACGATGACGGGGTCGATCGGCTGCAGGCGGGCCTTGCCGGTCAGCCGGACGCGGCGCCGTGCCGCAGCGGCGAAGATGCCGGCCAGCAGCGGGTGGAATTGCGTCGCGCGCAGCAGGCTCCAGGGCACCTCGCCAGCGGCGAGAGCCGCCTCCTGCGCGAGCTTGCAGCGGTAGTACTTCGTCGGCACCCGGTCGCAGCCGAGGACGGAGATCGCCAGATGGTGCCGCACCCCCACGCCGCCCTCCGCCTCGAGCAGCCGCCGGGTCCCTTCGACCAACACCTCGCTCGCATCCTTCTGGGCGTTGGCCGCATCGACCACGACTTCGATTCCGTCAAGGGCCTCGACGAGGCCCGACCCGGTGGAAAGGTCGATCCGGCGATGCGAGGCTCCGGCAGGCATGGATCCCGCCGAGCCTCGGCTCAGCACTCGCACGTCATTCCCGCGCTCAACCAGCTCGGCGACGAGCGGGGCGCCAAGGGTTCCGGTGCCGCCGACGACTGCCACCTGCATCTGCGTTTACCTCCGATCCGTGTTGGGCTTTCTACAGAGAAGGACGAAACGGCCGGCTCGATGTGTGACATCACGACGATTCAGCCAGCAGGGAGCGTATTTCAGGGCATGCCGTAGGCGGGCGCCCCGCCAGCGCTTTGACCCAGATTCCCGCGTTCTTGGCGCTGGAGACTTCAAACAAATAACGCAGGGCAGTGGGACGATGACCGCGGCGGTGCGGCTGCTCGTCGATCACGCGCTCACGGTTTGGCAGCTCAATCGGGTCGAGATCCGCGCTGCGGTCGAGAACCGCCGCAGCCGCGCCATTCCAAAGCGACTTGGCTTTCGCCAGGTGAGATAGTCATTGAAGGGTTTTGGGCCTGGAGCCACCACAATCCTTCACTCGGTGGAGGGTGATCGTCGAACCGGGCGGTAATCAGGCTGGCCGACCTAGCGGTCGGTAGGCCGCGGAAGGCTGCCTACGGCTCCCGCGTGGACGCCGGGCCGAGCAAGCGCTCCACCACCAGCACGTCCCGCCACTCGCCGTCCAGTTGACCATGATGGCGATGCGTGCCCACCGATGAGAAGCCACATCGCTCGACCAGCCGGATGCTGGCGACGTTGTCGGTGAAGAGCTTGCCGAGCAGCTTGTGGAAGTCGTTGCGCTCGGCCTCGGCCGCCAACGCTTCGGCCAGCGCCGTGCCGACACCGTTGCCCCGCGCCTCCGGCGCGACGTAGACGCTTGCCTCGCCGATTCCGGAGTAGCAGGGGCGAGGGCTGTAGGAGGAGAGGCCCGCCCAGCCGATGACGCCCTTGCCGGCATCGCCCACCAGCAGCGGGAATCGCGCGTCGTCGACCCGCCCCTCGAAATCCCCGGCTGCCCGTGGCTCAATCTCGAAGGTCGATTTCCGCTCGGCGATCGCTGTGTTGTAGATCGCACAGATCGGCTCGGCGTCTTCGAGAGATGCAGCGCGCACGACTACTTCTCTGGTTCGGGGCATGCCCGTATTCTCGGCGTAGGTTGTCTACCGGACAATGGCCGCGTGTCCAAGACGATCTATACGGGTGGCTAGCGCACCTGAAAAGAGCCCTCATCAATTGCAGTTCGGGCGAAGCTTCCGCCTGGCTCGGCGGTGCCGGCCGGCAGGCACCAGGTTCCGTCATCGGCGCGCTTGATCAGCAGGACGCGTCGATCGTCTCGCTGCAAGGCGACCATTGCGCCGGGCATGAGGACGAGGTCATTGCCAACCGCCTGCCGTAGTCGCCAAGGGCAGGAGTCTCGATAGGCCGCGTTCAGGTTCGATCGAGCTCGGTGACGATCAGTCGCAGCCCAACCTCCAGCTCAGACTCCTGGCGCAGATGTCCGTAGCGTTCCTCCCAGGCGCCGTTCTCGAGGTCGGCGGCCAGGCGCTTCCGGCCGGCCTGCCTCGCTTCCTCCGAGATGCTCTGCCATACCCACATCGGTCGCACCAGATCCTCGTCGAAGAGCAGCTCAGGCCTTGCCCAGAGCGCCGCGAAGAAATGGTCGGTGCAGTCGCGCGGCACCGGCAGGGGGGAGCTCGTGGGCGCCGGCAGCAGCTTCATCAGGTCGTGACTGCTCGCCCCCGAGGGGCGCTTGAGATCGAGCATCTCCGGGAAGTAATCGGCGGTGATCCAGAGGCTTTCCAGCGCTTCGGAATCGAAGGTCACGATGACGATCCGCCGCCGCGCCACCCGCTGCATCTCGCCCAGACCCGCGGTCAGGTCAGCCCAATGGTGGGCGGTCAGCACGGCCAGCGCTGCGTCGAAGGAGTCGGCTTCGAAGGGGAGCGATTCGGCGCTTGCCTGCACCACGGGCGCTGCGCCGCTGGGTCGCTGGGCGATCATCTCAGCCGAGGGCTCGACCGCCGTCACCTCGCGATCCGAAGGCTCGTAGGAGCCGGCGCCGGCTCCTACGTTGACGACGGTTCGCGCATCGCCCAGCGCCGCCTCGATCCGGGCGGCGATTCGCGAGTCGGCGCGGCGATGCTTGCCATAGCCGACGCCGATGCGGTCATAGGCGGCATCGGCCATTAGCTCACTGTAGAAGTTTGTCCACGTTCGATCGAGGCGCGGGTTGTAGGCTGGCTGCGATGAAGCTGCTTGTCGCGGTGGTCTCTGTCTTCTTCCTGATCGCGGTTGGGTTTCTTGGGGCTGTCCCGGTTGCGGGCGCTCATTCAGCGCAGATCGCCAAGAAGAAGTGCAAGAAGGTCCACAGGGGTCGCAAAGGCAAGAAGCATCGGGGTTGCAAGAAACCACCGAGCCCTCACGTGACGGCGGTTCCCCAGTCGGCGCCGCCGACCTCCACTCCCTCGCAATCCCAGCCGGCTTCGCCGGGAACGATCGTGCTCGACGCCGACCACGATGGCATCCCCGACGCGAGCGACAACTGCCCCACCGTCGCCAACCCTGACCAGGCCGATGCCGACGCCGACGGGATCGGCGACGCTTGTGACTTCTGCCCGCTGACGCCGGGGGCCTGCGCCACCACGATCTACAAAATCACGAAAGGCGAAGTGCCGGATGGCGCCGAAGTCCGCTTGAACAACGCTCTTGTCAGCGCCGTTGCAAGCTCGGGTGACACTGCCTGGCTTGCGGTCAAGTCAGGCGACGCGGGATACGAAGGGGAAGACTTCTCCGGCCTCGAAGTGGATCTCTCCGGGCTCTCTTCTGTCCCGACGATCAAAATCGGCGATCGGTTGACCGTTGACGGAACCGTGGTTACCGCAGCCGCCGGCAACCGGCTCGCGCTTACGAGCCTGAGCGTCGAATCCTCGCTGGGGGAGGTCGTCGTTCCCGTTCCGATCAGCGCTGCAGAATTTGTCATTCCCGCTGACTCCGACCCGCTGGATTCGGTGCTGGTCTCGGTGCCGAACCTGACCCTCTCCAGTCACTCGGGCTCCGATTGGCTGATGTCGGAAGGAATCACCGTCGCCAGCAGGGCCTTTGGGATTCTTCCCGGCGATGCCAACGGCACCAACTTCTCGACGCTCGCTGGAATCGCCGAGACCCTCGGTTCGGCGCCGACGCTTCTCCCGCGTCAGGCTTCTGACATCGTCGCCGGGCCCTAGGCCTGCGCTTGAGACAGTTGTGCCATCGCCTCCTCGCCGAGGCTCGAGCGGAAGCGTGTCCGGTACTCGGCGGGGCCCACGCCGAGGATTCGCAGGAAGGCGCGGCGCATCGTCTCCGGGCTGCCGAAGCCACAGCGGGCGGCGGTCGTCTCGATCGGAGTGGCGGTGCCCTCGAGCAGATCGCGGGCGGCCTCGACGCGGACGCGTTCGGTGAAGCGGGCCGGCGTTGTTCCCGTCTGCTCAGAGAAGAGGCGGCGCAGGTGGCGCTCGGATAGGGCGGCGCGCTGGGCGAGGCGGGGGAGACGGTGGTCGCCCGCCGGGTCGGCGGCGATGGCGTCGAGGATCTCGCGAATCGGAGCAGCGACGTCTGCAGGCAGCGCCAGGCGCTCGGAGAACTGCGACTGGCCGCCGGGGCGCTGCAGGAACATCACGGTCCAGCGCGCCACCGTCCGCGCGATCTCGGGCCCGTGGTCTTCCTCGACCAGCGCCAGCGCGAGGTCCATGCCGGCGGTCATCCCGGCGGAGGTCGCGATTCGCCCGTCGCGAACGAAGATCCGGTCGGGCTCGACGCGGACCGCGGGGTGGCGGCGGGCCAGCTCCTCGCAGAACGCCCAGTGGGTGGTCGCGGCCTTGCCGTCGAGCAGGCCGGCCTCGGCGAGCAGGAATGCGCCCGCGCAGACCGAGCAGGTGCGGCGGGCGCCATTGGCTATGCGTCGCAACGCCGGCGCCAGCCGCGGGTCGCCGAGGACGTCGTCAATCTGCAGGCCGCCGCCGACGATCACCGTGTCGACGCCTCGGCTGCGCACCTGACCGAGCGCTATATCTGCGTCGAGGCGCAGCGCTCCCGAGCCGCGAACGGGCTGGCCGTCAGGGCTTGCGACGGTCATCCGGTAGCCGCCCTGCCGCCGAGAAGGCGGGTTGCGGCGTCGAGGATGTCGGACGGGCCGACGATGTCGAGGAGCTGCACCCCGTCGAAGGCGACCAGGACCACCTTGCGCATCGGAGTTGGCACGGGGGACATCTTGCAGCCTCGGGCCGCTGTCCGCAAGGACGCATATCCCTCGAATTCGGACAAAGGCCTTACTGCGGCCTCACTTGCCTTGGTAGCAATCTGGAATGAGCGAAGTTGGAAGTTGGGAATGGGCGCAGCGAACCGGCGGCCGCCTGAGCCGCGCCGATCGCGCCGAGCTCATCCGCCAGGGAGCGCTGGCCCAGCTCTCGCGCCTTCCCGCTGCCTGGCGTCGCCGCTTCCTCCGGGAGACCAGCGCCCTGGGCTTCCCGAGCCCTCCCGACACGGCGCTGGCCAAAGAAGCCGAGGAGCGGGTCCGTGAGCTCTCGAAGCCGGCGCTCTACGGCCACTGCCTGCGCACCTGGGCCTTCGCGGCGCTGTTCGCCCAGCGCGACCGCGTCGATCACGACGGGGAGCTGCTCTACCTGGCCTGCGTCCTGCACGACCTCGGGCTCACCGAGGGCCATGATCGTCGCGATCCGAGCGCCGCCTGCTTTGCGGTCGAGGGAGCGCGGGCGGCGCACGCGATGCTCTGCGAGCGCCAAGAGCCCGCGGACCGCGCCCGCACAGTGGCCGAGGCGATCTCGCTGCACCTCAACATCAACGTGCCGGAGCGCTACGGCCCGGAGGCCGTCCTGCTCAGCAAGGGAGTCACGCTCGATGTCGTCGGTCGCCGCCTGGAGCGACTCCCTGCCGCGACCGTGTCGGAGGTGGCGGCGAGATGGCCCCGCGAGGGGTCGGGCGATCTGCTGCTGGCGGACACCAAGCGCCAGGCAGGGCTCCGACCGCAATCCCGCGCCGCATTGCTCCATCGGCTGGGGTTCGGCGGGCTCATCTCCGCCAACCCCCTGGATCGCCGCCGGTGAAGGTCGAGATGCTGGACGGCGGCTGGGTGACCGGCGCCGCGGCGATCTGGCGCCAGGGCGAAGACCCCGAGAAGATCCTTCGCTTCCCGGTCCCCGCCTACCTGGTCGAGACGGACAGCGAGCGGATTCTGATCGACGCCGGCCTGCATCCCGGCGCCTGCGCAGACGGCTCGATCTTCTACGACGGCTCACCGACGATGAGCCTCTTCTCGCTTGAGCTCGAGCGGCCCGTGCACGAGCAGGTCGACGTGAGGACGATCACCAAGATCGTCCTCACCCACCTGCACTATGACCACGCGGGCGGCCTCTCGCTGCTGCCCTCGAACATCCCGATCGTCGTCCAGCGCCTCGAGTGGGAGGCCGGTCGCGACCCGGGCGCGATCGAGCGGAACTTCTTCTTCCCGCGCGACTACGTCGACGACGAGCGCGAGGTGGTGCTCGTCGACGGCGACCACGACCTGCTCGGCGACGGCTCGGTCGAGCTGCTGCTCACTCCCGGCCATACTCCCGGCCACCAATCCGTCCGCATCGGCGACGACCTGGTCCTCGGCGCCGATGTCACCCATTTCGCCTCTGGGCTCGACGATCACCGCTTCCCGGCGTTTGCCGACGACCACGCCGAGCAGCGCCGCTCGGCCGAACGACTGCGGGCTCTGCGCGACAGCGGCATCCGCGTAATCCCGGGCCATGACCCGGACGCCCTTCGGCCGGGGCCTGTGACCGGGTGACGCCTGACTAGGCTCTACGAGCCGATGCCCGACCGAGAGCTGTCCCCGACCTCCTTCATCGTGCTTGGCCTGCTCAGCCAGGCGCCCGGCGCTCCATGCGGCCGAAGCGGTGGATGAGCGGCTTTGCTCGACCCGCTACGTTGACCCGCAGCCCCTATGGGGACGAGCTGAAGAGACAAGGAGAGTGCCGATGACTGGAAAGGCCGACTTCACCGCCGAGGAGTGGGACACGGTCCTGGAGGGGCCGACGAGCGCCGGGTTGATCGTCTCCACCGCGCAGCGGGGCGGCAGCTTCCGCGAGGCCCTCGCGATGGCCAGGGCCTACGCCGAGGCCCGCAAGGAGCATGGCGAGTCCGAGCTGCTCGATGAGGTCGTCTCGCACAAGCCCGAGGTGGATCGCGCCCACTTCCACTCGCCCGAGGAGCTCAAGGAGCATGGCCTGCAGCACATTCGCGACGCGGTCGCGCTGCTGGACCAGAAGACGGCCGCGCAGGAGCTCGACGACTACCGGCGCTTCGTCACCTCGCTCGCCGAGCGGGTCGCCGGCGCCAAGAGCGAGGAGGACGGCCAGCCGGTCAGCGACGCCGAGAGAGCGGCGATCGCCGAGATCGCCCAGGCCCTGGGGCCCTAGCTGCTGTCGATCGACTCAGCCGGAGCCTCTACCGTTGATCGGGTGCCCGACGATCCTGACCTCGATGCATTCGAAGAGCTCATCGCCGATGCGATCGACGCGCTGCCGGAGGAGTTTCAGCAAGTGTTGGAAAAGGTAGCGATCGTGGTCTCCGACCTCGGCACCGAGCACCACGCCTACGGCATGTATTACGGGGACGGCGTCGCCCGCGAACGCTACGAGGACCGGATCGTCATCTACCGCGACACGCTGGAGCGCGACTTCGGCCACCACCGCCAGCTCCTTGCCCGCCAGGTCGAGCGAACGCTGCGCCACGAGCTCGCCCACCACCTCGGCTGGGACGAGCGAGGCGTGGGAGGCCTCGGGCTTTGATCGAGCTTCGACGCCTCGGAGCTGGGAGCCACCTGGACGGGCTCATGCTTGGGCGCCTTCCGGCGTGACCTGCGGGGCCTCGGAGACCGTCGAGCCGCCGAGCGCTCTGGGAACCAGCAGCCCGGTGAGGAAGCAGAGGACGAGGAAGCCCGTCGCCATCAGGAACGTCTCGGTGAATCCGGTCACGGTGGGCAGACCGCCGGATGTGTGTTCGGCGATGAAGGTCGCCGAGAGCTGACCGCCGAGGGCGCCGCCGAGCGTTCGCATCACCGTGTTGACGCCGCTGGCGACCCCGGTCTGGTGACTGGGAACGGCCTGGACGATCAGGTTGCCGAGCGCGGCAAAGGCGAGGCCTATCCCGACTCCCAGCAGCGAGGCGGCGACGAGGAACTCCCATGGCTGGCTGTGGGCGAGCGCCAGCATCAGGAAGGAGGCGATCGAGAAGACGGTGCCGCCGAGCAGCGCTGCCCGGGAGCCGAAGCGGGCGGAGATCGCGCCGGCCTTGATCCCAAGGATCGTCATCCCGATCGTCGACGGCAGCAGGTAGAGGCCCGAGACGACGACCGAGGCGCCGAAGCCGAAGCCGGTGCTGGTCGGAAGCTGGGCGAACTGGGGGAAGACGATGAAGGAGGCGTAGAGCCCGGCGCCGAGCAGGAAGGCCGCCGCGTTGGTCGTCCACACGCCGCGCACACGCATCATCGCCATGTCGATCAGCGGGTTGTCGCTCCGCACCTCCACCGCGATCCAGGCGGCGATGAAGGCAAAGCCCACCGCGACGAGGCCGAACGTCTTCGCCGACCCCCAGCCCCAGACCGTGGTCTGGCTGATCGCCAGCAAAACGGCCGAGATGCCGATCGTCATCAGCGCCGCGGCGAGCCAGTTGACCCGGCCGGGGAGGCGCACCGGCGATTCGGGGACGAGGCGCCAGGTCAGGATCGCGGCGGCGACGATCGCGACCAACGGAATCCAGAAGAGCCAGTGGTAGTCGAGGTGCTCGACGATCACTCCCGAGAGCACGATTCCGGCGCCCCCGCCGACGCCGAGGATCGCCGAGAGCAGGCCGATCCCTCCCGCCACTTTCTCGGCCGGGAACTCGTCGCGGACGATGCCGAAGGCGAGCGGGAAGATGCCGCCGGCGACTCCCTGGATCACCCGTGCGGCGATCAAAACCGTCAGCGAGCCGGCGAGCGCCGCGAGCAGGGTTCCGAAGGTGAGGATCGCGAGGGTCCAGAGCAGCAGCCGCTCCTTGCCGTACATGTCGCCGAGACGGCCGATGATCGCGGTGCCGACCGAGGCGGCGAGCAGGTAGCCGGTGAGCAGCCAGGTGATCCCCGTCTCGGTGGCGTGGAGCTCGTGCTGCATGGTCGGCAGCGCCGGAACCACGAGCGAGCTCAGCATCGCGTAGGACAACCCGCCCAGCGCGAGCACGGCCAGGGTGACGTTGGGGTGGGTGCGGTCTGCGCTCTCGGAGGCCATGCTGGGTGCGAGCGAGGCCAAATCGGGACCTCGATCGGAGGGAAAGAACGGTAGCGACGAGCGCCTGTCGCCAAAGCGGAACGCTGCGCTATCCTATTTCAAGACTAACTACAGAAATTGGACTTAGATATGGCCTACCTGCTCATCCCGCTCGACGAGACGATCGTCTTCCCCACCGTGACCGCGACCCTGCCGATCGACGTCGGCGAGGAGGAGCGCGTCTTCCTGCTGCCCCGCCGCGATGGCGAGTTCGGCCGCGTCGGCGTCGTCGCCGAGGTGATCGAGCGCGGCAACTCGCGCCGCGGCGGTCCTGTCGCGACCGTGGTCGGCCTGCACCGTGGGATCGCCGGCGCCGCCGAGGCTGGCGACTCCGAGGCGCTGCGCGTCGACGTGCAGGAGATCCGTGACGGCCATCCCGACGACGAGCACACCAGGGAGCTTGCCCGCGAGTACCGCGCCGTGGTCGAGGAGATCCTCGAGCTTCGCGGCGACGACGGCCGCGTCGCGGCCTTCCTGCGCTCGGTCGAGGAGCCAGGCGCCCTGGCCGATACCACTGGCTTCAGCCCCGACATCGGGGTCGAGCAGAAGCTGCGCCTGCTGGAGTCGGTCGACGTTGCCGAGCGGCTGCGGATCGCGGTCGAGCTGCAGCGCGAGCGGCTCGCTGAGCTGCAGGTGCGCAGCAAGATTCGCGACGACGTCGAGTCCGGCGCCCAGAAGCAGCAGCGCGACTACTTCCTGCGCAAGCAGATGGAGTCGATCCGCAAGGAGCTCGGTGAGGACGAGGGCAGCCTGATCGAGGAGTACGAGGGCAAGATCGCCGCGGCGGAGATGCCGGAGGCGGTCGCCGAGCAGGCGGGCAAGGAGCTGCGCCGCCTCGAGCGCCAGGGCGAGCAGTCACCCGAGTCCTCGATGATCCGCAGCTACCTCGACTGGCTGATCGCGGTGCCGTGGTCGAAGCGCTCCGAGGAGCGGCTCGACCCCGCCCACACCCGCGAGGTGCTCGACGCCGACCACGCCGGGCTCGAGGACGTCAAGCGCCGGATAACCGAGTTCATCGCCGTGCGCAAGCTGCGCGAGGAGCGCGGCGTCGAGGGCGACAGCCGCGCCAACGGCGCGATCCTGACCCTGGTCGGCCCGCCTGGCACCGGCAAGACCTCGATCGGCGAGTCGATCGCCCGTGCCCTCGGGCGCGAGTTCGTCCGCATCTCGCTCGGCGGGCTGCACGACGAGGCCGAGATCCGCGGCCACCGGCGCACATATATAGGGGCCCTGCCGGGTCGGATCGTCCGCGCCCTGCGCGACGCCGGCACGATGAACCCGGTGATCCTGCTCGACGAGGTCGACAAGGTCGGCGCCGACTGGCGGGGCGACCCTTCGGCGGCGCTGCTGGAGGTGCTCGACCCGGCTCAGAACCACTCCTTCCGCGACCACTACCTCGACGTCGAGGCCGACCTCTCCGAGGTCGTCTTCCTGGCCACCGCGAACCTCACGGACACGATCCCGGCGCCGCTGCTCGACCGCATGGAGACGATCGCCTTCGACGGCTACACGACCGCCGAGAAGGAGGCGATCGCCCGCGGCTACCTGCTGCCGCGCCAGCTGGCGCGCAACGGGCTGGAGCCCGACGAGGTCGAGGTCGGCGACGAGATCCTCCGCAGGGTCATCTCCGAGCACACCCGCGAGGCCGGCGTGCGCCAGCTCGAGCGCGAGCTGGGCAAGCTGCTGCGCGGCGCGGCGACGCGGATCGCCTCCGGCGAGGCGACGAAGCCGATCGTGCTCGACGGCGATGCGGTCCACGAGGCGCTTGGGCGCCAGCGCTTCTTCCAGGAGTCGGTCGAGCGCACGGCGATCCCCGGCGTCTCGACCGGGCTCGCCGTCACCGGGGCCGGCGGCGACGTGCTCTTCATCGAGGCGACCGCGATGGAGGGCGACAAGGGCCTGGTCCTGACCGGGCAGCTGGGCGACGTGATGAAGGAGTCGGCCCGGATCGCGCTCTCCTACGTGCGCTCGCACAGTGAGGAGCTGGGCATCGACCCGGCCCGCTTCCAGCGCGAGTTCCACCTGCACGTCCCGGCTGGGGCGATCCCCAAGGACGGCCCCAGCGCCGGCACGGCGATGACGACGGCGCTCGTCTCGCTGCTGAGCGGGCGGCCGGTCAAGCACACCGTCGGCATGACCGGCGAGGTGACCCTGCAGGGCAGGGTGCTGCCGATCGGCGGGCTGAAGCAGAAGGTGCTCGCCGCCCACGCCGCGGGGCTGACCGAGGTGATCCTGCCCGAGCGCAACCGGGGCGATCTCGACGAGGTGCCCGACGAGGTGCGCGAGCAGATGACCTTCCACCCGGTGATGGGCATCGGCGAGGTCTTCGAGCGCGCCCTCGAGCCGGCGGAGAACGGCGCAAATGTCGCCTCGATGTCGTAGCTGCTCCCCGGTCCCGGCCGAGCTGCGGGCGACCGCGACCCTGCTCGAGCGCCGCTGGACGCTGGCGACGATCTACGCCTGCGCCAGCGGCGCCGCCCGCTTCAACGAGTTCCGCCAGTCCCTGCCCGGCGTCTCCCCGACGACGCTCTCCGAACGCCTCGAGCAGCTCGAGGCGGCGCTGATCGTCGAGCGGCGCCTCGTCCCCGGCCGCCCCCCGCACACCGAGTACGTCCTCACCGGCCACGGCAAGCAGCTGGCGCGGGCGGTGGCCGGCCTGCTCGAGAAAGGGGGCGGGGGAGGGACCGGCGAGCGCCGTGGCTCTTGAGCGATAGCGCTATTTGCTTGCCGTCAGCGTCGCGCTCGCATAGGCGGTGCCTTCCGATGCCGCGGCGGTGATGATTTCGGTGAAGCTGCCGCTCGATTTCGAGGTGTAGGTGAAGGTTGTCGCCGATTCGGCGGCGCCGGCGCTGGGGATTGCCAGCGGCGTGCCGCTGATCGTGCCGCTGCCGTTGGTGGTGACTTTGACCGCGTGACCGGCGCCGAGGGCGCTGACCGTGTTGCCGTAGGCATCGGCGACGGCGACCTTCGCTTTCACGGTGCCGCTGTTGCCGAGGTTGGTCAAGGTGCAGGTGAAGATGCAGGATGAGCTCAGGGTGCCGGCGCTGACGCTGACGCTCGTGAAGCCGAACTTCGAAGCCGTGGTGGGGGAGACGGTGGCGGCAACCGGAGCCACGCTCGAGATCGAGCCATCGCTGACCGTGATGCTGGGCGACTCCGCTTTGTAGAGATTCATCAGGCCGTTCTTGGACGAGGTGACCGTGGCCACGCCGGCGGTGAAGTTGATCGCCGTGGCGCTGCCGAAGGCGATCGCCGCGCCGGCGCTGTTGACCACTGTGGGCGCGGTTGCATTGGGGCTGGAGGAGGCGCCG
>DASXKW010000003.1:0-12592 GCA_036496625.1 Solirubrobacterales bacterium | reverse complement strand
GGCTCCAAGACAGCGGTCCTCGCGCTCAACCCGCCGCCAGCCAAGCAGGCCGGGGAGATCATCGAGGACGAGGACACCAACGAGACGGTCGAAAAGATCGTCGCCTGGCTCGACGAGAGGAAGCTGATCTAGATGGCAGGCATCCTGGTTTACGCCCTCCACGACGACGAGGGCAACTTCAACAAGAACTCGCTCGGCGCGATCTCCGAGGCAGCGAAGCTGACCAGCCAGATCGGCGGCGAGGCCGCTGCGCTGGTGGTCGGCGACATCGCCGACGACGCCTGCGCTTCGCTCGGCAACTGGGGCGCGGCCAAGGTCTACCGGGCCAAGGACGTGCCGGAGGGCCTGGCCCAGCCGATCGTCGACGCGATGGCCAAGGTCATCCAGGACGAGGGCATCGGCTACGCCCTCTTCGGCGGCGGCTTGCTCGGCTTCGAGATCGGCGCCGGCCTCACCGCGCGTCTCAACGCCGGCGTGACGATGGAGGTCACCGAAGTCAAGGTTCAGGACGGCAAGCTCGTCGTCGAGCGTCCGATTCTGCAGGACTCCCAGATCGCCGACGTCGGCTATGTGGCAGAGCCGGGGATCATCATCAGCCGCCTCAACGCCTTCGATGCCGTCGAGAGCGGTGGCACGGCCGAGGTGGTCGACGTCCAGGTCGAGCTCTCGCCCTGGTCGACCAAGGCCAAGCTGGTCCAGCGCGGCGAGCAGCGCGGCGCCGACGTCAACATCGAGGACGCCGAGATCCTGGTCGGAGGCGGTCGCGGCCTCGGCGCCGCGGAGGGCTTCAAGCAGTGCGAGGAGCTGGCCGAGGCGATGGGCGGCGCGGTTGCCGCCACCCGCGCCGTGGTCGACGCCGGCTGGTACCCCTACGCGGCCCAGATCGGCCAGACCGGCAAGACGGTCGCGCCGAAGCTCTACCTGGCCGCCGGCATCTCCGGCGCGATCCAGCACAAGGTCGGGATGCAGAGCTCGGAGAACATCCTCGCGATCAACAAGGACCAGAACGCGCCGATCTTCGAGTTCTCGGACCTCGGCGTGGTGGGCGACCTGCACAAGATCGTCCCCAAGCTGACCGAGGCGATCAAGGCGAAGAAGGCCGGCTGAGCGCAAGCTCGGTCGCGCAGCAAAGGAGAGAAGCGATGCCGGCAGTAGCACCCAGCGAGTTCCCGCCGCCGTTTAACGCAGCCGACGTGATCGGCCCGCCGACGGACGCCGAGGACGAGCGCATCGAGGTGGGCATCGCGATCGTCGGCGCCGGGCCCGCCGGGCTCGCCTGCGCCAACAAGGTCATGCAGCTGCTCGAGAACGAGCCGGAGTTGACCGAGAAGCTCGGCGAAGTCCCGGTCGCCGTGATCGAGAAGGGCAAGGTGGCCGGTGCCCACCTGCTCTCCGGGGCGAACATGAAGCCCTCGGCGATGGAAGAGCTCTTCCCCGATCTCCCCAAGGAGGATTGGCCGGTCTACCAGGAGGTGACCAAGGACGCCGTCTACTTGCTGACCAAGAGCAAAGCCTTCCCGATCAAGCCGCCGCCGCCGAACTTCCGCAACCACGGCAACTACGTCACCTCGGTTTCCAAGCTGGCCCGCTTCCTCGCCGAGAAAGCCGAGGAGGCCGGCGTCTACCTCCTCTCCGAGACGGCCGCGACCAAGCTGCTGGTCGAGGATCGGATTGTCAAGGGAGTTCGCTCCGGCGACCGCGGCCGCGGCAAAGAGGGCGAAGAGCTGGGTAACTTCGAGCCCGGCTCGGACGTGGTCGCCAAGGCAACCGTGCTCGCCGAGGGCACGATCGGCCACCTCAGTTATGCCGCGTACGACTACTTCGACCTGCACGGCGCCGACCCGATGCGCTGGGAGATCGGGGTCAAGGAGGTCTGGGAGGTCCCCAAGCCGCTCGACCGCGTAATCCACACGATGGGCTGGCCCCTGCGCAAGGCGGCCAAGCACAACGAGTTCGGCGGCAGCTTCATCTACCCGATGGGCGAGGACAAGGTCTGCCTTGGTCTGGTGGTTGGGCTCGACTACACCGACGCCACCTTCAGCTGCCATGACGCACTGCAGCTGATGAAGACGCACCCCTTCATCAAGGACATCCTCGAGGGCGGCAAGCGGGTCGCCTGGGGAGCGAAGACGATTCCTTCGGGCGGCTACTACGCAATGCCCAAGCGCCTTGCGGTGCCCGGCATGGCGATCGCCGGCGATGCAGCAAGCATGGTCAACATTCCGACGCTGAAGGGCGTTCACTACGCCATGCACGCTGGGATGTTCGCGGCGGAAGCGATCGTCGATGCGCTCAAGCAGGACTCGGTCAACTTCGAGGCCTACGATGAGAAGGTCCGCAAATCGCTGATCGAGAAGGACCTCTACAAGTCGCGCAACGTGCGCCAGGCCTTCTCGAAAGGCTTCTTCGTCGGCGGCGCCGTCGCAAACGCCTGGGCGATGACGAACGGTGTCCTCCCGCCGGGTCACTGGAAGGGCGAGGACGACGCCGAGCACGAGATGGAGCTGGGCAAGGCGGGCGAGATGTACGTCAAGCCCGACAACGAGCTGACCTTCGCCAAGCTCGACTCGGTCTTCCTCTCCGGCAACGCGACCCGCGACGACGCGCCCAACCACGTCCGCATCCAGACCAAGGTGCCGCGCGAGATCGCCCAGACCTGGGTCTCGATGTGCCCGGCCCAGGTCTACGAGATCCCCGACGAGCAGTTGGAGAACGGCGCCGCTGAGGTCGACGTTCACGTCACCGCCTCCAACTGCGTCCAGTGCGGCGCGATCACCGCCAAGGGGGGACGCCTGACGTTGCCCGAGGGTGGCGACGGGCCGCTTTACCAGGAGACCTGAGGCGGGTTCCGGCGTCGGGAGCACCCCTCGCCGGACGAGCCGCCGGAGGCCGCCTTGAGTGTCCGTCAAGGAGTGCTCCCGACGCCGGTCTGGCTCCGGGTCGCCAGCTAGGGTCGGCTCGTGGTTGTCCTCGGGATCGTTGCGGCGGTTGGAGCTTCTTTGCTCTACAACGCTTCGATTGCCTTTCAGGCCCTGGAGGCGCGGAAGGTGCCTGGGGAGCACTCGTTGCGGCCCTCGCTTCTGGGTCGGCTCGTGCGGAACCGGAAGTGGCTTGGGGCGACGGCGCTTGGGCTGCTTGGCTGGCCGCTGGAGATCGGGGCGCTGTTGCTGGCTCCGCTGACGGTTGTGCAGCCCTGCTTGGCCAGCGGCTTGATCCTCCTCCTCTGGCTGGGGGCGACGAAATTGGGGGAGGCGCCCGGATGGCGGGAGTGGACGGCGGTGGCGGCGATCATCGTCGGCTTGGCGGGTGTTGCCTGGGCGGCGCCGGATCGGACCACTGACCACGCCGGGACAGGCGCGATTGCCCTGGCTCTCGGTCTGGTGGCGATCCCGATCGCCGCTCCCTACCTGCTGCGGGGGCGCGCCTCTGCAATCGGCTGGCTGCCGGTGATCGCTGCCGGCTTCGGCTACGCCTGGACCTCGATCGCCAGCAAGCTGCTCACCGACGAGCTGGCCGCCGGCGCCTGGCTCGTCGCGATCGCCTGGCTCGCCACCGCGGCGGCTTCGGAGGGCCTGGCTCTGCTCAGCGAGATGAGCGCCCTCCAGCGCCGCCCCGCGACCCACGTCGCGCCGGTGATGTTCGCCGTGCAGGTGCTGGTTCCGGTTCTTCTCGCGCCGCTGATCTTCGGCGAGTCCTGGGCCTCGACGCCTCTCGGCGGGGTCGCCCTGGTCGTCTCGATGGGAGTCGCCGTCTCCGGGACCGTCCTGCTCGCCGGCTCGAAGACGGTTGGCGCCGTTCTCGAAAGCGCCCATTCGAACGAGGCTGGCTGATTCGAGTCCGGCTTCGCTGGTAGCCTTGCGGCGCCTCCTGCGCTGTGCCTTTAATCGTCCCGCGGAGGCAATCCCAGCCACACCGCCCACCAAGGAGCCACCGTAGGGTCCGCAGAGACAACCCGGCCCGACGCGACCAAGTTCGCGATCGGGTTTGACCATCGCGACCGCGCTCGCCTGTTCGAGCTGTGGACCGACGTCCTCGATTCCGAGCAGTGGTCGGAGGGTCAGGTGCTGGACGCCTTCGAGCAGCGCTGGGCGGACTGGAACGGATTGCCGAGCCTCGGCCTCTCGAGCTGGGCGGGAGGCGCCCTGGCCGCGCTCGAGTTCGCCGGGGTGAGCGGCGAGACGGTCCTCTGTCCCTCCAACACCTTCATGGCGACCCCGCTGGCGGCGATCAACGCCGGCGCCGAGGTCGAGTTCGTCGACTGCAACCGCAGCGACCTCTGCATGTCCTTCGACGATTTCGAGGCAAAGGCCGACAAGCACCGGCCGAAGGCCGCGATCCTCGTCCACATCGGCGGCCACATCGCCTTCGAGGCCGAGCGCATCGCCGCCTACTGCCGCGAGAACGGGATCTTCCTGCTCGAGGACTGCGCCCACGCCCACGGCGCCGAGTGGAGCGGCCGCAAGCCGGGGGGCTTCGGCGATGCCGGCGTCTACTCGCTCTACGCGACCAAGACCGTCTCGACGGGTGAGGGCGGGGTGCTCGTCTCCGCCAACGACGAGCTGATCGAGTTCGCGCGCAAGTTCCGCAACTACGGAAAGTTCGAGCACGAGGTCGACGGCCTCAACTTCCGGATGAGCGAGTTCACCGCCGCTCTCGGCCTCGTCCAGGCCGACCGCATGGGGGAGATCGTCGCCTGGAAGAACGAGCACGCGCGCGAGCACCTCGACGCGCTGCACCCCGCCAGGCTCGAGCTGCCCGAGGGGATGACCTCAGGCCTCTACAAGTACCTCGTCTTCGATCCGATCGAGAAGTCCACCGGCCGCGTCTACGAAGAGCCCTGCCATCGCATCATGGGCCGCTCCGACGAGCTGCCGAACACCGACTGGGTGGCAGAGAACCACTGGTGCGTGCCGCTCTATTACCGACCGGAGAGCCGCCAGGCTGCTCTCGGCAAGGAGGCCTGAGTGCGGAGCGAGCGAACGAGACCTCTGGTGATGATCAGCGTGAGCGAGAGAAGCACGAAAGGGGTTCTATGAGGGTCCTGGTAACCGGCGGCGGCGGCTTCATCGGCTCCCATGTGGTCGACCGCCTGATCGATCGCGGCATCACCCCGCGCATCTTCGACCTCAGCGCCTCCCCCTACCACACGCCGCTGGAGGTCGAGACCTTCACCGGCTCGATCACCGACTCCGCCAACCTCGACCTGGCGATGCGCGACTGCGACGCCGTCATCCACCTCGCCGCCGTCGCCGACGTCTCCCACGTCCTCGCCGACCCGGTGCTGGCGGAGGAGGTCAACACGCGCGGCACCCTCAACGTGCTCGAGGCTGCCTGCCGGGCCAAGGTCGGCCGCGTCGTCTACGGCTCCACCACCTGGGTCTACAGCGATTGCGCCGAGCAGGACGTCGACGAGGAAACCCCGATCCCGGCGCCGCGGCACCTGTACACCGCGACGAAGCTGGCGGGGGAGACCTACTGCTCCGGCTACGCCGAGCTCTACGACCTCGAGAGCACCGTGCTGCGCTTCGGCATCCCCTACGGGCCGCGCGCCCGCGCCGCCGGCGTCGTCGCCAAGTTCACCGACCTCGCCTTCGAAGGAAAGGCGTTGACGATCGCCGGCGACGGCAGCACGACCCGCAGCTTCATCTACGTCGAGGACCTCGCCGACGGGATCGTCGCCGCCCTCGCCCCCGAGGCGGCGGGCCGCACTTACAACCTCTCCGGCGACGAGGTCGTGACGATCCTCGAAATCGCCGAGCGGGTGCAGGAAAACACCGATAACTGCGAGATCGTTCACACGCCGCCGCGGCCGGGCGACTTCCCCGGCAAGGCGATCTCGAACGTCCGCGCCCTCGAGGAGATCGGCTGGAAGGCCGAAACGAGCTTCCGCGAAGGGGTCAGGAAGTACGTCGAATGGGTTCGCTGCACGACCCGACCGCCGGACCCGATCCCCGGCAAGAAGCCCTCGCTGAACGGCAACGACCACGCTGCCGGCGCCCTGCTCTCCGGCGCCGCCCGCGCCGAGGAGCGCCCGCCGCGGGTCCTGGTCCTGAGCGCCGATATCGGCGAGGGACACGATCTGCCGGCGCGGATAATCAAGGCCGACCTCGAAGAAGAGGTTCCCGGGGTCGAGGTGGAGATTGCCAACGGGCTCGAGGCGATGGGAAAGCTCTCCGCCACGGTCCTCCGCAACGGCTCCAAGGTGACCTTCCGCTGGATGCCCTGGCTGTTCGACATCCAGTACTGGCTGATAACCAAGTTCGCCCCGGCGCGCTGGCTCTTTCACCACCTCGGCTACGTGTTCTCGGGCCGCGGCTTGCTGAAGGTCATCGAGGCGCATGACCCCGACGTCGTCATCTCGACCTACCCCGGCGTCACCGCGGTCCTGGGGATGTTGCGCGAGAACCGGCGCCTGGATATCCCGGTGCAGTCGGCGATCACCGACCTGGCAGGGCTGCGCTACTGGGCTCACCCCGGAGTCGACCTGCATTACGTCACCCATCCGGAGTCGATCGAGGAGGTCGAGAAGCTGGTCGGCCCCGGAACCGTCGAGTGGGTGCGCCCGCCGATCTCCAGCGACTTCCTGATGCCGCGCACGCGCCGCGACGCTCGCGAGGCGCTCGACGTCCCGGCCCACGCGCGGGTCGTGCTCGTCTCCGGCGGCGGCTGGGGAATCGGCGACCTCGAGGGAGCGATTCGCTCGGCCCTCTCCGAGGACGCCCTGGTCGTCTGCATCACCGGTCGCAACGACATCGCCCGCGAGAAGCTCGAGCGCGCCTTCGCAGACAACGAGCAGGTCCGCGTCCTCGGCTTCACCGAGCAGATGAGCGACTGGATGGCGGCCGCCGACGCGATGATTCACGCCACCGCCGGCCTGACCGTCCTCGAGGCGCATATCCGCGGTTGCCCGGTGGTCTCCTACGGCTTCTCGGCCGGCCACTTGCGCGCCAACAACGCCGCCTTCGAACGCTTCGGCCTGGCCGAGGTGGCGGGCTCCAAGCACGAGCTGGAGTCGGTTCTGCGCCACGTCACTCGCGAGCGCCGCTCGCCGGATTCCTCGTTTGCGTCGCTGCCCTCGATCGCCTCGCGCGTGCTCACGGTGCGCCCGCGCGTGCGCCCGCAGCCGGTCTGGCGATTGCGGGTCGGTCGCGTCGCAGCGGCGGTCAGCCTTGCCGCGATCGCGATCACCTTGATCGTCACCGGCGGCCTCGTCGGCCACTGGGACGGGCCGTACCATGTGGTGTCGAAGGTCGCAACGCCGTTCGAGGGCCGGATCCATTTCGGCAGGGATACCGACACCACCCCGCCGAGCACGGCCGTTCACCCAGCCCGGGTAGCGTTGCCCGCCTCGCATCCGGCCTCCGCCTCCGAAGGACGTTGATCGGAACGCTGCTTGGGGCAGGCGCGACGGCGGCAGCGGTCGTGCACGCCGGGCCTGCTCTGGCCCCGATCGTCCCCGGCATCGGTCCCGCCCTGGGGGTCGAGCTTCGCCAGGAGGGCGTCGACGGGGTTGTGCTCACCTTTGACGACGGACCCCACCCCCAGGGAACTCCGGCCGTCCTGGAGACCCTGCGCGAGGCGGGCGCGACGGCCACCTTCTTTCTCGCCGGAGAGCAGGTGCTGAGACGCCCGGCGCTGGCCGCCGAGATCGTCGCTGGGGGGCATCGGGTCGAGTTGCACTGCCACCGCCACCGCAACCTGCTGCGCCTCAGCGTCGGCGAGTTTCTCGACGACGCCGAGCGGGCCCGGGCCGCAATCGAGGAGGCGAGCGGACAGGCGATCTCCGACTACCGCCCGCCTTACGGCATCTTCAGCTGCTCGACCCTGCGCGCCGTGCGCCGCCGCGGCTGGCGGCCGGTGCTCTGGTCACGCTGGGGAAAGGACTGGAGGAGGAGCGCCACCGCCGCGTCGATCGCGCGTCGATCGAGCTCCGGCATCGGGGCCGGCGACATCGTCCTCCTGCACGACGCCGACTACTACAGCGCGCGCGGCTCCTGGGCGCGCACCGCAGCGGCGCTGCCGCTCATCCTTGAGGAACTCGAGAGCCGCGGGCTGAAGACGACCTCGCTGCGCCGCTGAGAGGGCGGCGCGATCGTCCAATGCTCGCAGCCGGCGAAGGCCTCGTCGAGGCGCTGCGCCATCGTGCTCCTTGGCCTGTCCTGGTCGAAGATCTCCTGAGCCATGGCTCTCCGTCCTGTAGGGGGCGTTGCAACAGGATGGCCCTCCGGTCAGACGAAAAACGCGCAAGCAGCGAAAAGAACGCGCAGCTTGCGCGTTGTGCCTCAATTCGCCTCGACGAATGATGCGACCTCATCGGCCAGCCGTTGCGGCTGGTCGAGCGCCACGAAGGTCTTTGCGTCGGGGATCTGGACGAGGCGCGCGTTCGGAGTCTCCTTGGCGAGCCGTTCCGCGTAGGAGATCGGGAAGAAGCGGTCGCCTGGCGCCCAGGCAAGCAGCAGCGGCATCTCTGAGTCGCTCAGCTTCTTCGCTGCCTCGAGCGTGTAGCGCTTGTTCATCCCTGCCGTCACCTTCTTGGCGTCGTGCTTGACGCCGGGGTCGGTGAGCCCCGGAGCCATCCAGGAAGCGATCAGCTCCTCGGGAATCTCGGTCCGCGCGAACGGCCGAAAGGCGGCGCGGGCGAGGGCGCCGATGCGGAACGGCGCCGAGAGCAGGGTCATGCCGCCGGGCAGCTTGGCAATTGGCGGCATTGCCTTGAAGATTCCCGGCGGGAAGTTGTCGTGGGTGTCGCAGTTGGTCAGCACGAGGCGGCCAATGCGCTGCGGGTGGCGGGTGACGAGCACCTGCGACATCGCTCCGCCGGAGTCGTTGCCGACGATCGTCACGTCATCGAGATCGAGGGCGGCGAGAAAGCTGTCGACGATTGCGGCGATGCCGGGAGGGGAGAGGTCCGCATCCGGATTCATCGGCACCTGCTGGGCCCCGATCGGCCAGTCGGGCGCGATGCAGCGGCAGCGACCGGAAAGCCGATCGACGACGCCATCCCAGAGGCGGCCGTCGACGAGGAACCCGTGGACGAAGACGACCGGCTTGCCCTCGCCGGCTTCGCGGTAGCGGATCCGCCCAGCTGGCAGGTCGACCTCATGGCGCTGGTCTGACTGGTTCATCGCATCCTCCTCAGAGCTTGTTTTCCGACCGACGGAGCGCGTAAGATACATACAGGCAGTATGAATGTCAAACGCACACAGGCAGAGCGCTCGGAGTCGACTCGCGGCGCCCTGATCTCGGCCGCGCGCCACCTCTTCGCCGAGCGTGGCTACGCCGGGGTCGGCACCGAGGAGATCGTTCGCGCCGCGGGGGTGACCCGCGGCGCGCTCTACCACCACTTCGACGGCAAGCGAGAGCTCTTCGAGGCCGTCTACGAGCGGATCGAGGCCGAGCTGGCCGAGCGCATCGCCGCGGGCGCGCTGGCGGCAAACGCGACCTCGCCGATGGAGGCGATGCGGGCCGGCGCCGAGATGTTCCTGGCCGCAGCGATGGAGCCCGAGACGCAGCAGATCGCGCTGCTCGACGGCCCCTCGGTGCTCGGCTGGGACCGCTGGCGGGAGATCGCCACCGAGCACGGTCTCGGCCTGATCGAGGCCACCCTCCAGGCAGCCGTCGACGCCGGTGCGATCGAGCGCCAGCCGGTGCGGCCGCTCGCGCACGTGCTGATGGGCGCCCTCGACGAGGCGGCGATGCTGGTGGCCAGGGCGAAGGACCCGGATGCGATGCGGATCGAAGTGGGTCGAACCCTCGACGCGCTGCTCGCCGCGCTCAGTGCCGGGGCATCGAAGCCTGTGGAGTAGGGAGCGCGGGCAGGTGGACCGGGCCGCCCTGGGCGGCGCGTCGCGACTCCTTCTGCGCGTACATCCGCACGTCGGCGAGCTGCAGCGCGGAGGAGGGATCGGCCGCCTCTTGCGGGATCGTCGCCCCGCCCCAGGAAGCGGAGACATCGACGCCTCTGTCGCTTGCGCTCAGCGCCTTCGCTGCCTCCCGTGCCACTGCGTCAAAGCGCTCTGGCTCGCAGGTGAGCAGCAGGCAGAACTCGTCGCCTCCAATCCGGTAGGCGGTGCCGTCCTCGCCGACAGCCTCCCGCAGGGCTTGTCCGAGGCTGGTCAGCAGCGTGTCTCCGGCGGGGTGGCCGAAGGTGTCGTTGTAGCGCTTGAAGCCGTTGAGGTCGAAGAGGTAGAGCATCACCGGGCGCTCATCGCTCGCCCGCTTGCACCCGTCCTCGAGGTCGACCTGCATTCGGCCGCGGTTGCTGAGGCCGGTGAGCCAGTCGGTCCGAACTTGCTCGAGCAGCTTTTTGTTCTCGCGGTCGCTCATCGCCAGCCGCACGATCACCGCGGTCATCGTCGCCGCCCAGAGCACGGTCGCGAGGCCGCTGGTGGCGCTGTAGTACTGCATCGCGAAGAGGCCGATCATCACTCCGGCAAAGACGGCTGGGACGACGATCTCACGGCGGCCGTCGCTCTTGGGGGAGGTGATGGCGGCCGCCTGGGCTGGCTGCCACACGGCGGCGCCGAGGCAGACGGCGGCGATCAGGTAGATCGGGTCGATCCATTCGCCCCCCGGCAGGGCGCCGCCGGTCGATTGCAGCGTGTAGGCGATGTCGGCGATGACCAGGGCCGAGAGGCCGACGAGCAGCAGCGACCAGGTGCGACCCGGCCGCCAGCCGGTCAGGGCGACCACTCCGACCACGAGCGAGAGCATGGCGATGTCGCCAAGCGGGTAGGCAAGCGTGGTCGCGACCTGAATCGGCGTCCCGGTCGCCTTTTCGACGACGAAGTCGAAGACGAAGGCCGTGCCGAGCGCGGCCGTGCCGAGGGCGGCGATCGCGCCGTCCATCCAGAGCCGCCAGTTGATCTCGTGCGCTCGGGCCCTGACCAGCATCGCCAGGCCGGCGTAGGCGAGCGGATAGAAGGCGAGGTAGCCGATGTCGGCGGGCGAGGGGTAGGGCGCCGAGGCGTTGCCTTCGATCGCGACCGTCCAGTAGACCTCGGCAGCGCCCCAGAGGATGATCGCAGCGCCGATCAGCAGCCACGCCGTGCGCTCGCGCCTATAGTCCGAAGCCCGGATCAGGCAGGCGAGGCCGGCGCCGAGCACTACCGCGTCGTAGAGGGGTTCTGCGATCACGGCGTGGAGGCCGGCGCCCACTCCGAGCCAGTCATGGATTGCCACGGCAGCGGTGCCGCCGAGCAGCAGGATCGCCAAGCCGCGGCGAAGCGCACGCGCTCGCCTGGAGCCGGTCGCGCTTGGAACCGTGGTTTCCATTGATCAGCTATCGGCAGCCAGGGGCGGTTTCAAAACCCCTTGAGGGGCAACTTGCGCCAGTCATCTAAACTGGAAGCAATGAAAGCCGGAATACATCCTGAGTACACGCTGGCCAACGTGCATTGTTCCTGCGGCAACCAGTTCTACACGCGCTCGACAGAGTCCGATCTGCACGTCGAGCTCTGCTCGGAGTGCCACCCGTTCTACACCGGCAAGCAGAAGCTCGTCGACACGGGCGGCCGGGTCGAGCGCTTCCAGCGCCGCGCTGCGAAGCACGCCAAGGCCGGGAGGTAGCGCGTGAGCCCAGAGCTGGGCTCACCGAAAGCCAAGTTATCCGCGTCGCGCAACGGGGCGGATCCGCTGCGCATGCCCGACGGCGCGCTGGTCGCCAAACGCGATGCGCCGGTCGGTGGCCAGGCCGTGCTCGAGGGCGTGATGATGCGCGGCATTTCCATCTGGGCCGTGGCCTGCCGCCGCCCCGACGGCGAGATCGAGATCAGCTCCGAGTCAATCAAGCCCTGGGCCAAGCGCCATCGCCTCTGGCGCCTGCCGGTGCTGCGCGGCATCATCGCCCTCGGCGAGTCGCTGAAGATCGGCTTCCGGGCGCTGGGGATCTCGGCCAACGCCCAGCTCGAGGAGGACGAGGACGGCGAGCCGGAGGAGATCGGCGGCTGGGTTTGGGGCCTGACCATCGCCCTCTCGATGCTGATGGCGATCGGGCTCTTCTTCGTCGTCCCGGTCGGGTTGACCAGCCTGATCAAGGGCCAGCTCGGCTCGCCAGTTCTCTTCTGGTTGGTCGAGGGAGTGCTGCGGACGGGGATCTTCATCGCCTACATCGCCGCGATCAGCCGCCTCAAGGACCTGCGCCGCGTCTTCGAGTACCACGGCGCCGAGCACAAGACGATCTCCTGCTACGAGGCCGAAGACGAGCTGACGCCGGCTCGCGCCAAGCTCTACTCGCGGCTTCACCCACGCTGCGGCACCAGCTTCCTCTTGATCGTGATGGTGCTGGCGATCTTCGTCTTCGCTCCGATCGGCCTGCCGGCCTGGTACTGGCTGGTGGCTTCGCGCATCCTCGGCATCCCGCTGATCGCCGGACTCTCCTATGAGGTGATCAAGTGGGCGGGAAAGAACCGCCGCAAGCGCTGGGTGCGGGCGATCATGTGGCCTGGCCTGATGCTGCAGAACCTGACCACGCGGGAGCCCGACGAGGAGGAGCTTGCCGTGGCGATCGCCTCGCTGGAGGCGGTGCTGGCCCGGGAGGACCCGGAGCAGGCGGCCGCCGGGCCGCAGATAGAGATAGTCGCGTAGCGGTCGG
>DASXKW010000002.1:0-10232 GCA_036496625.1 Solirubrobacterales bacterium | reverse complement strand
TGAGGCGTCTCGTCAACCACGTCTTTTTTCTCCTCGTCACTCATCGTTTCAACTCTTTCTCAACGTCGATCCCGCGCTCCCTGGCAACCGTCAGCAGCTTGGCCACATCCCGCCGCGCAACCCCGATCCGAGACGTGTTCTCCAGCTCGCCGGTCGCCTGGCGAAATCGCAGGTTGAACTTCTCCTGCTTGGCGTCGATCAGCTTCGCGATCAGCTCGTCGTCTTTGAGGTCATGCACCTCGGCCGCCTTCACTGGGAATCGACCCCCTCGCGCCTGACGAACTTGGTCCTGACGGGAAGCTTGTGACCGGCCAGGCGCAGCGCCTCGCGGGCGAGGTCCTCCGGCACGCCGGCCAGCTCGAACATCACCTTGCCCGGCTTGATCACCGCAACCCAGCCCTCGGGGTTGCCCTTGCCGGAGCCCATCCGCGTCTCGGCGGGCTTCTTCGTGTAGGGCTTGTCGGGGAAGACGTTGATCCAGACCTTGCCACCGCGTTTGATCTTGCGGGTCATCGCCACGCGGGCGGCCTCGATCTGGCGGTTGGTGATCCAGCCTCGGTCCAGCGTCTTCAACCCGTACTCGCCGAAGGCGACGGTGCTGCCGCCCTTGGTGTTGCCGCGCATCCGGCCGCGCATCTGCTTGCGGTGCTTGACCCGCTTCGGCATCAGCATCAGCGACCGCCCCCGCGCTGACCGCCGCGGCCACGGTCGCCACCCGGGCGCCCGCGGTCGCCGCCGGGACGACCGCCACGGTCTCCGCCGCGACCGCCGCGCTGGCCGCCCTGCGGCTCGTCGTCCTCGAGCTGGTTGGTGCGGAAGCCCTCGGGCATCACCTCGCCCTTGTTGATCCAGCACTTGACGCCAATCCGGCCGGTCGTCGTGCGGGCCTCGAAGAAGCCGTAATCGATGTTGGCCCGCAGCGTGTGCAACGGCACCCTGCCGTCCGAATAGCCTTCGGTCCGCGCCATCTCGGCGCCGCCGAGGCGCCCGGAGACCTGGACCTTGACTCCCTGGGCGCCGGAGCGCATCGCCGAGGTGAGGGCGCGTTTCATCGCGCGGCGGAAGGCAACCCTGTTCTGCAGCTGCTCGGCGATCGACTGGGCGACCAGTTTCGCGTCGAGCTCGGGGCGCTTCACCTCGCGGATGTTCACCTTGACCGGTTTCCCGGTCAGCTTGTGCAGGTCTTTGCGCAGCGCGTCGACTTCGCTTCCCGACTTGCCGATCACGATGCCCGGGCGAGCGGTGTGGATGTCGACCGCGATCTCCCCGTGGCGCTCGATCGTGATCCTCGACAGGCCGGCATGGGCAAGCTTGTTTTCGATGTGCTCGCGGATCCTCAGGTCTTCGTTGAGAACATCGGCAAAGTCTTTCTCCTCGAACCAGTTCGACTTCCAGTCCTGGATGTAGCCGACTCGGAAGCCGCCGGGATGGATCTTCTGTCCCATCTCAGCCCTCGTCTTCCGGTGTCAGCGCCACGGCGATGTGGCTGGTTCGCTTGTTGATCCGCGAGGCACGCCCCATCGCGCGCGGCCGGAAGCGGCGCAGGGTCGGGCCCTCGTCGACGGTGATCTCTGCGATCAGCATCTCGTCGGCGATCAGGTCGTGGTTGTTCTCCGCGTTGGAGGCGGCGGACTCGATCAGCTTGCGGATGTCCTGCGCCGCACCGCGCGGAGAGAACTCCAGCAGCGCTCGCGCCTGCTCGATGTGCAGGCCTCGCACCTGGTCGGCGATCAAGCGCGCCTTGCGCGGCGCCACCCGCACGTAGCGGGAGCTCGCCCGGACGACGATCGGCGCGGCCTCGGCCACGCTATTCACCCTTGCCCGTTCCGGAGTGGGAGCGGAAGGTGCGGGTCGGCGCGAACTCGCCCAGCTTGTGGCCGACCATCGACTCGGAGATGAAGACGGGAACGTGCTTGCGGCCATCGTGGACGGCGATCGTGTGGCCGACCATGTCGGGGAAGATCGTCGAGGCGCGGGACCAGGTCTTCAGCATCTGCTTCTGGCCCGACTCGTTCATCGCGTTGACCCGCCTCATCAGCGCGCCTTCGACCCACGGACCCTTTTTGGTTGAGCGTCCCATGATCTTGTTGCTTACCTCTTCTTCTTCCCTCGGCGCCGGCCGCGCACGATGTAGCGATCGGATTGCTTGCCCTTCTTACGCGTGCGGTAGCCGAGCGTCGGCTTGCCCCAGGGGGTGACCGGGTGCCCGCCGGGGGTGTGGTGAGCCTCACCGCCGCCGTGCGGGTGGTCGACCGGGTTCATCGCCACGCCACGGCTCTGCGGTCGCTTGCCCTTGTGGCGGTTGCGGCCCGCCTTGCCGATCTTGACGTTCTGGTGCTCGGCGTTGGAGAGCACGCCGACGGTGGCTCGGCACTCGGCCCGGACCAGCCGCATCTCCGAAGAGGGCAGTCGCAGCGTCACCATCTCGCCCTCCTTGGCGGCGAGCTGGATCGAGGTGCCCGCCGAGCGCCCGAGCTTGCCGCCCTGGCCGGGGGTCAGCTCGACGTTGTGGACGAGCGTGCCGGTCGGCATGTCGCCGAGGGCGAGCGCATTGCCGGGCCGGATATCGGCGCCGGGCCCTGACTGCACCTGATCGCCAACCGATATCGCTGCTGGAGCAAGGATGTAGCTCTTGGCGCCGTCGGCGTAATGCAGCAGAGCGATATAACAGCTGCGGTTGGGGTCGTACTCGACCGTCGCAACCTTGGCGGGCACGCCGTCCTTGAGGCGCTTGAAGTCGATCTGACGGTAACGCCGCTTCGCGCCACCGCCGCGGTGGCGGGCGGTGACGCGGCCGTTGACATTGCGACCGCCCGACTTGCGCAGGCCCTCGGTCAGCTTGCGTTCCGGGCTGGAGGCGGTCAGCTGCTCGCGCAGCGGGTACGTCGCGAAGCGGCGTCCCGGGCTGGTCGGTTTTGTTTTGCGGTTTGGCATCCCTTGATCCCTAGGCAGTCTCTGCGCCCTCGAACAGCTCGATCCGTTCACCGGGAGCGAGCTGGATGATGGCCTTCTTCCAACCCCGCGACTTGCCCTGGTGCAGGCCGCGGCGCTTGGGCTTCGGCCGCACCTTGGAGGTGCGCACCGCGGCGACCTTGACCTCGAAGATCTCCTCGATCGCGTGGGCGATCTGGGTCTTGTGGGCGCGGTCGTCGACCCGGAACGTGTACTTGCCCTCTCCGATCAGCGCGTAGCTCTTCTCGGAGACGACGGGGCGGATGATCACGTTGCGGGCGTCCATCAGACCAGCCTCTCCCGCAGCTTCGCCAGGGCGCCTTCGGAGACGACCAGTGAGGCGGCGCCAATCACGTCCGCGACTCCGATCGCGGTTGCCTCGGCGACGTGGACGCGGGGAATGTTGCGAAAGCTCTTCGCCGCGCCGCTCTCCTCCGGAGCCAGCACGATCAGAGTCGAGCGCTTGGCGCCCCACTTGTCGAGCGCCTCCGCAGCGGTCTTGGTCGAGGGCGCATCGAAGGCGCTGGCGTCGAGCAGAGCGACGCTGTCGCGCTCGGCGTGGGTCGAGAGCGCCGAGCGCATCGCCTTGCGGCGAGCCTTGCGGTTGACCTTGACCGTGTAGTGACGCGGCTTGGGACCGAAGGCGACGCCGCCGCCGAAACGGCTCGGCGAGCTCAGCGCGCCGACGCGGGCGCGGCCGGTGCCCTTCTGGCGCCAGGCCTTGGCGCCGGTCATCGAGACCTCAGCCCGGGTCAGCGTCGAAGCGGTTCCACGCCGGCGCGCGGCCAGATCGGCGCGGGCGGCCTCATCGACCAACGAGTGGTGGAAGGGCTCGGCGAACAGCTCTTTTGGCAGATCGGCTTTGGTCGTCTTGCCCAGCACCACTGCTTTCGCGTTAGCCATCGGTCCTCACCTCGACCATCGCATTGCGCGAGCCCGGCACGGAGCCCTTGATCAGAAGCAGGTTGCGCTCGGCGTCGACCCGGGCGACCTCGAGGCCCTTCTGGGTGACCCGCTTGTTGCCCATCTGACCCGGCATCCGCATCCCCTTGAAGACGCGGGCGGGAAACGTGCTGGCGCCGATCGAGCCCGGCGCGCGAACGTTGTGCGAGCCGTGGCTGACCGGGCCGCGGCTGAAGTTGTGGCGCTTGATCCCGCCCTGGAAGCCCTTGCCGATCGAGATCCCGGCGACCTTCACCTTCTGACCCGCCTCGAAGGCGGCAACGGTGACGTCGTCGCCGATCTTGGGACCATCCTCGGCGCCGAGATCCTCGTCGCGGAACTCGACCAGGTGGCGCATCGGCGCGGCGCCTGCCTTCTTCAGGTGGCCCTCCTCAGCCTGGGTCAGCTTGCCTTCCTTGACTTCGCCGAAGCAAAGCTGCACGGCCTTGTAGCCGTCGCGCTCGGGCTCGCGGACCGCGGTCACCTTGCAGGGACCGGCCTCGATAACGGTAACGGGGACAACGGTTCCGTCCTCGTTGAAGACCTGCGTCATCCCAAGCTTCTTTCCGAGGATCGCCGCCATCGCGCTAAAGGCGGATCTCGATGTCGACGCCGGCCGGCAGCGAGTCGAGGCGCTGCAGCGAGTCGACGGTTTTCGGCGAGGGCTGGAGGATGTCGATCAGCCGCTTGTGGGTGCGCATCTCGAAGTGCTCGCGCGAGTCCTTGTCCTTGAACGGCGAGCGGATCACGCAGTAGACGTTCTTCTCGGTCGGCAGCGGCACCGGCCCAGAGACGCTGGCGCCAGTGCGCTCGGCGGTCTCGACGATCTCGCGGGCAGCCCGGTCTATGGCGTCATGGTCATACGCCTTGAGCCGGATTCGAATTTTCTGTGCTGCTATCGCCGCCACCGTTTTGTCTCTCTTCTCTTGCTCTTTCTCCGCGCGTCTTACCGCGCGGAAGGGGCGCCGCCCTGGTCTGGGGCGCCGCCCCGGTCGTATGTTTTTTAAAATTGTCTCGCCGCGAAAGCGGCGAGGGGCGGGCGAAGCCCGCCCCTGATTCGGGCTGGGCTACTCGATGACGTCCGCGACGACCCCCGAGCCGACGGTCCGGCCACCCTCGCGGATGGCGAAGCGCAGGCCCTGGTCCATCGCGATCGGCTGGATCAGCTCGATCGTCATCTCGACGTTGTCGCCCGGCATCACCATCTCGGTCCCCTCGGGGAGGTTGGCGATCCCGGTCACGTCGGTCGTGCGGAAGTAGAACTGGGGCCGGTAGCCCGAGAAGAACGGCGTGTGACGGCCGCCCTCCTCCTTCTTCAGGCAGTAGACCTCCGCTTTGAACTTGGTGTGCGGCGTGATCGAGCCGGGCTTGCAGAGCACCTGCCCACGCTCGATCTCCTCGCGCTTGGTGCCGCGCAGGAGGGCGCCGATGTTGTCGCCGGCCTGGCCCTGGTCGAGGATCTTGCGGAACATCTCGACACCGGTGACGACCGTGGTCGTGGTGTCCTTGATCCCGACGATCTCGACCTCGTCGCCGGTGTTGACGATGCCCTGCTCGACCCGGCCGGTGGCCACCGTGCCGCGGCCGGTGATCGAGAAGATGTCCTCGATCGGCATCAGGAAGGGCTTGTCGAGCTCGCGAACGGGCTCGGGGATGTAGGAGTCGAGCGCGTCGGCCAGTTCGAAGACCGCCTTCTGCGCCTCCTCGTCCCCTTCCAGCGCCTTCAGCGCCGAGCCCTTGATGATCGGCGTGTCGTCGCCGGGGAAGTCGTACTCGTCGAGGAGTTCCTTGACCTCCTCCTCGACCAGCTCGATCAGTTCGTCGTCGTCGACCTGGTCGACCTTGTTGAGGAAGACCACGACGTGCGGGACGTTGACCTGACGGGCGAGCAGGATGTGCTCGCGCGTCTGCGGCATCACGCCGTCGGCGGCCGAGACAACCAGGATCGCCCCGTCCATCTGCGCGGCGCCGGTGATCATGTTCTTCACGTAATCGGCGTGGCCCGGACAGTCGACGTGGGCGTAGTGGCGGTTATCGGTCTGGTACTCGACGTGCGAGGTCGCGATCGTGATCCCGCGCTCCTTCTCCTCCGGAGCGTTGTCGATCTCGTCGAAGCTTTTCGCCTCAGCGCCACCCTTCGTAGAGAGGGTCTTGGTGATCGCGGCCGTCAGCGTCGTCTTTCCGTGGTCGATGTGACCAATCGTGCCGACGTTCACGTGCGGCTTATCGCGCTCGAACTTCTCCTTGGACATCTCTCTCCGTTCTACCTTTCGAAGTCGGGTTCTGTCTGCGTTGGCTGATTAAGTCTGCGGGGCGCTGCTGGGCAGGTCAGTTCGACCTGCCTGCGGGCGAACCTGGGAAATATAGCTAGAACCGGCCTGGGGCCGGTTCCCGTTCATGAGGCCGCACCGACGGGCTCGCCCGAACGATGCTCGACGATCTCTTCCGCGATGCTCGCCGGAACCTCCTCGTAGCGCTCGAACTGCATCGTGTAGGTGGCGCGACCCTGAGTCATGGAGCGAAGTTCGGTCGCGTAGCCGAACATCTCGCCGAGCGGGACGAAGGCCTGTACGGCAAGCGCGTTGCCGCGCTGGTCCTGGCCTTGCACCTTGCCGCGGCGGCGTGAGAGATCGCCGATCACATCGCCGAGGAAGTCCTCGGGGGTTACCACCTCGACCGCCATCACCGGCTCGAGCAGGACCGGGTTGGCCCTGCGAGCGCCGTCCTGAATCGCCATCGAGCCGGCGATTTTGAAGGCCATCTCAGAGGAGTCGACGTCGTGGAAGGAGCCATCGACGAGTTCGACCCGGACGTCGACCATCGGGTAGCCGGCCTTGACGCCGTTCTCGAGCGCCTCGACGATCCCCTGCTCGGTCGGCTTGATGAATTCGCCTGGGATCACGCCCCCCTTGATTTTGTTGACGAACTCGAAGCCTTCGCCGGGCGCCGGCTCGACGTTGATCACGACGTGGCCGAACTGGCCGCGGCCGCCGGTCTGGCGGACGAAGCGCGCCTCGACCTTCTCGACCCGCTTGCGGATCGTCTCGCGGTAGGCGACCTGCGGCTTGCCCACGTTGGCCTCGACTTTGAACTCGCGCAGCATGCGGTCGACGATCACCTCGAGGTGCAGCTCGCCCATCCCGTGGATCAGCGTCTGGCCGGTTTCCTCGTCGCTTTCGATCTTGAAGGTCGGATCCTCCTCGCCGAGGCGCTGCAGGGCGTTGCCCATCTTCTCCTGGTCGGCCTTGGTTTTCGGCTCGATCGCGACGGCGATCACGGTCTCTGGGAACTCGATGCTCTCCAGCGCGATCGGCGCATCCGGGGCGGCCAGGGTGTCGCCCGTGCCCGTGTCTTTGAGGCCGACGCCGGCGCAGATGTCGCCGGAGTAGCACTCGTCGATCTCCTCGCGGCTGTTGGCGTGCATCATCAGCAATCGCCCGATCCGCTCCGTCCGGCCGGTCTTGACGTTGAGGACGCGGCCGCCTTTCTCCAGCTTGCCGGAGTAGACCCGGAAGTAGGTGAGCTTGCCGACGTAGGGGTCGGTCATGACCTTGAAAGCAAGCGCGGCGAAGGGACCGTCGTCGGCGGCGGGGCGCTCGTCCTCGCTGTCCTCCGCCCGGCCCTTGCCGGCGGGGACGACGCCGGTCACCGGCGGCACCTCCAGGGGCGAGGGCAGCAGCTCGACGATCGCGTCGAGCAGCGGCTGCACGCCCTTGTTCTTGAACGAGCTGCCGCAGAGCACCGGGGTCACCTTGGTGTCGAGGCAGGCGCGATGCAGCGACTTGGCGATCCGCTCGTGGGGAATCTCCTCCTCGGCCAGGTAGGCCTCCATCAGCTCGTCGTCGTAGTCGGCGCAGGCCTCGATCAGCTGGGTGCGGTATTCCTCGGCCTGCTCCCTGAGGTCCTCGGGGACCTCGACCGTCTCGTACTCGGCGCCGAGCTCGTCGGTCCAGATCAGCCCCACCATCTCGATGAGATCGATGACGCCCCTGAAGTTGTCCTCGCTGCCGATCGGCAGCTGGATCGGCAGCGGGTTGGCCCCGAGCCGCTCCGTCATCGTCTGCACGGAGTTGAAGAAGTCCGCGCCGGTGCGGTCCATCTTGTTGATGTAGGCGAAGCGCGGCACCTTGTACTTGTCCGCCTGGCGCCAGACGGTCTCCGACTGGGGCTCGACCCCGGCGACCGCGTCGAAGACGGCGATCGCGCCGTCGAGGACGCGCAGGCTGCGCTCGACCTCGACCGTGAAATCGACGTGGCCGGGCGTATCGATGATGTTGATCCGGTGGCCTTTCCACTCGCAGGCGGTGGCGGCGGAGGTGATCGTGATCCCGCGCTCCTGCTCCTGCTCCATCCAGTCCATCACCGCGGCGCCCTCGTGGACCTCGCCCATCTTGTGGGTGCGGCCGGTGTAATAGAGGATGCGCTCGGTCGTCGTCGTCTTACCGGCGTCGATGTGCGCCATGATCCCGATATTGCGCGTCTTCTCTAGGGGAAAGCTGCGTGGCATGTGTTCCTAAGGTAAGGGTTGATGGTGAAACGGGGTCGGGACAAAAGCAAGCGATCTGGCAAGAGCCGCGATCGGCGCATGAAAAAGGCCCTCGCGGGCCCGGCGAAACGAACTTCGAAACGGACGTCGAAAAGACTGCCTGAGCGACGCGCGATGATAGCAGCGGCACGGCGGCGCATCGGCGCGGTCCTCACGGGCGCTGCAAAGGGCACCCAGCGGGTCGATCGCGCGGCGGCGCGGCGGATCGAGAAGCTGCGCCCGGCCCTGGCTGGATGGCTGACGAAGCTGCGCGGCGCGGCAGTCCGGCTTCGCAATGCAGCTGGCAAGCGCCTGCGTCCAGCCGGAGTCTTCGTGCTGCGCGTCTTCTCCCGCGGCGAACGGCTGTTGCGACGCGCCAGCGCGGCCGCGGCGCGCGGCGCGACCAGAGCCAGCGCCGCGATCACTCCCCAGCGCGCCGTCTGCGGCGTCGTCCTCGCCTCAGCCATCTGCCTGATCGTCTCCCAGTTCGTCTCCTACCGCAGCATCGAGATCGGCCAGCCGGGCTATGCGGGGCTGGCGGCCGCGGCGGCGCCGACCGTCGGCGCCAAGACGCCGGTCGAAGCCCATTCCTTCGTGCTGATCCCGATCGCCCTGCTCGCCGCGGCTTCCGCCGTACTCGCGCTGCGGCCCAAGCGACGCGGCCTCGGCCGCGTCGTCGTCGCCCTCGGCCTGCTCAGCGTCGCGGTGATCCTGCTCGTCGACCTCCCCGCGGGCCTCGATGAGGGCGCCCAGGCTTCGCGCTTCGCCGGCGCCACGGCGGTGCTCGACAACGGCTTCTACGCGCAGCTCGCGGCAGCGGCGGGGCTGGTCTTGGGCGGACTGCTCTACTATGCGCGGCCGTGCCGAATACGAATCAACTTGTCAGGAAGGGCCGCAAGCGCCCGAAGAAGAAGACGACGACGCCCGGCCTCAAGTCGGGACAGGGCCGCAAGAAGGCCGTTGCCGCCCCGCAGCGGCGCGGCGTCTGCACGCGCGTCGCGACCGTAACGCCGAAGAAGCCGAACTCCGCCCTGCGCAAGATCGCCCGTGTGCGCCTGACCAACGGGATGGAGGTCACCACCTACATCCCCGGCGAGGGCCACAACCTGCAGGAGCACTCCGTGGTCCTGGTCCGCGGTGGCCGGGTCAAGGACCTGCCGGGCGTCCGCTACAAGGTCGTCCGCGGCACCCTCGACGCAGCCGGCGTCTCCGACCGCAAGCAGGCGCGCTCGCGCTACGGCGTCAAGGCAAGCTGACTTCTGATGCCGCGCCGCTCCGCAGCAACGATCCGGCCGGTCGAGCCCGACGCGCGCTTCCGCAACCGGCTCGTCCAGCAGCTGATCAACAAGGTGATGAGCGACGGCAAGAAGCAGCTCGCCGAGCGGATCGTCTACGACGCGCTGGCGGTCGTCGGCGAGCGCTCCGGCGAGGACCCGATCGAGACTCTCGAGGCCGCGATCAAACAACTTACCCCCGTGCTCGAGGTTCGCTCCCGGCGGGTCGGCGGCGCCACCTACCAGGTGCCGGTCGAGGTTCCCGCCCGCCGCGCTCGCACCCTGGCGATTCGCTGGCTGGTCGACTACGCGCGCAATCGCCGTGAGTACTCGATGGCCGAGCGGCTTGCCAGCGAGATCCTCGACGCTAACCAGCAGCAGGGCAGCGCCTGGAAGCGCAAGGACGATATTTACCGCATGGCTCAGGCCAATAAGGCCTTTGCTCATTACCGGTGGTAGGGAGGGCCGGGGGATGCCCCTCGGCCGTCCAATCGCCGGTCTAACAAGACCGGCGATTTGAGTATCCGCCCGTCCGAGGG
>DASXKW010000001.1:0-4347 GCA_036496625.1 Solirubrobacterales bacterium | reverse complement strand
GCAAGCGGGAGATATCGATCCACTCGCGCCCCGAGGCCCAAAAGGACGAAGAGCCCGCCCAGTGGACCCAAAACGCCTCCGGCCTGCTCAGCGAAGAGGCCCCAGAGCCGCAAGAGCCGCTCGAGGCCTGGCCCCCCGAGGGAGCCGAAGCGGTCGACGTCGAGTTCCTCTATGACCGCCTCGCCGAGGCGGGCCTCGAGTACGGCCCCGCCTTCCAGGGCCTGACCGCCGCCTGGCGAGAGGGCGAGACTGTCTTCGCCGAGGTATCGCTGGCCGAGGAGCAGGCCGGCGAAGCAGAGCGCTACGGCCTGCACCCGGCGCTGTTCGATGCGGCGCTGCACACTCTCATCGTCTCCATTGCACAGTCGGGGGCCGGCGAGGGATTGGCGCTTCCCTTTGCTTGGGGCGCGGTGAGCCTGTACGGCAGCGGCGCCGGGGAGCTTCGAGTGCGCCTGAAGAAATTGGATGCCGGTGTATCTCTCTTCGTCGTGGACCCGGCCGGAGACCCGATCGCCGAGGTCGGCTCCCTCTCTGTGCGCCCGATCTCCCCCGAGCAGCTGCAGGGCCAGGGAAGCGGTCAGATGGGGCTCCTCGGGATCGAGTGGGGGAAAGTGCAGCCGGGCTCGGAAGGCGATGCCCCCTTCGAGTTGACAGGCGAGCTGACCCCCCTGCGCGAATCGCTCGACGAAGAGGATGCTGTGGCCCCGGCGACGGTGCTCTGGCGCGGCCAGCCGGGCCAGCCGGCCGCGGACCCGATCGAGGGCGCGCGCTCTCGCTGCGCTGAAGTGCTGCGGCTCATCCAGGAATGGCTCGCGGCACCCGAGCTGGGCGAGTCGCGCCTGGTCATCCTCACCGAGAACGCGATCGCGGCGGTCGCGAAGGACTCTCCGGATCCTGCCGCGGCTGCGGCATGGGGACTGGTTCGCTCGGCCCAGTCGGAGCACCCCGGTCGCTTCGCTCTGATCGACACCGACTGCTCCGAGGCGTCCCTCGCGCTACTTCCCGCTGCCGTGGGCCACACCTCGAAGGAATCCCAACTCGCCCTGCGCGACGGATCGGCGCTGGCGCCGCGAGCGGCTCGCCTGCCGAGCCCAGGCGGGGAGGAGACTCCACCTCTCTTCGATCCCGAGCGCACCGTCCTGATCACCGGAGCCACCGGCGGCCTGGGCGCTCTAACTTCCAGGCATCTGGTCGAGGCCCACGGCGCCCGCCACCTGCTCCTGGTCAGCCGCAGCGGCCCCGAGGCGGAGGGAGCGGAGGACCTCGAATCCGAGCTGCGAGAGCTCGGCGCCGACGTGCGCATCGTCGCCTGCGACGTCTCCAAGCGGGACCAGCTCGAAAAGCTCTTTGCCTCGATCCCCGAGGCCCATTCCCTGGGCGCCGTGGTTCACATCGCCGGCGTCCTCGACGACGCGACGATCGATTCGCTTACCCCTGAGCGCTTGGACCCGGTCTTCGCTCCCAAGGTCGATGCCGCCTGGCACCTGCACGAGCTGAGCGCGGGAATGGAGCTGAGCTCGTTCGTCCTCTTCTCGTCCGCCGCAGGGACGCTTGGCGGCCCGGGACAGGGTAACTACGCTGCCGCCAACGTCTTCCTCGACGGGCTCGCCCAGAGGCGCCGTGCCGAGGGGCTCGCCGGCACATCGATCGCATGGGGCCTCTGGGCCGGGTCCGCCGGGATGGCCGCGGGTCTTTCGGAGATGGACCTGACGCGTCTGCGTCGCGTGGGCGTCGTTGCGCTGCCCGAAGAGCAGGGCCTCGCGCTCTTCGACCAAGCCGTTGCCTCCGGGCGCCCAGATTGCCTGGCGATGGGCATCGACCCCGTCGGCCTTCGCTCGATGGCAGCCGCCGGCTTCCTGCCGCCGATTCTCAGTGGCTTGGTCCGTGTGCCGAAGCGACGTCCGGTCGCCGCCGGCTCGTTGGTGAAGAAGCTCGCCTCGATGCCGGAGGCAGATCACGGCGCCCACGTCCTCGAGCTCGTCAAGACCGAGGTGGCGAACGTGCTGGGGCACGATTCGGGCGCTGCGATCGAGCCGGACAAGGCTTTCCTGGAGCTCGGCTTCGACTCCCTTGCGGCGGTGGAACTCCGCAACCGATTGGCGATCGGGACCGGGATGCAGCTGCCCCCAACCGTGGTCTTCGACTATCCGAGCTCCGCTGCCCTGGCCGAGTTCCTGGTCTTGAAGGCGACGGCGAAAGAGGGACAGGGGGGAGCGCTGGAGAGCCAGGAAAGCGAGGTCCGCGACCTCCTCGCGACGATTCCTCTCTCGCGACTTCGCAGTACTGGCCTGCTCGACTCCCTCGTGCGGCTCGCGAGGGAGGACGGCGACGCCGAGGCCGAGACGACAGACGAAAGCCTGATCGACGAGATGGACGTCGAGGAACTGATCCGGGAGAGCATCGACGGAGGCGAGGACGCCGACGGAGCTCCAATCGAGACAAAGGCGGGAGAGCCGAATGAGTGAGGTCAAGCAAGATGTCGTCGTAGCGCTTCGGGCTGCGCTCAAAGATCGGGATCGACTTCGCAAGGAGAACGCCCGCATCCTCTCCGGCGCCTCCGAGCCGATCGCGATCGTCGGGATGAGCTGCCGCTACCCCGGTGGCGTCGGCTCCCCCACGGAGCTCTGGGAGCTCGTCGCCGAGGGCCGCGACGCGATCTCCGAGTTCCCCGCCGACCGCGGCTGGGACCTTGAGCGCCTCTACAACCCCGATCCAGACAACTTCGGCACCAGCTATGCCCGTCATGGCGGCTTCCTCACTGGGGCTGGTGACTTCGACCCCGGCTTCTTCAGCATCAGCCCGCTCGAGGCGACGGTCACCGATCCACAGCAGCGCCTCCTGCTCGAAGGCGCCTGGGAGGCGCTTGAGGATGCCGGCATAGATCCCGCCTCGCTGAAGGGCGCCCAAGCGGGCGTCTTCGCCGGGGTGATGTATCAGGACTACGGCGCAATGGAGTACGGGATCTCCCCCGGGATGACATCCAGCATCGTCTCCGGTCGCATCGCCTATGCGCTCGGCCTGGAGGGGCCGACGATGACGATCGACACCGCCTGCTCCTCCTCGCTGGTCGCCCTTCACCTCGCCTCCCAGGCGCTGCGGGGGGGAGAGTGCACGTTGGCGCTTGCGGGTGGGGTGACGGTCCTGACGACGCCCGGCGCTTTCATCGGGATGAGCGCCCAGCGCGGCCTCTCTCCCGATGGGCGCTGCAGGTCCTTCGCCGAGGCGGCGGACGGGACGGGCTTCTCGGAGGGGGTTGGCATGCTCGTCCTCGAGCGCCTCTCCGACGCCCGGTCAAACGGCCACCCGATCCTGGCCACGATCCGCGGCTCCGCGGTCAACCAGGACGGCGCCTCCAACGGCCTCAGCGCCCCCAACGGCCCCTCCCAGGAGCGGGTGATCCGCCAGGCCCTCGCCAACGCCCGGCTGACCCCGCAAGACATCGACGCGGTCGAGGCCCACGGCACCGGCACCACCCTCGGCGACCCGATCGAGGCCGGCGCGCTGTTGGCGACCTACGGCCAAGACCGCGAGGCGCCGCTTCGGCTCGGCTCCTTGAAGTCCAACATCGGCCACGCCCAGGCCGCGGCAGGGGTGGCGGGAGTGATCAAGACCGTGGTGGCGATGCGCGAAGGCGTGCTGCCCAAGACGCTTCACGTCGACGCCCCCTCGACCAAGGTCGACTGGGAGGCGGGGGAGATCGAGCTGCTCACCGAGGCTGTCGAGTGGGAGCCCAACGGGCGGCCGAGGCGGGCGGGCGTCTCCTCATTCGGATTCAGCGGCACCAACGCACACGTGATCTTGGAGGAGGCTCCGGAGCCCGAGCCAGTGGCGCCCGAGCCCAGTCCCAGCGAGGGCGAGCAAGGTGGAGAGGAGAGCGAGCAGCCCCTGCCCGCCCAGATCCCCCTCGCCCTCTCGGCCAAAACGCCCGAGGCTCTGCGCGAGGCGGCAAGCCGCCTGGCCACCCACCTGCGCGAGGACCCCGAGACCGAGCCCCTCGACGTCGCCTACTCCCTGCTCACCACCCGCTCCACCTTCGAGCAGCGAGCGGTCGCCGTCGGGACCGAGCGCAAGCAGCTGCTCGGCGCCCTGGACGCTCTGGCCAAGGGCACCGATGCCCCCGCCCTCGCAAGGGGAGCATCGCGCTCCTCCCAGGCCCCCGTCTTCCTCTTCGCCGGCCAGGGCTCCCAGCACCCCCGCATGGCAGCGGAGCTGCTGGAGTCCTCACCGACCTTCGCCCGCCACATCGAAGAGTGCGAGGGGGCCCTCTCCCCATACGTAGATTGGTCTTTGAGCGAGGTCCTCGCAGAAGGCCAGGGCGCCTGGACCGATCGCCTCGACATCGTCCAA